>NZ_JAJTTE010000009.1 GCF_021343995.1 Pseudonocardia terrae | reverse complement strand
GTCCTCGTCGAGGGCCTCGAGCAGCGCGGTGCCCCACTGCTGCAGCTCGCGGGGGGTGTAGCTGGTGGCGGCGTCGGCGAGCTGGATCTCCGCGCCGGCCCAGATCTCCGGGGCCAACCGGGCCGCGGGCGGGGAGGCCAGCAGCCGGGTGAGCACGGCGACGTGGGCCAGGGAGGTGTTCCCGGCGGCGAACACTTCCGCCGTCGCGGGCAGCCGGGCGGGCAGCGCGGCGCCGTCGAGCCCGATCCGCGGGCAGACCGCGTCGGCGACGGCGACCCGCTGCGCGGCCACCCCACGGTCGAGGCACAGCAGATCCTGCAGCGCCCGGGTCGGGGAGGCGTAGCCGTGTTCGGCGAACGTGCCGCGCCGGTCCAGTTCGGCCACTACCTGCACGCCGAGCTGCTCCAGGCGCCGGGTGACCGATTCGCGCACCCGCAGCGTCTGCACCAACTCGCTCGCAGCCGCGCCCGGTCCGGTCGCGGCGACCAGCGCGTCGACGGCCTGGTCGAGCAGGCCCCACGCGTCGGCGATCGGGCTGGGGAGCATGCCCCGACCTTACTCGAACATCTCTTCGAACACAAGGTAAAGTCTGCAGCTCAGAGGCCCTCGCTTGTACAGCCCGAGCCGCCTGGACGACCCAAGGCGTCGCGACAGCAGCCGGAGTTGTCAGCCGAGCCGCTGCTCCGTCGCGAACGGCTACAACCGAAGGCGAGCCTTCTCGATCAGCCGGCCGCTCTGGTTGCAGACTCCGGCCCGCCCGGCTGGAAACGCCCGTGAGCACGCCAAGCCGTCCGGCCTCTCGGTGCGTCAGCGCTTATGCCGACCAGGCAACCGTTCAGACCACCGGTGGCCAGACGTCGGCCGCGGAGGCCACGCCGTACCTGGACACGGCCGAGATCGTCCTGCAGGCCTCGTTCCGATGCGGCTCGCCAATCGCGCCACGGATGCACGACGAGCCTGAGCAAACTGTCCCTCCCCTGTCACGAAGCGCCACCGTCGTCTGGCACGACCGCGGCCCGGTCGCGGACACCGGAACGATCAGAACGTCAGACGAGGCACCTGCCACCCATTCCCACCCGCCGACCCGCTCCCCGCCTGCCAGGGTGGGGGAACGGAGCGAGAACGGAGGCCCGCGCATGAGCGCCCACCCCCACGACATCACCATCCCCGGGCGGCCGACGCTGGAGGAGGTGTCCGACGGGATCTGGGCCTACGTCCAGCCCGACGGCACCTGGTGGATCAACAACACCGGGTTCGCGGTGGGCCCGCAGGGTGTGGTCGCCGTGGACTCCTGCTCCACCGAGCGGCGCACCCGCGCCTTCGCCTCCGCGATCGCGTCCGTCAGCGCGGCGCCGGTCCGGACGCTGGTCAACACCCACCATCACGGCGACCACACCTGGGGCAACGCGCTGTTCACCACGGCGACGATCGTCGCGCACGAGCGCGCCCGCGAGGAGATGATCGCGTTCGGGCCGCCGCGGGAGCTGCCGTTCTGGGAGAACCCCGACTGGGGCTCGCTGCCGCTCGACCCGCCGTTCCTCACCTTCACCGACCGGATCGCGCTGCACTTCGGGGACCTGCGCGCCGACGTGCTGCACGTCGGAATGCCCGCGCACACCACGAACGACTCGCTGGTGTGGTTCCCCGGGCGCTCCACCCTGTTCTGCGGCGACCTGGTCTTCAACGGGGGCACGCCGTTCCTGCTGATGGGCTCGGTCGTCGGGGCGGTCGAGGTACTGGAGACGGTCGTCGCGCCCCTCGGGGCGACGACCACGGTGCCCGGCCACGGTCCGGTGTTCCACGACCGCGCACCGCTGGACGCGACGCTCGACTATCTGCGGTTCGTCCTCGACCTCGCCGAACGCGGGCGCGCCGCCGGGGTCGCGCCGCTGCAGGCCGCGCGGGACACCGAGCTCGGGCGCTTCGCCGACTGGCCCGACGCCGAGCGGATCGTCGGCAACCTCCACCGCGCCTACGCCGAGCTGGCCGGGGCCGAGCGGGGCGCGCCGATCGACGTGATCGCGGCGCTCGGCGACATGGTCGCCTACAACGGCGGGCGGCCCCTGACCTGCCTGGCCTGAGAGGACCCGCCACCGGGCTCGAGCGAGTACGGAGGACACCGCCGACGGAGGGTCTCCTGCTCCTACAATCCTGCGCATCGTAGGAGCGGGAGGCGGTGCAACAATGACGACGGAGTCGCCCGATCCCGGCGCCGACCCCCGGTCCCCGCGTCGGCGGCCGGACCTGCGCCGCCCGCAGAAGGTGCCGCTGATGATCGCGCAGCGGATCGTCGACGACATCACGGGCGACGCGCTCCAGCCCGGGACCCGGCTCGCCGGCGAGCGGGACATGATGGCCCGGTTCGCCGCCGGCCGCGGCACCCTCCGGGAGGCCCTGCGGTTCCTCGAGCTCACCGGGGTGATCACCGTCAAGGCCGGCCCGCGCGGCGGCCCCGTCGTGATGCAGCCCGACGGCACCGACCTGGCCGGCGTGCTCGGTCTGTTCCTGCAGCTGCGGACCGTGTCGTTCCGCTCGGTGATCCAGGTCCGCGAGCTCCTCGAACCGGAGCTGGCGGCTCTGGCAGCGACCGGGGCGGACGACGAGGCGGCCGCCGCGATCGCCGACTCGATCGCCGGCATGCGCGCCTTCCTCGACGACGAGGAGAACTTCCTCGCCGAGAACGACCGCTTCCACCTCGCCGTCGCCGCCGCGGCCGGCAACGAGCTGTTCGAGCTGCTGATCTCGTCGTTGCACCTGATCACGGACGGTATGCCGCTCGGCGTGAGCTACCCACCGCGGCGGCGGGCGGCGGTCCTGCGGGCCCACGAGGCGATCCACGCCGCCCTGCTCGCGCGCGACCCGGACGGTGCCCGCACCGCGATGCGCCGGCACATGGCCGAGTTCCGGCGCTACGTCGAGACCAAGTTCCCAGGCGTGTACGAGCGGCCGGTGCGCTGGCGCGACGTCGCCCCCTAGGAGCGCCGGTCGAGCACGCGGTGGACGGCCCGGGACCCGCCGATCCAGCCGGGCAGGTGCAGCATCTTGATCCCCGGTCCACCGGAGACGATCACGTGAACGTCGGCGGGAGAGGCAGCGACCGGGTGCCCGGCGCGCGCGGTGCCGCCCTCGTACAGCGCGCGGGCGATCGACCCGGCTGTCTCCCCCAGACCCGCCAGCCGTCCGGCCACCTCCGGGGGCAGCACCACGGCCTGCGCGCCGGACGCCATCCGCGTGGGGTCACCGGCCGCGCGCACCGCGCCGGCCAGGGCGTGGGCGAGGGGGTCGAGGATCTCGGCGACCGTCCCGCCGCCGCCGCGCGGCAGCACCTCGGCGGTCCCGCCGACGGCCAGCACACTGACCGCGCTGCCGTCGAACCCGCTGCCGTCGAGCCCGGATCCGTCGCGTCCGGTGCCGCCGCGCCCGGCGACGCCGCCGAACGGGGTGCGATGTTCGGGCAGGCAGAAGGTGTAGCGGCCGGGCTGGCCGGTCGTCGCCATGTCCGTCTCGCCCGGGCGCGCCCCGCCGATCCCGGCCAGCGCGAGCGCCACGGCCCGACCCACGCAGGCGTTCACCCGGTTACCGGGTCCGAGGACGTTCGCCCCGGGGTGGAACCCGAGCCGCTCGACAACCGGACCGCCGACGACGATGCACACCGCGGCCGTGCCCGTGGTCGTCTGGACGCCGAGCAGGTTGAACTCCGGCTCGAGGCACGCGCGCAGTCCCGCGACCACGACCGGTAGCTCGGCGGGCCGGCAGCCGGCGAGGACCGCGTAGTACGCGACCTTCCTGCTGGTCAGCGCGCCGAACAGGGGCGGGACCGGCCCGAGCTCGACGTCGTCGCCGCCCATCGCGGCGAGCCGCTCCTCGGTCGGTTCGACGACGGGCAGCCCGTCCCCCACCCCCTCGGCCAGGAGCGCCTCGACCTCATCCGGCGACACGGGTGCTGACCAGCTCCGTCGCCCCGAAGGACGGGATCCATGCCGAGTGCTTCCCCGGGCCACCGGCGACGCAGATGTGCAGCTGCCCGGCGCCGTCGGAGATCGTGTAGCCGTCCTGCTCGGGCTTGATCCCGGACTCGTCGAACTGCACGTGGTTGCCCTCGGAGATCCGCTCGAGCGGGATCCGGGCCAGCTCCCACAGCCGCTCCCGGATCGTCTCGACGGTCCAGCCGTCCCGGGCGAGGGTGTCCGCGTGCTCCGGGCCGAGGACCAGCAGGTGCGGGCCGCGGACGTAGACGTTGTTGGAGCCGGACTCGGCCATGGTCCCGGCGATCGTCACGAGGATCTCCTCGCCGGTGCGGCTGCCGTGGTCGTTGACGTTGTGCGGTGGCTCGGCGGCCATGACCGACACCACGGACTCGTCGGCGGCGAACCCGCGCTGCACCGCCAGCGAGGGGAACGGCGAGTCCGCCTCGGCGAAGCAGAACGTGTACTTCGCCGGCGAGCCCTGCGTCGAGCGGTCCATGGTGCCCGGGATCGCACCGCCCACGTTGCGCAGCACGAGCGACAACGCCCGGCCCACGACGGCGTTCGCCCGGGTGCCCTGCCCGAAGCAGTTGCCCCCGGAGTTGAAGTCCAGCCGTTCCCGCAGCGGCCCGCTGACCAGCACCATCGGCGCGCACGGGTGCGTGGTCGCCAGCGATCCGTGCAGGTTGTAGGCGGGGGCCATGGTCCCGAGCAGCGCCGCCACGACCACCGGCAGGTCCGCGGGCCGGCACCCGGCCATGACGGCGTTGGCGGCGACCGAGCGGAGCGTCGGGATCATCCGGGCGGGCGGGATCGGGGCGAACTCCGGCGGGTCGCCACCGAACGCGGCCAGCATCGCGTCGACCAGGTCCTCGGTCGGCGGGATGGTGGGCAGCCCGTCGCTCCAGCCCTTCTCCTCGGCCCAGCCGAACCACTCGGCGGGGCTCAGGTCCGGGACGTCGAGCACGTCGGTCACGGGTCCTCCGTCCTCATCTCGTCCGTCTCATCTCGTCCGTTCTCATCTCGTCGAGGGCGCGGGCGACCCCGGCGTACGCGGCATCGATCCGGGTGGCGAACTCGCTCCCGTCCAGCCCGCCGATCGGATGGTCGACGACGACCACCCGCGGCTCCACCTTGCGCGCCTTGGCCTGGGCGCGGACCAAGGGCAGGAACGTCGAGGTGACGATCAGGAACGGGACGACGCCACGGCGTTCCAGTTCCACCGAGTCGTGGAGACTCCACGACGAGCAGCTGCCTCAATCGCCGATGGCGACGATCGCCATCCGGTACTGGGCGGCGAGGTGGTCGAGGGTCTCCTCCGCGGTCGGGTGCGCGGCCTGCGGCTTCGACGCGAACCCGATGTCGGTGAACCCGCGCTCGGCCTCCAGCCGCGCCGCCACCCCGCGGAGCAGCTCGGTCGCCCCCGGCTTGGAGTTGGAGAGCAGGCAGAGCGCGTCCTCCGGGATCCCGTCGTGCGCGACGGACGCGATCTCGGCGTCGCCGGGCAGGCCGGAGGTGGGGTCGACGATCTTCACGATTCCTCCAGGTACTCGACGGCGGCGAGGCCCGCGTGCAGGCCGTCCGCCGCGGCGGCGACGAGGTAGGGGGTGGTGCCCGCGACGTCCCCCGCAGCGAACAGGCCGGGGGCGTCGGAGATCAGCTCCGCGCGCGGACGGGCGCCGGTGTAGACGAACACCCCGCCCGCGTCGAGCTCGGTGCCGTCGGCCAGCGCGAGGCCGGTCATCCGGTCCTCGCCGAGCACACCGGTGACGGTGCCCCTGCGGACCTCGATCCCGTCCGGCGCGGCCGACCACCGCGGCTCCCCGGGCGCGACGATCGTGACCCGGGAGGCGAACGCGGTGAGCTCGCGGGCCTCGTGGGCCGCCCACTCGTCGTCGCCGACGACCACGACCGGCTTCCCGGCGTGGAGCGGCCCGTCGCAGGTCGCGCACGTCGCGACGCCACGGCCGGTCCAGTCACCCGGCACGTCCAGCCCGCCGTCGGTGAGCCCGGTCGCCACCACCACCGCCCGTGCGGCCGCGTCCCCCTCGGCGGAGGTGACCGCGAACCCCGGGGCGACCGCGGTGACCTCCCCGTACGCGATCTCCACGCCGGCGGCCATCGCCTCCTCGAGCAGGGCGCTCATCAGGTCCGGTCCGGTCGTCTTCACGCCCGGGTAGCCCACGACCTCGCCGATGTTGACCAGCCGCCCGCCGGGTGAGAGGGCGTCCCACGCGCAGACCCGCAGGCCTCGTGACGCGGCCACCCGCGCCGCCGTCAGGCCCGCGATCCCGGCCCCGACGACCGCGAGATCCCAGTCATGATCCTCTCGGGCGCTCATGTCTCGATCCGCCGGCTCACCGGCACCCCCTGTACGTGGTTCTGGACGTAGCCGCGGGACTGGTTGCGGCCCTCGTTCCCGGCCAGGACGATCGCGATGTCCTCGGCCCGCGGGCACATCGGCACGAGCCGCCCGGGATCGTCCCCGGCGTAGCGCGGGTCCAGCTCCCCCCGCTCGACCAGCGACGACACCCGGAAGCTCGTGGACCCGACGGCCCACGCGCACCGCTCCAGCTCCGCCACGGAGATCAGCATGTGCTCGGCGAGGTAGCGGCGCAGCGCGGGCTTGTCGTAGCCGTGGCGAGCAAGAGCCGCCGCGATGGACGGGCCGAGCACCAGCAGCGGGTGCCACGCCCCGAACTCCATCCCCGTGTACGACCACGGCCCCATCGCGTTGCCGAACACCAGCGCCAGCGGCTCCAGGTGGTCCGCCACGGAGTCCCCGCCGGTGTAGATCGGCGCGCTCACCGTGAGGCAGCTGCGCACCGACACCACCGAGTCCTCGGCGGCGAACCCGAGGTCCTCGCGGTGCGACGGCCAGCCCAGCTCGCGCACGGCGTCGTCGTTCTCGGCCAGGACGACGTGGAAGGACGCGCCGATCGCCCCCTGGTCGGTGTGTTCCGGCAGGATCCGCAGCCCCGCCAGATTGCGCAGGTAGAGCCGTAGGAACCGGCCGACGGACGTGTTCGCCCGGTTTCCCACGCGCAGCGCGCCGGTGCGCGAGTTGAACCCGAGCCGCTCGACGACGGGTCCGGACAGGACGATCAGCGACTCCCACCCGGGCGTCGAGCCGGCGTCCTGGACCCGGAACTCCGGCGCGGCCACGCACTCGACGATCCCCAGCAGCACCGGCATGTACTCCGGGCGGCAGCCGGCCATGACGCCGTTGACCGCGACCGACCACACGGTGGCCTCGCGCAGGTCCGGCGGGAGCACGCCGAGCACCTCGTCCGGGTCCCTGCGGGTGTGCCGCAGGAACTCCTCGACCCGCTCGACGGTGGGCGGCACGATGGGCAGCCCGTCCGACCAGCCGTGCTCCTCGAAGGCGTCGAGCACGGCGTCGAGGTCCCCGCGCACGACGACGTCCCGGGGCCCCGGCTCGGCCTCGGTCGCCGCCGCCTCGGCGGGGTACGTCCTGGTCAGCGCGTCGACGACGGCGGGTGCGACGATCTCGCGCATCTTCTCCCGGAACACGTCGGACTCGTCGGTGAGGATCACGCCCGGGTAGCTGACGATCGGCACGTGCGGGATGCCCAGGGACTTCCCGATGGCCCGGCCCATCGGCTCGAACGAGGCTCCGCCGATCGCGACGGCCGGGACCCCGGCCCGCTCGGCGGCGGCTGCGGCCCGCATCACGGCAGGCATGCAGGAGCCTCAAGCACCGACGGCGGCGACCACCAGGTCGACGCGGTGGGCCCGGAGCAGCTCGGGCAGCTCGCCGAGGACCCGCTTCTCCTCGGCGGCGGAGGCGTGGAAGTTGCCGAAGGCCTCCCACCCGACGAAGGAGACGTCACCGTGGCGTTCGCGGGCGACCTCGCTGATCACCTCGAACATCTCGGGCCCGCGGAACAGCTCGTCCCACAGGTAGGCCACGGTGCGGCCGCCGAGCTCCGCGGGGCGCTCCCCCGCCTCGACCGCCTCCAGCACCTTGCGGCCCAGGGGCCACACCGCCTCGAACACGTCAGTCCTCCGCCGTGATCTCGCGTCCCGCCCGGTCCTTGAGGAAGAACGCGGACAGGAACACCAGCGCCGCGCCGAAGCCCGCGATGGACACGGCGATGCCGTACCCCGAGCCCGCCGCGACGATCCCGCCGATCAAGGTGCCGAACCCGGAGAGCCCGCGCCCGACGTTGTACGCCGCCGCCGAGCCCAGCGACCGGATCCGGGTGGGGAACAGCTCGCCGAACCACACCCCGAAGATGCCGAAGTAACCCAGGAACAGGCTGCTCAGCAGGTACATCCAGGTGAAGGCGCCGAGGCCGGTGCCGCCCACGGCGAGCCCGAACATCACCAGGAACACCACGGCCTGCAGCCCGGAGAAGACGAGGAACACCGGGCGCCGGCCGAGCTTGTCGGACAGCCAGCCGGCCAGGATGAACCCGACGAACGAGATCGCCGAGGCGAGGTAGAGCACCAGGCTGGCCGCGTTCGCGTCGAACCCGAGGTCGCTCTTGAGCAGCGACGGCATCCAGGTGGTCGCGGTGTACGGCACCCACTGGGCGCCGAAGGCCGCCACCAGCCCGACCAGGATGATCGGCAGGCTGTCCTTCATGAACAGCTGCCGCCAGCCGGAGCGCTGCGCCATCGCCGCGACGTCCGACGACAGCTCGCCCGCCGCCTTGCGCCGCTGCAGCTCCGTCCACTGCTTCGACTCCGGTGTCGCGTACCGCACCCACACGCAGGCCAGCGCGGGCAGCACGCCGATCAGGAAGGCGTAGCGCCAGTCCGGCAGCAGCTGCGCGGCCAGGATCGCCAGGGCGTACGCCGGCCAGAGGGAGGACTGGACGAGCCCACCGCCCAGCCCGCGGCGCTTCGGCGACCAGGCCTCGTTGAGCCAGGCGAACCCGACGGCCCACTCGCCGCCGGTGCCGACGCCGGTGAAGAACCGCAGCACCACGAACACCCAGAAGTTCGGGGCGAGGAAGACCAGCCCCGTGGCGACCGAGTAGATGAGGATCGACCAGATCAGCGTCCGACGACGGCCGAACCGGTCCCCGAGGTAGCCGAACGCCAGCCCGCCGACGGCGGACCCGATGAGCTGCACCAGGATCGCCACGCTGAACGTGCCGGGTCCGATCCCGTACGCCGCCATGATCGGCGCCGCCAGCAGCGACGGCAGCATGAAGTCGAAGTACTCCATGCCCCAGCCGAGGCACGCGGCGGCGAGGACCCGGCGCCGCTCCCCCGGTGTGTAGGCGAGCGAGCCGGTGGCGGCGGATCGTGCCTGGCCGGTCGTCATGGGTCACCCCCTGCGGCCGGGCGTCCCTGCCCGGCCTCCTGGCATGACCGCACCGTAACAATCATAGGAGCGAGGCGGAACGCTCCGACGGAGCTCAGTGGATGTGCGAGCCGCCGTTGACGTCGTAGGTGGCGCCGGTGATGTAGCCGGACTCCGGGCGGCAGAGGTAGGTGATCAGGTCGGCGACGTCGGCCACCCGGCCGTTGCGCCCCACCGGGATCCCGGCGATGAGGGCCTGCTTGCGCTCGCCCTCCAGCGCACCGCCGGTGATGTCGGTGTCGATCAGACCCGGTGCGACGGAGTTGACGGTGACGCCGTGCTCGCCGATCTCGCGGGCCAGCGCCCGGCAGAACCCGAGCTGGGCGGCCTTCGCCGCGGAGTACGCGACGCCGCCGAACACCCCGCCCCCGCGCTCGGCGGACACCGAGGACAGGAACACGATCCGGCCGAAGCCGCGCTCGGCCATGGCGGGCGCGAGCCGGCGGGTGATGTTGTAGGCGCCGCGGACGTTCACCGCGAAGATGCGGTCCCACTCGGCACCGTCGACGTCGAGGAACCGGGTGGGCGAGGTGATGCCGGCGTTGTTGACCAGCGCCCCGACCGGCGGGGCGTCCGCGACCAGGGTCTCGACGGCGGTCGCGACCGAGGCCTCGTCGGTCACATCGCAGGCCAGGCCGAACGCCTGGACCGGGTGGGCGCCGGCGATCTCGTCGGCGGTGGCCTTGGCCGCGGCCTCGTCGAGGTCGAGGACGGCGACGTTCCAGCCCGCGGCGGCGAGGGCGTGGGCGGTGGCGCGGCCGATGCCGCGCTTCGACGCGGCCCCGGTGACGACGGCGGTGTGGTTCGAGACGGACATGGAGCTCTCCTAGAGGGCGGCCTTGACCCGCGCGCAGAGCGCGTCGGTCGACAGGCCGTAGCGGTCGTGGAGGGTGGGCAGGGCACCGGCGGCCAGGAACTCGTCCGGCAGCGCGGCGGGCTGGATCCGGGTGGCGATCCCGGCGTAGGCGGCGGTGGCGGCGACCGCCTCGGACAGCCCGCCGACCACGGTGTGGTTCTCCGCGGTGATGACGAGCCGGTCGGTGCGCAGCTCGCGCACGATCGTCTGGGTGTCCAGCGGCTTGATGGTCGGCACGTGCAGGACGGCCGCGTCGACGTGGTCGGCCTCGAGGCGGGCCGCGGCCTGCAGGGTCCGCATGGTCATCAGCCCGGTGGAGACGAACAGGACGTCCTTGCCCGGGCGGACCAGGGCCGCCTTGCCGAGCTCGAAGCGGTAGTCGTACTCGTCGAGCACGGTGGGGACCTTGCCGCGCAGCAGGCGCAGGTAGGTCGGCCCGGCGTGATCGGCCAGCTGCGGCACGGCCTGCTCGATGTCGACCGAGTCGCAGGGGTCGACGATCGTCAGGTTCGGGCAGGCGCGCAGGATCGCGAGGTCCTCGGTGGCCTGGTGGCTGGGCCCGTAGCCGGTGGTGAGGCCGGGCAGCGCGCCGACGACGTTGACGTTCAGCCCGGGTTCGGCGATGTCCAGGCAGAGGAAGTCGTAGGCCCGGCGGGTGGCGAACACCGAGTAGGTCGAGGCGAACGGGACGAGCCCGACCTCGGCCAGTCCGGCGGCGGCGCCGAGCATCGCCTGCTCGGCCATGCCCATCTGGAAGAACCGGTCGGGGTTCGCGTCCCGGAAGACGTGCATGTCGGTGTACTTCGCCAGGTCCGCGGACAGCCCGACGATCTCGGGGCGCTGCTCGGCGAGCCGGTTCAGGGCGTGCCCGAACGGTGCGGACGCGGTGCGCTGACCGGGGTCGGCGAACGAGGCGATCATCGCCGAGGTGGTGAGGCGCTTCTTCACAGGGGCGCTCATCGCTGAACTCCGTCCAGTGCGTCGTGGGCGGCGGACCATTCGTGCTCGGCGACCGGCATGAAGTGGGCCTTCTCCCGGGTCTCGAGGAACGGGACGCCGCGGCCGGTGCGGGTGTCGCAGATCAGCACGGACGGGCCCGTGGTGTGGTCGCGGATCTCGTCCAGGCCGACCAGCAGTGCGTCGACGTCGTTCCCGTCGACGCGTACGGCGTGCCAGCCGAAGGCCCGCCACTTCTCGGTCACCGGCTCGGTCTTCAGCACGCCGGGGGTCGGGCCGTCGGCCTGCAGCCCGTTGACGTCGACGATCGCGGTCACGTTCGTCAGGCCGTGGTGGGCGCACGCCATGGCGGCCTCCCAGGTCGAGCCCTCGTCGAGCTCACCGTCGGAGAGCAGGTTGAAGACGCGCGCGGGGTTGCCGCGGTGGCGCAGTCCGAGCCCCATCCCGCAGGCCACGCCGAGGCCGTGGCCCAGCGAGCCACCGGAGATCTCCATGCCCGGGGTGTAGGAGGCCATACCGGACATCGGCAGCCGGGAGTCGTCCGAACCGTAGGTGTCGATCTCGGCGAGCGGGATCGTCCCGGCCTCGGCGAGGGCGGCGTAGAGCGCGATCGCGTAGTGCCCGATGGAGAGCAGGAAGCGGTCGCGGCCGTCCCACTCGGGGTCCTCGGGGCGCAGCCGCAGCTCGCCGTCGCCCTTCGCGTAGAAGGCGGCGAGCACGTCGGCGACGCCGAGGGCCTGGCCGATGTAGCCCTGCCCCTGCACCTCCCCCATGGTCAGGGCGTGGTGCCGGATGCGGGTCGCGGCCGCGCGGACCCGATCCGCCTTGGTGACCTCGATGGTGGTGGTCATTCCTCTCCTTCTCAGGCGCGAGCGGGCTGTGCCGCGGTCTCGGACGTGGCGAGGGTCTGCTCCAGGGCGGCCACCTCGGCGCGCTCGGTGCGGCCCCAGGTCTCGCGGGTCAGCAGCGTCGCGACGAGGCCGAGCACGCCGTACGCGCTGAACAGCAGCGCCGGGCCGACCCAGCCGGTGCTCACGAACAGCGCGGTGGTGATCAGCGGGGTGAACCCGGAGACGACGGCCGAGAGCTGGTAGGCGAGCGACGCGCCACTGGTACGGGTGCGAGCGTTGAACAGCTCGGAGAACCAGGCGCCCTGCACGCCCGCCAGGCAGTTCTGACAGACCGCGTAGCTCACGACGAAGGCCAGCACGATCGCCACGGCCTGCCCGGTGTTGAGCAGCAGGAACAGCGGCACGCCCCAGGCCACCGAGATCACGGTGCCGATCAGGTAGACCGGGCGGCGGCCGATCCGGTCGGTCAGCGCACCCCACAGCACGGTCGCGACGATCCCCAGGGCCGCGGCGAGCATCAGCCCGAACAGGGTCGTCGAGCGCTCGGCCAGCTTCTCACTCGCGAGATAGGACAGCACGAAGGTGACCGAGATGGCGTAGCCGGCGGTCTCGGTGATCCGCAGGCAGAACGCCCGCACGACGTTGCGCCAGTCGTCACGGAGCACCTCGAGCAGCGGGTTCTTCGCGACCTCGCCCTCCGACCGGAGGGTCTCGAACTCGGGGGACTCCTCGACCTTCAGCCGGATCACGATCCCGACGACGATCAGCACGGCCGACAGCAGGAACGGCACCCGCCAGGCCCATTGGTCACCCAGCGGCACCGACAGCAGGAACGCCGCGTTGGCCAGCAGCAGCCCGACCGGGAAGCCCGCCTGCGTGATGCCGGTGTAGAGCCCCCGCTTGCGCCACGGCGCGTGCTCGAAGGTCATCAGGATCGCACCGCCCCACTCGGCGCCGAACGCCAGGCCCTGCACGACCCGGACGGCGACGAGCAGGATCCCCGCCCACACGCCGACCTGCGCGTACGTAGGCAGCACACCGATCAGGACGGTCGCGACGCCCATCAGCAGCAGCGACCCGACCAGCACCGGCTTGCGGCCGATCCGGTCGCCGAGGTGCCCGCCGATGATGCCGCCCAGCGGGCGCACCGCGAACCCGATCCCCAGCGTCGCGAAGGACAGCAACGTCCCCGACAGCGGGTCGGTCGACGGGAAGAAGACGTGGTTGAAGTACAGGGCCGCGGCCGTGCCGAAGCCGATGAAGTCGTAGGTCTCGATCGTCGCCCCGATCGACGACCCGACGGCGACCCGCCTGCGGGCCGGTGTTCCCCGGACCGCCGGCGCGGCCGCGTGTTCTCCGGACATGTGATCTCCGCTGATCCGTTGTCGGCCGAGCAGTGGATGTCTCCCGACAGTCCGACTGTTAACACTCGGCAGTGATGGAGAAACCATGCGACCTCACGGGCCCACTGTCAACAGTCGGACAGAACTTTCCCGAATCCGGACGAGCCGGGGCTCAGCACGCGCGAGTGCTCGTGAAGTGGTCGGCTGCCGCGGCCATGTGCTCCTCCACCACGGCCAGCGCGCCCGGGAGGTCGCCCCGCTCGATCGCCTCGATGATCGGCGCGTGGCGGCCCGGCGTCATCATCGCCGGCGCCTCCTCCGGGTCCCGGTTCATGATCGTGACCCGTATCCGGCCCTCCAGGTGCCGCCAGGACTCGACCAGCATCGGATTGCCCGACAGCTCGCACAGCCGGACGTGGAAGCCGAGATCGGCCTCCACCTTCGCCGCGAAGTCCTCCCCCGCGCCGGCCAGCTCGTCGACCGCGGCCCGCAACGCGGCCACGGCCGCCGAGCGGTCCGGCCGCGCGATGATCTCCGTGACCGCCAGTCCCTCGAGCGCCGCCCGCACCCGGAACAGACCTCGGATCTCCTCGGCGGACAAGGAGTTCACCCGGAGCATCCCGCGGTTGCCCGCCGTCACCAGGCCCTCCTGCTGAAGGTGCCGAAGCGCCTCTCGCACGGTTCCCCGGCTCACCCCGAGCCGGCCCGCGAGCTCGACCTCGCCCAGGTGGTCACCCGGCCGGTACGCCCCGGAGGTGATCGCCGAGCGCAGGGCCCGCAACACGCGCTCCCGCAGCGTGCTGCGGTCGATGTTCGGCAACGGCTCGACGGACACGGGGCTCCCTCCGACTGTCGACAGACTACCTGCCGACATCCGCATCACCGGCGCACGACCCGGAAAGCCCGACTCACCCACACCGGGCGGTGCCGGCCGGCCCCGACTCGCCGACGGTCGACACGAACACGCCCCGCCGGGGCGGTCGAGGTGCAGGAGTGACCGATGTCCGCGGTGGACGACCTGAGCGAGCTGGTCGAGCGTGCGGGCGCGGCGGAACGGGCCGCGCTCGCCTCGAAGTGGAAGGACCGTCCGGAGGTCGACGCCCTGCGGCAGAAGGTCCGGCGGGCCGTCGACGAGAACCTCGCCGCCGAGCGGCGTACCGACGGCAGCGGGCTCGCCCCCCGGCGCGCCGCCCAGCGGGAGGCGTTCCTCGACGCTTCCGATCCGCCGCCCACGGTCGAGGGGGAACCGGCCACCCACGCCGACGCCGCCCGCGTCGAGCGGGACGCGGCCGCGGCGGTGGCCGTCGCGCGGCTGGCCCTGCTCGAGGCCCACCTCGCCGTCCTCGACGCCCGCCTCGCCCGCATCGACGCCGGCGAGGACGAACCCGGGGCCGCGGCCGTGGACGGGCACCTCCCGCTGCAGGGGCGCAATGCCGTCAGCCGACACGGCCCCGCCCTGGCCCACGGCCTGCGCGGCGAGATCGCGTACGTCCTGCGGCGCCGCCCGCGCACCGCGGTCAAGAGCCTGGCGGTGAGCCTGGCCCTGGGCCTGCTCTACCTCGGCTTCATCCGCGTCTTCGAATGGGACCGGGATCAGAAGTGGCTGCCCTACCTGGGGCTCTGGGTGATCTCGGTGATGATGGGCGGCGCGGTGTGCATCAACGCGATGTGCTTCGACGCCATGCGGGTCCGGGCCGCGCTCGAGGGCGGCTCCCGGCTCTGGCACCTGCTCGTGATCAAGAACCTCGCCGTCGCGGCGCTCGTCGCACCGATCGGGTTCCTGCTCAGCGTCCTGCTCGCGTGGCGGGCCGGTGACTTCGGCGCGCTGGTCAAGGCCTGTGCGCTGGTCGTCTGCTTCATCCTGCTCTGGCTCGGGGTCGGCAACGTCCTGTCGGTGCTGCTGCCCGTGCGCGACGAGCCGATCCGCCGGCGCAAGCAGTCCGGCAGCCTCAAGCAGTTCGCCGTCGCCTTCGTGGTCGCCTATGCCATCGGCTACCTGGTCAACCTCATGCTCCTGTGGCGCATCCTCGCCGCCCAGGGACTCGCCGCCCGGCTGGGCGGGTGGGTCATCCCGGTCCTGCTCGTCGTGCTCAGCAGCCTCGCCATGTGGTTCCTGCTGACGGTCTTCGCCGTCGCCCTGTCCCAGCAGCCCAAGATCCGCCGCGCCCTCATGCGGGAGATCGTCGAGCAGACCGCCGCGAAGGCCGAGGCCCCGGCTGCGGCCGAGGCCCGTCAGGCGGTCTGAGCCCTCGGGACCGGGGTCGGCGCGCTAGCGTCTCCGGCGACCCCCGCAGCATCCACCCGAGGAGCAGGAGCCGGTGCCCACCACCACCGAACTGCGTACCCGGCTCGTCGACCGGCTCGCCTGGTCCCGGGACGCCTCGCACTTCGCGCTCGTCCCACAGGCCGTGGCCGTGCCCGCCGACGCGGCCGCCGTCGGCTCGCTGTTCGCCGACGCCGCCCTGACCGGCGTCCCCCTGACCTTCCGCTCGGGCGGCACCAGTCTGTCCGGACAGGCCGGGACCGAGGGGATCCTCGTCGACACCCGCCGGCACTTCCGCGGCATCGAGGTGCTCGACGACGGGGCCCGCTTGCGCACCGGGCCGGGGGCCACGGTCCGCCAGGTCAACGCCCGGCTCGCGCCGTACGGCCGCAAGATCGGCCCGGACCCGGCGAGCGAGTCCGCCTGCACCCTCGGCGGGGTCGTCGCGAACAACTCCAGCGGGATGGCCTGCGGCACCACGGCCAACAGCTACGCGACCCTGGACTCGCTGGTGCTGGTGCTGCCGTCGGGCACCGTGCTGGACACCGCCGCCCCCGACGCCGACGACCGGCTGCGGGCCCTCGAGCCCGAGCTGCACGCCGGGCTGGCCCGGCTCCGTGACCGGGTCCGCGACGACGCGACCCTGCGCGCCCGCGTCGAGCAGCAGTTCTCGATGAAGAACACCATGGGCTACGGGCTGAACTCGCTGCTCGACCACACCCGCCCGGCCGACGTCCTGGCCCATCTCGTGGTGGGCAGCGAGGGCACGCTCGCGTTCATCGCGTCGATCGTGCTGCGCACCGTCCCGCTGCTCCCGCACGCCCGCACCGGGCTGCTGGTCTTCTCGGACCTCGCCGGCGCCACGGGTGCGCTGCCGGAGATCGTCGGCACCGGGGCGACCACCATCGAGCTGCTCGACGCGACGTCCCTGCGGGTCGGGCAGGCCGACCCGCGGGCGGACGTCACGCTGCGGTCGCTCGAGGTCGACCGGCACGCCGCCCTGCTCGTCGAGTACCAGGCCGCGAGCGCGCAGGAGGCGGACGAGCTCGCCGGGAGCGCCACGGGCGTGCTGGGCACGCTACCGGTCATCGGGCCGCGCACGCTGGCCGGAGACCCCGCCGCCCGGGCCGCCCTGTGGCACATCCGCAAGGGCCTCTACGCCACCGTCGCCGGGGCCCGCCCGACCGGCACCACGGCGCTGCTGGAGGACGTGGTCGTCCCCGTCCCGGCCCTGCTGCCGACCTGCGAGTCGCTGGCCCGGCTGTTCGACAAGCACGGCTACGACCACGCCGTGACGTTCGGCCACGCCAAGGACGGCAACATCCACTTCATGCTCACCGAGCGGCTCGGCGGCGACGTCCCGCTGGACCGCTTCGCCCGGTTCACCGACGACATGGTCGACCTGGTCCTCGGCCACAGCGGCTCGCTCAAGGCCGAGCACGGCACCGGCCGCATGATGGCCCCGTTCGTCCGCCGCCAGTACGGCGACGAGCTCTACGAGGTCATGCGCGAGATCAAGCGGCTGTGCGACCCGCGCAACGTGCTCAACCCGGGCGTGCTGATCGACGAGGACCCGGAGGGGCACCTGCGGCACCTCAAGAGCGCCCCGGCCGTCGAGGAGGAGGTCGACCGCTGTGTGGAGTGCGGGTTCTGCGAGCCCGTGTGCCCGAGCCGGGACCTCACGACTACCCCGCGGCAACGGATCGTGCTGCGCCGGGAGATGCAGCGGGCGCGCGAGGCCGGCGACACCGCCACGCTGGCCGAGCTGGAGCGGGACTACGACTACGCGGCCGTCGACACCTGCGCCGCGGACGGGATGTGCCAGACGGCCTGCCCGGTCTTGATCAACACCGGGGACCTGATGAAGCGGCTGCGCGCCGAGCAGGCGGGCCCGCTCGCGCAGCGGGGCTGGGCCCTGGCGGCGAAGCACTGGGCGGGCACGACGCGCGCCGCCGCGACCGCCCTGACCGTGGCCGATGCGCTCCCGGACCGGCTCGTCACCGGCGCCACGGCGCTCGGTCGCCGGGTCGTCGACCCGGACGTGCTGCCCGCCTGGTCGCCCGAGCTGCCCGGCGGCGGGCGTCCGCGGTCCGACACCACGCGGCGGCATGCCGAGGCCGTCCTGTTCGCCTCCTGCACCGGGACCATGTTCGGCCCGGCGGGCGGGGACCGGTCCGGCGAGCAGGGTGCGGCCGCGGCGTTCGAACGGCTCTGCGCCCGCGCCGGGGTCACCCTCACCCGTCCGGCCGGGCTGGCCTCGCTCTGCTGCGGCACGCCGTGGAAGTCGAAGGGGCTCACCGCGGGGTACACCGAGATGGCCCGACGCGTGCTGCCTGCGCTGTGGGAGGCCAGCCGCGGGGGTGAACTACCCGTCGTCGGCGACGCCGCGTCCTGCACCGAGGGCCTGCGGCACCTGGTCGAGGAGGCCACGGACCGGCGCTACCAGGCGATCCGGGTGGTCGACGCCGTCGCCTTCACCGCCGAGCACCTGCTCGACCGGCTGACGATCACCCCGCTCGACTCGCTCGCCCTGCACCCCACGTGCTCGGCGGTAAGGATGGGCCTCGACGGCCCGCTGCGGACGGTCGCCGCGGCCGTCGCCCGCTCGGTCACCGTCCCCGCCACCTGGGGGTGCTGCGGCTTCGCCGGCGACCGCGGCCTGCTGCACCCGGAGCTCACCGCCGCCGCCACCGCGCCGCAGGCCGCCGAGCTCGCCGGCCGGTCGTTCGACGCCCACGCCTCCTGCAACCGGACCTGCGAGCTCGGCATGACCCGCGCCACCGGCCGGCCCTACGAGCACGTGCTGGAGGTGCTCGACCGGGTCAGCGCGGCGTCGGTGCCAGCAACGCCGTGAGCCGCTCCCCCGCCGCCTCCGGCAGTCGTCGCCGGGTCCGGAGGTGGCGGAAGACGGGACCGAGGAGCTCGTCGGCGAGCAGCACAGGTCGCGGTAACGGGTGCGGCAGCGGGCGCACGACCGCGCCCGCGTGCCAGCCGCCCTCCGCCCGCGGCTCGGCGTCGGTCGTGAACTCGACCAGCGCGACGACGCCCCCGCCGGCCCCGGTCCGGTAGACCGCCGCCCGGTCCCCGGCGCGGGTGGACCGCAGGCAGCAGGGCGCGGCGGGCGGGTCGTACAGCTCGTCGGCCGACCACAGCAGGATCGAACTAGGGACGGTCACGGCGGCCGTCCTACCCGTTCCGCAGGGCCGACGCACGTCGTGATCCCCGGAGCTCAGCGGGGACGGGCGGCGTGGGCGAAGCGGCGGGAGAGCCGGGCGAAGGCGTCCCGCAGCTCGGGCGGCCCGACGACCTCGACGCCCGCGTCGAACCGGCCGAGGGTGGCGGCCAGCCCCACCCACGACCACGCTCCGAGGACGAGCCGGCAGCGGTCCGGACCCAGCTCCTCGACGATCCCGTCGCCGGCGAACGGCGCCACGTCGGCGGCCGGCCGGCCGAGGACGACCTCGCCGCGGCAGGGCCAGCCGCCGTCGCCCGTCGACCCCGAGGGCGTGACCTGGGCGGACTTCGCGGCGGGCACCGCGCGCGAGTACCCGCAGTGGGCGATCGACGGCCGTACCGCGAGCTGACGACCCGTTCTCCGCCCGGGCCCCGAGCATCACCGGGTCCGGGTGGCGCGCCGCCCTGACCGGCAGGGATCAGTAGGCGCGGCCGATCAGCACCGCGTGCCGGGCCGGCTCCCCGGTGACCAGGCAGGTCGGGGCGGGCGGGTCGGCGTCGAGCATGCAGCGGATCGTGGCGCCGGTCTGCTCCGCCAGCACCTGCTCCGATCCCTCCGCGCCGGACCAGGCGGCGAGGAAGAGCCCGCCGTCGCAGAGGCGCCGGGCGAGCTCGTCGAGGTCGGTGACGGGGTGGGTGTGCTCCTCGCGGAAGGCGCGCGACTCCGCGAGCAGCGCCTGCTGGATCTCGTCGAGCAGGCCGGCGGCGGCGCCCGCGGCGCCGTCGAGCGGGGCCGTGCTCGTGGTGCGGTCGTCCCGGCGGACCACCGTGGCCCGCCCCGACGCGATCTCCCGCGCGCCGAGCTCGATCCGCACCGGGACGCCCTTGATCTCCCACTCGACCGAGCGGCGGCCGAACGACGCGTGGGTCCGGTCGTCGAGGTGCGCGCGGACCCCCGCGGCACGCAGCCCCGCCACGACCCGCGCGGCGGCCGCGGCGACCTCGGCCCGCGCGTCGAGCTGCAGGACCACCACCTGGTGCGGGGCGATCGCCGGGGGCAGGCGCAGCCCGTGGTCGTCGCCGTGGACCATGATCACGCCGCCGACCATCCGGGTCGACGTGCCCCACGAGGTGGTGGCGGCGAGCCGGCGTTCCCCCGCGGCGTCGGAGTACCGGATGTCGAAGGCCCGGGCGAAGTTGTGCCCCAGGTCGTGGCTGGTGCCCATCTGCAGTGCCTTGCCGTCGCGCATCAGCGCCTCGCACGTGAAGGTGTGCTCGGCCCCGGCGAACCGCTCGCCCGGCGACTTCTCGCCGGTCACCACCGAGATCGCCAGCGTCTCCTCCATGAACCGGCGGTAGACCTCGAGCATGCGCCGGGTCTCCGCCGCCGCCTCGTCCCGGGTGGCATGGGCGGTGTGCCCCTCCTGCCAGAGGAACTCGGTGGTGCGCAGGAAGAGCCGCGGGCGCAGCTCCCAGCGGACCACGTTGTTCCACAGGTTGAGCAGCAGCGGCAGGTCCCGGTGGGACTGCACCCACCGCGCGAAGTAGTGGTGGACGACCGTCTCCGAGGTCGGGCGCACGGCCAGCGGCTCGGCGAGCTCCTCCCCACCGCCGTGGGTGACCACGGCCAGCTCCGGCGAGAAGCCCTCGACGTGCTCCTGCTCCTTCTCCAGGAAGCTCATCGGGATGAACATCGGGAACGCCGCGTTCACGGCCCCGGTCGCCTTGATCCGCCGGTCCATGTCGGCCTGCACGAGCTCCCAGATCGCGTAGCCCCACGGTCGGACGACCATGCTCCCGCGCACCGGGCCGGTCTCGGCCAGCTCGGCAAGGGCGACGACGTCCTGGTACCAGGCGGGGAACTCCGCCTGCGGGGTGAGCACTGCCTCGGCCACGGTGGGAACTTCCGGTCGGACGCGCGCGGCACGTCGGGAACGGGGACACCGCGAACGCTAGCCAGGCAGGGCAATCGGTTATCGGGACCGGAGGCCCGGCCGCCCCGGCGACGGCTACGCGCGGCTGTCCGCCCCGGCCTCCCGGCGCGGCGCCGCCACCGGGACCCAGCCCGCGTACTTGCCCGTGCGGCCGTCGCCGGAGGAGCGGCCGCGCAGCCGCCGCCCGACCCAGGGCAGCACGTGCTCGCGGTAGTACCGCAGCTCCGTCGCCAGCCGGCGGTTGCGCGGCGAGTCGGTGCGCACCTCCTGCAGGGCGGCGCCCTCGCCGAGGGCGGCGAGGACCAGCGCGGCGACGCGCCGGTGGCCCTCCGCGTTGAGGTGGAGCCGGTCCGGGGACCAGTACCCGGGCCTGCGGATCTCGGTGTCGTGGAAGACGTCGACGAGCTCGACGCCGTACCGCGCGGCCAGCTCCGTCACGCGCGTGGTGAGCAGCTCGGCCCGGGCGTGCACGGCCCGTCCGAACGGGAGCTGGGCGGAGGGGTCGGCGCCGCTGAGCAGGACGAGCCGGACCCCGCCGTCGGCGCACCGCCGCAGGGCGCGCTCGATCAGGGCGGCCAGGCTGTCGACGTCGGCCCGCGGGCGCAGCATGTCGTTGCCGCCCCCGTTGAGGGTCATCAGCGTGGGCGCCGGGTCGAGCGCCAGCGCGGCGTCGAGCTGGTCGGAGACGATCGGTTCGAGCAGGCGCCCGCGGACCGCGAGGTTGGCGTAGTGGATGCCGTCCGGTCGGGTCGCCGCGAGCCCCGCGGCCACCCGGTCGGCCCATCCCCTGGTCGACCCGTCGGGCTGCTCGTCCCCGACGCCCTCCGTGAAGCTGTCCCCGATCGCTACGTACCGCACGGGCCCATTGTCCTCGCGCCACGATCAGCGCTCGAATGGCCTCGCTGAGCGAACGTTCGTCAAGTAGGGTCATGCCCGGTCAGCACCCCGATGACAGGAGGCGGAACGGATGGCGGTCAAGCTCCGGCACGGCGTCTTCATGGCCCCCTTCCACCGGACGGACGAGAACCCGACCCTGCTCTTCCGGCAGGACCTGCAGCTGATGGAGCTGCTCGACGACCTCGGCTTCCAGGAGGCCTGGATCGGTGAGCACCACTCGGCGGGGATGGAGACCATCGCGTCCCCGGAGCTGTTCATCGCGGCGGCGGCCGAGCGCACGCGGCGCCTCCGGCTCGGCACCGGGGTGGTGTCGTTGCCGTACCACAACCCGCTCATGGTGGCCGACCGGATCGTGCAGCTCGACCACATGACGCAGGGCCGGGTGATGTTCGGCGCCGGGCCGGGCCTGCTGGCGTCGGACGCGCTCATGCTGGGCATCGACCCGGCGGTCCAGCGCGACCGGATGGCCGAGGCGCTCGACGTGATCCTCCGGCTGTTCCGCGGCGAGGTCGTGACCGAGCGGACGGACTGGTACGAGCTCGTCGAGGCGCGCCTGCACCTGCCGCCCTACTCCGACCCGCACCCCGAGGTGTGCGTGGCCAGCGCCGTGACGCCGTCGGGTGGCCGGCTGGCCGGCCGGTACGACCTCGGCATGTTGTGCGTCGCGGCGGGCGAGAACGCCGGGTTCGACGCGCTCGACGTCAACTGGCGGGTGGCGAACGAGGTCGCCGCCGAGCACGGCCGCACGATGGACCCGAGCCGGCTGCGGCTGGTGGTCGGGATGCACCTCGCCGAGACCCGCGAGGAGGCGATGGCGCAGGCCCGGCACGGCCTGCAGGCCCAGGTCGACTACCTGAACAACAACATGCCGCGGATCTTCGTCCCCGAGGGCGTCGACCTGGTGGAGTGGTACGCCGAGCAGGGGGCCGGCGTGATCGGCACGCCGGACGACGCGATCGCCCGGATCGAGCGCCTGCAGCAGAAGATGCCCGGATTCGGCGCCCTGCTCCTCAACGCCCACGACTGGGCCACCTGGGAGAACACGAAGCGCTCCTACGAGCTCTACGCCCGCTACGTCATCCCGCACTTCGAGCGGTCGAACGCGCCCCGCCAGGCCTCCTACCGATGGGTCACGCAACACCAGGCCGAGCTCACGGAGAAGCGCACCGCCGCGGCCCGGGCGATGTTCGACAAGCACGAGGCCGAGTGGGCCGCGAAGCGGTCGGGCAGCCGGTCGGGCGACGGATCGGACGGCCCGTCGGACGGCCCGGCGGGCAACGGCGCGCGCCCGGAGGTGGGGCGGGAGTCGAGCTTCGGCTGACCTCCCGGGGGACGGGCACGTCCCCTGGTCACCCGAGCCCCGGATCCCCCCGAGGCCCGGTCGGCCGGTCGATCCCGGCGGCGTCCGCACCGGACGACCCTGTGGATCACCGCTGCACACCGACCGGAAGAGGGAACCATGACCACCGCCGTCCTCACCCCGCCGGGCCCGGCGCCCGCCGGCCTGCCGCCCGACCGCCGGGCCGTCCGCCGGATCAACCTCGCCAGCATGGCCGGCACCACGATCGAGTACTACGACTACTTCATCTACGGCACGGCCGCCGCGCTCGTCTTCAACAAGGTCTTCTTCCCCCACATGGGCGCGGTCGTCGGCGCACTCGCGGCGTTCGGGACCTTCGCCGTGGCGTTCGTGTTCCGGCCCGTCGGGTCCATCCTGTTCGGGCACATCGGCGACCGTCTCGGCCGCAAGCGCACGCTGATCGTCACGCTGATGACGATGGGCCTGTGCACCGTCGCAGTCGGGTTGTTGCCCGGCGCGGCGACGCTCGGCGTCGCCGCCCCGATCCTGTTGGTCGTCCTGCGCGCCGTGCAGGGCCTGGCCGTGGGCGGGGAATGGGCCGGGGCCGCCCTGTTCGCGTCGGAGAACGCTCCCGACGGGCGGCGCGGGCGCTTCGCGCTCTACCCGCAGGTCGGCGCGACCGTCGCCTTCGCGCTCGCCGCCGCCACTTTCCTCGCCGTCGACCTCGGGATCGGCGAGACCAGCGAGGCCTTCCTCAGCTGGGGCTGGCGGGTGCCGTTCCTGCTCAGCGCGCTGCTGATCGGCGTCGGGCTGTACGTGCGGCTGCACACCGAGGAGACGCCCGTCTTCACCGCCGCCGCCCGCGCGCCCCGGCACCGCGGCGTGCCGTTCCTCGAGGTGTGGCGGCGCCAGCCCCGGACGATGCTGCTGGCGACCGGCCTCACCACCGGGGTGTTCGCCGCCATGTCCATCGCCTCCGTCTACCTGACGAGCTACGCGACGAGCACCCTCGGGATGAGCACGGCCGGCATCCTTCTGATCGATGTCATCGGGTCCCTCGCCACGGTCGCGATCACCGCCACCGCCGCCGTCCTGTCCGACCGGTTCGGACGGCGTCCGCTCGTCCTGGCCGGATGCGTCGCGCTGGCCGTGTGGTCGCTGGTGCTCTTCCCGCTCATCGACACGCGCTCGACGTTCGCGATCGGCACCGGGATCGTCGTCCTGCTCGGCCTGATCGGCCTGGCCTACGGTCCGCTCGGCGCCTACCTGCCCGAGATGTTCTCCACCCGGCACCGCTACACCGGCGCCGGCCTGAGCTACAACCTCGGCGGGGTCGTCGGTGGCGCGGGCATCCTGGTGGCCGCCGCCCCGCTGGCCGCCTCCGCCTGGGGCCCGATCGCCCTCGGCGTCTGCACAGCGGCGCTGCTGCTGATCTCGGTCGGGTGCCTGTGGGCCCTCCCGGAGACGCGTGACACCTCCCTCACCGCCGAGTAGACGCACCGCACGACGAGGTCCCGGCCCACCCGGCCGGGACCTCGCGCCGTCCGTGCTCCCGGAACCCGGTCCTAGTAGTCCAGGTCGTAGCCGGTCCCCGGGAGCAACGGCAGGCCGTAGAGCGCGCCGGCGTTCTCGCCCAGGATCCGGCCGAAGCGGTCGTGGTCGCGGCGCACCGAGAGCGGGAAGGAGTCCGGCTCGTCGAAGTCCCAGTGCGGGTAGTCCGAGGAGAACATCAGCTTGTCGGCCATGCCGGAGGACTCGAAGAGGGTGAGGACGTCGTCGAACCAGCGGGGGTTCTCCGGCTCCTCCATCGGCTGCGTGGTGAACCAGAGGTGGTCGCGGATGTACTCCGACGGCAGCCGCTGCAGGTCCACCTCGCGCGGCATCATCCGGTAGGCGTGGTCCATCCGCCAGGCCAGCGGGACGACCCAGGACCAGCCCAGCTCGACCATCGCCACCTTGAGGCCCGGGAAGCGGTCGAACGTGCCCTCGAAGACCAGGCTGGCGATCACCGGGAAGTTCAGTCCGGCGAAGTCGCAGTGCTCCTCGAAGT
The DNA here is from genome assembly GCF_021343995.1 of Pseudonocardia terrae. GTDB lineage: Bacteria > Actinomycetota > Actinomycetes > Mycobacteriales > Pseudonocardiaceae > Pseudonocardia > Pseudonocardia terrae. The sequence continues at coordinate 139,697 of NZ_JAJTTE010000009.1, read as the reverse complement.
AGAAGTTCGCCGGGCCCGACGGCGTGATCCGCCGGCCCGAGAGCACGTGGAAGCCGACCGGCAGGCCGTAGTGCTCGCAGGCCTCCAGCACCGGCCAGTACCGGCGGTGCCCGATGCCCCGCTCGTTGTCCGGGGCGAGCATCACCTGCACCCAGCGGTCGCCCGCAGGGCCCTCCTTGCGCCGGACGATCTCCTCCACGGCGAGGTCCGGGACCTCGTAGGGCAGGTTGATCGAGCCGTACCAGCGCGGGTCGTCGGCGAACCACGTCTCCTCGCGGTAGGTGTTGATCGCCGAGCAGAAGGCCGCGCACAGCTCGGCGGGCACGCGCAGGCCGCCGCTCATCGGGAACCCGCCGATGTCGTTGAGCACGGCGGCGCTCATGTCGTAGGCGTCGAGCAGCTGCTCCCGCGCGAAGGCCGGGTCGATCCCGGGCGCGCCGCCGCCTGGCGGCACGGCGTCCCAGCGGCTGGCGAACTCCCGGTGCCGCGGCCGGTCCCCGCCGGGCGCGCCGGCCCGCAGGCCGGTGTGCACCAGGTAGTCCTGCCAGCGTTGCGGCAGGTGCCGCAGCACGCCGGGGATCGCGGGGTTCATCGACGGATGGACGTCCGCGTCGATGATCCCCAGCTTCGCGCCGGTCGGTGCCGGAGCAGCGGCCGTCGCGACGGTGGCCTCCAGCGTCATGCCGTCCCTCCCCGCTCGTCGGCGAGCGCGATCAGCGACCGGTCGATCTCCTTGACCGACGTGGCGCCGACCAGCGACATCGCCCGGATGATCTCGTTGTGCAGGAGCTCGAGGGCCCGGTCGACGCCGGCCTCCCCACCCGCGGCCAGGGCGAACATGTACGGCCGCCCGACGAGCACGGCGCGGGCGCCGAGGGCGAGCGCACGGACCACGTCGGTCCCCCGCCGGACCCCGCTGTCCAGCAGGACCTCGAGCCGACCGGCGGCCGCCTCGACGACCTCGGCGAGCACGTCGATCGTGGCCGGGGCCCCGTCCAGGTTGCGGCCGCCGTGGTTGGACACCACGACGCCGTCGACGCCGAGATCGGCCATCTCCCGGACCTCGTCGCCGCGCAGCACCCCCTTCACCACCAGGGCGCCCGACCAGCGTTCCCGCAGCCGGCGGATCTCCCCGGCGGTGACGGACCGGCTGTGCATGATCGCGTCGGTGAAGTTGTCGTAGGCCCGCTTGGCGGCGAACAGGTCCAGGCCGGCGCCGCCGGTGCCGAAGAGGAAGTCCCGCGACCAGCGCGGGTGCGCCAGGCCGGCCAGCGCGAGCCGCGGCGACGGAGACACCGGCAGCGTGACGCCGTTGCGCAGGTCCTTCTCCCGGTACGGCTTGATCGGCGTGTCGATCGTGACACACAGGGTCCGGTAGCCGGCGCCGGCGACCCGGTCGACGAGCTCGTCGTTCTGCGCCTGGTCGGGCTTGAGGTAGAGCTGGTACCACAGCGGCCCGCTCGCCGAGCGGATCACGACCTCCGGCCGCTCCCCCGCTCCGCCGGGGACGGCGTAGATCGTGCCCGCACGCCCCGCGGCCCGGGCCACGGCGGGCTCGGCGTCGCTGTGGCACATCCGCGCGAAGCTGCAGGGTGCGAGCAGCAGCGGCATGGACACCGGGTCGCCCAGCACGGTGGTGGTCGTGTCGACGTGCCCCACGTCGACCAGCGCCCGCGGCCGCAGCCGGATGCGCTCGAACGACTCGGTGTTCCACCGCAGGGTGTGCTCGTTGCCGGCGCCGCCGTCGACGACGTCGAACACCGCCTTCGGCATCCGCCTGCGGGCGGCGCGGCGCAGGTCCTCGACGCTGTGGGCCCGGGTCATCCTCATCCGCGACGTCCCCCTTCCGGGCGGGCGACGGTGCCCGCCCTTCCCACGCTGCCCGGCGCGGGTGCCGGGCGACTACGGCGCGGCTGCCGAACTGCGGTCCGCCGCCGTTGTACGACCCCACAAAGTTCGGCCCTCAGGAGGCCACGGTCGCCCCGTCGCGGCTGCCGTGCAGGCGGTCCCACGCCAGCGCCCACCACACCTGCGCCAGGTCGTCGTAGTCGCGCAGGGAGCAGCCGGTGATCGACTCGAAGCGGGAGAGCCGGTACCGGACGGTGTTGGTGTGCAGGAAGAGCTGCTGCCGGGTCGTCTCGAGGCGGCTGCCGTTGCGCAGGTAGCGCTCGACGGTCTCCAGGATGGCCGCGCCCGAGGCGCCGAACCGCTCGAAGGGCTTCACGAAACGGTCGTGCATCAGCTCCCCGAGATCGTGGTCGGCGACGACGGCGGGGTGCAGGCCCAGGTCCGCCACGCTCACCACCTCGGTGCGGCCCAGCGCGAGCGCGGTCTCCAGGGCGCGGGTGGCCAGCCGGAACACGGCGGGCAGCTCGTGCAGCGGGACGGGCGGCGAGACCCCGACCGCGGTCGGCGGCGGCTCGGCCGGGAGCACCGCGAGGAACCCGCAGAGGTCGCCGTCGACCACCGTCATCATTCCGTTGCGGCGTTCCGGGGTGGCCGCCACGCGCAGATAGCGCTCCATGACGCGGGACGAGTCCGGCCCCGGTTCCGGCCGGGCCCGGAAGGCGCGGTAGTCCCGGTCGCGGTCCAGGCCGTACCCCGCCGCCCCGCTCCCGATCTCCGACGCCGCCATCGAGCCCGAGATGATGCGCCGCACGAACCCGTCCTGGTGCTGCTGCGCGCGGCGCTGCATCTCCAGCTCGGCCTCGCGGTGGCCCGCGGCGAGCGCGACCATGCTCCAGGCCGACCACGCCTGCTTGATGGCGAACAGCTCCAGCAGCAGGCTGTCCCGGTACGGCGACGGCGGCGCGAGCTCGCGCACCAGGTCCACGAAGATCTTCTGGTGCTGCATCGAGGTCTGCAGCATCTCCGCCACGCCGACGCCCTGCCGGGCGCGCTCCTCGCCGACCTCCCGCAGCGGGCCGTCGTCGTCCTCCGGCCCCGGGTGCCGGCGGGCCCGCACCCCGTCGACGGACACCGAGAGGTTGCGCCGCCAGCTCTCCCGCAGCACCTCCTCGTCGACGTGCCGGTACGCGGCGTGCGTGAACACCCGCGCGTGCATCCGGTCGGCGATCGGGCCGTGCCCGTCGAGTAGCCCGGTCTCCTGCAGCCGCGCCATCAGGGCGTCCCACGCCTCGTCCCGTGTCACGTCCCGTGTCGCGGCGTCGCGACGGCCCACGGAAGCACCTCCTCGTGCCTCGCCCCGTGCCCGCCTCGGCCACGAACCGGCGGGGCACCGTTCGATGATGCAACCGCATGACTGACGGCGTCGACCTCCGTTCGGGCGCCGCCGACGAACCGGACGAGCAGAACTCAGAGGCGATACCGAACTCAGAGGCGATACCGAACTCAGAGGCGATACCAGTCGCGGGCGGTCCCGGCCATCAGCCGCGGGCGCATCGACGGCGGCGCCGCCGCGAGGAGCCCGGCGATGTCGTCGTCGTAGCCGTGGGGGTAGTCGGTGGCGAACATCAGCATGTCGTCGGAGCCGAGCCACTCCAGCACCGTGGCGGTCTGCTCCCGGGTGCCCAGGTCCGCGGGGGCGACGGAGAACCGCATGTGGTCACGGATGATCTCCAGCGGCCGCCGGTCCAGCCAGGGGACCTCGCGGCGCAGGCCCTTCCACTCCTTGTCCATCCGCCAGCCCCACACCGGCAGCCAGGCGAACCCGCCCTCCAGCACCGAGACCCGCAGCTCCGGGCAGACCTGGAACACGCCCTCCGACACCAGGCTCGTGACCTGGGCGGTGAAGGACTGCCACTCCGCGGCGTACTCCTCGACGTAGTAGGAGGAGTACCCGCTCGACGACGGCGCGTCGGTGGTGACCCCGCCGAAGTGCAGCCCGGCCACCAGGCCGTGTTCGGCCATGGCCTGGAAGACCGGGTGGAACTGCCGCTGCCCCCACAGCGCGGCGTGCCGCACGGGCAGCAGCACCTGGACGAAGCCGGGATGGTCGCCGACCCGGTGGATCTCCTCGATCATCGCGGCGGGGTCGCGCGCCGGGATCACCAGCGTGCCGACCAGCCGCGGGTCCCGGTCCAGCCACTCGGCGACCAGCCAGTCGTTCACGGCGCGCGTCAGCGCCGCGGCCCAGTCCGGGTGCCGGAGCGCGTCGACGGCGTAGTAGCAGGTCAGGATCGCGCGCTCGACCCGCCAGGGGTCGAGCACGTGCTGCTGCAGCAGCCCGAGGTCCGAGGCCGGCGGGCGGTCCGCGGGCCGCCACTCGGGGCGGCACGAGCGGTCCGAGCCCGGCGGGTAGGCCAGGTTCACCCCGCCGACGGGCCCGTGCCAGCCGCGCTCGGTGCACCAGGCGATCCAGTGCCGGGACATGTAGGGGAAGAGCGCCTCCAGCGACGGCACGTTCGCGTGCACGTCGCAGTCGATCACCGGGCCCGGCCACAGCTCGTCCCGGCTCGTGTTCTCCAGCAGCGCGGTCGTCATCGACCCTCCCCCGTCTGTGCCGCCTTCCGGGCCTTGCGCAGGTCGACCACCACGTACTCGTCCTCCACGCAGACCTCCACGGTCTCGGCGGTGTACGGGCCCGGCACCCGGCCGGCCCGCGGCACCCCCTCGAGCCGGTCGGCGCCGGTCACCTCGACGTCGTAGGTCCGCAGCCGGGTCCGCGGGTCGAACCAGGACCGTCCGGTGCGGACGTCGAACTCCCAGCCGTGCCACGGGCACATCAGCAGCGCGGTGTCCTCGTCGTAGTCGAACTCGCCCGGCCGGGCCGAGGTCAGCCCGGCCACGACGTTGCCCTTGCACATCTCGGCGCCCTTGTGGGGGCAGCGGTTGATCAGCCCGTAGAAGGACCCGCCGACGTTGAACACGCCGACCTGCCGCCCGCCGACCTCGACGAGCACCCGCCCGCCCTCGGGGATGTCGGCGGCCCGGGCGACGACGTACCGGCCGCTCATGCCTGCGCGAGGGCCGGCCCGGCGACCGTGCGGCCGTGCCTCAGCGCGGCCGCGGCGCCCGTGGCGACGAGCCGCTGCTCCATCGCGACCGAGAGGAAGTCCATCCCCCAGCCCCGGCCGATCTCCGGGTCGCCCGGGCCGAGGGCCAGCATCCCGGCGCGCTTGCCCGCGCGGTGCGCGGCGTCGACGATCGCCCGGTGCCGCTCGTCCACCAGCGGGTCCGTGTAGGACATCGACGGGCGGCCGCCCCCGGAGATCGACAGGTCCGTCGGCCCGACGAACAGCACGTCCAGCCCCGGGACGGCAGCGATCTCGTCGAGGTTGGCCAGGGCCTCGAGGGTCTCGATCTGCACGAAGGTCACGATGTCGGCGTTCGCCTCGCTGAAGTAGCGCGCGCCGTCGGCGGCCCGGTAGGGCCCGTACGAGCGGGACCCCTGCGGGGGGTAGCGGCAGGCGGCGACGAAGCGTTCGGCCTGCTCGCGGGTGTTGACCATCGGGCACATCATGCCCCGGGCCCCGGCGTCGAGCACCCGCCCCACGAGGATCGGGTCGTTGCCCGGCACCCGCACCACGGGCACGGTCGGGGTGGCCGCCAGGGCGATCACGGCGGTGACGACGTCGCGGTACTCCGCCATCGTGTGCTGCATGTCGATGACGACCGAGTCGTAGCCGAGCCGGCCGACGGCCTCCACGGACAGCACCGAGGAGCCGGAGACCCAGCAGTCCACGGCGGCCTCGCCCGCCGCCCATCGGTCACGGATCGCGTTGGTCGGCATGGGCAACCTCCGGAGCGTCGACAATCGTGCTGAACGTTCGCTCAGTCGGACGGCCGACGCATCGGCAGAACCTCCACAACCGGGCCGGGGACCCTTGGCGGTTCCGACAGCGACAGTGCCGGACGAACCGCCCTAACTTCGTGCAACGCAGTGTCCCAGCTCACATCCGCGCACGACGAGGTGCGACTCGAGGAGATGACGCCGTGACCGTCGAAGAACCCGTGAGCGTCAGCGGACGCGTGGTCGGCCCGCCCGGACCGCTGGAAGAACGCCAGCTGCGGTCGCGGTCCTTCCGCAACGTCAGCGACGGCGACGCGTCGGAGACGCTCACCTCCACGCACTGGCACATCGCGACCGCGCTCGGCCTGGGCTGGATGCTCGACGGGATCGTCATCGCCCTCTACGCGCTGATCGTCCCGTACCTGCTGGAGGACTTCGGGATCAGCCTGAACTCGCTGACCCTCGCGGTCACGATCACCGGCGTGCTGGCCGCGTTCGCCGCCTACTTCTGGCCGTGGCTCGCCGACCGCATCGGCCGCCGCACCGCGTTCATCGTCAACGTGGCGCTGACGTGCGTGTTCCTGGTGCTCATCGTGGTGTCACGGAACTGGTTGTTCTTCATCCTCTTCTACACGCTGATGCGGGTGACGATCGCCGGCGAGTGGGCGATCGGATCGCTGCTCACGGTGGAGACCTGGCCCGCCCGGCACCGCGCGAAGATCCTCAGCGCGGCCCGGTCGCTCTACGGCTACGGCGTGGTCATCGCCGGTCTGACCGGCACCTACATCATCGCGCCGCACGGCTGGCGGTGGGCGTTCCTGGTGCCCGCCGCGATCGGCCTGCTGGCGATCTACGTCCGGTTCCTCTGCCCCGAGTCGCCGGCGTGGATCCGCAACCGCGACGCCGTCCTGGCGCGCACCGAGGACGCACCCCCGGAGAACCGGCCGACCTGGGCGGAACGCGCCCGCAAGGCGTCGGTCGGCCAGCTGTTCGAGCCGGGCCAGCGCAAGCGGACCTACGTCGCCCTCTTCGTCGCCGCCACCGCGACCATGTCCTGGTACACCCTCGGGTACTGGGCGCCCTTCTACCTCAAGGAGACCCACGGCTGGTCCACCGCCGAGTACAGCAACTGGTACATCTGGTGGGGCGTCGCCGGTGCCTTCGGCTACTACCTCATGGGGTGGATCGCCGACCGGTGGAGCCGGTTCCGCGCGATGCTCACGGGCAACGTCATCTTCATCGTCACGCTGATCCCGTGGGCGCTGGCCACCGAGTCCTGGCAGCTCTGGGTGTTCGGGCTGGCCTCGAACTTCGGCCTGATCGGCGTCTGGGGCACCGTCCTCACCTACACCGCCGAGCTGTACCCGACCCGCATGCGCGGGGTGGGGATGGGGCTCACCTGGATGGTGGCGGGCTTCCTCGGCGTGCTGGTCCCCTACGGCGCCCTGTGGGTCCGCAACGCGACCGGTTCGTTCACCGCGGCCTTCATGCTGATCCCGGTCCTCCTGGTGATCCAGCTGATCGGCCTGCTGATCGCACGGATGGACTACGCCGGCAAGCAGCTGGACTCGATCGCCACCTGAGCCATCCGAGCCCCCTGAGCACGCTCTCCGGCGGCCGCCCTCACCTGGGCGGCCGCCGGTCGGCATTCCCGTCGGCGCTACTGTTCGGCGGGCGCCCTACCGCGCCGGCACCGACGCGGACAGGGCGCTGCGGAGGGTTCCCACCGCACGGGCCACGGACTCGCGCTGGCCCAGCGTGTAGTCCTCGTTCTCGATCGACAGCGGACCGTCGTAGCCGGCGGCGCGGAGGGCGTCGGCGAAGCGGGCCCAGAAGTCGTCGGGGTGGCCGGTCCCGACGGCGACGTAGTTCCAGGCACGTTCGCCGGTCCGCTCGTTCGGGATCGTCTCCAGCCGGGAGGCGACGGCGGCGCGGTCCTCGATGCGGGTGTCCTTGGCGTGGACGTGGTGGATCGCGCCGTCGAGCGCCGCGATCGCGGCGAGCGGGTCGGCACCCATCCACCACAGGTGGCTGGGGTCGAAGTTGGCCCCGACGACGTCGCCGACCGCCTCGCGCAGCCGCAGCAGGCCCGGGACGCCGTAGACGAGCTGGTTGGCGTGCATCTCGACGGCGATGCGCACGCCGCGGCGGCGGGCCTCGTCCGCGATCCCGCCCCAGTAGTCGACGGCGACGCTCCACTGGTGCTCGAGCAGCCGCAGGTTCTCCGGCGGCCACACGGTGGTGATCCAGGCCGGGAACGTGTCGCCCGGGTTGGCGGGCAGCCCGGACATCGTGACGACGGTCCCGACCCCGAATTCCTCGGCCAGCTGCAGCGCGCCGCGCAGCACCCGGTCGTCGCGCTCCCCCTCGACGGGGTGCAGCGGGTTGCCCGCGGCGTTGAACGCCCCGAGCCGCAGGCCCCTGCTCGTGACGTCCCGGCGCAGCGCCTCCCGCGCGTCGGCGTCGGCGAGCAGGTCGGGCAGGTCGGCGTGCGGGGCGGGCGACCAGCCACCGTGCTCCCCGCCGAGTCCGATCTCGACAGTCTCCACGCCCAGCTCGGCGGCGGTGTCGAGGGCCTCGGCCCGGGTCAGGGTGGACAGGCTGTCGGTGAGCAGACCGATCTGCATTCTCAGGCTCCGGTGGTGAGGCCGAACAGCCCGCGGCGGCGCAGCGGGGAGTCGGCGGGGACGTCGATGTCCTGCAGGCCGAGCACGCCGGCCTGGTGAAGCGGTCCGTCCGTGGGCAGCGGGACGGCGACGGTGCGGCCGAGCGCGGCGGAGGCGTAGGCGGCGACGGTGGTCTCCAGCGTGTGCAGCGCGGCGGCTCCGTCGGCCGCGGGGTCCTGCTTGGCCTCGATCGCCTCGGCGAGGTCGGCCACTGTGTCCCGCATCGCGTCGGCGATCAGCGGGCCCAGCTCCTGGCCCGCGGGCAGGTCGGCGGTCCGGGTGCCCGCGGCGGTGGTGACGGTCAGCCGTTCGAACGGTGCCCACGGCATGGTGCCGTCGGCGCGGTAGTGCGCCACCGCGCGGCCGAGGGTGCCGTGCACGGCGATGCCGCCCTGCCCCATCCCCCAGCCGATGTCGACCAGGCCGGCGCGCCGGCCGGCCTCGAGCCGGCACAGGGCGAGACCCTCGACGGCGTCGCCGTCCGTGGCACTGTCGACGAACGCCGACACCCCGGTCACCGGGGCGCCGAGCAGGTGTTCGGCGAGGTAGACGCCGTGCAGCATGTCCATCAGCACGCCGCCGCCCGCGGCGGCGGGGTCGTGGCGCCACTGCGGCCGGTAGCCGGCGGCGCCGGGCGAGTCGACCACGCCGAGCATGTTCACCGTGACGGTGCGGACCTCGCCCAGCTCCCCGGAGCCGATCAGTGCCGTGAGCGCGACGACCTCGGGGAAGAACAGGTAGTTGTGCATGACGCCGAGGACCACCCCGGCCTGCTGGGCCGCCTCGACCATCGCGGCGGCGTCCGCGGGACGGGCCGCGATCGGCTTCTCGCACAGCACGTGCTTGCCCGCCGCCGCGGCGGCCACGACGAGGTCGCGGTGCAGGTGCTGCGGGGTGCAGACGTCGATCACGTCGACGTCCTCGCGAGCCAGCAGCGCGGCGGCGTCGAGGTGCACCTGCTCAGCCGTCAGCCCCGCGGTCTCGCGGCCCAGCTCCAGTCGCTCGGGCGTCGGGTCGGCCAGCCCGACGATCTCGTACCGCTCGGGCAGCGCCTGGTAGGCCGGGACGTGGAAGTTCAGGGCGACATTGCCGCACCCGACGATGCCGACCCGTAGGGGTGTGGTCACTGGTTCCCTCCGAGGAGACGGTGGCGCCGGTGGCGGCAGCCTGGCGCACGGCCTCGATCACGGCGGCCTGCTCGACGGCGTCGGTGCGGCCGAACGCCGGCGCGGCGCCGGTGGCGATGGCGCGGGAGCCGACGCTGCGCGGCACCCCCAGCTCGGCGGCGTAAGCGGCGGCCTTCCCGCCGTCCCGGCCCGCGACCGCGACGAGCTCGGCCTCCGCCGAGCCCGCGATCGACGACGCCACGACCCGGCCGATCCCGGCCGTCGACAGCATCCCCCACCGCACGGTCATCCCTCGACCACCTTCACGGTCGACCCGGTGCGCAGGCTCTCGTTCGCCGCCTCGGCCAGCACCAGCGCGGCCCGGCCGTCGCCGAACCCCGGCGAGGGCACCGAGCCCGTCTCGACGGCGGTCACGAAGTGGTCCATCTCGGCGCGGTAGGCCGGGGTGTACCGGTCGAGGAAGAAGTTGTGGTACGGCGCGGCGACCTCGGTCTGCGTCGCGCCGGAGAAACGGACGCTCGTCGGGAGCTGGTTGGCCGCGGTGAGCATGCCCAGCTCGCCGAACGCCTCCAGGCGCTGGTCGTACCCGAACGCGCAGCGGCGCGAGTTCGTGATCGAGCACAGCGCACCGCTCGCGCCCCGCAGCACCACGACGGCCCCGTCGATGTCGCCCGCGGCGGCGATCTCCTCGGAGACCAGGGTCGACCCGGTGGCCGTGACCTCCACGACCTCGCCCAGGAAGAAGCGGGCCATGTCGAAGTCGTGGATCGTCATGTCCCGGAACAGCCCGCCGGAGGTCGCGACGTAGCCCGCGGGCGGCGGGGACGGGTCCCGGCTGATGATCACGACCTGCTCGAGGCCGCCGATCTCCCCCGCCGCCACCCGCGTGCGGATGTCGCGGAACGACGGGTCGAAGCGGCGGTTGAAGCCCACCATCACCCGGTCGGTCAGGGCGCCGATCTCGGCCCGGCAGGCGTCGACCCGAGCGAGGTCGAGGTCGATCGGCTTCTCGCACAGCACGGCCTTGCCCTCCCGCACGGCCCGCGTCAGCAGGTCGACGTGCGTGGGGGTGGGCGAGGCGACCACGACCGCGTCGATCGCCGGGTCCGTGAGGATGGCGTCGACGTCCGTCCCCCAGGCGGCGCCGAACTGCGTGCCCACCTCGAGGGCGGCCTGCTCGACCGGGTCGTACACCGCGGCGAGCTCCGCGCGGGGGTGTACCGCGATCGCGTCCGCGTGCACCCTGCCGATCCGGCCGCAGCCGATCACACCGACCCGCACCATGCCCTGCTCCTTCGCCGACGGAAGACGACTTGGAACGGTCCAAGCGCCGTGTGGGAGTGTGGGGGCGGCGCGGCCCTGCGTCAAGGGTCTTCTTGGAACGGTCCAAGTCGGGCTACGATGCCGCCGTGTCTGCCCCCGACGGCCCGGCCGGCCCGCGCCGGGCCACGCTCGTCGAGGTCGCGGCCCGGGCCGGCGTCTCCAAGTCGCTGGCCTCCCTGGTGATCCGCGGGGCGCCCGGTCCTGGTGCGGCCTCGCGCGCGGCCGTGCTGCGCGCCGCGGAGGAGCTGGGCTACCGCCCCGACCCCGCGGCCAGGATGCTGCGCGAACACCGGCCCCGGTTGCTCGGCGTGGTGTTCGACGCAGGCGACCCCTTCCACGCCGATCTCCTGGAGGGCGTCTACCCGGCCGCGGAGCACCACGGCTACGAGGTCGTCCTCGGCGCCCGGGTGCCGTCGCACCCCGAGCACCGCGTCGTCGAGGGGCTCGTCCGCTCGCGGTGCGAGGGGCTGCTGCTGATCGCGACCGAGGCCGAGGCCGCCGGGCTCCGGGAGCTCGCCGGCCGGCTGCCGGTCACGGTCGTCGGCCGGCGCGCCGAGGGCGTCGACGCCGTCCGGGCCGCCGACACCCGCGGCGCCGCGGCCGCGGTGGACCTGCTCGTGGGCCTCGGGCACCGCCACATCCGGCACGTCGACGGCGGCGCGGCTACCGGTCGGCCGTGCGCCGCCACGGCCTCACCCCCGACGTCGTCCCGGGCGACCACACCGAGGAGTCCGGGGTGCAGGCCGCGCGCGCCCTCCTCGACGCCCCCGGCGAGGTCACCGCGGTGCTCGCCGGCAACGACCGGTGCGCGGTCGGCGTCCTCGACACGTTGCGCCGCGCGGGCGTCGCGGTGCCGACGGAGATCTCCGTGATGGGCTACGACGACTCACGGCTCGCCCGCCTCACCCACATGGACCTCACGACCGTCGCCCAGGACACCCGGGAGATGGCCCGCCTCGCCGTGGAGGCGGTCGTCGCGCGGCTCGAGGGCGACGGCGCGGCACCCCCGCGCGACCTCTCCCTCGCCCCCCGGCTCGTGGAGCGCGGCACAACCGGACGGGCCCCGGCCGCTGCCCCGGCCACCGAGTCCGTCCGAACGGACCGGACGGTCAGACGCTGACCTCGAGCGTCGAGTCGCGCGCGCTGAGCGTCGGCTCGAGGAGCACCGGCCCGGGACGGCCGCCCGCGATGATGTCGTGCAGCGCCCGGGAACCGCCGCGTCCCATCTCGACCATGGGCGACCTGATCGAGCTCATCGGCACCGGCAGCCAGCTGGCCAGCGGGATGTCGTTGTAGCCGATGACGGCGATGTCGCGGCCCACCGTGCGGCCGTGCTCGCGGGCGGCGCCCATCGCGCCGATGGCCGCGAAGTCGTTGATGGCGAAGATCGCGGTGATGTCGGGGTGCCGGTGCAGCAGCGCGTCGGCGGCGGCGTGCCCCCCCTCGCCGTCGGGCGCGGAGGTCTGGATGCAGGTGTCCGGGACGGTGATCCCGGCCGAGAGGAAGCGCTCCACGAAGCCGTGGGTCCGCTCGACGCAGGTGCTGGCGTACTCCGGCCCGGCGACGACGCCGACGACCCGGTGCCCGAGCCCGAGGATGTGCTCGCCCGCGAGCCGCCCGCCGCGGACGTCGTCCGTGGTCACGGACGGGTGCCCCCGCAACCGCCGGTTGACCAGCACGTACGGGATCCCCCGCCGCTTGAGGGCCTGGATCAGGTCGTCGCCGTCGAGGCGGGCGTCGCCGATGAGGAAGCCCTCCACCCGGCGCGCGAGCATCTTGTCCAGCCGCTCCATGCGCAGGGCGGGGTCGTCGTTGGAGTTCGCGACCAGCGTGGTGTAGCCGATGTCGTGGGCGGCCTCGTCGGCGCCCTCGTAGATGCGCGCCAGGACGTAGTCCGTGAGCCGCGGCATGATGATCCCCAACGCTCCGCTGCGCCGCGTGCGCAGGGCCGACGCGGCCGGATCGGGGTGGTAGCCCATCTCCTCCGCCAGCGCGCGGATCCGGGAGGCCGTGGCGCTGCCGACACCGGTGGCGTTGTCGGCGAGGGCCCGGGAGACGGTCGAGACGTGGACGCCGGCCCGTTTGGCGATCTGGGCCAATGTGACCGGCTCTGGTGCCGCCAACTGGCCTCCTCGTCGCACTGGGCGGGAGCATCGTATCGTCGGCCGGACGCACCGGCCCCCGGCCCTCGGTCCGTGCCCTCGCGTGCCGCCGTCAGCCCGGGTAGCGGATCGACAGGCCGCCGTCGGCGACGAGGTGCTGGCCCGTGATGTAGCTGGAGTCGTCGCCGGTGAGGAACCGGATGACCCGAGCGGCCTCGTCGACCTGGCCGACGCGCCCGGCCGGGATGGCCTTCGCGGCCTCGGCCAGCCCCTCCGGTCCCAGCGAGTTGACGGGATCGAGCGACTGCGGGCTCTCGATCAGGCCCGGCGACAGCGCGTTGACCCGGATGCCGCGCGGGGCCAGTTCGACGGCCAGGGCGCGGCACAGCCCGACGACACCCGCCTTGGCGGCCGTGTAGTGGGCGTGGTCCTCCCAGCCGTACACGCCACCCATGATCGACGAGATCGCCACCATCGCCCCGCCGTCGCGCATCTGGGCGGCGCAGGCCCGGAAGGTGCGCATGACGCCGGTGAGGTCGACGGCGAGCATCTCCTCCCATGCGTCGTCGGTCAGCTCGGCGAGTTCGGCCCGGCGCAGGATCCCGGCTCCCGCGACCGTGATGTCGAGACGCCCGAACTCGGACACCGCCGCCCGGGCCAGCGCGTCGACCTCGGCGGGTCGCGCGACGTCGACCGCCACCGGCACGCACTCACCGCCCGCGGCGGCGACGGCGGCGACCGTCTCGGAGACGTCGTGCGGGTCGCGCGGGTAGTAGCCGACGACGGTGCGGGTTCCGGCCCGGGCGTAGGCGACCGCCAACGCGCGGCCGATGCCGCTGGCCCCACCGGTGACGACGGCGACCTTTCCCGCCAGCCCGTCGTCGCGGCCGGGGGTGGGGTCGGAACGAGACATGGTGCCTTCCTTCCTCGGAGCGACGGGTGGGTACCTGGCCGTGCTCGTGGCCGTGCTCGTGCTCGTGCCCGTCAGGGCATGACGTCGCCGCTGTTGGGGTGGAGGGTCTGCCCGACGTAGAGGTTCCCGCCGGGCTCGCTGGCCAGCAGCAGGGCGGTGGGGGCGACCTCGGCGGCGGCGCCGAAGCGGCCCAGGGGCAGCTCCGCGGTCTTGCCGGCCCGCCAGTCCGGGGTGAGGTCCGCGGTCATCTCGGTCTCCACCGGGCCCGGCGCGATCGCGTTGACCAGGACCCCGGCCCCGGCGACCTCCTGGGCCAGCGACTTGGTGAAGCCGATGACCCCGGCCTTGGCCGCGGCGTAGTGCGCCATCGAGGGCGATCCCTTGATGCCCAGCTGGGAGGCGATGGTGATGATCCGCCCCCACCGCTGCGCGGTCATGTGCGGCAGCACCGCACGGGTGACCAGGAAGACCCCCGTGAGGTCGACGTCGATCGTGCGCCGCCAGGTCTCCGTCGGCATCGTCGCGACCTCGGCCTGGTCGAGGACCCCGGCGCTGTTGACGAGGACGTCGATGCCGCCGAGGCGGGCCACCGCCTCGGCGACACCGTCGGCGACGGACTGCTCGTCGGTCACGTCGAGCGTGATGCCCGGGTGTCGGCCCGGCGGTCGCCGGTCGGCCACGAGGACGGTGGCGCCGGCGTCGGCGAAGGTGTCGGCGATGGCGGCGCCGATGCCCCCGGCCCCGCCGACGACCAGGGCCCGCCTACCCGTGATCCTCATCAGTCGAGGACGCGGGTGCTGGTGAGCGGCTTGGCCTTGCGGGCGCAGAGGATGGCACCGGCCGAGATCAGGATGGGCAGGCAGCCCCAGAACAGGCCGGCCCGGATCCAGGCCGCGGCCTGCTCGCCGGCGGTCTGCCCGGCGGCGGCCAGGGTCGCGGTGAACAGGATGCCGCCGATGATCGCACCGATCTGGCCGAGGGCGTTGATCAGGGTGCCGGCGGTCGCGCGGGTCTCGACCGGGAAGGACTCGCTGTTGAAGAACAGCACGGCCGCGTACGGGCCGATCAGGAAGAAGGTGCCCAGCGCGTAGGCGCTCACGAGCAGCGGGAAGTTCCCGTTCGGCCCGAGGACCATGACGCCGAAGCAGAGCGCGGAGATCGTCCACCCGATGGCGATGGTGTTGCGCCGGCTGATGCGGTCGCCGAGCCAGCCGTGGAACAGGTAGCCGAAGAACCCGGCGACGTTGGACACGATCAGGACCTCGAGGGCGCCGGTGAAGGAGACCTCCTTGCCGTTGACCAGGATGAGGGTGCCCTGGAAGGCGAAGGCCAGGATGCCGAGCCAGTTGAGCAGGAAGGCCGCGGACAGGGCCAGGGTCGCCCGGCGGGACTCGCCGTGGAACAGCGCGCCGAAGCCGGCCTTGCGCGGGGTGTGGTCCTGGCCGGTGAGCCGGGCGAGCTCCTCGGCATCGGTGGTGCGGCCCTCCTCGCGCAGCGCGTGGATGCGCTTCTGCGCCGTGAAGACCGGGCTCTCCTTGAGCTTGCGCGCCGCGAGCAACATGAAGATCGCCGGGAAGACGGCGACGATGAAGCACAGCTGCCAGCCGCCGATCGGCTGCAGGATGTAGATCGACAGGGCCGCGATCACCGACCCGATCGGCCAGCCGCCCTGGACCACGGAGTAGATGAACCCGCGCCGCCTGATCGACCGCTCGTCGGTGTAGACGTGCGCGTACATCTCGTTGAGGTAGGTGGCGTTGACCGCCTGCTCGCTGTACCCGAGACCGGCCAGCGAGCGGATCAGGATCAGCAGGACCAGCCCGCCCAGGCCGAGCGCCCCGGCGGCGTACCCGCCCAGCCAGGTCAGCAGGGACGCGATCGCGGCCCCGACCACGCACACCACGATGCCGGTGCGGCGCCCGATCCGGTCGACGAACGGGCCGATCGCGAAGGCGACGATCGCGGTGCCGAGGGTGACCCAGGTGTTGACCCCGGTGGTCTCCGCGCCGCTCCATCCCAGCTCCTTCGCGATGACCGGGAGCAGGTTCGCGAACAGGACGAAGTCGTAGACGGCGAAGGTCCACGCGAAGAAGCAGATGATGGTGGCCCGCCGGACGTCGACCAGGGAGACGGCGGAATTGATCCGCTCCGCCTCGGCCGAGGGCGACAGGGACATGGGCGATGACATGTCGGAGGACTCCTCGCGTACTCGTACTGCATGACGGTGGACTGCGGTCGAGCTGGCCGAACCGGTGCCGGGAGGACCCGGCGGGCCGTACGAGGTGATCCGCCCGGGTCGGGCCAGGGGGTCGGATCGAGCGGTCGGTCAGGGGCCGATCAGGCGGTCGCTGCCGTGAACCGCTCGCGGATCACCTCCGTCCGGGCCTCGGCGGCGATCAGCAGGATGAGCAGCAGCCGGGCCTTCGTGCCGTCGAGCGCACCGGCGCTGAGTATCCCCCGGTCGAGCAGGTCACGCTCGGATCCGGGGAACGCGTAGGTCGACTCGTACAGCTCACCGGCTCCGGTCCGGGTCGCCATCACGACCGGGATCCGGGTGGTGATCTGGACGAGCGAGTCGACGATGGCGCTGGGGACGTGCCCCCCGCCGAAGACCTCCACGACCAGGCCGTCCAGCCCCGTGACGTGTTCGGGCCGCAGCGGGTCGGCCCCCAGGCCGATCCGGACGATGCCGACCGACGGGAGCCGGGCCGGCAGCGACGCGGGGGCACACAGGGGCTCGCGGTGCCGCGGGACGAGCGGGATCCGGACCCGGTCCTCGGTCACCCAGCCCACGGGCCCGGTGTTCGGCGAGCCGAACGCGTGGACGCTGGAGCTGTGCAGCTTGCGTACGAACCGCGGCAGGTGGATCTCGTCGGCGAACACGACCAGCGGGCCGAGGCCGCGGGCCTGTGGCGCCGCCGCGACCCGCAGCGCCGCCAGCAGGTTCGCGGGGCCGTCCGGGCCGGCGAGGCCCGGGTTGCGCATGGCCCCCGTCAGCACGACCGGCGGGGCCTCCGCGTCGAGCAGCAGGTCGAGCAGGAAGGAGGTCTCCTCCAGCGTGTCGGTGCCCTGCGTGACCACGACCCCGTCGACCTCGCCGGACCGCTTGTGCACCAGCTGGGCGAGCTCGACGACGTCGGCGATGCTCAGGTCACCGGACGGGTACTGCCGGAACGACTCGGTCCGCACGGCCGCGACGTGCTCCGCACCGGGCACCGACGCGAGGAGCTCGGCCGGGCCCAGCCGCGGCACCGCGTCCCGGCCGTCGGCCGCCGGGACCGACGCGATCGTCCCCCCCATGGTCACGACCAGCACGCGTGGGAGGTGCGGGATCACGCTGTCTCCTTCGACTCGGGACGTCGGCTCACGACGCCGGTGTGCGGCGGCCGGCCCGCGGCGAGGTCGCCGACGGGCCGGCCGGCCCGTCCCGGGACCGGGCGGGCGGGAGCGGATCAGGGCAGGTCGCGGTCGAACGGGTAGCGCTTGTTCTCCGCGAACGGGAACCGGCGCCGGAAGTCCTCGGCGATGTTCTCGAAGGTGTCGAAGCTGACGCCCTCGTGCCCGAGGATGTGCTCGAAGAGCCGCTCGAGCATCAGCAGCACCTGCGGGCGGCCGGAGACGTCCGGGTGGATGGTGATCGGGTAGATCGCGTAGTCGTACTCGCGGTAGACCCAGTCGAACTGGTCGCGCCACATCTGCTCGATGTCGCGCGGGTTCACGAACCCGTGGCTGTTGGGGCTGCCCTTGATGAACATCATCGGGGGCAGGTCGTCGATGTACCAGCTGAAGTTGATCTCGACGAGGTCGATCTCCTCGCCCCGGACCAGCGGCTTCATCCAGTTCCCGGCCGGACCCGACAGGTCGATCTTGGTCCAGGTGTCGCCGGTGCGGGCGTAGAACGGCTGGAAGTCGTGGAAGGCCTGGCTGTGGTCGTAGCGGAAACCGTTCTTCAGCAGCAGGTCCGCGGTGACCGCGGACAGCTCGCACCACGGGGCGATGTAGCCGCGCGGGCGCCGCCCGGAGAACTTCTCGATCAGGTCCATCGACCTGTTGAGGACGTCCTCCTCCTGCTGCGGGCTCATCAGGATGGGGTTCTCGTGCGAGTAGCCGTGCGCGGCCAGCTCGTGCCCGGCCGCGACGATCTGCTCGATCCGGTGCGGGAACGTCTCGATGGAGTGCCCGGGGGCGAAGAACGTCGTCGTCACGTCGAACTTGCGGTAGAGGTTCAGCAACCGCGGGACGCCGACCTCACCGGCGAACATCCCGCGCTGGATGTCGGCCGGGGAGTCCTCGCCGCCGTACGACCCGAGCCACCCGGCCACCGCGTCGATGTCGGCGCCGACACAGACCTTGATCTCCTTGGGCATGCAGATCTCCTGACGTCGTGAGTGCGGTCGTCGTGAGTGCGCTCGTCCGCGGCCCCTCGGGCCCCTCCGCGGCGGCGTGACGCCGACCACGCGAACGATTGCGCAACGGTAGGCATGTTGTCGCCGTCACGTCAACGACGTGCTTCGTGATCAGCGAGAACTGGACCGATCCCGCCGAGCAGAACCCACGCAAACATTTGCTGTCCGCGGAGGTTCGTCAGTGCAGGTTCCGTCCCTCAGGCCACGGGATCCGCGGCCGGTTCCGGTCGCGCGGGGAAGGCACTGGGCACGAAGGTGCGCAGCGACCGCTCGAGGACCTCCGGCGCGAGACCGTCGAGGATGTAGACCATCGAGGTGCCCGCGGTATCGTCGGCGGGCACGGGCCGGGCGATCTCCGCCCCCATCGACTGCACCAGCAGCGGGCCGTCGGCGGTGGGTACCCGGCCCTTGCTGCGAAGCAGCCGCTGTGGATGGGCGCGGCAGACCGCGTCGAGCCAGAGCGCGTACTCCGCCCAGCTCGTGCCGGACCCGAGCCGGACGCTCCAGGACCGGAGGTCCCGGGCCTCGGGACCGGTGTCGTCGAAGACGTCCGGGACCGGCGGTTCGACCGGGACGACCGGCCGCTCGTGCCCCAGGCCCGACGCCACCGTCCCGGCGGACGGGTTCAACCGGCGGACGGTGGCCGCCAGCTCGCCGAGCTCGTCGTCGCGGGCGAGGTCGGCGCGGGTCAGCACGATCCGGTCGGCCAGGGTGACCTGGGCGCGCACCGCCGCCCGGTGGCGGAGCAGGCGACGCCCGTCGAGGCCGTCGACCACGATCACGAGCGTGCGCAGGGCGACGTTCGTCCGCAGAACCGGGTCCTGGTCGAGCAGGCGGGCGATCCGCTGGGGCTCGGCGAGCCCGGAGGTCTCGACGATCACGTGCCCGGCGCGCCCGGCACCGGTGCGGTGGTGCCGGTTGACGGCGTCGAGCAGGGTCCGGCGCAGGTCCTCGAGCCGCTCGCAGCAGGCGCACCCCCCGACCACCGCCGCGATCCGCGCGCCGGCCCGGCCGGCCGCGTCCCGCAGGAGGAGGTGGTCGACGCCCTCGTCGGCGAAGTCGTTCACCACGACCAGGTCGACCGGCCCGGCGGACCCGAGGTGCGCGGCGAGCCAGGTGGTCTTCCCCGCGCCGAGGAACCCGGAGACCAGGGTCGCCTCGATCATCCGTGCACAGTGGGGGGCACGGTGGCGGGCACGGTGGCGGGCACGGTGGGGGGCACGGTGGCGGGCACGGTGGGGGGCACGGTGGCGGGCACGGTGGCGGGCACGGTGCCGGGTGGGGTCCCCAGCAGGGCGGGATCGAGCGGGTCCGGCACCCGCCCGGTGAGCGTGCGGGCGGCGTCGGCGAGCTGGTCCAGGCGCGACACCATCACCGTCCGCCCGGTCGCGGTGCGGACCGCGAGCGACAGCGAACCCGGGTGGGCCTCGACGCGCAGGCCCAGCGGCGCGAGGAGCGCGCTCGCGGCCCGGGCCAGGTCGGCCCGCGCCCGCCGGCGACCGCCGAGCGAGTCCGGTGCCCCCGCGGCGAACCAGTCCTCCCGCGATCCCGGCGCGCGGCACTGTCCGCACATGCGCACACCTCCAGGGACAATCGTTTGCGCCGACCGTACGACGTCCGGAACCCGAGGCCAAGCGCCGGCGCCGGGTCAGGGGCCCTCGTCGTGCTCCGCGTCGCGGAGCATCTGGACCAGCTCGAACAGCTCGTCCAGGTCCTCGGGTCCGGCACCCAGTCCCACCTCCGCGAAGACGGTGCCGCGGGCCGCGTCGACCCGCCGCCGGCCCTCGTCGGTGATGGTCACGATCACCACGCGCCGGTCCTCGGTGGCGGCCGGCACGCGGTGGACGAGCCCCTCGCGCTCCAGCCGCGAGATCGCGTTGGTGACCCCGCCCGGGTGCAGCAGCACCGAGCCGGCCAGCCGGGACATCGAGTACGAGCCGGGCTCGGCCATCGACAGCAGCAGGAGGATGCCGAAGCGGGTGAAGCTCAGGCCGTGCGGCGCGAGCGCCCGGTTGACCGCGGTCGTGGCGAGACGCGTGCGGCGCGAGAGCTCCATGGCCGCCGCCAGCGCCTCCCGGTCGATGTCGGCGCGGCCGCCCCGGCGCGGCCCGGCCGGGGCGCTCACTGGACGTTCCCCCGGCACGGGCCGAGTCTAGGAGACCGGCGCTCGATATCGTGGCGCGATGGCCCGCGTACCCGCGCCCGACCGGGATCTTCTCTCCCGGGTGCGCGACTCGGGGCGGGCCCTGTTCGGCGCGGACGGCGACCAGGTGTTCGCCGCCACCGCGCTGGTCGAGGCCCACCAGCTGCTGCGGTCGCGGGTCGACGAGCGGCTCGAGCCGCTCGGCCTGACCTGGGGGCAGGTCCAGCTGATGGTCGCGCTCCGGCAGCTGCGGGCCGCCCCGATCGCCCAGCTCGGGCGTCGCCTCGCCCGGCACCCGACGAACGTCAAGAAGGCCCTGGACCGGCTCGAGGAGGCCGGCCTCGTCAGTCGGAGCCGGGACGCGCACGACCGCCGGGTGGTCACCGCGGTGCTGAGCCCGCGGGGCGCCCGGGCACTCGACGCCGCGCTGGACGAGCTGTCCGTCATCGGGTTCGGCCTCGCCGGCTGGGGCCCGGAGCAGGTGCGGCGGATGCGCGACCTGATGGCCGAGCGACTCGGTCCCTAGTGCGGTGACCACGAACGTTCGCCGGGTGATCGCGTGATCCGGGGGGTTCCTCGCAAGGCGCCCCCGCACCGCCTGTACCGGGCGTACCGGGGTGCGGGGGCAACGCCGCGAGGGGCCGCCCGGGCACGCGAGGACCGGTGAACGTTTGTGGTCACCGCACTAGGGAAGGCGCCGCACCACCAGGGAGGCGTCCTGGCCGCCGAAGCCGAAGGCGTTGACCTGGGCGAGGTCCACCGTGACGTCCGCGGGCTTGCCGGTCACCACGTCGAAGCGGCACAGGGGGTCCACCTGACTCGTGCCCGCGACGTTCGGCAGCCAGCCGCGGTCCATGGCGTTCATCGCGACGATCAGGTTCATCGCGCCCGACGACGCCCCGGTGTGTCCGGTGTGGCCCTTCAGGGCGGTGACGGGCAACGGCCGGGTGCGTCCCTCGTGGACGTCGTTGAGCGCGTGGATCTCGGCGGTGTCGCCCTTGGGCGTGGCGGTCGCGTGCGCGACGACCATGTCGACCCGGTCGGGCGTCTCCCCGGCGTCGTCGAGCGCCTGCCGCATCACCAGCGCCTCCCACCGCCCGGTCGGTTCGGGCGACGACGGGTGGTAGCTGTCCGACAGCGAGCCGAACCCCGCGATCTCCGCGAGCGGGGTCGCGCCGCGCGCCCGGGAGTGCTCGGCGGTCTCCAGGATCACCATCGCCGACCCCTCCCCCGTCACGATGCCCGACCGGCGGACGTCGAACGGGATGCTCGCGAGCAACCGGTCGGCCGCGGTCGGGTCGGACATGCCGTAGGCGGTCTGCCCGTGCACCGTCGCAGGGACGAACTCGCCCTCGGCCCGGCCGTCGGCCAGCGGCATGCCACCCTCGGTCCCCCCGACGATCGCGACGTCCGCGCGGCCGGCCTTCAACAGCGCGGTGGCCGTGCCGATCGCGTCGAGCGCGGAGGCGCAGGCGGTGCAGACCGTGAGCGAGGGGCCGTGCAGGTCCCAGCGCATCGCGATCTGCGCCGCCGCCATGTTCGGCCAGATCTTGATCATCGTCTTGCGGTCGATCGCGCCGGGCCCGCTGCGCTCCAGGTCGTGCTGGGCACGCATCAGCGCCCGCATCCCGCCCATGCTGCTGCCGTGTACCACGGCGGTGCGCAGCGGATCGAGCTCGGCCAGTCCGGCCTGCGTGACCGCCTGCTGGGCCGCGGCCAGCGCGTAGAGCGTGAACAGGTCCGAGCCGGCCTGCACCCGGGCGTCGGCCCACTCGTCCGGATCGAAGTCGGGGACCCCCGCCCACCAGCCCAACGGCATGCCCTCGGCGTCCCGCCAGGGCGAGGGCCGGGTCGCCACCTCGTTGTCGGCCAGCCCGGCGAGGAACGTCTCCACGCTCGACCCGAGGGGCGACACGATCCCCGCCCCGGTCACCACGATCTGCGACATGTCCGCCTCCTCCTCAGGACGCCGGGACGGTGGACCCCGCGCGGCGGCCGGCGTCGCGCAGGAGGAACTTCTGGAGCTTGCCCATCGCGTTGCGCGGCAACGCGTCCGTGAACTCGACGGTCTTGGGCACCTTGTAACCGGCCAGCGACTCGCGGCAGAACGCCCGCAGCTCGTCGGCGGTCGGGCCCGGCCCGTCCACCACGACCACGGCGGTGACCGCCTCGCCCCACCGCGGGTCCGGGCGGCCGATCACCGCGACCTCGACGACCGCGGGATGCCGCGCGAGCACCTGCTCGACCTCGGCCGAGTAGACGTTCTCCCCACCGGTCACGATCATGTCCTTCTTGCGGTCCACGACCAGCAGCCGGTGGTCGTCCGTCCAGATCCCGATGTCGCCGGAGAGCACGAACCCGTCCCGGACCGCCTCGGCGGTCTTCTCCGGGTGGTTGAGGTAGCCGGCGAAGGGGAGCACCGGACGCACGGCGATCTCGCCCGGCTCCCCCGCCGCGCACGGTGTCCCGTCCTCGCGCAGCACCTCCAGGTCGCTCCCGGTGACCGGCCTGCCGACACACTGCGGGAGCAGCGTCTCCGGGGTCTTCGTCTCGAACGTGATCCACCCGGCCTCGCTCCAGCCGTAGGCCTCGGCGATGGTCGCCCGCGGGAAGAAGGCGAGCATGTCCGCGAGCAGATCCGCGGACACCGGTGCGCCGGAGGACAGCACGAACCGGACGGTGTCGAGCGCGCTGCGCCCCTCGGCCCGCGCCTGCGCGATCACGGCCGCGGCCATCGTCGGCACCAGGAACGCGAAGGTGGCCTCGCGGTCGAGCTCCCGGCAGGCGCGCGGCGCGTCGAACTCGGTCATCATGCGCACCCGCGCCCCGAGCATCAGCGCCGTCAGGGTCAGGCCCGCGTAGGAGAGGTGGAACATCGGCCCGGGGGTGAGCACCGTGCTGGACTCGTCGAGCCGGTACGACCGGGCCCATTGCAGGTAGCTGAACAGCAGCAGGTCGCCGCGGTAGAGCCCGCCCTTCGGCAGGCCCGT
Source organism: Pseudonocardia terrae (assembly GCF_021343995.1). GTDB lineage: Bacteria > Actinomycetota > Actinomycetes > Mycobacteriales > Pseudonocardiaceae > Pseudonocardia > Pseudonocardia terrae. Next base: position 116,335 of record NZ_JAJTTE010000009.1, on the reverse strand, counting down.
GGTGCCGGAGGTGTAGCCGACGACCATGGGCGTCGACCCGTCCACGGCCACCCGTTCCGCCGGCACCCTCGCCGCGGTCGGCACGGCGTCACAGTCGATGGTCCGCAGCCCGCGGTCGCGGACGAGCGCCGCCGCCCGGTCCTGGAAGGGTGCCCCGGTCAGGAGCACCTCCGCCCCCGAGTCCTCCAGGACGAACCGCAGCTCGGCGTGGGCGAGCCGGGAGTTCAGCGGGATGGCGACGCACCCGGCGAGCTGGCAGGCGAGGTAGACCAGGGCCGCGTCGACGCCGTTGGGCAGCAGGAAGGTGACCAGGCGCAGCCCGTTGCGCTCCGGCACGTCGGCGAGCACGGCGGCCAGGGCGTGGATCCGGTCCCACACCTGCGCGTAGGTGAGCGCGGGCCCGTCGACCACTTCCAGCGCGGGCCGGTCCGGGTGCCGGCGGGCGTGAACGCCCACCTCGTTCACGATCGACGTCTGGAACACGGGTCCTCGATCCGGTCGCGACGATCAGGGGCGGTCGGGCCGGTCAGGACGCCGGGACGGAGCCGGCGGCCTCCATGATCCGGGCCAGGGCCGCCGACGACGACGGGTAGGCGCGGCCGGGCGGGAGCTCCGCCAGGGCCGCCACGGCGTCGACGATCGCGGCGTCGCCGGCCGGGTCCGCGGGATCGGGCAGCGCGACGGCGTCGGACTCGACGATCCGCACCCGCGCGACCAGCCCGCCGCCGATCTCGAACACCGAGCCGGACTCGCCGCACTCGGCCGAGGTCAGGTAGGCGACGAGCCCGCTCACCCGGGCGGGGTCGAGGCCCGCCAGCAGCTCCGGCGGCATCAGCGGCTCGGTCATCCGGGTCCGCGCCACCGGCGCGATCACGTTGGCCCGGATCCCGTACCGCTCCCCCTCGAGGGCGAGCGTGGAGCCGAGGCCGAGCATGCCGGACTTGGCCGCGGCGTAGTTGGCCTGGCCGAAGTTGCCGTAGAGCCCCGACGCCGACGAGGTGAGCACGATCCGGCCGCTGCCGGACTCCTTGAGCGCGGGCCAGGCCTGCAGGACGCAGTACATGCTGCCGGCGAGGTGCACCCGCAGGACGGTGTCGACGTCGTCGGCCGTCATCTTCGCCACGGAGCGGTCCCGCAGCACCCCGGCGTTCGCCACGAGCGCGTCGAGCCGGCCGAACTCCGCGAGCGCGGTCTCGACCGCCATCCGCGCCCCGGCCTCGGTGCCGACGTCGGCCACGCAGGCGACCGCTTGCCCGCCGGCGGCCGCGACCTCCTCCACCGTCGCCGCGGCCGCACCCGGGTCACCCGTGGCGCCGTCGAGTGCGGCACCGTCGTCGGCCACGACGACCGCCGCGCCACGGCTCGCGAGGGCCAGGACGTGCGCCCGCCCGAGGCCCCGGGCGCCACCGGTCACCAGGGCGACCCTGCCCTGCAGATCGAAGGTCATGCATCCTGGTCTACAGGCGAAGTCGCAGTGCGGACAATATTTCACAGCACTGCGAACCGAGTGAACCGGCTCACAGCGGTCGATCGTCGAGGAGGACAGGGATGCGGGACGTCGTGGTCACCGGGATGGGAGTCGTGTCGGCTCTCGGGCACACCCCGGACTCGTTCTGGGAGCAGCTCTGCGCGGGGACCGTGGCCGTGCGGCGCGCCCCGCGCGAGGACGCCGGCACGGACGATCCGGTCGTGTGGGCCCCGATGCCGGACTTCGACCCGGCCGCCCGGCTCGACGCGCGCACCCTGGCCGGCACCGACCGGTTCGCCCAGATCCTCATGGTCGCCGCCGAGGACGCCGTGGCCGACGCGGGGCTCGAGGGGCTCGACCCGCTGCGCACCGCCGTCGTCACCGGCACGAGCATGGGCGGGCTCCAGTCCGTGATCGACGCCCAGGCCGCCTACGACCGCGGCGGCCCGGAGGCGTTGCCGCGCAAGGTCCAGATCACCATGTGGCCCAACATGGGTGCCGCGCGGCTGGCCTACCACTGGAAGCTGCACGGGCCGCAGCTCACGTTGTGCACCGCGTGCGCCTCGTCGGCCGACGCGATCGGCACCGGCGCCCGGTTCGTCGAGTCCGGCCTCGTCGACGTCGCGATCGTCGGCGGGTCCGACGCCCAGCTCCGCCCCCTCGTGCTGCTGTCCGCCGGGGCGCTCGGTGCCGGGTCGACCGAGCCGGACCCGACCCGCGCCTCGCTGCCGTTCGACGTGCACCGATCGGGCATGGTCGTCGGGGAGGGCGGTGCCGTGCTCGTCCTGGAGAGCCGCGCACACGCCGCCGCGCGGGGAGCCACCCCGCTGGCCGCCGTCGCCGGCTACGGCTCGCTCGCCGACTCCTACCACCCCTCCTCCCCCGACCCCAGCGGCGAGTGGCAGGCCCTCGCCATGCGCCAGGCCCTCGACGACGCCGGACTGGCCGTCGAGGCCGTCGGCGGGGTCGTCGCGCACGGCACCGCGACGCGCATCGGCGACACGTCCGAGATCCGCGCGCTCAACGCCTACCTCGGCGGGCACGCCCCGCAGGTCGAGGTCGCGTCGATCAAGGGGCACGTCGGGCACTCCTCCGGCGCCGCGGCCGTGATGTCCGCGGTCGCGGGCATCCAGGCCCTGCGGACCGGGACGCTGATGATGAACGCCGGCACCACCGAGCCCGACCCGGACGCCGGGTTCGAGATCGTCACCAAGGCACCCGCCGGGCTCACGGCCCCGGCGGTCCAGGTCAACGCCTTCGGGTTCGGCGGCCAGAACGCGTCGCTGGTGCTCACGCCCGTCTGACGCTCACCCGGTGAGCTCGGCCCGCAACACGGCCTTGGCCAGCTTGCCGGTCGACGTGCGGGGCAGCTCGGCCCGGATCTCGACGGACTTCGGGCACTTGAAGTGCGCCAACCGTTCCCGGCACCAGGCGATCAGCTCCGCGGGCGAGGTCGTGCCGTCCGGCCGCAGCGACACCACGGCGTGCACGGCCTCGCCCCACTCGCGGTCCGGGCGCCCGATCACCGCCGCCTCCTGTACCGCCGGGTGGTCGTAGAGCGCGGCCTCCACCTCGGTGCTGGCCACGTTGGCCCCGCCCGTGATGATCAGGTCCTTCTTGCGGTCGACGACGTAGAGGTACTCCTCGGCGTCCATCCGGCCGAGGTCGCCGGAGTACAGCCACCCGTCCCGCAGCGCCTCGGCCGTCCGCTCCGGGTCGTTCCAGTAGCCGGAGGTGAACCAGCGGGCCCGCATGACGATCTCGCCGACCTCGCCGGTCGGCACCGGGCGGCCGTCGTCGTCGAGGATCCGGATCTCGGCGCCGATCGCGGGCCGCCCGCACGAGGCGAAGAGGTGGTCCGCGCCCGCCGCCGCCCGGACGTGGTCGGCCTTGCCCAGGATCGTCGCGTGGGAGGCCGTCTCGGTCATCCCGTACATCTGCACGAGGATCGGGCCGAACGTCTCGAGCACGTGCCGCACCCGCTCGGGCGGGATGGGGGCCGACGCGTACCCCATGGTCCGCAGCGACGACAGGTCGAAGCGGCCCCGGTCCGGGTGGTCGAGCAGCCGGAACACCATCGTCGGGACGAGCTGGCAGTGCGTGACACGGTGCCGTTCCACCAGCGCGAAGAAGCGTTCCGCGGAGAACTGCCGGACGTCGGAGAGCACCAGGCAGCCGCCGCGCAGCAGCACCGGGCCCCAGACGTGGTGGATGGTGCCGGCGGAGCCGTGCGGGTAGGAGACGGCGTAGCGGGTGTCCCCGTCGATCTCCGAGCCGAGGATCACGCCCATCGCGTTGTCCAGCGACTGCAGGTGCGTCGCCGTCACGCCCTTCGCCCGCCCGGTGGTGCCGCTGGTGTAGAGGATGCAGAGCAGGCCGTGGTCGTCCACGTCGGCGGCGGGCCGCGTGGTGGAGGCCCGGTCGACGAGCTCGTCGTAGTCGGTGAATCCCACCGCCCTGTCCGCAGCCCCGTCCGCAGCCCGGTCGGTCACCCAGACCGCGACGTCCGGCAGGTCGGGCCGCACCCGGCGGGCGGTCGGGAGGTAGGGCGTGTCGACGATCACCGCCCGCGCCCCGCAGTCCGCGAGGATGCTGCGGACGTCGGCCTCGGCGAGCCGGAAATCCAGCGGCACGTGGACGAAGCCCGCCCGCGCGCAGGCGATCATGACCTCCAGCGGGCGCAGCGAGTTGTCCACGAGCAGGGCCACGCGGTCGCCGCGGACCACCCCGGCCGCGGCGAGCCCGTTCGCGATCCGGGTCGCCCGCTCGTCGAGCTCCGCCCAGCTCACCTCACGGTCGCCGTCGACCACCGCCGTGCGCTTCGGTGTCCGCACCGCGTGCCGGCGGACCTGTTCCGCGTAGTTCACCGACACCCGACGAACCCCCGCACCCGTCCGGACGAGATCCGCTGCATGCTGCACCCCCGAGGAACATCCTTGATCGACTCGGCTCGCCCAGGGTAGGTCCCGGCCGCCCGATGTGCAGCCGACGCGCGGACGCCGCTACGTCCCGTCGCGCTCCGCCCCGTTCCGGTCCGGGCCGCGCAGGGGCAGTGAGCGCACGGGGTTCTCGGTGGTCCAGCCGAGGCTCCACGCCGCCTCCGCGGGCTCGCCGGCCGCGTCGGCGAACGCGCTCAGCGCCGCGACCAGGCTCCGGCGCCGGCCCACGGGCATCTTCTCGAGCGTGTCGTGGATGGCCTGCCGGCGCTGCGTGGTGACCTCGTCGACCAGCCGTGCGCCGGCGTCGGTGAGCTGCAGCAGCAGGTTGCGCCGGTCGGCGGGGTCGTCGCGACGGTCGAGCAGGCCCGCGGCCACCAGTCGGTCGCAGGCCCGGCTGGCGTTGGACGGGTGCACGTCCAGGCTCGCGGCGATGCTGCCCAGGTTGAGCGGCCCGCGGCTGGCGATCATGACCATGATCCGCAGCTGCGGCAGGGTGACGCGGTCCTCGATCGCGGCGAACGAGCGCGCCGTCACCCCCACCAGCACCCGGGCCGTCCGCATCACCGCGTCGACCTGGTCGCGCGTGGGCGGGTCGGGGAGGCCGGCGGCGTCGGTCATGGCCGTAGTGTCGCGTACCCGTCCCGCCGACGCCCGGAGCGCCCGGAGCGCCAGGTGCGCGGGCCCAGCGGACGCTCGCGGTCGTGCTCCTCCGCGAGGTCGCGGAGCCGTCCGTCGAGGAGGTGGTCGACGGTGACGAGCCCGACCAGCCGGGCCGGGTCCGCCCGGTCGACGACCGGTGCCGCGGTGATCCCGTGGCGCGCGAACCGGGACGCGATCTCGCGCAGGGTGTCGTCGGCGTGCACCACGACCGGGTCGCCGATCAGCACGTCCGCCACCGAGCGGGCTTCGCCGGGCGCCACGAGGGACTGCCGGGGCACCGCGCCGCGGAGCCGGCCGTCGTCCTCGACGACGGGGTAGAGCCGCTGCAGCGGGGGGCCGCCGGCCGCGGCGCGCGGACTCCCGTCGACCTCCCGGCGCGCGAGCGTGGCGGCCAGGAGCTCGGGCGACGGCGGGAGGGCCGTGTCGGGTGCGACGACGGCGGGCGTGGGGGCCATGACCTCGTCGGCGAGCAGGACCTCGAGCGGGTCGACGTCGTACTCGCGGGAGAGGTGGTAGCCGCGCCGGGCGATCTTCTCGGTCAGCACCGAGCGGCGCAGCAGCAGGGCCGAGATCCCGTACGCCGAGGCCGAGGCGATCAGCAGCGGCAGCAGCATGGACCACGCATGGGTCAGCTCGAGGGAGAACACCACGCCGGTGAGCGGGGACCGCATCACGCCCCCCACCACGGCCGCCAACCCGATCATCGCCCAGAAGCCCGGGCCGACGTCGGGGAAGACCAGCCCCTCCACCGCGCCGAGCGCGGCGCCGATCATGAACACCGGGGCCAGGACCCCGCCCGAGGTGCCCGAGCCGAGCGAGAGCCCCCATATGAGGCTCTTCACCACCAGGATGCCGACGATCAGGGACAGCGTGGCGCGCCCGGTGAGCAGCTCGTCGATGACGTCGTACCCGACGCCGAGCGCCCGCGGCTCGACCAGCCCGCCGATGCCGATGATCAGCCCGCCGATCGCGGGCCACCACATCCAGTGCAGCGGCAGCCGGGCGAAGTTGTCCTCCGAGAAGTACACCAGCGCGGTCACCGCGATGGCGAGCAGCCCGCCGATGATCCCCGCGCCCACGCAGAGCAGGTCGACGAGCGGGGTGGTGCGCGCAGCCCCGAGGTCCACCGGGAAGAGCGGGCCCCCACCCAGCAGCGGTGCCCGCAGGACGGTCGCGACGGCCACGGCGCAGGTGACCGGCAGGAAGCTGCGCGGTCGCCACTCGAACAGCAGCAGCTCGACGGCGAGCAGCACAGAGGCCATCGGCGCGTTGAAGGTCGCCGCCATGCCGGCCGCGGCGCCGGACACCATCAGCGCCTTGCGCTCGTCGGCCGACAGGTGCAGGTGCTGCGCCAGGATCGACCCCACCGCCCCGCCGGTCATGATGATCGGGCCCTCGGCGCCGAACGGACCACCGGACCCGATGCTGATCGCCGCCGACGTCGGCTTGAGCACGGCGATCCGGGGCTCGACCCGGCTGCGGCGCATCAAGATCGCCTCGATCGCCTCGGGCATGCCGTGGCCGCGGATCTTCTCCGAGCCGTAGCGCGCCATCAGCCCGACGACCAGGCCCCCGACGACGGGCGCGCACAGCACGAGCCACCACGGGTGCGACCCGGAGCCCGGGGCGACCATCGCGGTGGAGAGGCGCTGGAAGAACACGGCGTTGGTGATCAACGCGATCAACCGCAGCAACACCCATGCCGCGACCGCGCCGAGGGCCCCGATCGGCACCGCCCAGGCGACGGTCACCAGGACGCGGCGGTTCAGCGTGAAGTCGCCGAGGTGGTGGGGCAGGGACACGGCTCCGCCGGCGGAGCCGGAGGACGGCGGGGAGTCGTCGGATCTCACCGAAACATGGTGACCATGAATGCTGCGCGCCGCAATGATTGCGCTCACGCATACGTTAGATCGAGTCCTGTGTCGTCGGTCACGGGGGCACTGCAGATCCGGTGCGGATGCGCAATCGTTGCCCAATGGCAGACGTGAAGCAGGGAACCGACTGGGTCGAGCAGCTCGTCGAGCTGCACGTGCTGGCCGAGAACGGGGATGCGGAGGCCGCGCGCAAGGCGGCGGACTGGGTCGCGGACGACCCCACGGCCCGCGCGCTGTGGGCCTCCGTGGAGCGGGACTGCGAGCGGCTCAGGCAGCCGGAGAGCCGGGGCTGACACCCTCCGGGCCCGCTCCGCCGCACGTCCTCACGCCGGGGGCCCCGGCGTGATCTGCATGCCGGGGCGGCGGCGGTGGACGGTGAGGTAGCCGAGCCCCTGCGCGCCGGCCGACAACCTGCGGGTGGACCCGCGCGGCAGCCACAGCGTCGTCCCCGCAGCGAGCGCGATCGGGCCGTCGGCGCCCTCGAGGGTGCCGGTCCCGGACACGACCACCAGGAGCACGTCGAGATCCGACTCGGTGTGGGTCTCGACGACCTGGTCGGGGCCCAGGCGCAGGACGTTGGCGTCGAGCTGGCGGCCCGGTTCGGCCAGCCGCCACACCACGCCGGGCGGCACGGTGGTGTCGTCGGCGAGGAGTGGGCGAAGGTCGTGCACGACCCGCGGGGTCGCTCGTTCGTCGGACATGCCCCGACTCTGCCCCGTCCTCCTGCGCGGAGCCCGCCCGGCCCGGGTCAGGCCGGATGGTCGTCATCGGTCTGCACCCCGGTTCTGCTCGATCGCCGGCCCGGTGGTCCGGCGGAGGCGGTGATCAGGCCGAACCACGCGAACCCGGCCGCGGTCAGCACTCCCCCGCCGACCAGCAGGGTCCGTGGGGCGACGCGGTACCCCAGCCGGACGGCGAGCACGGACCCCACGACCACGCCCAGCGCGAACGGCAGGAACATCAGTCCGGTCAGCGCGGGCCGGACCAACGGCTCGCCGGACGTGGTCCGTTCGACCACGACGAACCCGGCCAGCACCGCGACGGCCACCGCCAAGGTCACCAGGGTGACCGGCGAGGTCCACCCGTACCGGTCGGTGCGGAGGACCCCGAACACCAGCAGCGTCACGCCGGCCGTGACGAGGCCGGCGCCCAGGACGTCCGGCCGCCCGCCGCGCACCGGCGCGGGCCCGCCACCGACCCGGCCTGCCAGGGCGAGCGCGACGACGACGATCGGCACGTTCACGACCATCACGGCGCGCCACCCGGCGTACTCGGTGAGCAGGCCGCCGGCCAGCACGCCGAGGGCGCCACCGGCGGCGTTCGTCGCACTCCACACACCGAACGCGCGCACCCGCTCCCTGCCCGACGGGAAGGCCGACGTCAGCAGGGCCAGCGCGGCCGGGGCGAGGGCGGCGGCACCCATGCCCTGCACGGCGCGGGCGGCCACCAGCTGCCACGGCGCCTGGGCGAGCCCGCCGGCGAGGGACGCGAGCCCGAAGAGGGCGAGCCCGACACGCAGCACCCGCGTGCGGCCGTAGTGGCCCGCGCTCGTGCCGCCCAGCAGGAGCAGCCCGCCGAAGGCAAGCGCATAGGCGTGGATCACCCAGGTCAGGCCCACGGCCCGCCCTCGGCGACCGGTGGCCGGTGCTGGCCGCCCGGGACACCTACCGCCAGGCGCTCGAGGCGATCGTCGACGGGCTGCTCGCCCGGGCCACGGCGACTCCGTAGGGGCGCCCTTCTCCGCGGGCCGCCGGCCGGTTAACGTTCGTTCGTTCAGACTGGGAAGGGGGCGTCCGTGGGCGAACTCGTGCTCCGCACCGACCACGACGGGTGGACGGTGCTGACGCTGAACCGTCCGGAGAAGCTCAACGCGCTCACGGTGGCGATGTTCACCGAGCTCCGTGCGCACGTCGAGGCGTTGGCCGAGGATGCGGCGGTCCGCTGCGTCGTCCTCCGTGGGGCAGGACGGTGCTTCTCCGCGGGCCACGACCTGGCGGACATCGGGGCGGGCGAGACGGTGCCGTCGCGCGGCTGGCACAGCGAGACGCTGCGGATGCTGGAGAAGCTGCCGAAGCCGGTCGTCGCCGCCGTGCACGGGCACTGCTACACGGGCGCGCTCGAGGTCGCCCTCGCCGCGGACTTCCTCGTCGCCGCCGACGACGCGCGCTTCGGCGACACCCACGCCAAGTGGGCGCTGACGCCGGTCTGGGGCATGAGCCAGCGGCTCCCCCGCCGCGTCGGGGTCGCCACGGCGAAGCGGCTGATGTTCACCGCGGACATGGTCGACGCCGCCGAGGCCGTCCGGATCGGACTGGCCGAGTACGCCGTCCCGCTCGCGGAGTTCGACGCCGAGATCGAGTCGCTCGCCTCGCGCATCGCCGCCCAGTCGCCCTTCTCGCACGCGGCGAACAAGCGCCTGCTCGACGCCACCGACGGCCGCCCGCTCGACGCCGGCCTGCAGTGGGAGGTCCTGGAGGGCGAGGGCCGCGGGCCGGACGCCCAGGAGCGCATCGCCGCCTTCACGAGCCGGAAGGGCTGACCCGCATGGACATCGCGCCGGACGCCGACCTGGAGAAGTTCCGCGCCGAGGTGGCGGAGTTCCTGGACACCGCGCCGACCCCGGAGATCCGCGAGGCGGGTCGCAGGACCACCAGCGTCTTCGGCCCGTTCGACCAGGTCATGGCCTGGCACCGGATCCTGCACGCCCGCGGCTGGTCCGCCCCGGACTGGCCGGTCGAGCACGGCGGGCCGGGCTGGTCGGTGGAGCAGCGGTACGTCTTCGCGGACGAGTACCAGAAGCGCGGCCTGCCCCCGCTGCTGCCCAACGGCCTGCGCATGATCGGCCCGCTGCTGATGGAGCTCGGCACGCCCGAGCAGCAGGCCCGCTACCTGCCCGGGATCCTGTCCGGCGAGGACTACTGGACCCAGGGCTACTCCGAGCCGGGCGCGGGTTCCGACCTCGCCTCGCTGAGCACCATGGCGGTCCCCGACGGGGACGACTACGTCCTCAACGGCAGCAAGATCTGGACCACGTACGCCCACCACGCCAACCGGATGTTCATGCTCGTCCGGACCAGCCGGGAGGGGAAGAAACAGCAGGGCATCACGTTCCTGCTGCTCGACCGCATGGACCTCCCGGGCCTGGAGGTGCGCCCGATCATCGGGCTCGACGGGGCGCCGGAGCAGTGCGAGGTGTTCTTCACCGACGTCCGGGTGCCGCAGGCCGACCGGGTCGGCGCGGAGAACGACGGCTGGTCGGTGGCCAAGCAGCTGCTCAAGCACGAGCGCGGTGGGTCCGCGCACAGCCCGATGCTGCGCCGCCGGCTGGAGGTGGCCCGCGCGGCGGCGGCCGAGACACCCTCGGGGTTCGGCGGCACGCTCGCCGACGATCCCGTCTTCCAGCGCGACCTCGGCGAGCTGGAGGCCGAGGTCGCCTCCTACGAGCACTTCGAGAAGCTCGCGATCAGCGGGCACCCGATTGCGCGGGACCCGGCCTACCCCTCGCTGAACAAGGTGATGAGCTCCGAGCTCACCCAGCGCATCTCCGTGCTGATGACCCGGGTCGTCGGCCTGGACGGGCTCCCCGACCAGCGCGAGGCCCTGCTCGTCGGGTCCGACGCCGAGCCGCTCGGCGGGGACCTCGCGCTGATCGCGATGCCGTACTACCTGAACAGCCGCGCGACCACGATCTACGCCGGCACGAACGAGGTGCAGCGCGACCTGATCGCCCGCACCCTGCGATCCTGACGGAGGCCGCCGTGGACTTCACCTTCACCGAGGAGCAGACGCTGCTCCGCGACAGCGTGGTCCGCGCCCTGCAGCGCGACTACTCCTTCGAGGCCCGTCAGTCGATCGTCCGCTCGGGGACCGGCTGGTCGCCGGACGTCTGGGCGCGGCTGGTCGAGCTCGGGCTGACGGCCCTGCCGTTCCCCGAGGACGTCGGCGGGCTGGGCGGGTCGGTCGTGGACGTCGTCGCGGTGGCGGAGGTGTTCGGCGAGCACCTGCTCGTCGAGCCGTACGACGCCTCGATCGTGCTGGCGGGCGGCGTGCTCGCCGCCGTCGGGCGGAAGGACGAGCTGGAGCGGATCGCCTCCGGCGAGGCGATCGGCGCCCTCGCCCACGAGGAGGGCCGCGGTACGCCCGACCCCTCTCTGGTCACGACGAAGGCCGAGCGCAGCGCGGACGGGTACGCGCTGACCGGCGAGAAGAGGCTCGTGCTGCACGGCGCCGACGCGGACGTGCTGGTCGTCTCGGCGCGCCTGGACGCGGGCCTCGCCCTGTTCCTCGTCGACGCCTCCGCCCCGGTCGCGACCCGGTTCACCACCGTCGACGGCCGGCGCGCCGCCCACCTGCGGTTCGACGGCGCGCCGGGCACCCTCCTCGCCGCGGACGCCGAGCCCCTCCTGCGCGGCGTCCTCGACCGCGCGATCGTGGTCCTGGCCGCCGAGGCGGTCGGGGCCATGGGCGGGCTCCTGCGCCGCACCGCCGAGTACGCGTCGACCCGGGAGCAGTTCGGCGTCCCCATCGGCAGCTTCCAGACCGTCGCGCACCGCCTCGCCGACATGAAGATCGCCTACGTCGCGGCGCGGTCCACGCTGCTCCACACCACTGCGTTGGCGGAGGCGGGTCGCCTGGCGCCGCAGGACGTCGCCGTGCTGAAGGCGCAGGTCGGACGGCTGGGCCGACGGGTCGGCGAGTCCGCGATCCAGACCCACGGCGGAGTGGGCATGACCGACGAGCTGCCGATCGGCCACCTCCACAAGCGGGTCCTGGCGGTCGACGCGATGTTCGGCGGCACCGACCACCACCTCAGGCGCCTCGGCGCACCGCGGTCCCCGGCGGCCACCGGCTGAGCGGCCCCGTTCCCGCAGCCGGACGGCCGGGTCGGGGCCACGATCGAATCGGCCCTCCGGAGCGGCTGCGCCGCAGCCTGGGCCTCGCCGCCGGGCAGGAGGTCCCGGAGGCCGAGCTCGAGCTGTGGGTGGAGGAGCTCGCGCTCGACCCGTGGGCCAGGTCACTGCGCTGGCCGGCCGAGCCCCCGGCGAGCCGGCTGGCGGACTTCTCCGTGCTGGTCATCGGGGCCGGGCTGGGCGGGCTCAACGCCGCGGTGCAGCTCAAGCGGGCGGGGATCCCGTTCACGGTGGTCGAGAAGAACCCCGGCGTGGGCGGCACCTGGCACGAGAACCGCTACCCCGGCGCGCGCGTCGACACCCCCAGCCGCGCCTACACGCACCTCTACGGACTCGGCTACGAGTACGCGGGCCCCTACTGCGAGCAGGCGGAGAACGAGAAGTACTTCAACTGGGTCGCGGACACCTTCGACCTGCGCGGCGACATCGCCTTCGACACCGAGGTCGTCTCCGCGGACTGGGACGAGGCTCGCGGCAGCTGGGCGGTGCGGGTCCGGGACCCCGAGGGCGAACGGGTGCTCCGGGCGAGGGCGGTCATCAGTGCCGTCGGGTTCCTCGCGCGGCCGAACCTGCCCGAGCTCGACGGGGCGGACCGCTTCTCCGGGCCGGCCTTCCACACCGCCCGGTGGCCCGCGGACCTGGACCTGTCCGGCAAGCGGGTGGCCGTCATCGGCTCGGGCTGCACGAGCTACCAGATGGTGCCGGAGCTCGCCGACCTCGCGGGTCACGTGGAGCTGTTCCAGCGGACGCCGCAGTGGGTCTTCGACCGCCCCGGGTACCGCAGCCGCTACCCCGACCAGGTCGCGTGGCTCGACCGCAACGTCCCGTACTACGCCAACTTCCTGCGCTTCCGGACCAGCTGGCTGACCGGCCCGCACGTGCAGAGCCGCGCCTTCGACGTCGACCCGGACTGGACCGACCCGCTGAGCCGCAGCGCGATGAACAAGCGGATCCGGGACGGCCGGCTCGAGTTCCTGCGCCACAAGCTCGGCTCCCGCCCCGACCTGCTGGAGCGGATGCTGCCGCCGCACCCGCCGATGTCGGCGCGGCCGGTCGCCGTGGACAGCGGCTACGGCATCTACGACGCACTGCTGCGCGAGGACGTCACCCTCGTCTCCGAGGGCATCGCCCGGCTGACCGAGCACGGGGTCGAGACCGTCGACGGCCGCGAGCACCCGGCCGACGTCGTCGTCTACGCCACCGGCTTCCGCGCCAACGACTTCCTGTGGCCCATGGAGATCCGCGGCCGGGACGGGGTGCGGGTCGAGGACCTGTGGGCGGAGGACGGGGCGCGGGCCTGGGTGGGCACGATGCTGCCGGGCTTCCCGAACCTGTTCCTGCTCTACGGGCCCAACACGAACCCGTTCAGCCTCGGCGTCGTCACCTTCTCCGAGATGACGACGCGGTTCGCCCTGGAGCGGATCGCCGAGCTCGTCCTGGAGGACCGGCGCTCCGTCGACGTCACCCCGGACGCCTACCGCCGCTACAACCGCGAGCTCGACGAGCGCGAGGCCCTGCGGACCTGGAGCGACCCGCGCGCGGACAACTACTACCGCAACGCGCACGGGCGCTCCGCCTCGAACTGCCCCTTCGAGGGGACGGAGATCTGGGAGCGCCTCCGCCACCCGGACCCGGCCGACTTCGAGGTGCGGTGAGGGCTACCGGGTGATCCCGGTGTGGCCCAGCGAGTAGCGCCCGGGCTGGGGCCACACGCACAGCCCGTGGGGTCCGTCACCGACGTCGATCTTCTTGATGAGGCTGCCGTCGGTCGTGGAGAGCACGTACACGGCACGGTTGTAGCGACCGGACAACCACAGCTGGGAGCCGTCCGCGGACACGTTGCCCATGTCGGGGCTGCCCCCGCCCGGGATCATCCACTTGGTGATCGGGGCGCCGGTGTACGCGTCGAGCACGCTGACCGAGCCCTCGTGCCGGTTGGTCACGAACAACCTCGTCGCGTCCCGGGACAGGTACAGCCCGTGTGCCCCGGGCCCGGTCGGGATCTCCCGGACGACGTGGGTGGCCGCCCCGTCGAGCACCCACACCCCGTTCTGGTCGGAGTCGGCGATGTAGAAGACCGAGCCGTCCGGCGCCAGCTTGATGTCCTGCGGGCCCATGTGCCTGTTGCGCTTCGGCATGTCGACCATCCGCACCAACGAGCGGTGCTCGATGTCGACCACCGCCACCCTCCCGGCGAACTCGCAGGTGAACACAGCGGTGCGGCCGTCCGGGGTGAAGTCGGCGTGGTCGATCCCGGCGCAGTCGGGTGTCGCCAGCTCCCCCTGCTGCTTCCAGGTGTGCGGGTCGTAGAACACGAGCCGCTTCTGCGCCTCGGCCACCGAGATCGCCGAGGTGCCGTCCGGGGTGGCGTACATGTTGTACGGGTCCTGCACCGGGATCGCGGCGCCGGGCTTGCCGGTGACGGGGTCGAAGGGCACGACCTTGTTGGTCGTGTCGTCGGTGGCGTAGAGGGTGCGCATGTCCCACGACGGCACGACGTGCTGCAGCTCCCCGCCCAGCCGGTAGGTGCCGACCGTGGCGAACGTCGTCGGGTCGATCACCCGGACCTCGCCGGACTTGGTGTGCGGTACGTAGACCAGCGGCTTCGCCGCCTTCGCGGCGTCCGAGAGCATGTTCGCCCCCGCGTCGGCGTAGACGTTGTGCGCGTCCGTCACCGGCGGCATGCCCGGCAGCCCGTCCACCCCCGCCGCGGGCGACGGGGTCGCCGCCGTCGTTCCCGACGGGGAGGCCGCCGACGGGGGTGCTGCCGTCGCCCCGGCCGTCGACCCGCTGCCCGTACTGCATCCCGCGAGCACCACCGTCGCCGCCAGCACCGCCGCCGTCGCCAGCCTTCGACGAGCGTTCACCCGAGTACCCCCACGTTCAGCCGAACAGTCTGGTCGCCGTGACCGGGGTGAGCCCCCGGGCGGCGAGGTCGTCGAGAAGGCCGGGCAGCGCGGCCAGGGTCCCGGGGTGGCCCAGGTGCATGCTGACGACGCTGCCGGCGGTCGCGGTCGCGACGTTGCGGCGGATCGCGGCGGCGCCGGGATCGGTGAAGTCCCTGGAGTCCACGTTGTAGGACAACACGGTCGGATAGCCCGCCGCCGCGGCCAGTGCCCGCACCTCCGGTGTGGCGTGCTGGGCCTGCGACGGCCGGAAGAACGCCCCCGGGCCGCCCGTCGCCGCGGCGATGAGGTCGCGGCACCGCTCGATCTCGACCCGGGCGGCGCTCTCGGCCAGCCCGTCGATGTCGCGGTGCGACCACGTGTGGTTGCCCAGCTCGTGCCCCAGGTCCGTGACGATCCGGGCGGCGTCCGGGGACTGCTGCAGCCACGTGCCGACGGCCAGCACGGTCACCCCGGCACCGCGGTCGTGCAGCGTGCCCAGCACCTTCCGGGCGAGATCGAGGTCCCCCGCACCGTGGAAGGTCAGCGCCACCTCCGGACGACCGCTCGTGGCCCGCTCGACCTCACCGGTCGGCGGGCGGGCCGACGGGGTCGCGGCGGCGGACGTCGCGGCCGACGGGGCAGGGCCGGCCTGTGGCGCGGCCGATCCGGACGGCGCGGTCGATCCGGACGGCGCGGTCGATCCGGACGGCGCGGAGCACGCGGCCGCCAGCGGCAGGACCACGGCGGCCCGCAGAACGCTCCGCCTGGTCGTCCCGGGCCGATCCTCTCCACGCACGACGCGGGACCTTAGCCCGTCCGTGACGGCGTGGCGGCACGGCACACCGTGCTGACCCCGTTGCACGTCCGCGACCGTAGGCGCCGCGGCGCGTGCTGCCCGTCAAGTCCGGGTGGCGCCGGAGGGTCAGTCCTCGTCCGGCTCCGGGACGCGCCCGGGCTCCGCCTCCTCGCCGAGGCGCAGGCGGGTGACGAGGGTGCTGCCCACGAGCAGGTCGTAGGCGCAGATGCCGATCACGCCGCCGATCAGCGGCCCGACGATGGGCACCCACCAGTAGTGGTCGAAGTACGTCCCGTGACCGGGGAACGCCAGCTGCCCCCATCCCTCGATGTAGGTGAGCAGCCGGGGGCCGAGGTCGCGGGCAGGGTTGATCGCGTAGCCGGCGTTGGTGCCGAAGCTCAACCCGATGGCGACCACGACGAACCCCACCAGGAGCGCGGCCATGTTCGCCCGCGGCGCCTGGTTGCGGTTGTCGATCAACGCGGCGATGAGCCCGAGCAGCAGTGCGGTGCCGACGATCTGGTCGATGAGCGGCCCCCACAGGCCGCCGTTGAAGTAGCTGGCCGGGAAGGTCGCGAAGATGGCGAAGGTGGACAGCGACTGGCTGCGGGAGGCGATCTGGTTGGTCAGATTGAACGCGTCGATCGCGTTGCGGTACACGGCGTAGATGAGCGCCGCGGCCGCGAACGCCCCCAGCACCTGGGCGAACCAGTACGCCGGCACGCGGGCCCAGGAGAATCCCCGCCGCACGGCCATCGCCAGTGTGACGGCCGGGTTCAGGTGCGCGCCGCTGATGCCACCGGCGACGTAGACCCCGAACACGACGGCCATCCCCCATCCCCAGGCGATGATCAGCCAGTTCGCGGCGCCGAAGGGCACGGATTGCCGACCCGAGCCGGGTAGCCCGACCACCGCGACGGCGACCGACCCCAGCCCGAACATGATCAGGACGAACGTCCCGAGGAACTCGGCCAGCATCTCGCCGCCGAGACCCGCTCGGAGCCGGACGAGACCGCGTCCGGACTCCGGCCCGACCGTCGTGGACATCGCGGCATCACCCTGCCCCGGCAGCAACCGACGACCGGGTCGGCCCCGGTCGATGAAGGTGACCGACGATACTCAAAGGTTGCGCCGACGCAACCGCCCGGCCGCTCGCGCCGTCGGCGTGACCCAGCTCACTCCACTCGTGTGCGCTCGCGCAACTATTCTGGGTACGCACCGTTCCCGGGGCACGGGGCTCGCGACGCAGGCCGGGAGGCGTGATGGTGACCGAGCGGGAACGACGGGAACTCGCGGCGATCGAACGCGCGCTCACCGCGGAGGACCCGGGCCTCGACCGACGACTCCGGACCCTCCGTGCGCCGGTCCACCCCGGCTGCGGGCGGGACCTGATGATCCTGGTGCCGTTGCTGCTGATGACCGCGGCCGTCGTCCTCCACCTCCCGGCCGTCTCGGCGGCCTGCGGCCTGCTCGCCGTGTGCGCCCTCGTCCTGCACCCCCGCGACCACGAGCCGGGTGGGCGGCGCCCCGCCTGAACCGCGCCGGCGGCGCGCCCGCCGACGCACTCGACGTGCAGGCCGAGCCGGCGGATGACGCTGGTCGTGCCGCCGGGGGCCACGCTGCTGAAGCGGGTCCGCTCCACGGTCGACGGGACGTTCGTCATCCTCGACTCGGCCACGGACGGGTGCCGTGACCGGTCGCCGGGGGCCGTCGTCTGCCGCCGGCGTGGCCGGTGGACCGGGGACCGCCCCCCGCTGACGCTCCCCCTTCCTCGAGCCCGGAACCGGCTGGGTCGCGCCCTGGTCGCCGGCACACCGCCCCGGTCTTGCCGTGCCGGGCTCCTTTCGGAACTCTCTCGACCGTCGAGGTTCCCCCGAGGAGGCGACGTGGAGCATCCCGACCGTGGGCGGCCTGCCGGTCCTGCCGCGGACCGCCGGCGACAACGGCGACGATGGCCGGCCGACCTCCCGGGTTCCCTCCGCGGGCGCATGCAGGCCCTGGTGCTGGTCGTGCTGGTCGCCCTGTTCGGGCTGCTCGCGGTGGCGGTGGTCAACATGGCGCAGGCCACCACCGCCGACGGGGTGATGATGGAGCGCCTCGGCCCTGCGCTGACCTCGGTGGAGCGGTTGCAGAGCGCCTACGTCGACCAGGAGACCGGCCTGCGGGGCTATGTCCTCACGGGACAGGAGGGCTTCCTGGAGCCGTACACCGCCGCGTCACCGCGGATCGCAGCCGAACAGCGAGCGCTCGGCACCGAGGTCCCGGAACTGGCCGACGACCTGAAGGCCGTCGTCGCCGCCCACGACGGCTGGACGACCGACGCCGCCCGGCCCTTCATCGACCTCCGCCGGGCGGGTGACGTCGCCCAGGCGTCGGCGCTCGCCGCTCAGGGGGTGGGCAAGAACCGCTTCGACGTGCTCCGTCAGCGGGTCGACACGCTCCGCACGCAGATCAGTGCCGAGGCGGGCGCCGCCGCGGCCGACGCCGAGGCGGCCCGCCGTCGTCTCGTCGGCGTCCTCGTCGCCGTGGCCCTCCTCGGGGTGGCCCTCGGGATCGTCGCGGTGCGGTTGCAGCGACGCTGGGTGCTCGCTCCCCTCACCCGGCTCGGCGACGACGTCGCCGCCGTCGCCGCGGGGGACCACGACCACCCCATCCGCGACGACGGCCTGCGCGAGCTCGCCACGGTCGGCCGGGGCGTCGCGACGATGCGCGACCGCCTCACCGACCACGCTGCGGAGACCGCACGGACCGAACGCCTGCGCGCTCGCGCCGACCAGGCCGAACGCATGGCGGACACGCTGCGCAACGAGGTGATCCTCGAGTTGTCCTCGCTCGCCCTGACCCTGACCGCGCTCGCCGGTCGCCATCCCGGCGCCGAGGCCGAGCTGCGCCGCGTGGTCCACCGTCTCGACCGGGCCATCACCGCCATCCGCACGGCGATCTTCGGGAGCCCGGATCCCGCCCCGCCGCCGAGATGACGCAGCGCTGAGCCGGGGCCCGGTCGCCGACCGGGCGTCCCGCCACACACCAGAGCACCCACGGCGTCACTCGGCGGTATCCGGCCCGGTGGCCCGCCACCACAGTGGGAGGACGCGGCCGGCGCGCGTCCGCGGCCGCGCGGCTGGACCAACCGGAGGCACCCATGGCCACGATCACCACGCCCGATGGTACGGAGATCTTCTACAAGGACTGGGGCTCGGGACGACCGATCGTCTTCAGCCACGGCTGGCCGCTCTCGAGCGACGACTGGGACACCCAGATGCTGTTCTTCCTCCAGCAGGGGTACCGGGTCATCGCCCACGACCGCCGCGGGCACGGCCGTTCCGCCCAGACCGCCGACGGCCACGACATGGACCACTACGCCGACGACCTGGCCGCGTTGACCGCCCACCTCGATCTCCGGGACGCGGTGCACGTCGGGCACTCCACGGGCGGCGGCGAGGTGGCGCGCTATCTCGGGCGGCACGGCGAGGGCCGCGCGGCGAAGGCGGTGCTGATCAGCGCCGTGCCGCCACTGATGGTGCGGACGGACGCCAACCCCGGCGGCCTGCCGAAGAAGGTCTTCGACGACCTGCAGGCCCAGCTGGCCGCCAACCGGTCCGCGTTCTACCTGGCCCTGGCGTCGGGGCCCTTCTACGGCTACAACCGCCCCGGGGCGGAGCCCTCGGAGGCGATCATCCGGAACTGGTGGCGGCAGGGGATGACGGGGAGCGCGAAGGCGCATTACGACGGCATCGTCGCCTTCTCCCAGACCGACTTCACCGAGGACCTGAAGAGGATCACAGTGCCGGTGCTGGTGATGCACGGCGACGACGACCAGATCGTCCCCTACGCCGACTCCGGCCCCCTGTCGGCGGAGCTGGTCCGGAACAGCACCCTGAAGACCTACGCGGGCTTCCCGCACGGCATGCCGACCACCGAGGCCGAGACGATCAACGCCGACCTCCTGGAGTTCGTCCGGTCCTGAGGGTGATCACGGTGGTCGGCGGAACCCGGGGCACCTCCACCCCGGACCGGGGCCGTGAGCTGCCGGCCCGGCAAGCGCGGTCCACGCCGAGGGGCCGGGTCCCTCGACCTGCTGCGCGGTCGCGGGGCCCGACCCTAGGCTCGACCGGGTGAGCATCGCCGTTCCCACCGACGAACTGGCCTCGACCGTCGCCCGCTACGACTTCGCCTACCTGCTGACGATCGGCGACGACGGCAGGCCCCACGTCACCGCGGTGTCCCCGGTGGTCACCGACACGGGCCTCGTCGTCGGCGATCTCGGGCGCCGGACCCGCGGCAACCTGGCGGCACGCCCGGTCGTGACGCTCGTCTGGCCGCCGGGTTCCGCCGAGGGGTACTCGCTGATCGTCGACGGAGGATCGAGCCTGTCCGGCGACGCCCTCGTCGTCACGCCCACGCGGGCGGTCCTGCACCGGCCCGCCGCCGCGCCCGACCCCGGGCCCGGATGCGGCGCCGACTGCGTCGAGATCCCCACGGTCGCCGAGGGTGACTGAGGACCCCTGGGCCTCGCTGGCCGACGCGTTCGTCGACGGCGCGTACGCCACGGTCAAGGGCCGGGTGCGGACCTACGTCCTGCACCGGCAGCTGCTCCGGCACCTCCCGCCGCCGCCCGCTCCGGTCCTCGACGTGGGCGGTGGCGCCGCGCACCAGTCGGTGCCGTTGGCCCGGCTCGGCCACGAGGTCACCGTGCTGGACCCGTCCGCGGCGATGCTGGCGCGGGCGGAGCAGCGCCTGCGGGCCGAGCCGGAGGACGTGCGCCGGCGGGTCCGCCTGGTCGAGGGCGCGGGCGAGCAGGCCGACGTCCTGACCCGCGGTCGGCGGTTCGCCGCCGTCCTCTGCCACGGCGTGCTCCTGTACCTGGACGATCCCGGCCCCATGGTGGAGGCCGTGTGCCGGTGCGCCGGACCCGGCGGCGTGGTGTCGCTGATGGCGCTGAACGCGAGGACGCTGGCGGTGCGCCCGGCGCTCGAGCGGCGATGGGCCGACGCCCTGGCCGCCTTCGACGCCGACTCGGAGATCGGCGTGCTGGGGGCGCGGACCCGCGGCGACACCGTCGAGGACCTGTCGGCCCTGCTCCACGAGGGCGGGATCGAGGTCGAGAGCTGGTACGGCGTGTGGCTGTTCAGCGACTGGACGGAGCTCCCCCTCGACACCACGGACGTCGCGGCCGTCGCCGAGGTCGAGCTGCGTGCCGCGTCCCGCGACCCGTACCGGCAGCTCAGCCGCGCGTTCCACCTGGTCGGGCGCAGGGCCGAGGCCTGATCCCGGGTCGGCTCAGGTGAGCTCGGTGCTCGCGGCGTGCAGCTCGAGGAGCGACGCGCGGGCCAGCTCGCCGAGCTCCTGCCGGTTGTCGGGCGCGGACCAGCGGGCGTACGCCGTCTTGAAGGCGAGGACGCCGAGCTCGGCGGCGAGGCCGGCCGCCGGGTCCGGCACGCCACGGGCGCGCAGGGCCGCGGCCATCGCCGCGGCGAGCCCGACCTGCTTGAGCGCGTCGCGCTCCTGGAGCTCGGTGCTGGCGGCGATGGCGGCGCCGAGCTTCGGCGCGAGCTCGCGGTTGAACGACGTCATGGCGCGCCCCGCGGCCTCCAGGCCCGCGGCGACCGCGGCCAGGGGCGTGGCGTCGTCGGGTGCGGCCGCGATGCCGTCGGAGAGCAGGCGGGACAGCGTGTCCTGGCCGGCCGCCAGGACGTCGCGCTTGTCGGGGAAGTGCCGGAAGAACGTGCTCCTGGTCAGCCCGGCGCGCTCCGCGATCTGCGCGACCGTGGTGTCGTCGTAGCCCTGCTCGGTGAACAGGTCGAGCGCGGCCAGGACCAGCCGTTCTCGCGCATCCGGTCGCCAGCGGGGCATCCCGCCATCATAGTGACGCGACCCTTGTCCCATCGAACCCACGGGGCGTTCCGGGCAGGCCCGCTCCCGTCGCTCACGGGAGTCGGCGCACCGCCGCCTCGACGACGTCCGACGGCGTGTGGTTGAAGGCGATCGCGGCGTCCGGCGCGTACCGGTGGACCAGGTTGACGACGGTCTCGAACAGGTCCAGCTGCTCCTCGTGCTTCCGGATGCCGCCGCCGACCACGACGCACTCCCAGGGGTGGTCCCGCAGCGCCGCGGTGACGACGGCCTCGACGTCGTCGCTGCCGTCGAGCCCGATGAGGCAGTTTCGGACGTCGATCCCCTGCTCGGCGAACCGCGCCGTCCACTCCGTGATCGCGGTGGCGACCGGCTCCGGGTCCCAGGGGCCGGGGACCCGGTAGGGGTCGAGGCCGATCACCAGGACGCGCGGCGAGGTCGGTGCCGTCATCCTCCGACCATAGGCATGTCCGGGCGCGGCGCGGGAACCCACGGGCTCATCCTGCCCGCGGCCGGCCCCGGGCGGCCGAGCGGCGAGGCCGGCACGCCGGGAACCCGCGAGCGGTATTATTATACCGGAGCGTGCTAGGGTATCGGTATAACTATACCGACACTCGGGACGCGAGGTATTCGTGATCGAACTGAAGACGCCTGCGGAGATCGAGCGCATGCACGTGGCCGGGCGCTTCGTCGCCGAGGTGCTCTCCGAGGTCGGCCGGCTCGCCGACGTGGGCGTCAACCTCCTCGACCTGGAGCTCCACGCACGCCGCATGATCGAGCGACGCGGGGCGGAGTCGTGCTACTGGGACTACGCGCCGTCGTTCGGGCGCGGCCCGTTCCGCAACGTCATCTGCCTGGCGGTGAACGACGCCGTCCTGCACGGGCTGCCCCACGACTACACGCTGCGCGACGGCGACGTGCTCACCGCGGACCTCGCGGTCGGCATCGACGGCTGGGTGGCCGACTCGGCGCGCACGGTCGTCGTCGGCACCGCCGCCGAGGAGGACCTGCGGCTCGTCCGGGCCACCGAGGAGGCGTTGGAGGCGGCGATCGAGGTGGCGCGTCCGGGCAACCGCCTGGGCGACATCTCGGCGGCCATCTCGGCGGTCGCCGATGACCACGGTTACCCGGTCAACGACGAGTTCGGTGGTCACGGCATCGGCCGCACCATGCACGAGGATCCCCACCTCTCCAACAAGGGCCGGGCGGGGCGCGGCCTGACGCTCCGGCCCGGCCTCACCCTCGCGATCGAGCCCTGGTTCGCGCGCACGACCGACCGGATCGTCTACGACCCCGACGGCTGGACCATCCGGTCGGCCGACGGCTCACGCACGGCCCATTCCGAGCACACGGTCGCCGTCACCGAGGACGCCCCCTTGGTGCTCACCCGGCGGGCCGCCGAGGAGCCCGCGACGAGGGGCGCCGCGTAGCCGGCCGCCTCAGTCCGGCGTGGGCGGGTCCGGGAACATCCGCAGTGCGGTGTCGGCGTCGCCCTCCGGAACCCGGCGCAGACCGACCATGCGGTCGGCGATCATGTTCTGGAAGCGGTGCAGCGGCTCCTCGAACCGGAAGCACATCCGCCCGCCGCGGTAGGCGGGGTTCCGCAGGCCCTCCTGGACGCGCTCGACGATCTCGAGGTCCTGGCGGTTGACGAGGTCCCAGAACTTCTCGAGCTGGTCGAGGCCGGGCTCCCGGTCCGGATGGGCCAGGGAGTCGGGATGGCAGAGCAGGACCGCGGTCTCGACGGTCCGGGCCGGGCCGACGGGCCGGGTGAACAGGACGAAGGCGTGGTTGGGCAGCACGACCAACGCGGTGGTCGGGAACAGCCAGACGAAGCGGCCACTCTCGGCGTCCGGCCCGGTGAGAGAGCCGACCGGGTGCAGTCCGTCCCAGCCGCCGGCGTCGCCGTTCCGGGAGACGGGGGTGGTGCACATGCCCGTGTACATGCCGGTGCCCTGCCAGCGGTAGTGGTCGGAGAACCGCGAGACCTTGCTGAGCTCGGGGTGCACCCAGGGCAGGTGGTAGTACTCCATGAAGTTCTCGCCGACGAGCTTGTAGTTGGCGGCGACCTCGTAGGTGCGGCGGCGTTCCGGTCGCCACCGGTCGAGCTCGTAGGCGGCGAACCGCTGCGGCAGGTCGCCGAGATGGTCGGCGAGCGGGGCCGGGTCGGGCTCGAGGCAGACGAACACCAGGAAGCCCCAGCTGTCGACCGCGACGGGGAGCAGCCCGTAGTCCCTCCGGTCGAAGTCGTGGGCCGGCGCGGTGTCGAAGACCGGTTCCTGGCCGGCAGGGATGTCGGAGCCCGCGAAGAGCGGTGTGCCCAGGCACGCGCCGTCGAGGTCGTAGGCCCAGGCGTGGTACGGGCACCGGATCCGGTCGCCCCGCCCGACGTGGGCGGCGTCCGCCGCGAGGAGCGCGGCGGCCCGGTGCCGGCAGACGTTGTGGAAGGCGCGCAGCTCGCCGGCGCGGTTGCGAGTGACGATGACGGAGCGCCCGGCGACCTCTGCGACCAGGCACGCGCCGGACCGGTCGAGGTCGGCGGTGCACCCGACCGCGACCCAGCTGCTGGCGAGGACCTTCTCCTGTTCGAGGGCGAAGAACTCCGGGCTGGTGTAGGCGTCGGGGATCAGCGTCGAGGCCGACCCGACCGGCAGCCGGGTGTGGGCGTACAGCCGTTCGTCGGTGAACGACGCCGGGTCGACCGGGCGGGCCGGCAGCGCCGCATAGGGCGGCCCGTAAGGATCCCCGGCCCCGGTGGCGGTCCCGGTGCTCGGCGCGCTGCTCATTCCAGTGGGTCCCTTCCGAGGGTGTGGTGCGGAGGCCTCTCTCAGACGTGGAAGGACCGCGCGAACGTCGGGTCGGTGAGCGCCCTCCGGGTGAGGGAGAAGGCCTCGATCGGATGGGCGGGAGCCCGGTCGAGGGCGAGGTCGGCGAGCAGTTCGCCGAGGAGCGCGGCGAACTTGTAGGCGTGGCCGGCCCCGACGGCGACGGTGATCTGCGGATGGTCCGGGACCGTGTCGAGCACGAAGTCCTGGTCTGGCGGCACCGTGTAGAGGCAGGTCTTCGTGTAGAGCTCGGGGCCGCCGAAGCGCGGCAGGTGCTGCTCGACGAACCGCGCGTAACGCTTCTGCCGCACGGGATCGGGCTCGAAGGTGCGGTCGTCGGCGGTGGTCTCGTGCCCGCCCATGTGCTGGCCGAGCTTGGTGGCGACCTCGCCGTAGACGGGGAAACCGTAGAAGTTGTGCTCGCCGTGCCACATGAACACCGGGAACCGGGCGGGCGAGAACTCCGCGAGGTGCGGGGTCGCGTAGTAGGTGACCTGCTCCTGGGTCACCGTCAGGGGCAACCGGACCCCGCAGTCCCGCAGCACCTGGTTGGTCCAGGCGTCGGCGGCGACGACGACACGGTCGGCGCGGTAGGTCCGGTCGTCGGTCTCCACCAGCACGCCGTCGCCGTCGGGGCACACCCTCCGGACCGGAGTGTGCTCGTGGACCTGTGCGCCGTGCGCCCGGGCGAGGGCGACGTGCACCGCGTTGGCCCGGG
This sequence comes from Pseudonocardia terrae, assembly GCF_021343995.1. Classification (GTDB taxonomy): domain Bacteria; phylum Actinomycetota; class Actinomycetes; order Mycobacteriales; family Pseudonocardiaceae; genus Pseudonocardia; species Pseudonocardia terrae. The sequence goes on along the minus strand of NZ_JAJTTE010000009.1, from coordinate 91,404 downwards.
CGGCGTCGACGATGCCGGACTCCGACTGGTAGAGCGCCTGCTCGCCGCCGTCGAGCCGGAACTGCGGCCAGCGGCTCTGCAGCTCGTCGGCGTCGAGGAGCTCGTAGTCGACGTCGAACTCGTCGAACACCGCCGTGTAGCCCTCGATGTTGCGGGTCCCGGAGTCGATGCCCCGCCGCACCTCGCGGTCCTCGATGACGAGGCCACCGGTGCGGGTCACGAGCGTCTGCTGCGACTCGGCCTCGACCTCCGCCCACGCCGCGTAGGCCGGCCCGGCCAGGGCGGCGTACTGCGGCTGGTGCTGCGCGAGCCGGATGATCCGGGAGTGGTCCTGCGAGGCACCGCGGTCGTGCCCGAGCGCGAACTGTTCCAGGCCCACCACCCCGCTCCCCAACTCACGGGCCAGCCGGTACAGCGCGGCCGAGCCGAGGCCCCCGCAGCCGACGACGATCACCTGACAACGGTCCACGTCCACCCCCGATGAGTGACGAGCACAGGCCGGCCTCGCACCCCGCACCGGCCTGTCGTGGGAGGAGTGTCATGGCGACGGAACGTTCACGTCCATCTGAACTTGGTGCAGCTGACCTTGTACGCTTCGTACATGATCGATCGGCGGCTGAGGGTCCTCCAGGCCATCGCGGGCCACGGCACCGTCACGGCCGCGGCCGAGGTGTGCCGACTGACGCCCTCGGCGGTCTCGCACCAGATGCAGGCCCTCTCCCGCGAGCTCGACGTCGCCCTTCTCGAGCCGGTCGGCCGCACGGTCCGGCTCACCCCCGCGGCCCACACCCTGCTGGAGCACGCCGTCTCGCTCACGGCCGCCTGGGAACGGGCGCAGGCCGACCTCGCCGCGCACCGCACGGGCGACCTCACCGGGTCGCTTCGCCTCTGCGGCTTCTCCACCGCCGCCGCGGTCGTCGCCCCACGGGCGCTCGTCCACCTCCGCCGCCACCACCCCGCGCTGGCGGTGCGACTGTGCGAGCACGAACCCGCTCGCGCCTTCGACCTCCTCGCCGGCCGCGAGGTCGACGTCGCCGTCGTCGTGGCCACACCCGACATCCCGCCACGCTCGGACGCCGCCTTCGAACAGCAGCCGCTCTACACCGAGCCGCTCGACGTCCTCGTGGGTCCCGGACACCCGCTGGCCGGCCGGGACGCCGTCGCCCTGCAGGAGGTCGCCGCCGACCCCTGGATCGTCGGGTCGCCGGGCGGCGCCTACCACCAGCTGGTCGTCCTGGCCTGTACGAGCGCGGGCTTCCAGCCGACCGTCGCCCACCACGCCGACGAGTGGGACACCGGCGCCGCGCTGGTCGCGGCCGGATTCGGCGTCGCCCTCGTCCCCCGCCTCGCCGACCTCCCCGGCCGCCACGACATCCGGCGGATCCCGGTCGCCGGCCCGCCCCTGCCCACCCGGCACGTCCTCACCGCGATCCGCGCGGGATCGGCGGGACGGCCGGCCGTCTCCGCGGGTCTCGACGCCCTCCGCCAGGTCTGCGCCACGGAGCTGCCCGAGCTCACCCTCCCCCGCTGAACCCGGCGTCCGGGCTCCGCGACGGCCCGGGAGGACCGGCCGCCTCACGGCTCGTGGCGGCCCCCCGACTCACCCCGTCTCGGTGACCAGGGACCGCAGCATGCCCGGGTCGGGGAGACCGGATCCCGTCACCTCCGCCGCGAACCCGGCGGACCGGTCCGCCGGCAGCTCGGTCGCCTCGCAGTTGCGGAGGAACTTCTCGACCACCCGCTCCGAAGCCCACGGACGGCCGGCACCCCCGTCGACGTCGTCGATCCGGACGGTCCGCACGCTGCCGTCGGTGCGGACGACCTCGATCTCCGCGGGGAACAGCGCCGGGTACCCGGAGTCGGGCCAGGGCTCCCAGTCGACCCGGGCCGCGACGGCGAGCACCTCGGGATCCGGAGGACCGGCGAAGTCGGACAGCAGCACCCGGCCGCGGACCGCCTGCAGCGCGACCACGTAGGGCAGGCTCCAGCGGGCCTCGTCGGCGCGGGCCGGGGCCTGCTTGGCCTCCCACGGGAGGGCGATCACCGCCTCCTGTCCCTGCGGGACGCGGCAGAGGATGCGAGCGATCCCCCGGTGCCCGTCCTCCCCCAGCCCGAGCCTCGCCACGGCCTCGACGAACGGGTGCAGGAAGTGACAGCACGGCAGGCCCTTGAAGGCCGCGTCCGCGAGGTGCCACCGGGATCCGAGGTCGGCGCAGAGCCCACCGAGACGGTCCGCCGCCGTCGGGTCCCCGGCGTAGAGGCCGAAGAACCCCCGGCCGCCCTCGAAGACGTCGCGGGCTCCCGTGATCCCGCCCTGCACGAGCTGCACCGCGGAGATGGCCGCCTGGGCGGCGATGCCGGCCTGGGCCGCCTTGCTCGACGCGCCGCGGCTGAGAAACGTGAAGTTCCCCGCGGAGAAGCTCGCGGCGACGGCGACGGCGTCGAGCAGCCCCTCACGGTCGAGGCCGGCGAGGAGGCCGACCGCGACGGCGCCGGCGACCGGCCCGGCGACCGAGGTGCCCTGGAACCCGGCGCGCTGGAAGCCGCTCGGGGTGGCCAGCCCGAGCCGGACCAGCACCTCCCACCCGGCGGCGAAGGCGCGCACCGTCTCCGGTCCCGTGGCCTTCCCGGCCTCGGCGGCCGCGAGCACCGCCGGGGCGAGGACGCTGCTGCCGTGCATCACCGCACCGGTGTGGGTGTCGTCGTACTCGAGCGAGTGCACGAGGGTGCCGTTCACGAGTGCGGCGTCGGCCGGGGTCGTGCCGGTGGCGGCGCCGAGCACGGTGCACGGCCCGTCCGGGCGCGCGACGCCGAGGAGGCCCGCCGCGGGCCCGAGCCGGGAGGCGGCCAGCCCGACCCCGAGGGCGTCGAGCAGGTGCAACCGGGCGGCCTCCTCGGCCGGCTCCGGCAGGCGCTCGGGCAGGCCGAGCACGCCGTCGGCCAGGATCTCCGCGGTCGTGCGGGTCATCGGTCCCCCTCGGCCAGCAGGTCGTCCAGCACCGGGCGCAGCGGGGCGCCGGGATCGAGGGGCGACGACGGATCGGTGAGCACCTGCAGCCGGTCGGCGAAGCCGGGCCGGACGTCCCCGGTGAGCGTGCGGTACTTGGCGAGCAGCTCCTCGCGCGTGAGGGGGCGGTCCGGTCCCCCGGAGGCCGACAGGACCGTCTCCGTGAGGGCACGGCCGTCGGCGAGGGTCACCCGGACCGTGGCCGGCCGGTCGTGCGGCGGCGCGGGTGGATCGGACCACTCCTCGATCGCGACGACCGAGCGGAGCCGGGCCACCTCCGGGTCCCGGAGCGAGGCACCGGAGAACACCGTGGCGGCCGTGTCCCGTGCAGCCAGGACGGTGGCGACGGCGTGGGGCAGGGAGAAGCGTCCGGCCAGCGTGGTCTCCGGCTCGGCGTTCCGCAGGGCGGCGGCCAGGGGGTGGGCCCGCACGTCGATCCGCTCGACCTTCGTGCCGGCCGAGCCGGCGGCGATCAGCGCGGCGGCCTCGACGCTCGAGTGCAGGTACTGGCAGCAGGCGTAGGGCTTCTGGTAGCCGTCCTGCACCGCGTAGCGCTCCCCCAGGTCCGCGGTGAGCGCGGCCGGGTCCGCGGTGGCGCCACCGACCCGGCCGAACACCTCGTCGAGCACCGCGGGGCTCGCGATCAGCCCGGCCGCGGCCATGTCCACGGCGACGAAGCCGAGCTGCGCGCCGGCACCCGCCCAGGCGTTGCGCACCGTGGCGCCCTCGGTGGCGTGTCCGAACGGGCCGGTGAGCGACATCGAGGCCGCACCGAGCACCGCCCGGGAGAACTCGTCCGTGGGCAGCCGACGGGCGGCGGCCACCGCGGCGGCCGCGCCGATCGGGGACAGGGTGGCGTGCGGGTGGAGCACCAGCGGGAGCGGCGGGCGGTACGCGCGCGCGACCCGGGTGACGACCTCGTACCCGACGGCGACTGCGGTCAGCAGGTCGCCGAGCGTCCCGCCGGCCGCCTCGGTCTCGGCCAGCGCGGCCGGCAGCGTGTACAGCGACCCGTGGCAGGTGGCGGGGCGGTAGCCGCCGTCGAGCTCGGTCCAGTTGGCGGCCACGGCGTTGGCCAGCGCCGCCCGCCGCCGTTCGGCCCGGACCCCGGGACGTCCCAGCACGGACGCCTCCGGCGCGCCCCCGGCCTGGGCCGAGACCGCCCGCACCTCGGGCTCGGCGTGGGCCCCGACCATCGCGGCGACGTCGTCGGCGACGATCGTGAGCGTCGTGCGGAGGACCGGCTCGGGCAGCCCGGCCGCCCCCGCGCCGGACCGTTCTGCGGCCCAGCCCAGCAGGTCGTCGAGCTCAGGCATGGTGCATCTCCGTCACCGTCGCGCGTTCCTGTGCCGTGTGCCGGCGGTGCGCGCCCCAGGCGCAGCCGGCGGCGAGCAGCGACAGCACGACGACGTACCAGGCCATCGCGGTGTTGCTGCCGGTCACGCTGTAGAGCCAGGTGGCCAGGAACGGCGCCGTGCCGCCCACGATCGTCGTGGGCAGGGCGTAGCTCAGCGAGGCCCCGGTGTACCGCGTCCGGGCCGGGAACAGCTCGCTGTACACCGCCGGCTGGGGCGCGTACGCGGCGGACTGGACGACGGCGAGCCCGAGCACCATCCCGAGCAGGATGATCCAGGACTCACCGGTCTCGATCATGGCGAAGTACGGGAAGACGAACAGGGCGGCGCAGACCGCCGCGACCGCGACCTGCCTGCGCAGGCCCACCTTGTCGGACAGCCAGCCGAAGAGCGGGATCGAGACGAGGTAGCACACCGACACGATCGTCAGGTGGTTGATCGTCTCGCCCTTCGGCACGCCGAGGGTTCCGGTGACGTACGCCAGGGTGTAGGTCGCCACCGTGTAGTAGATGGCGTTGTTCGCCGCGCCCAGGCCCGCGCCCAGCAGGACCGAGCGCCAGTCCTCGCGGAACACCTGGGCGATCGGCAGGGCCTCGACCTTCCCGGCGTCCGCGGTCGCGGCGAAGTCGGTGGACTCCGCCAGCCCACGCCGGATGGCCAGCCCCACGATCACGATCACCGCGCTGGCCAGGAACGGGATCCGCCAGCCCCACTGGTCGAAGGCGTCGCCGCTGAACGCGGACGCACCGGCGATCACCAGGCTGGCCAGCAGCAGTCCGGCGGGCGAACCGATCTGGGTCGACGACCCGAACAGGCCCTTCCGCCGGGCGGGCGCGTTCTCGACGGACAGGAGCGCGGCGCCGCCCCACTCGCCGCCCAGCGCCACGCCCTGCGCGATCCGGCACAGCACGAGCAGCACCGGCGCCCACACCCCGATCGTGGCGTAGGAGGGGATACAGCCGATCAGCACCGTCGCCGCACCCATGATCAGCAGGGTGGTGATCAGGACGTTGCGCCGGCCGAGCCGGTCACCGAAGTGACCGAACAGGATGCTCCCCAGCGGGCGGGCGACGAAGCCGACGGCGAAGGTCGCGAAGGCGGCGAGGGTCCCGACCACGCCCTCCTCGGTCGGGAAGAAGAACATCCCGAACACCAGGGCGGCGGTGGTGCCGTAGATGAAGAAGTCGTACCACTCGAGGGTGGTGCCCACGAAGCTGCCGAGGGCGGCCCTGCGGGACTGGCGGGCGGGGGCGGGGGGATCGACGGACACCGGTGTCTTCCTCGTCTTCTGTCGGAACGGGCCGGGTCAGCGCAGGCCGGCGGCGTGTCGGCCGGCGAGCATGCCGAGGCCGAGGGCGGTGAGCAGCCCGTTGCCCGACGAGTAGCCCGCGCCGCCCGCCCGCCCGCTCACGCCGGCGGCGACCCCGCCCGCGGCGTACACGCCGGGGATCGGGCCCGCCTGGCCGAGCACCCGGGCGTCGGCGTCGACCTGGACCCCGCCCTGCGTGTGGAACAGCGCCGGGATCGCCTTGACCGCGGCGTACGGCGGCTGCAGCGGGCCACGGCCCCAGTCGGTGCGGCCGGTGGGGTCCGTGCCCTCGCCGGCGGCCGCGGCCCCGGCGACGTCGAGGCTGCGTTGCAGCTCCGCCGTGTCGACGCCGATCGCGGCGGCGAGAGTCGGGACGTCGGGCGCCTCCTTGACCCCGCCCGCCGCGAGCAGGTCGGCGAACTCCTCCTCGTGCGCGGCGACGGAGTCCCGGATCGAGGTGTCGAAGACGACGTGCACGGGACCGTCGACCCGCGAGACGTCGGCGGCGAAGCCGGAGTAGCCGATCGACTCGTCGCCGATCCTGGCACCGTGCGCGTCGACCAGGATCCCGCCGTGCTCGACAGTGGTCCACGAGGTGATCGAGCCGTGCGGGCTCGCGACGGCGGCGTAGCCCTGGAAGGCCTCGGCGTTGCCGAGCGTCGCGCCGAGGTCGAGCAGCCAACGGATCGCCTCGCCGGTGCTGCCGTGGGCGCCGAGGTACTCCAGGCCCGCGGCCTGCGGCGCGAACCGGGCGATCATGTCCGGGCTGGCGCCGAAGCCGTTGCCGGCGAGCACGACCGCGCGGCAGCGCAGGGTGTAGGTGCCCGAGCGGCCCCCGGAGACGACGACCCCGCGGACCGCCCCGTCCTCGACGACGAGCCGTTCGACCGGCGAGTGGGTGAGCACCTCGACCTCCGCGGCCTTGCACGCCCGCAACAGGTCGGCGACGAGGGCGTGCCCCTTGCGCGACGGCGGCGCGTGCAGCCGCGGTACCGAGTGCCCGACGTGCTTGTAGTCGGTGATCAGCCGCAGGTCGATCGCATGGGTGTCGACCAGCCACTCGACCAGGTTCGCGCTCGCTCCGGCGAGCACCCGGACGAGGTCCTCGGCGTCGTGCGGGCCGGACTGGCGGAGCAGGTCGGCGGCCAGACGCTCGGGCGAGTCGTCGATCCCCGCCTCGCCCTGCCAGCGCGTCCCGCCGCCGGGCACGGAGCCGGTGGACAGGGCGGTGTTGCCGCCCGCGCGCTCCTCCTTCTCCAGCACGACGGCGGTGGCGCCGCCGTTGGTCGCGGCGAGCGCGGCGGTGAGCCCGCCGCCGCCGGCGCCGACCACGACGACGTCCACATCCACTTCGGCCTGTTCGGGCACGGGGGTCCTTCCTCGATCGGGGTACGGGTCAGCCGGTCCGCAGCGCGGTGCCGCGGGTCTCGGCGAGGGTCAGCGCGGTCCCCACTGTGACGACGGCGGCCGCCACCAGGAACCATGCGGGGGCCAGCGGGCTGCCGGTCAGCCCCAACAGCCACAGGCAGATCAGTGGCGCCGTGCCGCCCACCGCCATGCTGGCGAGGTTGAAGCCCAACGCGATGCCGGTGTACCGGACCCGCGAGGGGAACATCTCGGCGAACGTCGCGAAGACGACGCCCATGAGCGCGGACTCGGGCAGGCCGAGCACGACCTGGGCCAGCACGGCCGGCACCAGGACGCCTGCGTTCATGACGGCGAAGCAGGGTACGGCGAGCACGCCGAACGCGATCGCGGCCACCAGGAGCACCGGTCGCCGCCCCCACCGGTCGGAGAGCTTCCCGAAGAACGGCATGGCGGCACAGGACACCATCAGCGTGACCGTGGTCGACCAGAAGGCGGCGGCGGGGCTGAACCCGCCGGTCCGCTGCAGGTGCGTGGACGCGTACACGTAGGTGACGTAGTAGCCGGCGAACAGCAGCGTCGACAGGCCGAGGGTGCGCAGCAGGGCGGGCAGGTGCGCCCGGAGGAGCTCGACGGCGGGAGCGGACGCCTGCCCCTCCCCCGCCTCGAGCTCGTCGTCGGAGACCGAGTCCTCGAGGCGGAACCGGATCCACAGACCCACCAGCCCCAGCGGCAGGCTGAGCAGGAACGGGATGCGCCAGCCCCAGGCCGCGAGCTGCTCCGACGTCAGCACCGAGGTCAGGATCGTGACCGCGACGGACGCGAGCAGCGCGCCCGCGAGCGCCCCGAGCTGGACGGTCGAGCAGAAGAACCCGCGCCGGGCGGCGGGCGACTTCTCCGCGACGTACGCCGCCGCGCCGCCGACCTCGCCACCGGAGGCGACGCCCTGCACGCACCGCGCCGCGACCAGCAGGAACGCGGCACCGACGCCGATCGCGGCATACGTGGGGAGGACGCCGATGGCGACCGTGGCGAGGCACATCGACAGGATCGTCGCGGCGAGGATGTGCGAGCGGCCGAAGCGGTCGCCCAGGTGCCCGAAGAGGAGCCCGCCGAGGGGACGGAGCACGAAGGCCGCGGCGAACGTCGCGAAGGTGGCGAGCAGGGCCGTGGTGGGGTCGGTGCCGTTCGCGAAGAAGACCACCGAGAGCACCGTGGCCAGATAGCCGTAGATGCCGAAGTCGTAGTACTCGACCACGGAGCCGACGAGGCCGGCCGCCACCACCCTGCCGTCGATCGACTCCGGCGCGGCCCCGCCCGTCGCCGTGGTCCCGGCCTCCGCCGCGTCGCCGGGACGCTCCCGGCCCGCGGGGGACCTCCTACCCGTCTTCACCGCCAGCACCTCCTTGTCCTGCCGGCCGCGGCTCCCGCGGCACGGGCCTACGCTGCGGCATAAACTGACAACTGTCAACAGTTTGCGATCCGCGACCCGATTCGACTGCCCTCCGCAGCAGCTCAGTTACTATTCGACGTGTCGACAGTTCGAACCGATCGGCGATCGCAGCCGGACGGGCCGCCCACCGGACGCCCGCGTCGCCCGCGACCGCGGCGAGGAGACCCGGTGACCGAGCAGAACCGCCCAGCCAAGCTGGGCCCCGTGGCGACCTTCGCCGGGCGCAGCCTGGAGGTCCTGCGCGACATGATCCTCGACGGAACGCTCGCCCCGGGCGAGCGGCTCAACGAGGTACACCTGTCGCAGGCGCTCGGGATCAGCCGCGGGCCCCTGCGGGAGGCCATCCAGCGCCTGGCGAGCGAAGGCCTGGTCGAGGCCGTGACGCACCGCGGCGTGTACGTGCGCTCGTTCTCGGCCCGGGAGCTCTCGGACTTCTACGAGCTGCGGATCGCGCTGGAGACGCATGCCGTGCGCCTCGCCGCCCGCTACGCCCCGCAGGAGCGGATCGACGAGGTCGGCCGGATGCTCGACGACACCGAGTCCAGCATGGGCTCGGACTCCACCGGGTCCTACCCGGCCGACGCCGACTTCCACGCCCGCCTGGTGCGACTGGCGGCGAACCCCCCGCTGGTCCAGGCCCTCACCGACGTCGGGCGCAAGATCCAGCTGGCCCGGGCCCGCTCGGCACACCAGCCCCGGCGCGCCCGGACCGCCCTCGACGAGCACCGGACCATCGTCGCGGCGCTCAACGACCGGGACGGCGACCACGCCGCCACGCTCCTCGAGGCCCATCTGACGAGCTCGCTCAACAACGCCCTCGCCGTGCTGCGCGCGGCCGAGCCCGACTGAGGGCCCGGCCGCGCACCGCGTGGCTCAGGCCCGCGGGGGCAGCTCCGCCAGCGCGCCCAGCAGGGCGTCGGTGGTGGTCACGTCCGCGTACTTCTGCGCCATGTCGAACAGGTTGACCTCGTGCACCACCGGGCTGCGGTCGTACACGGCGTCGGCCGGCACGCTGACCCGGAAGTTGTACGAGAAGGCGTCGGCCACGCTGGAGCGCACGCAGCCCGAGGTCGTGCACCCGGTGACCACCAGCGAGTCCGCACCGGTCTCGACCAGGTAGCTGACCAGCGGGGTGCCGAAGAACGCGCTGGGGTGCCGCTTGGGCACCAGCACGTCGCCCTCGACCGGCGCGACGTCGGCGACGAACTCGTAGCCCTTGGCCGGGATGTCCATGATCCCCGGCACCTTGGCGCCGAGTCGTCCGGCGTCGTAGGACTGCTTGGGCGCGACGTGGGGGTAGAGGATCGGCCAGCCCTTCTCCCGGAAGGTCGCGACCAGCTTCGCGATCCGCTCCACCGCGGCCCAGCCGACCTCGCCGCAGCTGGTCGGGAACTCCTTGACCGCCTCCTCGAAGGGGGCGGGCGTGGTGCCGACGGTGCGGTACTGCACGTCGATGATCAGCAGGGCGGGCCGGGCGCCCAGGCCGACGGGCTTGCCGAAGCCGGCCAGGTCGTAGTGACGCAGGGTGGTCTCGTCGATCACCCCGGCACCGCCGACCGTCCACACGGGATCCGTCACACGAGCTCCTTCTGCGAGGCGAGCGCCGCGGCGCCGCCGTTGGTCCGGGACAGGTATGTGCCGGTGGGCGTGGCGGCGAGCTCGCCGTCGCGCACCGCGAACCGCCCGCGGACGAGCGTGTGCACCACCTTCAGCGGGATCTCCCGGCCCTCCCACGGCGAGTACTCCGCCACGGAGTGCTGGGTCTCGGCGCGCACCGTGGTGGTCGCGTCGAGGTCGACGACGGCGAGGTCGGCGTCCGAGCCGACCCGGATGGTGCCCTTGCGCGGGAACAGCCCGAACAGCTGCGCCGCCCGCGTGCTCGTCGCGTCGACCAGGCGCTCGAGGTCGATGCCTCGGCGGAGCCCCTCGCCGACGGTCGTCGGCAGGACGAGGCCGGTGCCGGGGAAGCCCGCGGACGCCGTCCAGATGTCCTTCTCCTTGGCCGTGCGGTGCCGGGAGTTGTGGTCCGAGCCGACGGTGTCGACCGCGCCGGACCGCACGCCCTCCCACAGGGCCTCGACGTCCTCGGTGTGCCGGATCGGCGGGTTGACCTTGCCGTAGGTGCCGCAGTCGGCGTCCGTGGTCAGCGTCAGGTACTGCGTGCAGGTCTCGGTGAACAGGTTCGGGTACGCCGTCTGCTGCATCCGCATCGCGTCCAGCGCGGCCTTGCTGCTCGTGTGCACCGCGTAGACCGAGGCACCGGTCTGGCTGGCGAAGTACGCGACCCGCTGCACCGCCTCGGCCTCGACGACCGGCGGGCGGCTGCGGTACCAGGCCTCGAGCGGCGGGAGCGACTCGTCCCGCGGCTGCTCGCGCAGCTTCCACACCAGCTCGATGTTCTCGGGGTGCGGGCACACCAGGGCACCGGCGTCGGCCGCGCTGCCCAGCAGGTTGTACATGTACGCGTCGTCGTTGCCGGGCAGGCCGAGGTACTTGCCCTCGTCGCCGCGGAAGTTCATGAAGAACTTGAAGCTGGGCACACCCAGCTCGCGCACGTAGTCCGGAATCGAGGCGACCTGCTCGTCGGTGCCGAGCACGAAGTGGAACCCGTAGTCGGTGTGCGAGTTGCCCGCCATCGCGGCGTCCGACTCGGCGAAGACCTTCTCGTAGGGGTCTGCGCTCATCAGGTAGATCAGCATCGAGGTGATGCCGCCCGCGACGGCCGAGGCCGTCTCGCGCTCACCGTCCTCGGGGTCGCGCGGCACCCGGATGTCCTTGCCCAGGTGCACGTGCGGGTCGATGCCGCCCGGCAGGACGACCTTGCCCGCGAGGTCGACCTCCTCGGCGGCCGCCACCTCGGCGTCCCGGGCCACCAGCCCGCTGATCACCCCGCCGGTCACGAGGACGTCGAGCTCCTGCAGGCCGGCGCCGTGCTGGAAGGCCCTGCCCCCGCGCAGCCTCAGGTCGTGCGTGCTCACCGCACCCGCCTCCGTTCCGCGGTCGCTGCGTACCGCTCCTCGAGCCGGTCGAACTCGGGCTTGCGCACCAGCGCCTGCCGGTCCTCCCAGCTGATCATCAGGTGTCCCGCTTCCCGGGTGTCACCGTGCTTGTCGAGGTGCGCGAGGACCTCGCGCATCCCGACGACCGCACCGCGCATCGTGGCATTCGCGTACAGCGCCACCGCGAAGCCCAACTCGCCCAGGGTCTTGCGGGGCAGCAGCGGCGTCCGACCGCCCTCGACCATGTTGGCGATGTGCAGTCCCGGCACCTGCGTCGTGATGTACCGCATCTCGTCGGCGCTCTCGGGCGCCTCCACGAAGATGACGTCGGCGCCGGCGTCCAGGTAGGCGGCGGCGCGCTCGCAGGCGGCCTCGAGGCCCTCGGTCGCCCGGGCGTCGGTGCGGGCGACGATCACCAGGTCGTCGTCGCGGCGGGCGTCGACGGCGGCGTGCACCTTGCCGACCATCTCGCCGAGCGACACGACGTCCTTGCCGCTGAAGTGCCCGCACTTCTTCGGGCTGATCTGGTCCTCGAGCTGGACGGCCGCGGCGCCGGCCCGCTCCAGCCTGCGCACCGTGCGCTGCACGTTGAGCGCGTTGCCGAAGCCGGTGTCGGCGTCGACCACGACCGGCAGGCCGACGACGTCGCAGATGGCGTCGACGTGCCCGCACAGCTCGTCGAGGGTCAGGATGCCGTGGTCCGGCACCCCGAGGTAGGTGTTGGTCACGCCCGCGCCGGTCACGTAGACCGCGTCGAAGCCCGCGTCCTCCACCACCCTCGCCGTCAGGGCGTTCGCCGCACCCGGCAGCACCAGCGGCCGGTCCGGCGCCCCGATCAGGGCGCGCAGGGTTCGCGCCGGGGTGGTCATGGAACCTCCTGGAGGTCGATCGATCGTGCTCGGCCGGGGCGGTCGACGCCCCGTGTTGCCACTCTGTAACGGAAACTGCCAACTGTCAACAGTTTACGGCGGCGAGTCGGCGATCAGCCCGGAACGCGGGCCAGCAGCCCCCCGTCGACCAGCACGGAGGTGCCGGTGACGAAGGCCGCGTCGGGCGAGACGAGGAACGCCACCGCACCGGCGACGTCCTCGGGCGTGCCCATCCGGCCGATCGGCGCGGCCGCCGCGGCACCGGCGGCCGCGGCCGCCGGGTCGGGCTGGGCGTCGAAGTAGCCCTCGAGGTTGGGGGTGCGGATGAACCCCGGGCACACGGCGTTGACCCGGATGCCCACGGGAGCGCCGTCGAGCGCCATGGCCTTGGTCAGCGCGAGCACCGCGCCCTTGGACGCGACGTACGCCGCGTCCTGCGGGAACGCCGCGAAGGACGCCGTCGAGGCCACCAGGACGATGGATCCGCCCGCGGGGACCATGGCCGGCCAGAGGTGCCGGTTGAGGCTGTGGATGCTGGTCAGGTTCACGTCGAGCTGGCGGTGCCACTGCTCGGCGGTGAGCTGGTCCAGCGCCCCGACGACGGTCTGCCCGGCGGCGTGCACCACGACGTCCGGGGCGCCGGTGCGCTCGATCAGGCCCGGCAGCTCGGCGTCGACCTCGGCCGCGCCGGCCACGTCGAACGCCGCGGTGACGGCGTCCGGCCCGCACTCGGCCGCGGCCTCGGCGAGCCGCTTCTCGTCCCGGCCCAGCAGCACGACCCGGTACCCGTCGGCGGCGAGCCGCACGGCGGCGCCGCGGCCGATGCCGGAGCTCGCCCCGGACACATAGGCGATGCGGCTCACGGCGCTCCCATCGGCAGGGCCGGCTCCCCGGCGGTCCATCCGCCGTCGACCGGCATGACGACGCCGGTCACCGCGGACGCGGCCGACGAGGCCAGGAACGCGATCACCCGCCCGATCTCCTCGGGCTCGAACATCCGCCCCATGGGCACCCGCCGGGACACCGCCGCGTCGAGCTCGGGGGTCATCTGCTGCTTGGCCATCGGGGTGAGCGTGAAGCCGGGGCACACGGCGTTGACCCGAATCCCGGCCTCGGCCCAGTCGATCGCCATCGAGCGGGTCAGCGCGGCGACCGCGCCCTTCGACGCCGAGTACGCGGACTGGTGCGGGAGGCAGACCAGCGCCGCCTGGGAGGCGACGTTGACGATCGCGCCCTTCGCCGCGCTCAGCGCGGGGTACAGCGCCTGGGCGGCATGCACGATCCCGCCCACGTTCACGTCGTAGGTGCGCCGGAAGTCCGCCGGGTCGGTCTGCTCGACCGGCAGGTTCTCGGTGATGATCCCCGCGCAGTTGACCAGCGCGTCGACGTGTCCGTGCTCGGCGACCGCGGCCTCGGCGGCGGCCTTCGCGGCGGCCGGGTCGGTCAGGTCGAGCGGGCCGTACTCCTTCGTGCCGCTCAGGTCCCAGCCGACCACGGTCGCGCCCTGGTCGCGGAACACCTCTGCGGTGGCGGCCCCGATGCCCGAGGCTGCGCCGGTGATCACCACGACCCGGCCGTCGAAGGGTGCCTGGATGGTGCTCATGCGTCACTCCCCTGCCAGCTGGGGTAGTCCGTGTAACCGGCGTCCCCGGGCGTGTAGAAGGTCGACTCGTCCCACTCGGCGCGCGGGATGTCCTCGCGCCAGCGCCGGACGAGATCCGGGTTGGAGATGAACAGCCGCCCCACGCTGACCAGGTCCGTCTCGGCCCCGACCAGCGGTGCGACGTCGTCGAGCTCGCTGCCGCCGAGGTAGCCGGTGTTGAGGACGTAGGTGGTCGGCCAGCGCCGGCGCAGCTCGGTGTGCAGCGGCGACGAGCGCCGGCGCAGCGTGTGCAGGTAGGCGGGCCGCAGCGGCGCGAGGGCCTCCGCGAGCGCGAGGTAGGTGTCCTCGTTGCCCTTGTCCGCCATGTCGTTGAACTGACCGCCGGGCGAGATCCGCAGGCCGACCCGGTCGGCGCCGATCCGGTCCGCGACGGCCGCGGTCACCTCGACCACGAACCGCGCGCGGTTCTCGGGCGAGCCGCCGTAGGCGTCCGTGCGGACGTTGGTCCCCGGGGACAGGAACTGGTGCAGCAAGTAGCCGTTGGCGCCGTGCAGCTCCACGCCGTCGAGACCGGCGCGCACCGCGCGGGCCGCCGCGGCGGCGAAGTCCTCGATCACCTGCGCGATCCCGGCCTGGTCGAGCGCGACCGGCTCGGGCGCGGGAACCATGACGCCGTCGGCGCGGGCGACCTCGACGTCCGCCCGGACCGCGCTCGGCGCCACCACCTGCGCGTCCGCGGGGATCAGGCTCTCGTGGCAGATCCGGCCGGTGTGCATCAGCTGGCAGAAGATCCGCCCGCCCGCGGCGTGCACCGCGTCGGCCACCCGGGACCAGGCCTTCTCCTGGTCGTCGGTGTGCAGGCCGGGGGTGCCGGGGTAGCCCTGCGCCGCGGCGCTGGGCTGGGTGCCCTCGGTGACGATCAGCCCGGCCCCGGCGCGCTGGGCGTAGTAGGTGGCCGCCGAGTCCGGCAGCACCCCCGCGACGTCCGCCCGGTTGCGGGTCATCGGGGCCATGACGACCCGGTTGGCCAGCTCGATCCGGCCGAGCTTCCAGGGTTCGAAGAGCGTGCTCATCCGGCCTTCCCGTCCGCGAGCGTGGGGTGGAGCAGTGCCAGCGTGTTGCGCAGGGCCGCACCGAGGTGCTCCCGCATGGCCTCCCGCGCACCGCGCGCGTCGCCCGAGGCCAGGGCGTCGACGAGCCGGTCGTGCTCGCCGACGGCCTCGACCGCACGCGACCCGGTCGCCCCCGAACGGGAGCGGGCGAGCCGCAGCTCGGCGTTGACCTGTGCGACGGCGCGTGCCAGTCGCTGGTTGCCCGCCTGCCGGACCACGAGGTCGTGCAGGTCGTGGGTGTCGAAGATCCCCGACCGGCCGCTGCGCGCGACCTCCTGCCCGGCGGTGCGCGCGAGCCCGCGCAGCTCGGCGACGCCGGCCGCGTCGATCCGCGTGGCGGCCAGCTCGGCCGCCTCCGCCTCGAGGGCGATGCGGACCTCGAACAGCTCCCGGACCTCCTCCAGGTCGAGGGTCCGGACGAACGCCCCGCGGTGCGGCTCGACCGTCACGAGGCCGTGGTGCTCCAGCCGGCGCAGCGCCTCGCGCACCGGCCCCCGGCTGACCCCGTAGGACCGGGCGATGTCCGCCTCGGAGAGCCGGGCGCCCGGCGGGTGCTCACCCTGGACGACCGCGTCGCGCAGCAACGTCTCGACCCGGTCGGCCAGCGTGAGGTTGGAGCGGTCGATCGGCAGCGGGGCGACCTGCGCCGTCCCCCCGGCCGTCCCGTCAGCCATGGATGTCGACGCAGACCGTCTTGACGTCGGTGTAGTCGTGCAGCACCTCGTGGCCCATCTCGCGGCCCCAGCCGGACTCCTTCATCCCGCCGAACGGCATGCTCGGGTCGAAGACGCCGTAGGTGTTCACCCACACCGTGCCGGCCTGCAGCCGCGCCGCGACCCGGTGTGCCCTGGCCACGTCCCGGGTCCAGATGCCGGCCGCGAGACCGTAGCGGGTGTCGTTGGCCGCCCGGATCACCTCGGCCTCGTCGGTGAACCGGTGCGCGACGACGACCGGGCCGAAGATCTCCTCGCGGGTCACCCGGGAGTCCGCCGCGGTGTCGGCGATGACGGTCGGCTCCACGAAGTAGCCGGTCTCCCCGACGCGCCCGCCGCCGGTCAGCACCGTGCCCTCGGACCGCCCGGTCTCCAGGTACGCGCTCACCCGGTCGAAGTGCTCGCGGCTCGCGAGCGGCCCGATCTGGGTGGCCGGGTCGAACCCGTCGCCCACCCTGATCTGCTTCGCCTTCTCGACCAGGCCCGCCACGAACTCGTCGTACACGCTGTCGTGCACGTACAGCCGCGAGCCCGCGGCGCAGGCCTGCCCGGCGTTGAAGAAGATCGCCTCCGTGGACCCGGCGATCGCCTTCTCCAGGTCCGCGTCGCCGAAGACGATGTTCGCGCTCTTGCCGCCGAGCTCGAGGGTGACCCGCTTGAGGTTGCCCCCGGCGGCGTCGAGGATCCGGCGGCCGGTCGCGGTCGAGCCGGTGAACGACACCTTGTCGACGCCCGGGTGCGCGGCCAGCGCCGCGCCGACCGTCGAGCCGTAGCCGTTGACGACGTTGAGCACGCCCGGCGGGATGCCCGCCTCCAGGGCGAGGTGCGCGAGCCGCAGCGCCGAGAGCGGGGTGGCCTCGGCGGGCTTGAGCACCACGGTGTTGCCGGCGGCCAGCGCGGGTGCCACCTTCCACGAGGTGATCACCAGCGGGAAGTTCCACGGCACGATCAGGCCGACGACGCCGAGCGGCTCGCGGCGGGTGTAGGTGAGGTACTCCCCCGGCGCCGAGATCGGGATGGTCTCGCCCTCGATCTTCGTGGCGTAGCCGGACATGTAGTGGAACAGCCCGGCCGCCGACGGCACGTCGCCCGCCTGCGCGATCGCGTACGGCTTGCCCTGGTCCAGCGTCTCCACCCGGGCCATCTCCGGGGCGTCGGCGAGGATCAGGTCACCGAGGCGCCACAGCGCGGCGGCCCGCTCCCGCGGGGTCATCCGCGGCCAGGGGCCCTCCTCGAAGGCCGTGCGGGCGGCCGCGACCGCCCGGTCGACGTCGGCCGCCTCGCCCAGCGCCACCCGGGTGAAGACCTCGCCGGTCGCCGGGTTGACGGTGTCGAGCTCACCCCCGCCGAGGGCCTCCACCCACTCGCCCCCGATGTGCAGGCGGGTGTGCTCCACCGGCCGGGACGCCAGGTCGGCCGGGGTCTCGGTCACTGCAGTCATGCGTGTCGTTCCTCTTCCGGGACGGGAGCTCAGTGCTGGTGGACGAGGACGCCGCGGATGTTGCGGCCGGCGTGCATGTCTTCGACCGCCTGGTTGATCTCGTCGAGCGAGTAGCGGCGGGTCACGAGCTCGTCGAGGCGCAGGACGCCGCTGCGGTAGAGCTCCAGCAGGCCCGGGATGTCGGCGGTCGGGTTGCAGTCGCCGTACATCACGCCCTTGATGGACTTGGCGAAGTTGGTCAGGTCCTGCGGGCTCACGGCCAGGTGCTTGTCCGAGGAGCCGACGGAGACCAGCACGCAGCGCCCGGCCTTACCGACGGCGGCGAAGACGTCGCCGATGATGTCGCCGTCGACCCGGCCGACGGTCACGATCCCGACGTTGACGCCCTGCCCGTTGGTGAGCTGGTCGATCAGCGGCCGGGCCTCGGCGATCGAGCCGAACGCGGCGGTGGCGCCGAAGTCCTCGGCCCGCTCCTGCTTGTAGGGCACCGGGTCCACGACGATCACGTGCGCGGCGCCGGCGATCCGGGCGCCCTGGACCGCGTTGGCGCCGACCCCGCCCAGACCGGCGACGAGCACGACGTCGCCCGGGCGGACCGGGCCGCCGTTGACCGCGGCGCCGAAGCCGGTGGCCACGCCGCAGGAGACCAGGCAGGCCAGCTCGAACGGGATGTCGTCGGCGACCTTGACGGCCTGGTTCTCGTGGCAGACCAGGTAGTTGGCGAAGGTGCCCAGCCGGGTCACGCCGCCGACGTCCGTGCCGTCCGTCGCGTGGAAGCGGGCGGTGCCGTCCATCGCGCGGCCGTGCTCCATGCCCGCGCCGTTGTCGCAGATGTACTGCTGACCCCGGGCGCAGTAGCGGCACTTGCCGCAGGCCGGGATGAACAGGGTGGCGACGTGGTCGCCCACCTCGACCTTGGTGACGCCCGGCCCGACGGCCTCGACGATCCCGGCGCCCTCGTGGCCGCCGACCATCGGCAGGGTCACGGCCAGGTCGCCGGTCACGAAGTGGTCGTCGGAGTGGCACAGCCCGCTGGCCATGACCTTGATCCGGACCTCGTGGTCGCGCGGCTCGTCGAGCTCGAGGTCCTGGACCTCCCACTTCGCGCCGACCTCGTGGATGACGGCTCCGCGTGCCTTCATGGTGGTGCTCCTTGCGAGAAGAGGGGGATCAGACGGCCGCGGCCTGGGCGCGCCGCTTGCGCTCGCCGCGGCTGCGGACGAGCTTGGACAGGACGACGGCGATGACCAGCGCGCCGCCGTAGAAGAGCTGCTGCACGTACTGCTGGGCGCCGAGGAGCTGCAGGCCCGTGATGCCGGTGACCAGGAAGTACACGGCGATCAGCGTGCCCCAGGGGTTGAACCGGCCGATCCGCAGCACTGTCGAGCCGAGGAAGCAGGCCGCGAACGCCGGGAGCAGGAACGACGCGCCGGACACCGGGTCGGCGCTGGCCGTGGTGCCGGCGTAGACGACGCCCGCCAGGCCCGCGAAGCCCGCCGAGATGATCAGCGAGCGCCACCGCAGCCGGGGCACGTTCACGCCGTTGAGCCGGGCCACGTCGTGGCTCTGCCCGACGAACAGCAGGCGCTGCCCGAAGGCGGTGTGGTCGAAGACGTACCACGCGACCACGACGAGGGCCAGCGCGTAGAAGAACCCGATCGGGATGCCCAGGAACGGCTGGGTGAGCACGGCGTCGGACAGGACGCGGTCGATGCCGCTGATGGTCGACGAGTCCGAGAGCAGGTAGATCAGGCCCTGCACGACCGTGCCCATGCCCAGGGTCACGATGAACGGGTTGATGTCGAAGACCGTGACGATCAGCCCGTTGAGCACCCCGACCAGGAGGCTGGCCACGAGCGCGACCAGCACGGACGGCCAGATCCCCCACCCCTGCTGCACGTTGAGCACCGCGACCACGACGGTCGCGAGGTTCAGCGTCGAGGCCACGGACAGGTCGTAGTCGCCGGCCCGCAGCGGGTAGAGCAGGCCGATCGCGAGGATCAGCAGCACGACCTGCGACGACAGCATGTTGGAGACGTTGGCCGCGGTGGGGAACGTCTGCGGGACGATCAGGCTGAACGCGACGATCAGCACGGCCCACACGCCGAGCAGCGCGAACCGCTCGGGCTCGGCCGGCGCCTTGCGCCTGCGGCGGGCGGAGGCGGTGGACGCGGGCGTCCGGGCCTCGTCCTTCTCCCGTGCCTTCCGGTCCTGTGCCTTCTGTTCCTGTGTGGCACTCACGATGCTTCCTCCGCTGCATCTTCGGCGTAGACGGCGGACGCCAGGACGTCCTTGGTGATGTCCGATCCGGTGATCTCGGCGCTGACCCGGCCGCCGTCCAGCACGAGGACCCGGTCCGCCATCTCCACCAGCTGCTCGTAGTCCGACGTCGCGCACAGCACCGCCATGCCCTGCGCGACGGCCGAGCGGATCAGCGTGAAGATCTCCCGCCGGGCGCCGATGTCGACGCCCTGGGTGGGCTCGGCGAGCAGCATCACCTGCGGGTTCGTGTCCATCCACTTGCCCAGCAGGGCCTTCTGCTGGTTGCCGCCGGACAGGTGCCCGAACAGCGCCTGCGGGTTGGCGGGGACCACGCCGAGCCGGTCGCAGGTGTCCTGCGCCTGGCGCTCGAGCCCCTTCCAGTCCACGGCGAAGCCCCGGGCCCGGCCGGTGAGGAAGGGCAGCGAGACGTTCTCCAGGACCGACAGCCCCAGCGCCCCGCCCTGACCCTTGCGGTCGGCCGGGATCAGCACCACGCCGGCGTCCATGGACCGGGCCGGCGTCGGCCGCGCGACCTCGCGGCCGCCGTGCTCGATCCGGCCCCCCGAGGCCGGACGCGCGCCGAACAGCAGGTCGGGCAGCTCCTCGAACCCGGAACCGGCCAGCCCGGTCACGCCGACCACCTCGCCGGCGAACAGGTCCAGGTCCAGGTCGCGGACCCGGGTTCCGCGCAGCCCGCGGGCGGACAGGAGCGCAGGCCGGTCGGTCCGCACGGTCGCGTCGCCCTTCGCCACGTGCTCGTCGCGCGCACCCAGGATGAGCTGCACGAGGTCGTCGCGGGTGGCCCCGGTGGTCGAGCGCGTGCCGGCGGTGCGGCCGTTGCGGAACACCGTGACCCGGTCGGTCACCTCGAGGATCTCGTCGAGGTCGTGCGAGACGAGCAGGACCGCGTCGCCGCGGTCGCGCAGCCGCCTGAGCAGGGCGAACAGGAGCCCGACCTCGTGGCGGGGCAGGAACACCGTCGGCTCGTCCAGGATGAGGATCTGCCCGCCGGCCCGCCCCGCTCGACCGTGCGATCCGGCTCCGGCGAGCTCCTGCGAGCCGACGGCCCGGACCACCGCGACCATGGCCCGCTGCACGGGGGTCAGGGTGTCGATCGGGGCGGCCGGGTCGACGTCGACCTCGAAGCGGTCCAGGAGGTCGGTGACCCGCCTCCGCTCGGCCTTCCAGTTCACCCGGCGCCACCCCGGGGCGTCGCCGCCCGAGTCCAGCGCCATGTGCTCCAGCACCGTGCCGGCCCCGGCCAGCCCGAGGTCCTGGTGCACGAAGCCGAGGCCGTGGTCGCGCAGGCCGCGCGCGCCGAACGGGCCGCGCACCGACGTGCCGGCGACGGTGACGGTGCCCCCGTCCGCGTCGTGGAAGCCGGCCAGGACCTTGATCAGGGTGGACTTGCCGGAGCCGTTCGCCCCGAGCAGGCCGTGCACCTCGCCGGCCCGCACGTCCAGGTCGACGCCGCGCAGGGCGGGGACGCCGTTGAACGCCTTGGTCAGGCCGGCCACGGCCAGCAGCGGTGCCGGAGCGGTCATCAGGCCAGGCCCCACAGCTTCAGGAAGGCGGCGCCGTAGGTGTCGCCGAAGCCCTTGCCGCTCTGCGGCGGCGTGCCCGTCTCGGCCACGTTGGACGAGTCGATCACGCGGAGCGGGCCGGACTCGGCGGGCACCGGGTCGGCACCGAGCATGGCGCGGAAGGCGACGTCGATGTTCACGTACGCGACCCAGTCCGGGTTCTCCGCGGCGTTCATGGCGACCTGGCCGTCCTGGACCATCTTCAGGATCGACGGGGTGCCGTTGAAGGTGTAGATCGGCACGTCACGGCCGCCGGCGGCCTGCTTGATGCCGGGGGCGGCGTAGAGCGCCATCGAGTCGTACATCGGCAGCACCGCGTTGATGTTCGGGTCCTTCAGCAGCGCCGACTGCACCTGGCTCTGGATCTGCTGCGACCACTGCGGCACCGCCACGTTGATCACCTCGGACCCGGACCCGGCGGGCGCCTCGTCGGTCAGGGCCTTCTGCATCGTGTCGACCATGCCCTTGGCCGGCCCGGTCTCCGACGACTGGATGATCAGGGCGTGCACCGGCGAGCCCTTCTGCGCCGCCACCGCGGTCAGAGCCATGAGCCGTGCGGCCTCGTTGAACGGGGCGAAGGCCTCGTACTTCAGGCCCGCGCTGACCGGGCTGCCCTTGTCCGACAGGTGCAGCGGGACGACCGGGATCCCGGCCTTCGTCGCGGCGTCGATCTGCGGGCCCAGGGTCGCGGGCAGCGGGCCGTTCAGCAGGATCGCCCCCGCGCCCGCGTTGATGGCCTGGGCGATGCCCTGCTGGTACGAGGTCTGGGTGCCGTCCGACGGGAAGGTCACGAAGTTGACCCCGGCCTTGGCGGCGACGCCCTTCATCGCCTCCTCACCCGCCTGGTAGAACTCCGCCTTGCTGTCGATCGGGATGCTGTAGATCGTCTTGCCCCGCAGGGAGCTGACGTCGATGGCCGGGCCGAGGTCGTTCGTGCCCGGGACGGCCTTGGCGGCGTCGACGACCTTCTGCGCGGCCTCGGCCTTCTGGGTGCCCTCGGGCGTGGCCGCGGTGCTGGTGCTTCCTCCGCCCCCGCAGCCGGCCAGCAGGCCGAGTGAGGTCGCAGCAGCGAGCGCGACGACGAGCTTCGTGATGCGCATGGATGGGTTCTCCGATGAGGATGTGGCGCGGGCGCGCCGGGGAATCGGACGACGCGGGTGCGCCGGGGAATCGGACGGCGCGGACGCGCCGGGATCGGGTGGTGCGGCGTCAGCGCGCCGCGAGATCGGGCCTCTCGCGGAGGTCGTCGTAGATGCGCTCGATGGAGCGGCGCTGGAACATCTCGATGAGGTCGTCGGGGTAGCCGACGTAGTCCTCGGTGTCGACGTGGATGTTGTCGGGGAACCGGATCTCGTCGCTGGCCTGCTCGCGGTCCGCACCCCGGGCGATCGCCTCGGCGACCTGCCCGACGACCTCGCGGCCCCAGTCGCGGTAGCGCTCGAGCACGCTGCGGTCGGCGACCTCGCCGTGCCCGGGGACGAGCACCTCGAAGTCGTAGGACGCGACCTCCTCGATGGCGTCGAACCAGTCCCACAGCCGGGAGTCCTGGAAGGACGGGAGCCCGGCCTCGCAGACGATGTCGCCGGTGAACACGACGCCGTCCTCGGGCAGGTAGGCGAGGAGGCTGTTCGCGGTGTGCCCCGGCTGGAAGCTCAGCTCCAGGTGGACGTCCCCGAGGTGCAGGTCCATCCGGTCGGAGAAGACCACGGTGGGCACCCGCACCCGGTAGGTGTCCAGGAGGGCCACGGCGTCCGGGTCGATCCGGGCGAACAGGTTCGCGAGGTACTCCTGGCTCGGCGGCTCGGTGAGCAGCCGCCGGCGGGTGCCCCGGTGCGAGACGACCTCGCCGCCCTGCCAGAAGTTGCCGATGGTGTGGTCCGGGTGGTGGTCGGTGTTGACCACGAACCGCGTGGCGCCGAAGCCGTCGACCGTCTTCCGCCAGGCCATCGCATCGGTCGGGCGGTGCGGGGTGTCGACCAGGGCCAGGCCCTCCGCACCCACGACGATCGAGTTGTTGCTCCCGAGGTGCGCGGTCTCGACGTGCACGTGCGCGCTGACCTGCTGCAGGCTCATCGGGCGTCACCCTCGGCCGGCTCGGGCATCGACGACCCGCCGAGGAAACCGAGCAGGTTCTCGATCCGGGTGGGCGCGAAGACCTCGATGAAGGTGGACTCGCCCTCGATGCTGTGGCCGGAGTGCTCGACACCCCGCGGGATCACCACGACGTCGCCCTCGGCGAGCACGGTCTTCTCGCCGGCCACCGTGAAGGCGATGCGCCCGCTCGTCACCACCATCGCCTGCTCGGCGTCGGGGTGGGTGTGCGCGGGCAGCTCCGTCGGGTGCACCCAGCGGATGCGGTTGAGCCCCATCTCCTTGCCGGTGGCCGCCGTCCGGAAGTTCCCCGGGAGCACCTCACGCTCGGGAAGATCGGACCAGCTCGTCCAGTAGCTGCTCATCGACGTCACGGATCCCCTTCGACTCGCCGTCCGGGTCGGCGGTCCGAACCGGCTTCATGGCGCGCGTCACGCTAAAGGGGATGACTGAAAACTGTCAACAGTCTTCAGGCGAAGTAACCGAGCGGCAACACACCGGCCACGAAGGGGCTCGCTCCGGCCCCGCGAGAACGCGCGACGGCCGGGCGGGTGTCCCGACGCACACACCCACCCGGCCGTCTCGTGGATCAGGACCGCGTCCGCAGCTCCCGCCGCAGGACCTTGCCGCTCACCGTCTTGGGGATCTCCTCGAGGATCTCCACCTGGCGCGGGTACTTGTAGGCCGCCATGCGCTCCTTCGTGAAGGCGACGATCTCCTCCGCGGAGGCGGTCGCGCCGGCCCGCAGGGAGACGAACGCCTTGACCGTCTCGCCGCGGTACTCGTCCGGGACCCCGACGACGGCGGCCTCGCGGACGGCGGTGTGCTCGTAGAGGACGTCCTCGACCTCGCGCGGCCAGATCTTGTAGCCGCCCGCGTTGATCTGGTCCTTCTTGCGGTCGACGATGTAGAACCAGCCCTGCGGGTCCATGTAGCCGACGTCGCCCGTGTGCAGCGCGCCGTCCGGCAGCGCCTTCGCGGTCTCCTCGGGCTTGTTCCAGTACCCGGCGACGACCTGCGGACCGGCGGTGACGAGCTCGCCGATCTCGCCGGCGGGCACGTCCTCGCCGTTCTCGTCGACGATCCGCACCACGGTGTCGTAGACCGGCACGCCGACCGACAGCGCACCCGACGCCGGGTCGACCGGCGCCTCCGCGCCGCGCGGCACCGCGTGCGACGGCGAGGTGGTCTCGGTGAGCCCGTAGATGTTGTGGATGTAGTGGCCGAAGGCGTCCCGGAAGGCCTGCACGGTGCTCGGCGGGATCGGCGCCCCGCCCGAGTAGACCTTGGTCAGGGACGCCAGCTTGGCCTTGTCGGCGTCGGGCGCGTTCATCAGGGCGATGAAGACGGTGATCGACCCGACCGTGAACGTCGCGCCCTCCGCCTCGGCCGTGTCGAGGGTGAGGCCGGGGTCGAGCCGGTACATCAGGACGAGCGGCGCCCCGGTGAGCAGCGCGACCGCGATGTGCCCGACGAGCCCGGTGACGTGGAACAGCGGGGCGATCCCGAGCACGACGTCGTCGGGCCCCAGGCCCACCCAGTCGCGGTAGGTCTGCGCGTTGAAGACCACGTTGCGGTGCGTGGTCATCGCGCCCTTCGGCGGGCCGGTGGTGCCGGAGGTGTAGGTCAGGAAGGCGACGTCGTCGGGCCCGAGCTCGACGGCCGGGGCCGCCGCACCCCGGTGCCGCTCCAGGAACTCGAGCAGGTCCGTGGTGCCGGGGCAGGCGATCCGCTCGGCACCGGCGAGGACGGCCGGCTCGTTCCGGGTCTGCAGGTCGAGCTCGGAGGTGGTGAGCACGGTACGCACCGCGGTGCCGGACAGGACGCCCGCGGCGACGTCGCGGTGGAGCGACTGCAGGCACACCAGCACCGACGCGCCGGAGTCGGCCAGCAGCTCCGCGAGCTCCCGCTCCTTGTTCATCGGATTGATCGAGACGGCGATCCCGCCGGCCTTCCACGCGCCGACCTGGGCGATCACGAACTGCGGGACGTTCTGCAGGTAGACCGCGACCCGGTCACCCGGCGTGAAGCCCTCGGCGGTGATGCCGGCGGCGAAGGCGTCGGTGAGCGCGTCGAGCTCGGCATAGCTGATGCGGCCGTCGAAGTAGCGGATCGCGTCCCCGTCGGGGTTGCGCGCGACCGCGGCGCGGAACATGTCGACGGCCGTCGCGAACTCGACGGTCGTCGTGGCGGGCCGGCCGTCGTCGTAGACGGCCAGCCAGGGTTTGTCGTCGTACACGGACATGGAGGTCTCCTCAGGGGTGGGCGGGCGGACGACCGGAGCTCGTCGGCCCGGGCCGGGGCTCGGGCCGGAGCCCGGGTCAGCGGGAGGCCGCCGCCGGGTGACTGCGGACGAGCGCGTACCGGCCGCGGTGGTAGAGCAGCGGCTCCAGGGACGGTGCGCTCCCGAGGGCCCGCACGGCCCCGACGACGATCGTGTGGTCGCCGCCGTCGTGCTCCGCCGCGAGGTCGCAGTCGATCCAGGCCGCGACGTCCGCCAGCCGCGGGGCGCCGGTCGGCGACGGCGTCCACGCGACGTCGGCGAACTTGTCCGTCCCGCGGCGGGACATGGCGTCGCTGACGCCGTGCTGCCCGTCGGCCAGGATGTTCACGCAGAACGTGCCGGCCTCGCGGATCCGCGGCCAGGTGGTCGAGGTGAGCGCCGGGGCGATCAGGATCATCGGCGGGTCCAGTGACAGCGAGCTGAAGGACTGGCAGGTCATGCCCAGCGGCGCGCCGTCGGGGCCGGCCGCGGTGATCACGGTGATGCCGGAGCAGAAGGCGCCGAGGACCTCCCGGAAGTGCTCCGGCGGGATCACCACGGTGCCGTCCGTCGTGTCGGTCCCGTTCGTCATCACGCGACCCCGCCGGTGTCGATCCCGGCCAGCCGGCGCACGTACGCGACCGCCGTCGCGGGGTCGTAGGAGCGCGCGATCTGCATCTTCTCGGCCTCGAGCGAGCCCTCGGCGTGGGTGGCGAGCACGGACTGGTAGCCGCCGTAGTCGCGGGCCGTGAGGTCGCCGATGAAGTTGAGGATCCGCAGGCGCTGCTCGGCGGGGACGGTCGCGGCGTAGTACTTCTCCAGCACCGCGCGGATGCCGGGGTTCGCCCAGTCCTCGGCGCCGGGCCCGGTGGCGAGCAGGCCGCCGGCGAGGTCGACGAGCGTCGCCGTGGCCTCGTGGAAACCGTGCGCGAATGTGTACTTGGCCATGTTCACCGCGAGCGGGTCCGGGAGCCAGACGCCCCGGGCGCCCTCACGGGCCCGCAGGGCCGCGAGCTCGGCGAGCCCGCGGACGGTCTCCGACCAGGCGATCAGCTTGGCGATCTTGTCGCGGACGTGCCCGGCCCGGGTGATGCCGTTGGCCTCGGCGACGAGGTGCGCGGCACCGACGATGACGTCGAGCAGCGGCAGCTTGTAGTTGATCGCCGTGAACCGGTGGTAGTCCACGAACGCGATCGCCAGCGGGCCCGCGAGCTCCGGGCGCCGCTCCAGGAACACCCGCTCGCGCGGGATCCGGACGTCGTCGAAGACGGTCAGCGACTCCAGCAGCTTGTGCTTCGAGGACAGCGGGAAGCTGAAGTCGTCCCGCTCCCCCGCCGCGTACGGCGACACGTAGAGGTCGAGGCCGGGGGTGTCGACCGGGATCGCGAAGGAGACCGCGTAGTCGGTGTCCGCGGGTCCCATGGCGCGGGTGGGCAGCACGACGATCTCGTCGGCGTTGGCCGAGAACGAGGTGTGGGTCTTGGCGCCGCGGACCGTGATCGAGTCGGCGTCGGAGTCGACGATGCGCAGGTAGAGGTCGGGATCGGTCTGCTGCGACGGGCCCAGGGTGCGGTTGCCCTTGACATCGGTCTGGGCGACCGCGAGGGCCAGGTCCTCCTCGAGGACGCGGGAGAAGAAGGCCTGCGCGCGCTCCAGCCCCTCGCCCTCGGTGGCGCGCAGGAGGGCGAACAGGGCGTCGGAGCCGACCTCCTTGAGCACGATCGTGCCCGCTCCGCGGCGGGACACCTCCTCGATCAGGGCACCGCGGTCGCGCAGGTCCTCGGGAGTGCGCGGCAGGTGGTAGAAGGCCGAGTAGGTGCCCGCCTCCGTGCTCTTGCGCACCGCCAGGTCCGGGAGGTCCTCGGCGATGGAGTAGCAGAGCGCCGAGTGGTCGACGGCGGGCCGGAGCTCCGGGTGCGCGACGACGTCGTCCACCCGGGCGCCGCGGTAGTGGACTCGACGGCCGTCGCGCAGGCCGTCGCGGTACTGCTGCGCGGTGCGCAGAGCCATCAGAGGTTCCCTTCGGAGGTGGTCAGGAGATCGGCCGCCGACACCACGGGCAGCCCGTGGGCGTCGGCGAGGGCGAGCAGGTCCTCGGTGCGGGCCTCCGCGCAGGGGTCGCCCGCCGGTACCGCGGCGCACAGCACCGCGGCCCGCCGCCCCGCCCGGGCGGCGACGGCCAGGGCGAGGCCCGCGGGGCTGTCCGCCGTGCGGACCCGCACGGGGACGACGTGGCCCGGCCTGGTGAGCGCGTCGGGCTCGGTCGTCGGGGCCGCCAGCAGCCGCGCGGTCAGCGCGCGATCGGCCGCGGAGATCCCCGTGGACACCCCGTGGGTGGCGTCCACCGAGACGCAGTGGTCGCCCCGGGGGCCGGCCGGGACCGGCCACACCATCGGGGGCAGCAGGAGCCGCTCACACGTCTCGCCCGTCACGGCCACCTGCACGAAGCCCGACCCGACACGGACCAGGAACGCCATGGTCTCGGTGGTGACGTCGTCGGCCGGGGCGACGAGATGGCCGGAGCCCCGCCCGTCGAGCACGACGACGGGTCCACCGGCGAGGCGCTCCCGCACGGCGGCGTTCGGGCCGTGTCCGATCAGCGGGTCGATCACTGCGGTCATGGGGCACCTCCACAGGCGTCGGGGAAGCAGGGTCGGCGCAGCTCACCACGCGGGCGACGACGTCGTGAGTGCACGTTGGTGGACGGGGTGGGGTGCACTTTCGTGCACTGTGCAGCGGCGGCGGACGGCCCGAAGGTGGCTTGCGACACAGGCAGACCGCGGCGCACCGCAGCGCCGCCGGCACGAGAGGTCACCGCATGGCCAGGCTGAAGTTCGGCATATTCCTCGCCCCCGTCCACGCCCCGGGGGTGAAGCCCGCCGTCGCGTTCGAGCAGGATCTGCAGCTGATCGAGCACCTCGACGCCCTCGACTACGACGAGGCGTGGTTCGGCGAGCACCACAGCGCGGGCTCGGAGATCTACGCGTCGCCGGAGATCCTGATCGCCGCCGCCGCGCAGCGCACCCGGCGGATCAAGCTGGGCACCGGCGTCACGTCGATCAGCTACCACAACCCACTGTGGGTGGCGGACCGCATGGTCATGCTGGACCACCTCACCCGGGGCCGGACGCTGTTCGGGGTCGGCCCGGGGTCGCTGCCGACCGACTCCGCGATGATCGGGTTGAACCCGACCGAGACCCGGGAGCTGCTCGAGGAGAACCTCGATATCATCCTGCGGCTGTTCCGCGGCGAGACCGTGAACGCGAAGACCAGGACCCACGAGCTGATCGACGCCCGGCTGCAGATGGCGCCGTACTCGGACCCGCTGTTCGACATCGCCGTCGCGGCCGTCGCCTCCCCGACCGGCGCCCGGCTCGCGGGCACCCACGGGCTCGGGCTGCTCAGCATCGGCGCGACGCTGAGCGCCGACGGCTTCGACGCCCTCGCCCACCACTGGGGTGTCATGGAGGAGCGGGCGGCCGCGGCGGGCACGACCGTGGACCGTTCGGGCTGGCGCCTCGTCGGGCCCTTCCACCTCGCCGAGACCGAGGAGCAGGCCCGCCGCGAGGTCGCGTACGGGATCGAGCACTGGTTCCGCTACTTCCAGCACGTGGCCGCGTTCCCGCAGATGGCGGTGTCCGGCGACAACCTGGACGAGATGATCGACTTCATCAACTCGGCCGGGATCGGCGTGATCGGCACCGCCGACCAGGCCCGGGCCCAGGTGCAACGGCTGGTGGACCAGGCCGGCGGGTTCGGCACCATGCTGCTCATGGGACACGACTGGGCCGACCCGACGGCCACCCGGCGCTCCTTCGAGATCTTCGCCCGGGACGTCGCGCCGCACTTCCAGGGCCAGGCCGAGCCGACGCTCGAGGCCGCGCGGCTGGCCAGCGCCGGCCGGGACGTGCACTCGAAGGCCCAGCTCGACGCCGTCGCGCACATGACCGCCAAGTACGAGGCGGAGCGCGCCCGATGAGCGAGCTCGCGAGCGGATCACCGGCACAGCACGACACCGCGGCCCGCGTGGTCCAGGCGCTGACCACGCTCGAGCCCGGGGACGGGCTGTTCGCGCCGGGCGCCGTGACATGGCACTCCTTCGACGAGATCGAGGCCCCGACGGTGCCGGACACGCTGGAGAGCGTCCGCGCGATCCGCGCGGTGGTCCCGGACTTCGGGATGGACGAGGTGCGGACGTCCCCGGTGGTGGACGGGGTGTCCTGGGCGCGCTACGCGATCACCGGCACGCTGCCGGACGGCGCCCGCTTCCGTGCCCCGGCCGCGCTGGCCGTGCACGTCGACGGGTCGGGGCAGGTCACCCGGATCGAGGAGTACGTCGACACCGCGCAGCTCGCGGGGCTGTTCGCCGCCCTCTCCTGACCACCGCCGCCCGGCTCGGGAACTCCTCGGGCCGGGCGGTTCAGCGGCCCTGTTGCAGGACCAGCGCGAGCTCGGTCCGGCTGCGGGTGCCGGTCTCGGCGAGCAGCCTGCTGACGTACTTCTTCACCGTGTCCTCGGCGACGCCCATCGTGCGGGCGATCACCGCGTTGGTCAGCCCGCTCGCGACCAGCCCGGCCGCCTCCGCGAGCCGGGGCGACAGGCGCGGGACGCCCGCCGCGCCGGCCGCGGAGGCCGGCAGGTGCCGGGCGATCGCCCCGAGCTGACGGCCGAGCAGCCGCAGGACGGCGAGATCGACCGGTCCGACCGTGCCCCGCGGTCCGAAGATCCCGAACAGCGCCTGCCGGCCGCCGGGTGCCACGTGGACCGCGGTGAGGCTCTCGATCCCGTGGCCGGCCAACCAGTCCCGGTACGGCCGGTCCGCGGGCGGGACGGGGTCGTCGGCGTCGACCGAGACCGCGGCCACCCGGTGCAGGCGGGCGGCCGCGGCCGGCTTGGCGAAGACGTCGTGCCGGTCCCAGCGCTGCCGGTACTCCCGGATCAGCCGCCGCTGCGTGCCTTCGAGCAGCGGCGACGGGTCCAGGAACAGCCCGCCGTAGGTGGGCCCGGCGAAGAACGTGGTGTTCCGGTAGCCGAGCACGGAGCCGAGCGCCTCGAGCGTGCGCCCGGCGAACTCGGCGACGTCGCGCGAGCGGTCGACCCGCTCGAGCACCTCGAACACGCGGGTGAGATGCCTCGCGTCGAGGCTCGTCGCCGCCACCGCCTGCATGCTCCGGACACCTCCACTGCTGCCGGTGATCCGCAGCCTAACCCGCCGGCCGGCGGGTCAGTACTCGGTGACCCCCGCGTCGGGCGACAGCTCGTGCGCCGTCATGAAGCGGGACTCGTCCGAGGCCAGGAACAGCACCGTGTTCGCGATGTCCCGCGGCTCGGCCTGGTCCAGCGGGAGGATGTTGGTGAACATCGCACCCAGCTTCGGGTGGGCCTCGAGGGCCTCGCCGATGATGCCGAGCACGTCGCCGCCGCCCATCGGGGTCTGCACGGCGCACGGGTGCACGCTGTTGACCCGGATGTCGTGCTCGCCCAGCTCCACCGCGAACGCCTTCGCCATGCCGCGCACCGCGAACTTGCTCGTGGTGTAGGGCACGAGGAAGGGCTGGACGGTGATCCCGGCGGCCGAGCTGATGATGATCACCGAGCCACCACCCGCGGCGACCAGGTGCGGCGCCGCGACCATCACGGTGTTCCAGGTCCCCGTGACGTTGACGCTCTGGTGGTACTCGAACAGCTCCGGGGTGACCCGGTCCCACATCGCCGGGACGCAGATCCCGGCGTTGGCCACCACGACGTCCAGGCGCCCGAGCTCGGCCACCGCGCCGTCCACGGCGGACTTCAGCCCGGCCAGGTCACGGATGTCCACCTGCGCGGGGACGATCCGCCGGTCCAGCTTCTCGACGAGCGCCACGGTCTCGGCGAGGTCCTCCGGGGTGGAGGACGGGTACGGGACGTTCAGGTCGGCGCAGACGTCCACCGCCACGATGTCCGCGCCCTCCTCGGCCAGCCGCAGCGCGTGCGCCCGACCCTGACCGCGTGCCGCCCCGGTGACCAGGGCGACCTTTCCTTCCACGCGTCCGCTCATGCGTTCGTCCTCTCGGTTCACCGGGCCGGGGCCACCCGACGACGACCCCGGCCCGGGAGGTCACATCTTCTGCAGCGCGCCGGCGTCCACCGGCACGGTCGTCCCGGTGACGAACCGGGACTGGTCCGAGGCGAGCCAGGCCACCGCGTTGCTGATGTCGCGCGGCTCCACCCACGGAGTGGGGAGGATGTTCATCCCGCTCAGCAGCGCCTCGCGGAAGTCCTCGCGGGTGGGGTGCTCCAGGTCCGGCCGGAACAGCTTGTACATGCCCTCGTGGTCGATCATGTCCGTGAGGACCGACGTCGGCTGCACGGCGTTGACCCGGATGCTGTGCTGTCCCAGCTCGTTCGCCATCGTGCGGGCGAGGCCGATGACGCCGTGCTTCGCCGCGACGTAGTGCGCGAAGTTGGGGAAGCCCTGCGTCCCGCCGGTGGAGCTGATCAGCACGATCGACCCGCCGGTGCCCTGCTCGATCAGCAGCGGCACGGTGGCCTTGACGGTCTTCCAGACGCCCGTCAGGTTGATCTCGATCATGGTGTCCCACTGCTCTTCGGTCAGCTCGTGGACCGGAGCGGTGGTGAAGATGCCCGCGTTGGCCACCACGACGTCGAGCCTGCCCAGCTCCGCGACACCGTCGGCCACCGCCGACTGCAGCGCCGCGAGATCGCGGACGTCCGCCTGCCTCGCGACGACGCGGCGGTCGAGCTTCTCGATCTCCGCCGCCGTCTCGTCGAGCTCGGCGGCGGTGGCACCGCGGTAGGTCACCGTCTCGACCGGCGCACAGACGTCGATCGCGATGACGTCGGCGCCCTCCTCGGCGAGCCGGATCGCGTGCGACCGGCCCTGGCCGCGGGCGGCGCCGGTGACCAGCGCGACCTTCCCGTCCAACGACCCCATCAGGCGAGACCCAGCTTCGTCCAGTACTCGCCGAACGACGGCGGGGCCACATCCGCGCCGCGGGTGACCTTCCCGTCGACGAACTGGTGGACCATGATCAGGGTGAAGTCCAGGACGTCGTCGCCCTTGCGGCGCAGCGCGCGGACCCAGGCGATCACGACGCCCTCGGGGGTCGTCTCGGTGCGGACGACCTCGTTCTTCGCCTCGTCGAGGTGCGCGAGGATGCCGAAGCCCTCGAGGAACGACGCCTTGGTGTAGACGGTCTGGGTTCCGTCGGCCTTGAACCCGGCCCAGGTCATGTCGTCGGCGTAGAGGTTCACCAGGAGGGTGGGGTCACCCTTGTCGGCGGCGGCGAAGGCCTCGACGAGGTTGTCGGCGTCGGACATCAGGCGTTCTCCTTCTTCAGGTAGCCGGCGATGATCGGGGCGGAGGCCTCGACCAGCGTCATCGGCTCGACGAGCATGTGCTGGGCGCCCACGGAGATGTCCCGGAGGCAGCGGCCCAGCACGCTGGGGTTGCGGATCGAGGCGGAGCCGCCCCAGTTGTAGGCCCAGGTGACGACGTCCTGGGCGACCTTCTGCACCCACGTCGCGGCCTGGCGCAGACGCGCGCGGTGCTCGTCGGTGATGGTGCCCGCGGCCGCGGCGGCCTCGGCGTCGGCGTGGGCCCGGTAGACGTACAGGCGGGCGGCCTGCAGCAGCGCCTCGTGCTCCACGAAGCCGCGGCGGAACATCTCCGAGTCGCCGACGACCGTCGGGTAGCCGGGGCGCTTCTTGTCGGCGGTGATCTGGGCGATCTCCTCCAGCGCACGCTGGGCGACACCGAGCGCGACCGGCGCGTGCCCGCCGACGCCGATGCCGAGCATGCCCAGCTTGTAGACGGCCTCGGGGCGCACCGGCTCGGTGGAGAAGGTGTCCATCGTGTGGGCCTCGGGCACGAACAGCCCGTCGACCTTGTAGTTGTCGCTGCCCGTCGCGGCCATGCCCATCACGTTCCAGCCGCCCAGGAACTCGACCTGGTCGCGCGGCACGAAGGCGATCCGGCAGACCGGGACCGGGTTGTCTTCTGGGCCGTTCATCTCCGGGTTGCCGTCCTCACCGAGGACGACGAAGCCCGCGCCGATCCACGACGCGTGGTGCGAGCCGCTGCCGAAGCCGTAGGTGCCGGTGACCTCGTAGCCACCGTCGACCCGCACGCCGGTGCCGGTCGGCAGGATCATGCCCGCGGTGATGGCCTTGTCCGCGCCCGCGAACATCTCCTCGGCGCCCTCGGGCGGGAAGAAGCCCACCGCGACGCCGGTCGAGAACGCGTTGGCCATGAAGGCCCAGCCGACGGAGCCGTCGGCGCGGGCGAGCTCCTCGACGACCTTCAGCGAGGTCACGATGTCCTGCCCGGCGCCGCCGTACTCCTGCGGGACCAGCAGCCAGAACAGGCCACTCTCGGCGATGGCGTCCACCACGGGCTTCGTGATGGTGGCGTTCGCCTCCATCTCGTTCGCCTCGGCGTCGATGATCGGCTTGAGGGCGCGGGCCCGGGCGACGTAGTCCACGTCGGGCCCCGCGTCCGGGTTGCCGGGCTTCTCGAGGGTCTGGGTCATGGGTGTCGGCCTCCGTTGGTCGCACGTCGCTGAGGACGTGGATCACGATGCCGAGGCGGGGCCGCGGGCGTACCCGGGGAACCACGTGGTCCGCCACGTGGTCACCCCTGCGGTCACCCGGTGGGGGTCGCCGTGCGGGCCGCGGCGAGGGCGACCGCGACCTGGTTGCGGTTCTGCAGCCGCAGCTTCTGCAGGATGTGCTCGACGTGGCCCTCGACGGTGCGGTGCGAGAGCACCAGCGCCGCGGCGATCTGCCGGTTGGTGAGACCGGCGGCGAGGTGGCCGGCGACCTCGCGTTCGCGGGGCGACAGGACGGCCACGAGCTCGGCCTCCCCCTCCGGCACGCGCGGGGCGGACCGGTCGAGGGCGAAGTCGAGCAGCTCGGGCATCCCCATCGCCGCGCCCCGGCGCGTTCCGGCCTCGTAGGCGGCGTTGCCGAGCTCGGAACGGGCGCGCAGCGCGAACCGCTCCCGGCGGGCCATCCACTGCGCCGAGCCGTAGAGCTGCTGGCCGAACGCGCGCCAGAGCACCGAGGCGGCCCCGATGAGCACGGCCGACCGGGCCGCCGACCCCGCCCCGGCCTCCGCCCAGCCGAGCAGCTCGACCGCCAGCGGGGTGCCCACCGAGTCCTCGAAGTCCCGCTTGAGGCACAGGCTGGCGCGCGCCAGCTCGATCGCGTCCGGGTAGCGCTCCTCGGTCACGGCCACGAGCCCCTGGCCGAAGACGGCGTAGGACAGCATCCACCGCTCGCCGACCTGCTCGCACCGGCGGCGCACGTCATCGAAGTAGCGCTGTCCCTCGCCGGTCCGGCCGTCGAAGCAGAGCAGCATCCCGAGGTGCACCCGGACGGCGCAGTGCAGGTCGCCCCGCACGTCGGGCCGGCTCTCGTAGAGCGCCAGCGACTCGGTCAGGAGCGGCTCGGCGCGCCGGTGGTCCCCGCCGAAGAAGGCGCCGAGGCCCTGCGCGTCGAGCGCGAAGGCCGTCGCCGGGACGTCCCCGGCCCGCTCGGCGAGGTCGAGCGCCTCCGCGACGACCGGCTCGGCGGCCGCCTGGTAACCCTGCATCGTCCGCACCAGGCCGAGCGTGCCGAGGGCGGCCGCCCGCCGCGCGGGGCCCAGGTCCTCCCGCTCGAGCACCCGGCCGAGCCACATGGCGTGCTCGCGGGCGGAGAGCCCGCAGGCCCACAGGAACCACGGGGCGGAGACGAGCTCGGCCGCCGACGGGCCGTGCGCGTCGGCGGGGAGGGCGAGCGCGGTCTCGAGTGCCTTGCGGACGTTGGCCAGGTTCGCGCGCAGCCGCTCGGAGATCTCGAACTGCTCGTCGCTGTACCAGGACCGGACGGAGTCGGTGACCAGCCCGGCGCA
The DNA here is from genome assembly GCF_021343995.1 of Pseudonocardia terrae. Lineage (GTDB taxonomy): Bacteria > Actinomycetota > Actinomycetes > Mycobacteriales > Pseudonocardiaceae > Pseudonocardia > Pseudonocardia terrae. The sequence goes on along the minus strand of NZ_JAJTTE010000009.1, from coordinate 56,084 downwards.
CCACTCGAGGTGCCGGCGGTGCAGCCGCGCGCTCTCCTCCGGCGACAGCACGGCCTGGCCGAACTCGCGGATGGTCTCGAGGATCCGGAAGCGGACGCGCCCGTGCGACTCCTCGCGCTGCAGGATCGACTTGCCCACCAGGTCGTACAGGCAGTCCAGGACCGCACCCGCCGGCAACGCCTCGTCGGCGCAGACGGCCTCCGCCGCCGGGGTGTCGAAACCGCCGGCGAAGATCGACACGCGCGCCCACAGGAGCTGCTGCTCGCGGGTGCACAGCTCGTGGCTCCAGGCCATCGCCGCCTGCAGGCTCTGGTGCCGTTCCGCGCCGCCGCGCCCGCGGGTGGAGAGCAGCTCGACGCTGTCCGACAGTCGCTCGGCGAGCTCGTGGACGGACAGGACCCGCAGCCGCGCGCAGGCCAGCTCGATCGCCAGCGGCAGGCCGTCGAGCCGCTCGCACACCCGCCGCACCGCGTCGCGGTTGGTGTCGTCGACCGTGAAGCCCGGCAGCACGTCGCGGGCCCGGCTCTCGAACAGGTCGATCGCCGGCGTCCGGTCGCCCGTCGTGGACAGCGGGTGCAGCACGGTGATCCGCTCCCCCGGCAGGTTGAGGACCTCGCGGCTGGTGGTGAGGAAGTGAACCCGCGAGGTGGCGCGCAGGACGTCGTCGACGAACCGGGCCGCCGCCTCCAGCACGTGCTCGCAGTTGTCCAGCACGATCAGCATGTGCCGGGTGCGGACGTGCTCCACGAGCGCGTCGACGGCGGAGCGGTCCGGCTGGTCGCGGTGCGCGATCCCGAGCCCGTCGAACACGGCCTGCGGTAGCAGCGCCGGGTTGCGCAGGGACGCGAGCTCGACCACCCGGACGCCGTCGGCGAAGGCGCGGCGCAGCTCCACCGCGGCCTGGGCGGCGAGCCTGGTCTTGCCGACCCCGCCGACGCCGATCACGGTGACCAGCCGGTGACCCCCCAGCAGCTCACGGAGTTCGCGGAGCTCGGCCCTCCGGCCGATGAACTCCGTGGCGAACTCCGGCACGGGGGAGCGCGTCCGCACGAGCGGGGCGCCCGTCCCACCCGCGAGGCGGCGCTCCTGGTCGACACGCTTGGCGAGCGTGGTGCGCGAGCGCTCCCAGCCGATCCGCTCGCCGATCTGCGCGATCGTCAGCCCGGGCTCGTCGGACAGGAGGGCGCGGATGTGCTCGGCGTAGGCGTCGGTCGCCGAGCCGCGCCCGGGGCGGTGGTCCGGCGGGGGGCTGTCGAACGACAGCGCCCGCCGGATCGTGTTGCGGGACATCCCGAGGTGGGCGGCCATGCCCTTGATGGACATACCCGCGGCGCGGAGCCGCTGGATCTCGCTCCACTCGTCGGCGTTCAAACGGGCTCCTCCGGCACTCCGCGATGAGGCTCGGACCACGATCACGAGGGGCCGCTCGGGGTGTCAAGCGAGCATGCCGGAACCACGTACCGATCCACTCGGAGGGGGGTCAACATGTGTCACACCCCACCCGTGCTGACCCCTCTCCTACCCGGGGGCCTCGACGAGCAGCGCCTCCAGGTCGTCGAGCATCGCCGGGGTCAGCCCGTGGTCGAGCAGGAAGGCGCGGCTGCCCCCATGGCGCTCGTCCACGCCGGCGAGGAAGCGGTGGATCGTGCCGGGTTCGGCCGTCAGCGCCTCGGGCGGGTAGAGGTCGACCGCGTCGCCGTAGGAGACCATGGTCCGCAGCCGCGCCATGGCCTCGGCGGCGTCGGCCGCGCCCCGGGCGTAGTCGGCGGCGATGTCCTCCCGGTGCACCCCGAGCGCGTCGAGCAGCACGGCCACGAGGGCGCCGGTGCGGTCCTTGCCCACCGTGCAGTGCAGGAGGACCGGGAGGGTGCCGGGCCGCAGCAGCTCCGCGACCGCCCCGGCGACCGCCTCCCCGCCCTCGTCGAGGTAGCGCAGGTAGGTGCCGACGAGCGGGTCGTCGCCGGGCATCGGGGCGACCGCCGAGCCCGGGGCGACCAGGGCCCGCAGGCGCACGGGGTGGCGGGCGTGGCGGACACCGAGCTCGTCGAGCGGCCCGCGGCCCTCCTGGTCGGCCTCGTGGGGCAGCCGCAGGTCGATCGTCGCGACGATGCCGGTGTCCGCGAGCAGCCGGCGCCCGGCGCCGAGGTCGAGGAACTGCGGCGTGCCGCTCCGGTGGAGCAGGCCCGGGCGGACCCGCCCGCCGGAACGGGTCCGCAGCCCCGCGACCTCGCGGAACCCCAGCAACCCGGGGTAGCTCACGGGACGGACAGAATGGTGACGACGCACGCGTTGCCGTCCATGCCCGCCGCTCCCCCGCCCATGGTCTCGACGAGGCCGACGCGGTGCCGGGCCACCTGCCGGTCCCCGGCCCGGCCGCGCAGCTGGCACGCGATCTCGGCGATCTGCGCGGTCCCCGTGCCGCCCAGCGGATGCCCGCGGGACAGCAGCCCGCCGCTGGGGTTGACCGGCTGGGCGCCGTCCCGGGCGGTGTGGCCGGACGGGGCCAGCTCCGCGCCCTTGCCGCGGGGCGCGAGGCCGAGGGCCTCGAGGGTGAGGATCTCGCCGATGGTGAAGGCGTCGTGCACCTCCAGGACGTCGATCTCGCCCGGCGTCCGCCCGGCCTGGGCGTACGCCTGCTCGGCGGCGCGGGCCACGCTCGCGTAGCCCCACACGTCCTGGCTGCGGTGGTCCCACAGCGCGCCGGAGACCATCGCCGAGGCCTCGATGCGCAGGTCCGCCGGGTTGCCGCGCTCCCCGCCGACGATCACCGCGCCGGCGCCGTCGCTGGTCGGGCAGCACTGCAGGAAGGTCAGCGGCTCGGCGATCATGCGCGAGGCCAGGACCTCCTCGACCGTCGGCGCGGCCTTGCGCAGCTGCGCCCGCGGGTTGTCCAGCCCGTTGCGCTTGTTCTTCACCGCGACGGCCGCGAGCTGCTCGGGCGTCACCCCGAACTCCTGCACGTACCGCTGGGCCTGGAGCGCATAGAGCCCCGGCAGCGGCAGGGACGCCGCGCCCTCGGGATCCGTGGCCTCGGGCACGATCGCGCCGGAGAACAACGTCGACATCTGGTCGACGCCGAGCACCAGCACACAGCCGAAGCGGCCCTGCCGGACCGCCTGCACCGCCTCGTGGTAGGCGCTGGTGCCGCTGGCACAGGCGTTCTCCACCGTCCACATCGGAACGCCGGGCAGCCCGAGGCCCCGCTGCACGCGGGTCGCGACGCCGGGCGGCCCGAACACCGAGCCGACGATGATCGCGTCGATCTCGGCCGGGGTGATCCCGGCGTCGTCGACGGCCTCCCGGATCGCGGTCCAGCACAGCACCTCGACGCGGGTCCCGGGCTGGAGGCCGTAGTCGCTGGTCCCGACGCCCCACAGCATGGGGTTCACTTCTCCACCCCCTTCTCGATCGTGACGGCGGTCAGATCTCCGTCGTCGAGGCCCGTGATGCGCAGCCGGGCGCCCAGCGGGAGCACCGTGGGCTCGGCGAGGTGGACGAGGACCCGCGGGCCGTCGTCGAGGTCGAGATAGGCCAGCCCGAACGGGGGCCGGCGCGTCCCCACCGGGATCTGCACGACGGTCGACGACCAGGCGGCGCCCGTCGCGGCGAAGCGGGCGGGCTCGACGGGCCCGTAGCAGGCCGGGCACCACGGGATGCCGGTCTGCGCCACCGGATAGCGGCACGTCGTGCAGCGCACCCCGCCGACCTGCCCGTCCACGAGCGATGGACGCGAGTCGGCCACCGGGAGCCCGCCGACCGCCGCGCCGGGGCGCCGCTTCGTCGGACGCCCGACGCCGAGCTCGGTGGCCATCAGTGGTCCCCTTCGAGGGTCAGCTCGAAGCCGGGCCCGTCGATGTGCAGGTAGGCCCCGACGGACGTCTCGACGAGCTCCCGGAGGAACCGGGCCTGCTTCGTCGTCGGCGCGAAGTCGCGGTTGCGCTGCGGGGTCGCCCGCATGGCCTCGACATCGCTCTCCGGCACGAGCAGCCGCAGGATCAGCTCGTCGTCCGAGATGTTCTCCCCGAACCGGTGCCGCAGCTCCTGCAGGCTGGGCTGCGGGGGCTGCCACTCGGCGTAGCTCTTGGCCTTGGCCGAGCCCATGATCAGGTCCAGCACGTTCGGGTCCAGCGGGGCGACCGGCTTCCCGTAGAAGCCGTGCGCGTAGATCATCACCTCGTCCGGGACGACCGAGTACCGCTTGCCGGTGACGATGTTCAGCACCGCCTGCGTGCCCACTAGCTGCGAGAACGGCGTCGCCATGACGGGGTGGCCGAGCTCCTCGCGGACCCGGGACATCTCGTCGAGGACCTCCTCGAACCGGTCCTCCATCCCGCGCGCCCTGAGCTGGTCCTTGAACGTGCCGGTCATGCCGCCGGGGAGCTGGTGGCGGTAGAGGAACAGCGAGTACTCGGCGGGCTTGCCCACCGGCAGGTTCTCGTACTCGGCCACGCGCAGCAGGTGCTCCGCGACCGGCGCGAAGCGGGTCTCGTCGAGCTCGACGTCGAAACCCGCGTAGCGCAGGTTCGCCACCGTGTTCTCGGTGCTGGGCAACGACACCCCGGCCGCCAGCGGACCCGACGCCGTGTGCACGACGTCCGCCCCCGCGAGCACGCCCTCCAGGTAGTTGATCGGGGCCAGCGCGTTGTTGCTGTGGAAGTGGATCTCCACGGGGATGTTCGGCGCGGCCTGCTTGATGGCGCCCACCAGGGTCCGGGTGCGCTCCGGGGTCAGCAGCCCGGCCGCGTCCTCGAGCTCGATCCCGTCCGCCCCGAGCGCGACGAGCTCCCGCGTGCGGGCCGCGTAGTACTCGTCCGTGTGGTACGGGCTGTCGGCGTAGAGGATGCAGGGGATGGCCTTGGCGCCCTCGGCCTGCGCGGTCTTGACCAGCCTGCCGATCTTGTCGGTGTTGAACAGGCCGTCGTAGATCCAGAAGCTGCCGATGCCGTGCGCCACGAGCCGCTGCACCCACAGGTCCATGACGCTGTCCGCGGTGAGCCCGAAGGTCACGATGCCGTTGGAGCGGGTGCCGGCCCGGACGGTGGTGCGCGGCATGGCCCGGGAGAGCGAGATCAGCTGCTCCCAGGGGTCCTCCTTGCAGTGCCGCGCAAGGACTTCGAAGATCGAGCTGCCGACGAGGTCGATGGTGTGGAAGCCCGTGCGGTCGAGCTCGCCGGCGATGGGCAGGCCCATGTCGCGGCGCAGCTTCATGCCCCACCAGCTCTGCGGGCCGTCCCGCAGGGTCTGGTCGATGATCTCGATCTTGCGCCTTTCGGGCGCCACGTTGAGGTAGCTCATCGCTGAGTCTCCAGGTAGTCGGGCAGACCGCGCTCGGCGATCCAGTCCGTGGTGACGCGACCGGCGCGGAAGTCGGGATGGTCGAGCGCGGCGCGGCAGAACTCGCGGGTGGTGGGCACGCCCTCGACCTTCAGGTCGTCGAGCGCGCCGAGCATCCGGTCGATCGCGGTGTCCCGGTCCGGGCCGAACGCGATGATCTTCGCGAGCAGCGAGTCGTAGTACGGGGTCACGACGTACCCGGGCTCGCAGTGGCTGTCCACGCGGATGCCCTCGCCCGCAGGCGGGTCCCAGACGGTGACGGTGCCGGGGTGCGGCACGAAGCCCCGCGCCGGGTCCTCGGTGGTGATCCGTACCTCGACGGCGTGGCCGCCGATCACGATGTCGTCCTGCGTGAGGCCGAGGGGCTCGCCGCCCGCGACGCGCAGCTGCGCGGCCACCAGGTCGACGCCGGAGACCAGCTCGCTCACCGGGTGCTCGACCTGGATGCGGGCGTTGAACTCGAGGAAGGCGTAGGTCTTCCGATCGGCGTCGTAGATGAACTCGACGGTCCCCGCGCTGTCCAGCCCCAGGGCCTCGGCGAACGCCACGCCGCTGCGGCGGATGTCCTGCCGGACCCCCTCGGGGATGTTCGGCGCGGGCGACTCCTCGACGACCTTCTGGTGGCGGCGCTGCAGCGTGCAGTCCCGTTCCCCGACGTGCAGCACGGTCCCGTGCTTGTCGCCGACGACCTGCACCTCGATGTGCCGCGCGTTGCGGACGAAGCGCTCCAGGTAGACGCGCCCGTCGCCGAAGGCCGCCCGGGCCTCCTCGGCCGCCGCCGTGAACCGGCCGCGCAGCTCCGCCTCGTCCTCGACCACGGACATGCCGCGACCGCCGCCGCCCGCCGCCGCCTTGACCAGCACCGGGTAGCCGAGCTCCCGGGCCGCGGCGACGGCCGCCTCGGTGGTCTCGAGGATCGGCGAGCCGTCCAACGTCGGAATCCCCGCGCTGCGCGCCAGCTCCCGGGCCCGGGCCTTGTCCCCGGCCTGGGCGACGGCCTCGGGCCGCGGCCCGACGAACGTCAGCCCCTCGGCCACGCAGGCCGCCGCGAAGTCCGGGTTCTCGGAGAGGAACCCGTAACCGGGGTGGACGGCGTCGCACCCGCTGCCGAGCGCGGCGCTGAGCACCGACGGGATCGCCAGGTAGCTCTGGCCCGCCGGAGCCGGCCCGATGCAGACCGCGCGATCGGCGAGCCGCGCCGCCAGGCCGTCCCGGTCGACCGTGGACGTGACGACCACGGACTCGATGTCCAGCGACCGGCACGCCCGCACGACCCGGACGGCGATCTCACCGCGGTTGGCCACGAGGACGCGCCGTAGCGGGCGGGCCTCCACCCGGGAGGCGACCGCGGCCGGGCTACCCATCGCTCGGCCTGATCCAGAACAGCGTCTGCTCGTACTCGACCAGGTCCGCGTTGGCCGCGCAGACCTGCACCACGGTCCCGGCGACGGGTGCGACGACGGGGTTCATCAGCTTCATGACCTCGACGATCGCGAGCTGCTGGTCCTGCGCCACGGTGTCGCCGACCTGCACGAACGGCGACTGTCCCGGGCTCGGCGCGACCCAGAACGCCCCGACGGCCGGGGAGCTGACGGCGACGCAGCCAGCCGTGTCGGCAGCCGGTGCGGTCGGGCCCGCCGGAGCGGGCGCCGCGACCGGTGCCGCCGCGACCGGGGCGGGCGCCGCCGCCGGGGCAGGCGCCGCGGCCGGGGCGGGTGCGGTGGCCGTCGCCGCTGCCGACACCGTTGCGCCCGCCGGCACCGCTGCCCTTGTCGAGACCGCCGCCGCGGCGGGCGGGCCCTGCTTGCCCACCGTGATCCGCATCCCGTGCAGCTCGACCGTCATGCCGGTCCAGTCCGAGTCCCGGAAGGTCCGCAGGATCTCCTGTACCTCGCGGTAGGTCACCGCCTCCGGCACGGACTCCGAACCCGTCTGCTCCGTCGGCGCGCTCACGACCTGCCTCCACTGCTCTGATGGTCGACTACGCGGGCTGCGTCTCTGCCTTGATGGTCGACTACGCAAGCTGCGTCCCCGTGCTCGATCGCCGCGAGCAGCACCGGCAACCGGTTCTCCGCGACGATCACCTCCACCCCGGCGTCGAGCGCGGCCCGCACGCCCTCGGACGTCGCGAACACCGCGCCGCGCACCGTGCGGGTGCCCGGCGGGACCGTGGGCACGGACTCCCCCAGCTCCTCCGGCGGGACGGTGTCCGCGTCGAACACCGGCTCCGGCCCGGATCCCGCGACCCGGACCGGCGCCGCCGCCTCGGCCCATTCGCACAGCCGGGCCAGGTCGGCGTCGCCGTCCTCGCTGGTCGCCGACGTGGGCAGCTCGCCCTCGTAGACCCGACCGGCGGTCGCGTGGACCGTGATCGTCCGGCCGACCAGCGCGTCCACGGTGCCCCCGCCGCACCCGACGACGCAGGGCGTGTCGAGGGCGCGGCTGACCACGGCGGCGTGCGACGTGGCCCCGCCCTGCTCGGTCACGACGCCCGCGGCGGCGATCATGCCGTGGACGTCGTCCGGGCTGGTGGAGCGCCGGACCAGGATCGTGCCGGGCCCCGCCTCCTCCGGCGTGGCCACCGCGATCCCGCAGGCCACGCCCGGGCTCGCCGCGGTCCCCGCCGCCAGCTCCGCGACGCCGTCGGCGGCCCCGTCCGCGAGCCGCGGCCGCAGCAGGGTCCGGACCTGCTCGGCCGTCACCCGTCGCACCGCTTCCGCGGGCGTGATCGCGCCCTCCTCGACCAGCGCGACCGCGATCCGCACCGCCGCCTGCGCCGTCCGCTTGGCGGGGCGGGACTGCAGCAGGAACAGCTCGCCGTGCTGGACGGTGAACTCGATGTCCTGGGCGTCGCGGCCCTCGCGGTCGAGGCAGTCGGCGGCGCGCAGCAGCTCCGCGTGCACCTCCGGGGCCCGCGAGGCCAGCTCCGACAACGGCTTCGGGGTGACGCGTCCGGAGACCACGTCCTCGCCCTGCCCGCACTCGAGGTACTCGCCGTAGGGCTCCTTCGCCCCGGTCACCGGATTGCGGGTGAACAGCACCCCGGTGCCGGAGTCCGCGTCGAGGTTGCCGAACACCATGGCCTGCACCGTCACCGCGGTACCGAGGTCCTGGGGGATGCCGTAGTGCTTGCGGTACGCCACGGAGCGCCGCGAGCGGCTGGACGCGAACACGGCCGCGACCGCCTCGCGCAGCTGCTCCCACGGGTCCGTCGGCACCCGCGACCCGGTGTCGTCCAGCACCGCGGCCCGCACGGCGGCGGTGTCCGGGAGGTCCTCGAGCTCCTCGGTGCAGCCCAGCACGAGCCGCCCGTAGAAGCCGGTGAACCGGCGGTGCACCTCGGCGGCGAACGCCGGGTCACCGGTCTCGGCCGCGAGCGCCGCCTCCACGGAGTCCGTGATCCCCAGGTCGAGGATCGTGTCCATCATCCCGGGCATGCTGATCGCGGCGCCGGAGCGCACGGAGACGAGCAGCGGCCGGTCGCCGCCGCCGAACGTGCGGCCGAGCTCGGCCTCCAGGCGCCGGATGCCCGCCGCCAGCTCGTCGACGAGGCCCTCGGGCAGCCCGTCCCCCGCGAAGTACTCGGCGCACGCCTCGGTCGTCACCACGAACGCCGGCGGGACCCGCAGGCCCAGCGAGCGCATCCGCCACAGGCTCCACGCCTTGCCGCCCACCAGGTCCCGGCTCGGCTCGGCCTGGGGGTCGTCCGGGACGACGATCCAGCGGTGCCCCGTCTCCGACTGCAGGACCGCGCTCATTCCGGACGCTCCCGCCCGGTCAGGCGCAGCAGGTGCTCGTGCATCTGGAACCACACCGTGTGCACGGAGTTTACGCGCACGCCGCTCACGTAGTCCGTCTCGCCGCCCTCGGCCCGGGTCAGCGCGGCGCCGATCCGGTCCACGAAGCGGTCCACCAGCGGGTCCGCCGAGGCCAGGGGCCGCAGCACCTTCGCGGTCTTCTCGTGCACCCGGCCGAGCTTGTCGATGATCGCGGCGTCGTAGTCGGCGTCGCCGTGGTCGTTGGGGACCCGGTCCCCGTCGACCTCCTTGGTCTGCCAGTCCGTGGTCAGGGACAGCACCTGCTTGTTGACGCCGGTCTCGAAGGCGTCCATGGCCTCCCGGATCGCGTCCGAGGCGCGGATGTCGGCGAACGCGGTCGGGTAGGCCTCGTCGAGCAGCGTGCGCCCGGCGGGGCTGATCATGTACTTGTCCTTCGCCGCGACGACGGCGCCGTCCGCGGCCGCCTTCTCCAGGCCGGCCTCGACGTCGGCGAGGGCCTGCCCGGACACCTCGGCGAGCTGCTCGGCGGTGCCGAGCTGTCGGAGCGTCAGGGTGTGCACGGTGAGCTGGTACGAGTCGAGCATCAGGCGTCCTCTCGGTCTTCATGGCGCGCTCCGGCAAGCTCCGCGCGCGAGAGCATGCGGTCGCGCACCTCGCGGCGCAGCGACTTGCCGACCGGGCTGGTGGGCAGTTCGGCCCAGATCTCCACGGTCTTGGGGCGTTTGAAACCGGCGAGCCGGTCGGTGCAGAACCCCCGGATCTCCTCCGGGTCGGCGTCCGTCCGGGTCACCACGGCGGCGGTCACCCGCTCGCCCCACTTCTCGTCGGGCAGCCCGACCACGGCCGCCTCGACGACGGCCGGGTGGGCGAGCAGGGCGTCCTCCACCTCGCGGGGGTACACGTTGAACCCACCGGAGATGATCACGTCGTGCCTGCGGTCGAGCAGGTGCAGGTAGCCCTCGGCGTCCCAGCGGCCGATGTCCCCGGTGTGGACCCAGCCGTCGGCGTCCTTGGTCTCGGCGGTGGCCTCGGGGCGGCGCCAGTACCGGTCCATCGTGTGCGGTCCGCGAGTGAGCACCTCACCGACCTCGTCGACGCCGAGTGACCTGCCCTCGGCGTCCCGGATGTCGACCTCGACGAACGTGTACGGCTTGCCCGCGGCGGTCAGCCGCTCCGGGGTGTGTTCCCAGGGCTGCAGGCAGGTGATCGCCAGCGGCGCCTCGGCCTGGCCGTAGAGCTGGGTGAACACCGGGCCGAGCACGTCGATCCCGCGCTGCAGGACGGTGGTCGCGATCGGCGCGCCGCCGTAGCAGAGGCGTTCCAGGGCGAGGTCGCCGGACGACGCCGCCGCGGCGGTCGCCGGGTCCTCCACCAGCATCCCGATCATGGTCGGCACCATGAAAGTCGAGGTCGCGCGGTGCTTCTGCGCGGCCTCCAGGAACGCGGCCGGCGAGAACTTCGGGACGATCACGTTCGCCGCGCCCTTGACCAGGTGCGGCAGGAAGAACGCGCCGCTGCCGTGGGTGATCGGCGCGGCGTGCAGCATCACCGAGTCCGGCCGCAGGTTGGGCAGCAGGTCGACGAGGAAGTTGTCCACCTCGGCCAGCTCGCTGCGGGTGGTGAGCACGACGGCCTTCGGCTTGCCGGTGGTGCCGCCGGTGTAGGCCAGCCGCAGCGGGGCGTCCGGGTCCCGTCGGACGTCGCAGGGCCCGTCGGGCGCGTCCGCGATCATCGACGGCAGGTCGTCCACCGGGATCGTGATCTCCACGGGGGCGGGCGCGTCGCCCGCGACGACCAGCGCGCGCGCCTGCGAGTCCTCGATCTTGAACGCCAGCTCGTGCCGGGTCTCCCGGGCGTTGAGCGGCACCCGGACCAGCCCGGACTTCGCCAGGGCGTAGTACACGACGACGCCGTCGATGCCGTTGGGCAGCAGCGCGGCCACCCGGTCACCGGGCTCGAGGCCGCGGGCCAGCAGGGCGTGCCCAAGCCGGTCGGTCAGGGCGTCGAACTCGGCGAACGTCACGACCCGCTCGCCCTCGACCAGCGCGGGCGCGGCGCCGAACTGTCGGCCCGCCCGCCTGATCAGGTCTCCGATCTGCACTGGATCTCCTCAGTGGTGCGCGGCCGGTCGCGGCGGTGGGACACCGCGACCGGCCGCCGTCGGTGTCAGCCCTGCAGGTCGGCCCGGCGCAGCCCGGCCCCGCGGCCCTCGAGGGCGCGGCTGCCGCGCTGCGCGAGCTTGTAGAGGGCGTCGGCGCGGTCGGTGGTGTAGTTGCGCTTGACCCATTCCTCGTCGAGGTAGCGGTTGCCGTCCGCGAGGACCCCCGGGGTGAACTCCCGTGCCCGGCGGTTGTACTCGTCGAGGTCGAGGCGGCCCGCGCTCGTGGTCCACAGCCCGGCCTTGACCGGCAGGCTCGACGAGCCCGACAGCGTGGAGCCCGCGGTCCGGGCGAAGTCGTCGTCGGTCAGGACCGAGTACGGGATGCCGGTGAGCATGTTCTGGTTCAGGCCGGAGTAGCGGGCCATCGTGTACTCGTTGGCCTTCTGGTGCGGGAACCCGAGCAGCCCGACCATCTCGCCGAGGTTGTCGCGGCCGTACTCGTCGTTCATCAGCGGCTTGAACCGCTGCACCCGGTCGTCGAGCTCGAACCAGTCCGACTGCCGGTAGGTGCCCGCGAGGTGCGCGAAGTCCTTCGCGACCGACGAGTAGACCAGCGCGCCCGCGTCGATCATCTGCTCGCGGGTCCAGGTCGCGATCCGCTTCCACAGGTCCGCGGTCGCCTGGTTGAGGATCTCGCGGTACTGCTCCATCGTCTCGGCGAGCACCTCCGCGTTCTCCATGCCGACCGGCACGTACCCGTCGGTCAGGGCGTCCGAGGTGTACATGCCGACCGCGGCGATGTTCGCGGCCGCGTAGCTCGGCTCGGCCTCGAACGAGGCCCAGTCGTCCATCAGGTGGAAGTTCGTGTCCTGGAAGACGATCGGGATGGTCAGGTTCCCGAACGGCAGCTGGGTCGCGATCCCGTCGAGCCAGGGGTAGTCGCCCTCGGTCAGCTCGAAGAAGTCCCGGACGATCATCTGCCGGTTGTCGCCGAAGTTGTAGGGACCCGAGTTGTGGATCCCGATCCGGCACTCGCAGTGCGCCAGGAACGCGTACTGCGACAGCTGGGCGATCAGCTTCGTGGCCGCGGTGTGCAGCCGGTCGCCGGGGGTGACGCCGTGCAGGTCCGACTCGAACACCTGCAGGGTCCGCTCCGGCAGGAACTGCGAGCGGTCGCCGAACTCCTTGTTGGTCAGGTGCCCGTCGTTGCGGTGGTAGGCCAGGTTGAAGCGCCGGGAGAAGTCCAGCACGTCCACGACGTCGTCGACGGCGTCGGAGGGGCCCAGCAGGCCCCAGTTCATCAGCATCTCCCGCCCGATGAGGTAGAAGGCGGGCATCCCCCAGGCCGCGTTGACGGTGTCGACCTTGAGCGAGACCTCGCGGGCCCGGTCGCCGAGCTCCTCGGCGGGGGTCGCGGCGTCGATCTCGCGCAGCAGCGTCGGCAGCCGGTAGAAGCTGTTCAGGTAGCTGAGCAGCATGTACGGGTTCATCGGGAAGAGCTTCGACTCCTGCACCGTGCGCGTGATGCACAGCCAGTAGGTCGTGTCCGAGAGCTGCCGCAGGTAGTTGTTGGACTCGAGCAGCTTGGCGTACGTCAGGTCTCCGTTGCCCATCTCAGGCGCCCTTCTCCAGGATCCAGATCCGGGCGTGCCCGGTGTCGCCGGTCTCGTACGCGTCGGCCGCCGGCGGGGCCGCGGTCACCTCGATCTCGACGACGTCGCCGTCGCGCAGGGTGTCGATGGTGCAGTTCATGAGCGTCGGGACGTCGTACTCGCGGGCGAGGATCCCGAGGTGCGAACGCACCGAGCCGCCGAGGCAGATCACGCCGGCGAAGCCCTCGATGATCGGCGCGGTGAGCGTGCCGCCGGAGTCGTCGATCACGGCGATCGTGCCGGCGGGGACCCCGTCGGCCAGGAAGCCCATGACCTGCTCGGTGGTCGAGATCAGGGCGACCGGGCCGGTCACCGTCTCGCCCTTGCGCAGGACGTTGTCGCCGACCCCGACCTGGCGGCGGCCGTCGGCCGACGGCCCCTCCGCGAAGGACGACGCGGCCTTCTCCGGTCGCTTGTACTTGTCCGGCTCCGACTCCAGCGACACCGTCGCCGAGAAGTCGAAGCGGTAGCCGGAGTCGAGCGCCTCCTGCTCGATCGCGCGGGCGTCGGCCAGCGAGAACAGGTCGAACTGGCGGTCGAACACCACGTCCTTCCAGTCCGCGTCGGTCGCGGCGAAGCGCCTCGCGGCCAACGCGCGGACCGCCCCGTTGAACCGGGCCGGGAGCGGGAGCATCTCGGTGCCCCCCCATTTCGGTGGGGTCTGCGCTGCCACCGTGGCGTCGCGGGAATCGGACATCGTCACCTCACTGTGAGCGGAACCGTCGAGGTCGTGCCGGCGGGTGAGCCACCGGCGGCGGATCCGGGCCCTCACCCCATCGGATCCCCTGCTGTTCACGAGGTGGAAAGGTAGGTACCGTGAGCCCTGTGACCCAGTCCACGTTGGTGGACAGTCAGGCGTCAGCGACGACTCCCCGGTCCCCTCGCCGCCAGACTCGTCCCGTGCTCCGGAAGGCCGATTACGAACGGGCCTTCGACGTGCTGGAGTGCTGCGACAGCGCCGCCTCGCTCCCCGACTTCAAAGAGCAGATGGTCGCGGCGCTGAGCAGCCACTTCGCCCTGCAGCACGTCTCGTTCTTCGCCGGGGCCACCTTCCACAACGTGTTCGGCGACCTGTCGCCGCTGACCGAGGGCAACACCGCCCGGATGCTCCCGGAGTACCAGGAGCGCTGGTCGCGCCACGACATCTTCGGCACGCCGATGGCCATGCGCCAGCTCGTGTCGAGCGGGCTGGCGTCGCTGAGCGAGCTGCAGGCGCGCGGCACGCTCCCGGCCGCGGCCGAGGCCTACGTGCGGCACTTCCTGCACGCGACGTGGGGCATGGAGTGCGCGGCCGCGCTGCGGCTGGAGCTGCCGGGCGGGCACACCGCGCTCGTCGGCATGTTCGACCCGCGGGCGGACAAGCTCGGGCCGGCCGAGCTGGCCACGCTGCGGCTGCTCAGCCGCCAGCTGTCGGCCATCGCCCGCAGCCTGCCGGTGTCCCGCCCCAAGGCGGCGCTCGCGGGCCTGTCGGAGCGGCAGCGCCAGGTGGTGCAGCTGGTCGCGGAGGGCCTGTCGAACGCCGACATCGCCGAGACGCTGTCGCTGGCCGAGGACAGCGTGAAGAAGTACGTCAGCCGGATCCTGGCCGCCACCGGCTGCCAGTCCCGCATGGAGCTGGCGCTGCTCGCCCGCTCCCGCTGACCGTGAATCTGATAATCTGATTCCGTGAAGGAGCTCTCCGCGACCGAGGTCGCCCGCAGCTTCTCCGCGGTGCTCGACGGCGCGGAGAAGGGTGAGACCGTCGTCGTCACCCGGGGTGGGCGCCAGGTCGCGATGATCGTGCCCTCGCCCCGAGGCAACGGCGCCGCAGTGAAGGAGTTCGTCCGGAGCTGGCAGGACCGTCATGTCTTCGACGACGAGTTCGAGGCGAACGTCGCGGCGGCTCGCGGGGCCGCCTCCGGTACGGACGACGATCCTTGGCAGGAGTGATCCTCGATACCGGTGTCCTGGTGGCCACCGCGCGTGGCAGGCTCGATCTCGCCACGATCAGCGACAGCGAGGAACTCGCACTCCCCGCGGTCGCGGTGGCCGAGTTCCTCGCCGGCATCGAACAGGACCCTGATCCGGGCCGCCGTGCGTCGCAGCGCCCCTACCTCGACGGTCTGCTGGCCATCATCCCGGTGGTGGACTACACGGTGAAGGTCGCCGAGCACCACGCCGCCCTGCGCGCCCATGTCCGGCGCACGAGCCGTCCACGGGGCCCGCACGACCTGATCATCGCCGCGACGGCCCGGGCCACCGACCGAGTGCTGCTGACCACGGACGCACGGGCGAGGTTCGATGAGCTGCCCGACGTCCCGGTGCGCCTGCTGGGGTCCTGACCGGAGTCGTGAGTGGCGATGGTCGTCAGGGCGACCATCGCCACTCACAGGGTCACAGGAAGGAGCTCTCGCGGGTGAGGCCGTAGCGCGGGTGCCCGCCGATCACCATGGACTCGAAGATGCCGTAGCCCACGGCGTCGCCCTCGCGGACGCGGATCACGCAGTCGCGGAGCTGGTGGATCTCCTCCACGGCCTCGTGGGTGGTGACGTCCGCGAAGCGCTCGCCGTCGAGGTGCTGGGGGCCGTGCCACTGCCCGTGGCGGTGGCCCCTGAACCCGAAGTACAGACCCGCACCGAGGTGGAAGCCGGTGTCGCTGATCGGCTCGATCTCCACGGTCCGGGTCCTGCCCCAGCCCGCGTCGAAGGTCATCTTGCCGCCCAGCAGGCGCCGGTTGACCGGGTCGAACTTCAGCTCGTCCACCATCCCGTGGAGCTCGGTCTGAGTCCCGTCGGCCTCGTTGGCGAACCCCGAGAAGTACGTGGTCTTGTCGTCGACGGCCTGGTGGTAGTGGTGGATCTCGTACTCCGTGCCGTCCGGGCGGCGCAGGTACATCGGGCTCCAGGTGAGCAGGAAGTCCTGGTTGAGCCGCTGCGGCTTGTAGACGTCCGGCGCGGGCTCGCCCACGTCCATCCGCACACCCCAGGAGTGGTCGCGGAAGCCGAACCACTCCTCGTCCCGCACCGTGATCTCCTCCCCGTCGATCCAGACGGTGCCCGAGATCGTCGAGGACTGGTGGTAGCGCAGGAGGTCGGACTGGATGCGGAAGCCCTGCGGCTCGCGCTGCGCGTCCTTCTTCTCCAGGAACGGCGGCAGCACGCCGGTGACGGTGAGGTCGAAGCGGATCGGGAGCATGTGGTTCTCCCGCAGCACGAACCGCACCTTCCGCAGCGGCTCGAGGACCTCGTAGTCCAGCGGACCCACCCCGACCCGGTCCGGGTCGAGGTCCAGCTGCCTGCTCGCCCGGACGGTGAGCTGCTCCTTCCCGCGGGAGATCCCCGCGAACATGTCGATCACGTTCCGGTTGTGGTACTTGCCGATCCCGACGTCCACCTGCAGCGAGCCGTCGCGGGCGAACAGCGAGGCCCACAGCTTCTCGGTCCAGGAGATGTCCGCGTGCGCGATCGTCGCGAACGTCTCCGGGGTCTGGTGGCACAGCAGCTCGTCGGCCGCGGTGAGGATCTGCATGGACTGGCGCATGACGCTCCTAGCGCACGGGCGAGAACGAGCCCGGCATGTCGTTGGCCACCAGCGCGGTCCCGAAGATCGCGGCGGCCTGGTCGTCGTCGTCGAACGGGTCCGGGTAGAGGGCCAGCGTGTCCGGCGAGAAGGACCAGTCGACCTGGTCCGTGACCCCCGCCAGGGCGGCGAACGGCCGCAGCCCGGAGGTGTACATCTGGGTGGCGGCGAAGATGCGGTCCTTCCGGTCCATGCCCGCGAAGCGCTGGTAGAGCGTCATGTGCGACGCCGTGAGGGCGGCCGCCACCTCCGGCCAGGCCTCGGGGGACAGCTGCTCCCGCGTGCCGTCCGGACGCCAGCCGAACACCGCCGCCTCGGTCACCGAGGCCAGCAGCTGGTCCGGCTCGGTGAACGTGGTGCCCCAGTCGTTGATCTCGAACTCGCGGAAGGACGCCGGGTCGTAGGTCAACGCCATGGTCAGCCCGGTGTAGGGCGGCTCCAGGTCCTCGGCCCACGGGTAGGCCCAGGCGCTCGGGCCCAGCGAGAGGTAGTCCCGCACCAGGGTCTTCCGGGTGCCGCGCGGGTACGGCCCCGAATCGCAGATCCCGACCCGGGAGTCGCAGAAGTACAGGAACGAGTAGCCGGACACCGTGGCGTTGAGCCGCTTCAGGGCCTTCGACGCGGCCGCGTCCAGCGGGGTCGCCGCGTCCGCCAGCTCGTCGACGACGCCCTGCGGCAGGTACCGGTTGGTGAACCCGGCGTCCTTGTAGTCCATCGTGCCGTCGCCGCGGTGGGCCAGCGTCAGCCGGCGCCAGAAGTCGACGACCGTGCGGATCTCCTCGCGGCGCTCGCTCGGCTTGAGCTTCCCCATCTGGATCAGGCACTCGCGGCCGCACAGGTAGTGGTAGCCGATCATCCAGATCCACAGCGGGCTGACCCGGTTCGGCCCCTCGCGCAGCCGCTTCCCGATCTCCTCCGCCGGCATCGCGGCGTCGATGACCGCGACCCGCTCGGCGTAGCTGTGGAAGTCCTCGATCACGGACAGGGACATGTACGGCAGCATCGGGAACAGCTCGGAGGTGAAGCCCGAGCGCCGGGTCATCTCCGGCTTGAAGGCGCGGCCCATGTGCTGGACCAGGTCGTCGAGCCGGTCGTCGGTGAGCTCCTCGGCGAGCAGCGCGTCGAGGGCCTCCGGGGACACCGTGACGTCGAAGTCCTTCACGGCGATCTCGTCGCCGACCCGGCGGACGTAGGACCACCAGGCGGCGCTCACGTCCGCGACGGGAGGAGCCTCTGCGGGTTCCGCGCCGGCGCGGACCACGCCCGCGCCGTCCTCGATGTCCAGGACGATCTCGGTGCCGTCGGTGAGGTCCGCGGTGAGGTCCGTGCCGACCAGGCAGGGCACCTCGAACTCCCGGGACACGATCGCCAGGTGGGAGCGCAGCGTGCCGTCGAGGCAGACGATGCCCGCGAGCCTGCCGAGGATCGGGGACAGGAACGTCGTGCCGCCCGAGGCGACCAGCGCGACGGTCGATTCCAGGTCCGAATCGAGCGAGTCGATCACGTCCTGGGGCTCGCGGAACCAGCGGACCAGGCCGGTGGTGCGGGTGAAGGTGTACGAGGGCGTGCCCTTGCCGATCAGTGACATCGGTCAGCCTCCCAGGGGTCGGAAGCAGCCGTCGCGGTCCTGGGGCACGAACACCCCGCCGATGAGCTGCAGTGCGGTGTTCGGGTCGGAGAACCTCTCGTAGGACCCGGCGATGCGCGGGGTGACGGACCAGTCGATCTCGTCGTAGCAGCCGGCGAGCCGCGCCCAGGCCTTGGTCTTCCACGCGTACATCTGCGTGGCGTAGAGGTTGCGCTCCTCCGGATCGGTCTCGGCGAGGCGCTGGTAGAGGGCCCGGTGGGCCTTGCGGATCGCCTTGGTCGCCTCGTCGATCTCGGCGAGGTCCAGCGGGCGCAGCACGTCGCCGTCGGTGCAGAACACCCGGGTCTCGAGGATGTCCGCCTGGTAGTCGCTCGGCGTGAACCAGGCGGTGCCCCAGACGTTGTTGTCCATCTTGACGTGCGCGGGCAGCCGGTAGGCGATCACGAAGTGGTGGTAGGGCAGCGTCTCGCGGATCCCGTCGAGCCAGGGGAAGTCGCCGTCGCCGTCGGCACAGGTCTCGCGCAGGGCGAGGAAGGTGCCGTCCTCCAGCTCGTAGGGGCCGGTGTCGCAGACCGCGGTGCGGGCGTCGCAGTTCTCCAGGAACGCGTAGGCGGTGAGCCGGGCGCCGAACTTGCGGATCGCCGTCTTGATCACGTCGTCGGCGGGCAGCAGGTGCGAGCGGATCTCGGCCAGCAGCCGGTCGCCGACGACGTGGCTGGAGTTCGCGGGCTCGGCGTCCATGTTGAACAGCACGCCGTCGGTGCGCATCGCGATCGTGGCCTCGCGCCAGAACCGCAGCACCTCGAGCTGGTCCTCCAGCCCGTCGGCGAGGGAGTTCTCGCCGAGGTCGACGAACAGCTCGCGACCGGTCAGGTAGTGCAGCGGCATCGCGGCCAGGTTGATGAAGCTGCGCTTGTTCCCGATCGGGAGCGCGCGGCGCACGAGCTCCGCGGGCGACGCGTGCTTGCGGATCGTCCGCAGCCGCTCGGGGACGCGGAGGTAGTCCTCCATCATCGCCATCAGGATGTAGGTGTTCATCCCGAACAGCTCGGACTCGAACACCGTCCGCGCCGAGAGCTCGGACTTGTAGGCGGCACCACCCACGTGGACCAGGTGGTTCCACTCCTCGAGCGTCGGCTCGTAGGAGGCGTCGGTGTAGAGCGCCTTGAGGTTCTCCGGCGCGATCGGCTCCGCTGTCACGCGCTGACCCCCGCCGCCACGGCGATCCGGGTGGTCTCGGCGTCCGACAGGTCGAGGACCACGGTGTCGCCGTCGGCGATCTCGCCGGACAGCTGCGCCGCGAGCACACACGGCACGTCGGACTCCCGGGAGAGGATCGCGAGGTGGGACTCGCGGCTGCCCGCGGTGCACACGATCGCCTTGAGGTCCGGCAGGATCGGGGACAGGAAGGTCATGCCGCCCTTGTTGACGAAGGCGATCGTCTCCTCGAGGTCGTCGTCGTCGATCGACAGGACGTCCGAGGTGTCGTGGAACCATCGGGCCGTGCCGCGCACCTCGCCGGCCGTGAAGAGGGTGACGCCCGTACCGACGTCCGTGAGCTCGCCGCTCATCGCTGCTCCGTCCCCGCCCCCACGCTGGGGCGCTCGTGACTCGGAAGCGCATCCGCGCTGGTGAGACGGTAGGGAGCGACGATCTCTGTGACCCAGTGCACTTAGGGGGACACCTGGGTGCGCCGCCGCCGGCGGCAATGGTCGACCCTCCGAGCGACTCATACCGCGTTCCGAACTTCGGCACCGGACCTCGACTTGACCTTGTGTCAAGTTGAGACCTCTGTGAGCCTTGTCACGGCGATCGAATGGTGAGGAGCCGGATCTGCCGGCGACCTGCCCCATCGGGAGGCAGCCATGAGCGCGACGCCCCGCGGTGTCGATCTGGGTTACGTGGGGCTCGACAAGTCCCTGCTGGTCAGCAAGGCCGAGCACGTCGGGACGATCTACCGGTGCCCGGCTGTCGCCTACATCGTCGATACGCCGCAGGGACGGATCCTGCGGGAAACCGGGCTGTCCGCGCAAGGGTCGGACGAGTGGCTCTCCGAATGGCAGGAGGTGGTGGATCTCGGGGCTGCCTCACCTGAGGCATGCCTGGAACTGCGTCTGAAGCAGTTCGGCACGACGAGACAGGAACCCGACATCTAGACGGCCGCGCGGAACTGAAGACGATCCGCTTCGACGAAGGCTACACATACGCGTAGCGGCGACGCACGAACGAGGAGAATTCGATGATCGAGATCGGGGTGTTCCACAACGGGGCATCGGACCTGCCGGCAAAGGAAGTACCGTGGAATGGCGCGGGCGTCGTCGTCAACGACGGCGACCTCCCCACCACACATCAGTCAGCCCAACGAACGATCGTCAACCAGGTCCGGCAAGGAGTCCTTGCCGACAAGCTGGGCTTCGACTACTGGTTCCAGACGGAACACCACTTCCAGCCCGAGGGCGCTGAACTCAGCCCCAACCCTTTACTCGGTGAGGCCGCGATCGCCGCGCGCACCAAGAGAATCAGGCTGGCGCAGGCGGCGAACATCATCACCTGGTGGCACCCGATCAGGATCGCCGAGCAAGCAGCGATGCTCGACGTGATCAGCGGAGGCCGGCTGGAATTCGGCATCGGACGCGGCTACCAGCCGCGCGAGAACGAGACCTTCGGGTGGCCTTATGGCTCCACCATTCAGGACCAGGAACGCAATCGGGCCTACTACGAAGAAGCCTACGAAATCATCCTGAAGGCTTGGACCCAGGACTCGTTCTCGCATCACGGGGAGTTCATGTCACTTCCGCCCTCGTACACGAAGTGGAACCACAAGCAAACCCTTGCCTACTTCAGCCAGCACGGGGTCGGTCGTGCGCTCGACGAGGTTCTCAAGGTGGGCGGACCGGACATGTACTCCGGGGGGAACCCAGTACAGGCGACCACCACCAAACTCCTCGAGTTCTCCGTGTATCCGCAACCGCTGCAGAAGCCGTACCCGCAGATGTGGGAGCCCTTGACCAGCCCTCGGTCCGTCAAGTGGGCCGCCGAGCGCGGCATCAACGGCTATTTCATCGTCGAGCCGAACTCCCGGCTCCGGAAGAACATCGACCTGTACTACGAAGCGGCGGAAGCGGCAGGGTGGCCCGACCGTCAGGACCGCGGTCAGTTCAAACGCGGCTGGGACGCGGACAAGCACCGCGGCGTGGTGACGTGTCGGTACATCCACGTCGTCGAGAAGGGTCTCGGCGACCTGGACCGGGCAGCACGGGCTATGAAGCTCCAGTGGGACTACTACGGGCCGTTCGGATTCGCGGCTGTGCTGGCCGAGGCCGACGAGCCGTTCTACGACCTGAACATGAAGGTTACCGCGGACATGCTCCGGGAGAAGAAGGTCGCCATCCACGGGTCGAAGCAGTACGTGATCGACTCGATCATGGAGATCAAGGAGCAGTGCGGCTATGAGGACTTCATGTTCAACGCCTGGTTCGAGCTCGGCGGCTTTCGAGGCGACGAGGTAGAGGGGCAGATGAGCTACTTCGCCGAGGAGATCATGCCAGTGTTGCGTCGGGAGTGCGGTGGTTCGCCCGAGTTGCCCCTCAGCACCGTCGACCTCGATGTCGAACCGAGGGCAGCGGCGCAGGCCTGATCCGTCACCCGACCCCGTCGCAGTTCCGCGGGCGGATCGGTAGCCGTGTCCCGAGCGTGCTTGGTCGCTCGGGACACGGCACCGGCTGTTCGCGTCACCCCTCGACGTCGGCCTGGACCGACAGCCAGCTCTCGCAGAGCCGCTCGAGGACCTCGGCGACG
This sequence comes from Pseudonocardia terrae, assembly GCF_021343995.1. Taxonomy (GTDB): domain Bacteria; phylum Actinomycetota; class Actinomycetes; order Mycobacteriales; family Pseudonocardiaceae; genus Pseudonocardia; species Pseudonocardia terrae. The sequence continues at coordinate 34,274 of NZ_JAJTTE010000009.1, read as the reverse complement.
AGCGCACGGTGGCGGGGGTGGTCGAGGTAGCGGGCGAAGGTGTCGGCATCGGCGAAGGTGGTCGACAGCGTCGCGTCGGCGACCCGGGGGTTCTCGGGGTCGCGAAGCCCGAGATCGGTGTCGACCCGGGCCGGACCGGCCGCGAGCGGGGCCTCCGCCGCGAACTCCTGCAGGGCCGCGACGAACTTCTGCTTGTCGCCCTCCCCCAGGGGACGGCGGAGGCGGAAGAGGACGGTGTGGGACAGCATGGTCGGTACTCCTGTGAGGTCGTGGGGGTTGCTCAGGTGAGGTCGGACTCGATCTCGGCGAGGCGGCGGAGGCCGGAGCGCGCCGCGGCGCGGACGTGGGCGGCGCAGAGCTTCGCGGCCTGTGCCGCCTTGCCGGCCTCGATCGCCTCGACGACCAGGCGCAGCTCCTCCACGGCCTCCCTGGCCCGGCCCGGCTCGGACAGCGACGTCGCGCGCATCGCCCGGACCCGCCCCTGGGCGCTGGCCAGCAACTGCTGGATCGGCGCGCTGTCCGCCCCGTCCAGCAGCACCCGGTAGAGCTCGTCCTTGGCCACGAGCGCCGAGACGGCACCGTCCTCGGACGCGCGGGCGTACTCGTCGAACGCAACGCGCAGGGCCGCCCGCTGAGCTTCCGTGGCCCGCTCGACGAACCGGCGCACGGCCAGTGCCTCGAGGCTGGCGCGGATCTCGTAGAGGTCGGCGGCGTCCTCCGCGGTGGGGACGGTGACGACCGCCCCCTTCTGCGGGACGATCGTGACCAGGCCCTCGGCAGACAGCTGGCCCAGCACCTCGCGCACCGTCGACCGCGACACGCCGAGGTGCTCGATCAGCTCCCGCTCCACCAGGCGCTGGCCCGGCTTGAGCTCGAAATCCATGATCGCCTGGCGCACGATGCCGAGCACCTGGTCGCGCAGCGGCGCCGCGACCCGCCCGACCTGCGCGTTCTTCCACGCGGACGGCTGTTCCGCGGACTGCACGGCTCTGCTCATCCCTGTCCTCCCCCGCAGAACGCGACGGTCAGCCGCCGACGACGGCCGCGTAGTCCGCGTCGGCGACGGCCTCGGCCCACCCGGTCGTGCCGAGGGAGACCGCGCGGTGGATGAGGTAGCTGTCCCGCGCCGCGCCGTGCCAGTGCCGCTCCCCCGCCGGGACCCAGACGACGTCCCCCTGCTCGATCCGAGCCGGTTCGGCGCCGTCCGGGCACACGAACCCACTGCCGGACAGCACGATCAGCAGCTGGCCGTGTTCGTGATGGTGCCAGAAGGTGCGCGCCTCCGGGGAGAAGAACACGTCGTTGATCGTGGTGCCGTCCGTGGTGGGGACGACCGAGTCGGCCCAGACGGTGCCGGTGAAGGTGTCGGTCTTGGCCGTCGAGGCGGAGCCTTCGAGCCGGCGACGTGCGACGTACATCAGTTCTCCTCCACGGGCCACGGCTCGGCGACGCGCACGCCGCCCGAGATGTCGCCGATCGCGTCGACGACACGGTTGCTGATCTTCTGGGCGTAGCCGGTGTTGTTGGCCAGCCCGAAGCTCGCGAGCGGACCGGCGGCGTTCAGCGAGGCCACCCCGAGCTGCTGGGCGAGATCGAGGTAGAGCGTGACGTCCTTGGTCATCAGGGCGCTGGTCAGGCCGCCCTCGAGGTAGTCGCCGTGGACGATCTTCGGGAAGCGGTTGAGCGTGGCGAAGTTGACACCGCTCGAGGTGTTGAGCACCTCGAGCAGCACGTCGAGGTCCAGGCCCGCCTTCTTCCCCGCCACCATGACCTCCGCGGTGGACGCGAGCGCGACGGCGTTGAGGAAGTTGTTGAGCAGCTTGGCGGTGTGGCCCGCGCCGGGCCCGCCCATGTCGTGGACCTTCGAGGCGATCGGCGCGAAAACGTCCTCGAGCTCGGCGAGCACGCCCGCGTCGCCACCCGCCATGATCGTCAGCGCGCCCTTCTCGGCCGCCGCGGCACCGCCGGAGATCCCGGCGTCGACGTACCGGACGCCGCGCTCGGCGAGCAGGCCGTGGATCCGCCGCGTCGATGCGGGCGCGGCCGTGCTCAGGTCGGCGACGACCTGCCCCTCCCGGCACGAGGCCAGGACCCCCTCCTCACCGAGCACGACGGCCTCGACGACCGTGCTGTCCGGCAGGCTGAGCAGGATCACGTCGCTGTCGCGCGTCACGGCGGCCACGGACTCCGCGACGTCACCACCCGAGGCCTTGGCTACCTCCGGGTCCCTGTCGTACGCGAGGACCGGGCGTCCGGCCGCGACGAGGCAGCGGGCCATACGGCCGCCCATGTTCCCGACACCGATGAATCCGATCCGACGGCTGGGCACGTCGTCGGCCTCCTTCCGCGGGGTGGCCCGCATTGTATGACGAGCGGACGAGCTGATGGCTCAACCCGCCCCGCCGTTGACGACGAGCGCCTGGCCCGTCATGTACGAGGAGTCCGCCGACGCGAGGAAGACCATCGCGCCCGCGATCTCCTCCGGGGTGCCCTGCCGGCGCAACGGGACGTTCGTCGCGACGTCGTCGGCCACCGCCTGCGGACCGCCGAGGAACTCGATGACCGGGTCGTTGAACGCCGTGTCGACCCAGCCCGGGCAGAGCGCGTTGGCCCGCACGCCGAACGGGCCGACCTCCTTGGCCAGCACCTTCGTGAAGGCGACGATCGCACCCTTCGACGCCGAGTACGCCGACAGGCTGGGCGGCCCACCATGGGTCCCGGCGATCGAGGAGGTGTTGACAATCGCCGAGTCCGGTGTGTTCTTCAGGTACGGCCGCGCGTACTTCGCGAAGAGGAAGCAGGAGCCGGCGTTGATCCGCAGGGTGTCGGCCCAGTCCGCGTAGGCGAACTCCTCGACGACGCCGCTGCGCTGGATACCCGCGTTGTTGACGACGACGTCGAGCCCGCCGAGGAACCCGACGGCTTCCTCCACCGCCTTCTGCACGGCGTCCGGGTCGCCGACGTCGGCGAGGTGCGACCGGGCCCGCCGCCCGCGCGCACGGACCGCGCCGGCGGTCTCGGCCACGCGGGGGTCGATGTCGACCAGGAACAGATCCGCGCCCTCGTCGGCGAAACGCTCCGCGGCGGCCCGGCCGATGTTGGCCACGCACCCGGTGAGCAGGACCTTCTTGCCCTCGAGGCGCATCAGAACGCCCCTGCCGCGTGGGTGGCGACGTCGAGGTCCTGCTCGGCGCTGCCGCCGGACACCCCGATCGCGCCGACGACCTCGCCGTCCACCGAGAGCGGGAGGCCGCCGGGGATGGTGCAGACGACCCCGCCGCCCACGGACTCCAGCCCGTAGAACGGGCCGCCGGGCCCGGTGAACTTCTGTGTCTCGTGTGTCGGGGTGAGCAGCGAGCGGGCCGTGAACGCCTTGGCCTTCGCGACCTCGGCCGTGAACACCGGGGCGCCGGGCTGGCGGGCGAATGCGACCAGCTCGCGGGTCTCGTCGAGCACGGCCACGCTCACCGGGCACGCGATCTCGGCCGCCCGGTCGAGGGCCGCGGCGACGAGCCGGGCCGCGACCGGATAGGGCACTGCGGACATGGCTTCCCTTCTAGGACTTGCGGAACACAGGGTTTCGGGCCACCGCGAGCACCACCACGATCAAGAGGCCCTCGACGATGTTCTGCACCGCGGAGCTGACGTGCGCGACATTGACGAGGGTGACCAGCAGGGTGAGCAGCATGGCGCCCGCCCACACCCCCGGCACCACGCCGCGGCCGCCCGCGATGAGCGATCCGCCGAGCACGACGACGGCGATGGACTCCAGTTGGAACGGCGTGCCGAGCTCCAGCGACGGGCCGCCGGCGTGCGCGGCGAGCAGGATGCCCGCCAGGCCGGCCAGCGCGGCGGACAGCACGAACGCCGCCGCCCGGACCAGCCGCGGGTCGATCCCGGCGAGCCGCGCCGCGGTGGCGCTCTGCCCCACGGCCTCGGTGCGCCGCCCGTAGCTGGTGCGCTTGAGCAGCACCGCGAACACGATCGTCAGCAGGACACCGAAGATCGCGAAGATCGGGAACGGGCCCCAGTTGCCGTCGACGAAGCTCGACAGGCCCGGGCTCGGCACGCCGGTGCTGTTGCTGGAGAACACCAGGATCGCGGTCTGGATGGTGAAGCCGACGGCCAGCGTGCCGACGAGCGGCGGCATCCCGACGACCTCGACGAGCAGCGCGTTGACCAGCCCCGCCCCGATGCCGACGGCGATCGCGACGATCAGGCCGAGCACGAGGTTGCCGTCGTCCCCGTTCATGACCTGGCTGCCCAGGTAGGCGCTGATCGTCATGACGAAGGGCACGGAGAGGTCGATGCCTCCGTTGCCCGAGGTGATCACGAAGAGCTGGCCGATGCCGACCATGACCAGGTAGGTGGCCACGCTGGCGCCGATGGCGAGCGTGCCCCACAGCCCGTTGCCGGAGACCAGCCAGGTGGCCAGCCAGATGACGAGTGCTCCGACGAAGGCAGGCAGCGCGGGCGAGCGGGTGATCTTCGTGAGCACGGGCTCGCGCGACGGCGCGGCGAGTGTGGCGGTCATGCCAGGCCTCCGGTCTCGACACGGCGGCGCCACCAGGTCACGCCGGCCCGCAGGACGAGGATCAGGACGAGCACGAGGCCCTGGGTGCCGACCTGGTAGCTCGAGGGGACGTCCAGGAACTGCAGAAGGGTGGCGATCAGGCCGATGACCAGCGCACCGGCCACGGTGCCGACCGGCGAGATGTCGCCTCCGCGGAAGCTGCCGCCGCCGACGATCACGCCGGCGATCGACAGCAGCACGTAGCTGGTGGCGATGTTCGGGTCGCCCGAGGCGGCCTGCCCGGAGAGCACGATCCCGGAGAGCACGCCGAGCAGCCCGGCGATGCCGTACAGCGCCATCTTGGTGCGCACCACGGACCAGCCGGCCCGGCGGATGCCCTCTGGGTTGCTCCCGGAGCCGCGCAGCACCGCGCCGTAGCGGGTGCGGTTGAGGAACAGCGCGACCACCACCGTCACCACGACGATCGCGACGATCGTCCCGGGAACCAGCGGCGGCGACCAGTCCACGAAGGACACGATGCCCTCCGGCACGGTGCCGCCCGGCGTCGGCAGGATCAGGATGGCCAGGCCGAGCCACACGAACGACATGCCCAGGGTCACGATGATGGACGGCAGCCGCCGCACCGCGATGAGCATCCCCATCAGGGCGTAGGCGACCACGAGCCCGATCAGCAGCAGGATGCCGGGCAGCGTGTGGGTGGGCAGGATCGCCGCGACGGTCACGTTGACCAATCCGACGAACGAGCCGATGCCCAGGTCCACGTCGCCAGCGGCGATCACGAACATCTGCGCCAGGCACGCGAGCACCAGCGGCAGAAGGCTGGACAGCAGCAGCGACAGGCCGAGGTAGCTCGACGCCGCCGGGGCCACCGCGAAGATCACCACGAACATGATCACCGCGGCGACGACCGGGAGGAACCAGGAGCCCAGCGTCCCGCCGGGGACGCTCAGGCGCTTGGGCGCAGTGGGTGGAGGCACGGTCCCGGACCGGACCTTGACGCTCTGGGTCATGACGCACCTGACAAGGAGGAGGGGGCTCCGGCGAAGGAGGAGGAGAGAATGGCGTCCTCGGTGGCCTCGGAGCCCGCCAGGACGGCGACGATCTCGTTGCTGCGGAAGACGAGCACCCGGTCGCAGTGCCGGAGCTCCTCGTTCTCGGTGGAGTACCAGACCACGCACTGGCCCTCGGCGGCCTGCCGCCGCAGCAGGGCGTAGACGTCCTCCTTGGTGGACTGGTCCACGCCGCGGGTCGGGTCCTCGAGCAGCAGCAGGTCCGAGTCCTCGGCCATGGCACGGGCCATGAGCGCCTTCTGCTGCGTGCCGCCGGAGAGGCTGACGATCGGGTCCTCCGGGCCGCCCTTGATGCCCAGCTTGGGCCACCAGCCGTCGACGAGCCTGCGCTCGGCTCCCCGCGACAGGAACCCGGCGGTGCTGAGCCGCTTGAGGTTCGCGATCGTGACGTTCTGGCCGACGTCCCAGTAGCGGAAGATGCCGCGGTCGCCGCGGTCACCGCTGACGTAGGCCACGGTGCCGTCGACGGTCACGTCCTGGCGCAGGGTCCGCTTCGGTCCCGGCAGCCGGGAGCGGGCGGCCTTGGCGAGCGCCTCCAGCACGGCCACCTGGCCGTGGCCCTCGAGCCCGCCGAGGCCGATGATCTCTCCGGCACGGAGCTCGATCTCGGCTCCCGTGGCGCGGTCGCCGATGTGCACGCGCACCGGTGCGTCGCCCGGGACCGGGGGCCGCTCCACGTCGGAGACCGTCCGCTCGCGCGCGGCCTCGTGCCCGCCGATACCCATCGCCGCGACCAGCGACTCCTTGGTCGACGTGGCGGCGACCTCCTCGGAGACGATCCGCCCGTCCCGCATGATGTACAGCCGCGAGAGGTTGTCGATCATCTCGTGCAGCCGGTGCGTGGTGACGATCGCCGACAGGCCCTCCGCCGCGCGCCGGTGCAGGTAGGCGTAGAAGCTCTCCGTGGAGCTGGCGTCCAGTGACGAGGTCGGCTCGTCGAGGATCACCAGCTTCGCCGGCACCTCCCCCGGGAGCATCGCGGCGGCGCACTCGATCATCTGGCGGCGCGCGATCGAGAGGTCCCGGATCTGCTGCTGCCGGCGGATCCCGTGCCCGGGGAACATCTCGTCCAGCACCGTCTGCAGGTGGTTCCAGGCCGCCGTGCGCCACGAGGTACCGCGTGCGGAACGGTCGAACACGGCCGCGGTCTCGTCGACGCGCAGCGCCGGGCAGAGCGACAGCTCCTGGAAGACGATCCGGATGCCCAGCGCGTCCGCCGACGCGACGGGAACCGTGGCGTCGCGGGTGGTGCCGTCGAGCGTGACCGTGCCGGCGTCCCCGGCCAACCGGCCGGTGACGACGTTGAGCACGGTGCTCTTGCCGGCACCGTTGTGCCCGGCGATGCCGATCAGCTCGCCACGGGCCAGCCGGAACGCGGCGTCGTCGACCGCGAGGGTCGACCCGAACCGCTTGGTCACGCCTTCGACCGAGAGCAGGGTCTCGCTCATGTCTCCGCCTCCGGTGGTCATTGCGCCGCCTCCGGCAACGGGGAGTCGACGTGCAGCGGGTTGCCCGAGGCCGACGCGTCGATGAAGCGCTGCGAGTCCTCCTGGGAGAGCACCTTGTTCGCGACCTCGCCGTAGCCGAGGTGACCCGCCCACGCGTCCCGGTTCTGCTCGGGGATGGTGAGCACCGGCGCGTAGACCAGCTTCGGCACCGGCTTGCCCGCCAGCACGTTGACCGCGACCCACATCGCCACGGTCGACATCGACGGGTACGAGGAGACCGACATCGTGGTGTACCCCGGGACCTGCTGGGCGACCTTCTGCCAGACCTGCAGGTCCTGTCCGGTGTTGCCCATGACGACGAGCGGCAGCGGGTTCACGTTCGCCTGCCGGAAGGCCTGCATCGCGCCGCCGCCGTCGTTGCCCTCGGTGAGCACGGCGTCGATCTTCGGCAGGGACGGGAGCACCCCGGCGACCTGCTGCTGGGCGACGGACTCGGTGAACTGGCCGTAGACCTCGCTCACGAGCTTCATGTCCGGGTACTTCTTCAGCACGTTCTGGACGCCGGCGTAGACGTCGTTGTCCACGGAGTTGCCCGGGATGCCCCGGACCATGAGGATGTTCCCCTTGCCGCCCAGGCGCTGCGCGACGTACTCGGTCTCCAGCTCGCCGTACTTCACGTAGTCCGTGGCGACCTTGTAGGCGCAGTCCGCGGTGACCAGCGAGTCGAACGCCACCACGGTGATCCCGGCGTCGCAGGCCTTCTGGATCGAGCCGTTGAGCGCGGTCGGGGACGCCGCCTCGACCAGGATCGCCCTGTAGCCCTGGATGATCATCGACTGGATCTGCGCGGCCTGCTGCGGCACGGATCCGTTGGAGTCCGCGACCGAGTACTTGCCGATGATCCCGGTCTTCTGCGCGTCGGTGGCCCCGCTCTGGAAGCTGGAGACCATCTCCTTGCGCCAGTTGTTGCCGGTGTAGTAGGTCGACAGCCCGATGCTCGGCGCGGCGCCGGGCTCCGTCGACGGCCCGGCGCCGCACGCGGCGACCAGGCAGGTCAGTGCGGCGAGCCCCGCCGCCAGCAGCGCGGGGCGCCGCCGGGCAGATCTGACGTTCACAGCCCAACCTCCTTGGTGGGGTGGATCGGACCTAGTCGAAGCGGACGACGCCGCGGATGATCGTCCCGTTGTGCATGTCCTCGTAGGCCGAGGCGACCTGGTCGAGCGAGTACTCCTTGGTGATCAGCTCGTCGAGCTTCAGCCGGCCGTCCCGGTACATCTGGATCTGGCGCGGGATGTCGCCCTTCGGGCTGCACGAGCCGAAGTGCGTGCCCTGGATCCGCTTCTGGTAGGTCACCAGCTCGGTGATCGGCGCCGGGATGCCGACCTCGGTCATGTCGCCGATCCCGGTGCACACGAGGACGCCGGCCTTGCGGATGGCGGCGAAGCCCTTCGCGATGTGCTCGCCGGTGGTGCGGCCGACCGTGACGACCGCGACGTCGCAGCCCTGCCCGTTGGTGAGGCTGCGGCCGTACTCGATGGCCTCGTCGACGTCGGCGAACGCGCGGGTGGCGCCGAGCTCGAGGGCCTTCTCCCGCTTGAACTCCACCGGATCCACGCCGATGACGTGGTCCGCCCCGGCGTGGCGGGCGCCCTGCACCGCGTTCATGCCGACACCGCCGACGCCCATCACCATCACGACGTCGCCCGCGCCGACCTGGCCGGCGTTGACCGAGGAGCCCCAACCGGTGCCCACCGCGCAACCGAGCAGGCAGATCTTCTCCAGCGGCAGGTCCTTCGGCACCTTGACCGCGGACTGGGTGCTGATCACGGTGCGTTCGGCGAAGGTGCCCAGCCCGCACATCTGGCCGACGGGCGAGCCGTCGTCCAGGTGCACGCGGTAGCTCCCGAGATCGTCGAAGCGCCCACCCATCAGGAGGGTCGCCCCGAGGTCGCAGAGGTTCTGCATGCCCGCGGCACACCAGCGGCACTGCCCGCACGAGGGCAGGAACGAGGTGACGATGTGGTCGCCGACCTCCCAGCCGGGGGTGTGCGGGCCGACGGCCTCGACGACACCGCCGCCCTCGTGGCCACCGAGCCAGGGGTACACGGCCGGGACCATGTCGCCGGTGGCGAAGTGGTCGTCGGAGTGGCACATGCCCGTGGCCACCATCCGCACCCGGATCTCGCCCTGGCGCGGGTCGTCGAACTCGAGGTCGACGGTCTCGTAGGTGCCGGGCGCCTTCCGGATGATCGCACCGCGTGTCTTCATGACGTCCTCGTCCTCACTCGTCAGTACTGTTCTGCCCGCTCAGCCAGCGGGCGATCTCGGTGTGGTCGGCGTTCTCGGGAAGGTCGTCGGCCGCGCGCTTCCAGAGCGCGAGCGCGTCGTGCGAGAGCGGGGACGGCACGCCGGTCGACTCGGCCAGCGCGACCGCGATCCCCATGTCCTTCACCATCAGCCGCAGCCCGAAGCCGGAGTCGTAGGTCTCCGGGACGATGAAGTCCGGCCACTTCTTCTCGGTGGAGCCGCTGCGGCCGCTGCTCGTGTTGATCGCGTCGAGCACCTGGCCGACGTCCAGCCCGAACCTCCGGGCGACGAGCATCGCCTCGCTCGTCACGAGCAGGTGCGTGGCCGAGAGCAGGTTGTTCAGCGCCTTCACCGCGTCCCCGGCGCCGGCGGGGCCCACGTGCAGCACCCGCGAGCCCAGGACCTCCAGCAGCGGGCGGGCCCGCGCGACGTCGGCGTCCGCGCCGCCGGCGACGATGGTGAGCGAACCGGCCCGCGCCCCGGAGACGCCACCGGAGACCGGCGCGTCCACGTAGGCGACGCCGCTCTTGGCCGCCAGCTCGGCGATCCGGCGGGTGGCCTCGGGCTCCGACGAGCCCATGTCCACGACCAGCGTCCCGCCCGGCAGGGCCGCCAAGACGCCGGTGTCGAACAGGAGAACGTCGACCACCCGGGAGTCGGGCAGCATGAGGACCACGACGTCCGCCCCGTCGACCGCGCGCAGCGGGTCCGCCTCGGCGACGCCGCCCGCCTCGGTCAGTGCCGAACGGGCCGCCTCGCTCAGGTCGCTGCCGGTCACCGGGTAGCCGGCGGCCACCAGGTTGCCCGCCATGGGCAGGCCCATCCGGCCGAGGCCGACGAACGCGACCCGCGGCTGCTCACTCATCCGCCATCTCCATCAGCACGCGCTCGGCCACACGGAAGGACTCGAGGGCGGCGGGAACGCCGCAGTAGATCGCGGTCTGCATGAGGACCTCCTGGATCTCCTCCTGCGTGCAGCCGTTGTTGATCGCGCCGCGGACGTGGACGCCCAGCTCGTGCATGCGGTTGAGCGCGGTGAGGATCGCGAGGTTCAGCAGGCTGCGCGTCTTGCGTTCGACGCCGGGCCGGTCCCAGATCTCGCCCCAGCAGTACCGGGTGACGAGCTCCTGGATCGGCCGGCCGAACTCGCTGACGTTGCCGAGGGATCGGTCGACGTGCGCCGACCCGAGGACCTCGCGCCGAATCCCGAGACCCCGTTCGTAGAGGTCGTCGGTGGACTCGGTGACGGACATGGACGTGCTCCTGTCGGTTCGGTGTCGCGGTTCGGGAGGTGGTTCGGCCCGGGGTCAGCCGTACATCTGCCGGTCGACGGCCTCGTGGTCCCAGGCGCCGGCCCCGCCGGAGGGGCGGACCGACGACAGCACCGCCGAGCCGCCGTCGGCGCTCACACAGCTGCCGGTCACGTACCCGGCCCCGGGGCCGAGCAGGAAGGTGGCGACCGAGGCGATCTCCTGGGGCGTGCCGGCCCGGCGCAACGGGCTCGTCGACGCGCGTTGCCGCATGTCGTCGCGGCCGCCCGGCTTGTCGGCGTTCGCGGCGAAGAGCTCGGTGGGGACGATGCCGGGCGCGACGGCGTTGACCCGGATGCCCAGCGGACCGCCGTAGACCGCGGCGCCGTGCAGCAGACCGAGCACCGCGTGCTTCGAGGTCTGGTAGGCGATCAGGTCCGCGCTGCCGCGCAGGCTCGCGATCGAGGCGGTCAGCACGACCGCGCCGGTGGCCTCGCGGCGGCGGTAGTCGCGGAACGCGGCCCGCAGACCGAGGAACATGCCCCGGACGTTCACCGCCATCGTCCGGTCGAAGTCGGCGACGTCGAGGTCCGGGAAGGGCGCCAGCGAGCTGCCGATCCCGGCGTTGAGGTGGTGCAGGTCGACCCGCCCGAACCGGGCGACGGCGGCGGACATGTACGCGTCGACGGTGGCCTCGTCGGCCACGTCGCCGACCACGGCGACCGACTCGGTCGGTAGCTCGGCCGCGAGCTTCTCCGCGGCCCCGCCGTCGACGTCGACGACCACCACGTGCGCACCCGCGGCGGCGAGCAGCTCGCAGGTCGCGCGGCCGATGCCGTGGGCCCCGCCGGTGACGACGGCGACCTGGTCCTGATGGACGGATGTCACAGGGGAACTCCGGGAGGTCAGGGGATCTGGACGATGTCGGGGGCGACGGCGGTGAAACGCTCCCGCACCAGGGGGTCGTGCCCGGCGACGACGGAGGTGCGGGGTGCCTGCGCGAGCTCGGCCACCCTGTCGAAGGCGCGGTACATCGCGGCGAGGTCCGCGACGGAGTGGAACGGGCGGTCCCGCTCCACCTCCTCGTAGTAGTGCACCGCGTCCGAGGCCAGGACGACCGTGCCGGCAGCTGTCTCGACGTTCACCACGAGCTGGCCGGGTGTGTGCCCGCCGACCTGGACGAACGAGACGCCCGGGGCGACCTCGCCCTCGCCGTGGACCATCGTCAGCCGGTCGTCGCCGCGCAGCTTCTCGAGGTACCGGAGCTCCTCGGCCTCGACGGAGGTCGCGAACTGCAGCCGCGTCGCCATCGGCGAGGTCCAGAAGTCGTACTCCTGCTCGGCGATCAGGATCTGGGCCTCCGGGAAGACCGACAGGTTCCCGATGTGGTCGTAGTGCGCGTGGCTGACGACCACGGTGTCCACCGAGCCGGGCGCGAGGCCGAGGCGGGCCAGCAGGTCCACGGGATCGGCGAGCGTCGTGCGGGCCCGCTTGTCCCCGCCCGAGCGGGAGAAGCCGGTGTCGACGAGCACGCAGCGATCGCCCCGACGCACGACCCAGAAGTAGTAGTCCATGTCCACCGGCTCGTCGGCCTCGTCGTAGAGCCAGTGGTTCAGATAGACCTTCGACTTCGTCGTGCTGCGCGTTCCGTAACGCACCGCGTACACCTGGTTGTCCATTGCAGACCTTCACCTCGCCGTGATGTCGGATCGTCTGGCAATCCGACAACGCGGGACTCAAGCCGCTGCCGGGCCGGATGTCAAGAGGCTCGTGAGGATTGACGACCGAACGTCGAGCATCCTACGGTTCGTCTGACAATCAGACAGTGTGACGTTGGGAGCCGCAGTGACCCTCCCCGGCAGCACGGTCCGGCCCGTGGCCCCCGATTCCCCCGGTGGCGGGCTCGGCCCGGTGATCGGCCCCGAACCGACCTACGAGATCCTCGACCCCGCGTTCGGCGCGTGCGTCGACCCGGTGTCCTGGCTCGAGCGCCTCTCCGGCGGCCACCGCTGGACCGAGGGGCCGGCGTACTACGCGGACCTGCGGTGCCTCGTGTTCAGCGACATCCCCAACCAGAAGCTGCTGCGCTACGACGAGGAGTCCGGCGCCGTGTCGGTGCTCCGCGCGTCGACCGGGCACGCCAACGGGAACACCCGGGACCGCCGGGGCCGCCTCGTCACCTGCGAGCAGGGGGCGCGACGGGTGGTGCGGACCGAGCCGGACGGCTCCACGACCGTCCTGGCCGACTCGTACCGCGGCCGCCGGCTCAACTCCCCCAACGACGTCGTGGTCAAGTCTGACGGGACCATCTGGTTCACTGACCCCAGCTACGGGATCATGTCCGACTACGTCGGGAACAGGGCCGAGCAGGAGCAGGACACCAACAACGTCTACCGGATCGACCCGGACGGCACGATCACCGCGGTCGCCGACGACGTGGTGATGCCGAACGGGCTCGCCTTCTCCCCGGACGAGTCGCTCCTCTACGTGGCCGACTCGGCCTTCCTCACCGACGCATCGGCGCCCCGGCACCTCCGCCGCTTCGCGGTGGACGCGGACAACGGTCTCGCCGACCGGGGCGTCCTGGCGGAGGTGGAGCCCGGCATCCCCGACGGGTTCCGCGCGGACACCGACGGCCGTCTGTGGGTCGGGGCCGGCGACGGCGTGCAGTGCTTCACGCCGGACGGCGAGCTCATCGGCAAGATCCGGGTGCCCGAGGCCACCGCGAACCTCGCCTTCGGCGGACCCAAGCGCAACCGCCTCTACATCACCGCGACGTCGTCGCTCTACGCGATCTACCTGAACGTCACGGGCGCCCAGTCGCCCTGACACCGGACCGCCGGGCACCCGGACCGTTCCCGCGCCCGGACCTCCTGCCGACCCGCCTGCGCGCGCCGGGCGTCGACCCCTGCCGCCCTGCGCCGCTCACCCTCAGCTGCGACGGAGAACCCTCTGATGACCACCATCGACGCCCCGGCACCCGACCGCCTGCCCACGGACGTCCCGACGCGGCTCTTCATCGGCGGGCGCTGGATCGCCGGGTCGGACGGGGCGACGATGCCCGTCGAGGACCCGGCCACCGGGCAGGTCCTGTGCCACGTCGCCGACGCCTCGCCCGCCGACGGGGTCGCGGCGCTCGACGCCGCCCGCGCCGCGGGCCCGGCCTGGGCAGCCGCCCCGGCCCGCGAGCGCAGCCGGGTCCTGCGCCGCGCCCACGACCTGGTCGTGTCCAGGACCGAGGAGCTCGCCCTGGTGATGACCCGGGAGATGGGCAAGCCGCTGGCCGAGGCCCGCGGCGAGGTCGCCTATGCCGCCGGCTTCCTGGAGTGGTTCGCCGAGGAGGCGGTGCGGATCGGCGGCGAGTACGGCCGGACGCCCAACGGGGCGGCGCGCACCGTCGTGACCCGCCGCCCGGTTGGTACCTGCCTGTTGGTCACGCCCTGGAACTTCCCGCTGGCGATGGCCGCACGCAAGATCGCCCCGGCCCTCGCCGCCGGCTGCACGGTCGTCCTCAAGCCGGCGCCGCAGACCCCGCTGTCGAGCCTGCTGCTCGCCGAGATCCTCGCCGAGGCCGGCCTCCCGGCAGGGGCCGTCAACGTCGTCCCGACCAGCCGCGCCGGGGAGGTCGTCGCGCCGCTGCTGCGCAGCGGCCACGTCCGGAAGCTGTCGTTCACCGGCTCCACCGCCGTCGGCCGGCTCCTCCTGGCACAGGCGTCCGACGCCGTCGTCCGGACGTCGATGGAGCTCGGTGGCAACGCCCCGTTCCTCGTCTTCGACGACGCGGACCTCGACGTCGCCGTCGACGGCGCGGTGCAGGCGAAGATGCGCAACATGGGCGAGGCCTGCGTGGCCGCCAACCGGTTCTTCGTCCACCGCTCCGTGGCGACGGAGTTCGCAGAACGGCTCGGCGCACGCATGGGCTCCCTCGTCGTCGGCCCCGGGACCTCGCCCACGACCCAGGTCGGCCCGCTGATCGACGCCGGCAGCCGGGCCAAGGTCGCCGGCCTCGTCGACGACGCGGTGGCGCGAGGGGCGGAGGTCGTCTGCGGTGCCGCGATCCCGTCCGGCTCGGGGTACTTCTACCCGCCCACCGTCCTCGCCGGCGTCGCCCCGGACAGCGCCCTGGTCTCGGAGGAGATCTTCGGACCGGTCGCGGCGATCCAGGTCTTCGACACCGACGACGACGTCGTCGCCCTCGCCAACGCCACGGTCTGGGGCCTGGCCGGCTACGTCTTCACCCGCGACCTCGATCGCGCGCTGTCGGTCGCCGAGGCCCTCGACGTCGGCATGGTCGGCCTCAACGGCGGCGCGGTCTCGAACCCGGCCGCACCCTTCGGCGGCGTCAAGCAGTCCGGTTTCGGTCGCGAGGGCGGCCGGCAGGGCATCGAGGAGTACCTCGACGTGAAGATGATCATGATCCCGGTCCGTGACCGCGACCGGCGGTGATCCTCGAGCCCCGGGCCTCGCCCCCGCGACCGCGGGGCAGCTACCCCGTCGAGGGCGCCGCGGCCCGCGCCTCGTCGACCTTCGCCCGGCCCGCCGCGAGCAGCGCGCGGTCGTTGCCGACGGTCAGCACCCGGAAGCCGTGGCGGGCGTACTCGGCACCTCCGGCCAGCCCCGCGACGATGCCGTGCTCGGCGCAGATGCCCGCGATCTTGTCGAGCGCGTCCTCGACCCCGGCCGCCGGTGCCGTGACGCCCGGCTGCAGACCCATCGTGAGCGCCAGATCCGCCGGCCCGACGAAGATCCCGTCGACGCCGGGGACCGAGGCGATCTCGGCGGCGTTCTCCAAGCCCGTCGCGGTCTCGATCATCAGAAGCAGGGCGACCTGCTCGTTGACGGCGGCGGGATCGGAGCCGAGAGCACGTGCGGCCCGCGTGACCGCCCAGCTCCGTGCGCCGTCGGGCTGGTAGCGCACGGCCCGTGCCGCCCGTTCGGCCTGCTCCCGGGTCTCCACCATCGGTACGATGATCGTCTGGGCGCCCGCGTCGAGTGCGTGCCCGATCGCGAAGTAGTCGTTGTGCGGCACCCGCACGGTGGGCGTGACCTCGGTGCCGCCGAACGCCCGCAGCATGGGCTCGAGTTCGGTCACCCCGAACTCGCCGTGTTGGCAGTCCAGGATGAGGAAGTCGTAGCCGCAGTCCGCCATCAGCTCGACCGCGCCCGGGCTGCCGATGGTGCACCAGGCGCCGAGTACGGGTCCGCGCGTCCACTCGCGCCGCATCCGGTTCCCCGTCGGTGTCCCCGTCATGCCTGTACCGCCTCCTGTCCTTCCGTACCGGTCGCCCGCGCCGCATCGAGGCGGGAGTCCTGCAGTGGCGCGTGCGAGGTCTCCTTGCACACCCACGCACAGCCGAACGTGATCACGGCGACGGCCATGATGTATACCGAGATCAGCCAGGACGACCCGCCGGTCGCCGCGGCGAGCGCCGTCGCGATGAAGGGGGTGAGGCCACCGGCGACGAGCGCCGACCCCTGGTAGCCGATGGAGGCTCCGGTGTACCGGACGTCCGTGCTGAACAGCTCAGCGAAGTAGGCCGCCATCGGGCCGGCGTAGAGCCCGACCACACCCGCGTAGGCGACGACGATCGCGATCCAGGTGAGCGCCACGTTGCCCGAGTCGACGAGCCAGAAGAACGGGAATGCGTACACGACCGCGAGCGCCGCGCCGGCGAGGAAGAGGGGACGCCGGCCGATCCGGTCCGACCATCGCCCGATGAGCGGCCACAGGACTGTCGCGCAGGCGGCCGCGACCGTGACCCCGAAGAGCACCTGGGTCGAGCTGAGCTTCCCGTCCGCGCCGGCGTAGGAGACGACGAAGGTGATCGCGACGTAAGCCAGCGAGAAGAGGCCCGCTGCCATCCCCATTGCCAGTAGTGCCGGCCGCTTGTGGTGGCGCAGGATCTCGAGGAAGGGGATGTGGTCGCGGGTCGCCGCCTTCTGCATGCGCCGGAACTCGGGGGTCTCGACCAGCCGGATGCGCACGTAGAGCCCGACGGCCACCAGGACGAGGCTCGCCAGGAACGGCAGCCGCCATCCCCACGACAGGAACTGGTCGCGCGGCAGCAGCGACACCAGTGCGAAGATCCCGTTGGCGAGCACCAGCCCCGTCGCGTTGCCCGACGACGGGAGCGCGCTGTAGAAGCCCCGTCTCCTCTCGGGGGCGTACTCGACCACCATCACCGCCGCGCCACCCCACTCACCGCCGACGGCGAAGCCCTGCACGAGGCGCAACAGCACCAGCAGCACCGAGGCCCAGATGCCGATGCTGGAGAAGGGCGGGAGCAACCCGATCAGGGCCGTCGAGACGCCCATGAGCACCAGCGTCAGCGCCAGCATGGACTTCCGCCCGATCCGGTCGCCGAAGTGGCCGATGACGACCGCGCCGAGCGGCCGGGCGAAGAAGCCCGCCCCGAACGTCGCGAAGGCCGCCAGCGTCCCGGCCGTCGAGCTGAACTCGGGGAAGAAGATCTTGCCCAGCACGAGCGCCGAGGCCGTGCCGTAGATGTAGAAGTCGTACCACTCGACCATGCTGCCGACGAAGCCCGCGAAGGCCACCTGGCGGATGGAGGCGGGCGGTGGGGAAGGCGTCACGTCCATGTGCGCACCTGCGATTCTCTGCGGAGTGGTGGGCCCGGCGCAGGCCGGGTTCTCGCTGCCGTGCGATCAGAACTCGATCACCACGTAGTCGTGGTCGACCGAGACCTCGTAGGTCTCGGCGGTGTACGGGCCGGGGACGCGCTGTCCGGGCGCGACAGGCGGTGTCCCGGTGAGCAGGGCGCTGCCGGGCTCGACCGTCGTCTCGTAGTGGCGCACTCGCAGCCGCGTGGGGTCCACCCAGGACTGTCCGGTACGCAGGTCGAACTCCCAGCCGTGCCAGGGGCAGCGCAGCATCTCCCCGCGCCTGCTGTACCGGAACTCCCCCGGCCCGTCGGACTCGAGCAGGCCGGTGAGGTAGCCGCGGCACAGCGGCCCCGACTGGTGGGGACACGTGTTGCGGACCGCGTACCAGGCGTCGCCGACCCGGAACAGCCCGATGGACCGCCCTTCGATCTCGACGATCTTCCGCTCGCCGTCGGCCAGCTCGTCGGTGCGGGCGACGACGTGCCTAGACACCGGTGTCCTCCTCGATCGGGAAGCCGTAGAGCCGCGCGGCGTTGTCGCGGAAGATCATGGTCTCGATGTCGTGCGGGAGCTTGAGCGGGAAGGCGTGGACGGGGTCGTCGGAGTCCCAGTGCGGGTAGTCGGTGGCGAACATGATCCGGTCGGCCCCCATCTGCTCGATCACGTCGAGCAGCTGCCGCGGTCGGGCGGGCTCCTCCATCGGCTGCGTCGTGACCCAGACCTGCTCGCGCAGGTACTCGGACGGTGGTCGCACGACGTCCGGGATCTCGTCGCCGAGTCGGCGCCAGACGGCGTCGAGGCGCTGCATCAGCGCCGGCATCCAAGCGAAGCCGCCTTCGATGCAGACCACCCGGAGCCCCGGGAACCGCTCGAAGACGCCGCCAAGGACCAGGCTGGCGAGCTGGCTCTGCGTGGTGCCGGACAACAGGGTGTGGTCCTCGAGGTAGTAGGAATACCAGCCCGAGTTCGGCGGGATCCGCCACGAGTCGTTGGTGTGCATGCCGATCGTGAGGCCGTGCCGCTCGGCGGCCTCGAAGATCGGCCAGTGCTTCCGCCTGCCGAGCGGCTCCGCGGTCCGGTTCGGCATGAGCACCTGTACGAACCCGGGATGGCCGCCGAGGCGTTCGATCTCGGCGACGGCCAGCTCGGGGTTCTGCGCCTGCACGACGATCGACGCCCGCAGCCGCGGCTCCGGATCCAGCCACTCCGCGATCTGCCAGTCGTTCATCGCCCGCGCCATGGCGGCCGCCCACTCCTCGTTGAGCTGGTCCTCCAGCGACGTGAGGAAGTTGAGGACCCCCCAGCGGACGTTCACGCCGTCGAGCAACTGCTCGCGCAGGAAGGCCAGGTCGGAGCCCGGGAGGCCCCCGCCGGGCGGCCAGGCGTCGCGACGGCTGATCGCCGGGGCGAGCTTGAAGAAGGTCGTGGCGTTGTCCCGGTACGGCACCGTCGTCCGGAGGCCGATCGTCTCCAGGTGCCGGGCCCACCGCTGCGACAGGTACGGCACGAGTGCGCCCGGAGCGGGGTACATGTTGTGGACGTCCGCATCGACGATCCCGGTCTGCAGGACGCTGCGCGAGCGGTCGCGGACCGGCAGCTCAGCGGCGGTCATCATCGGTGGCCTCCTCGGTCGAGCGGGTAGAGGGCCCGGGCATTGCCGGACAACACCTTCTGCCGAAGGTCGTCGGGCAGGCCGAGCACGGAACCGACGCCCGGGTCGTGGTGGTGGTGCGGGTAGTCGGAGGAGTACAGGAGCATCTCGTCGGAGCCGAGCTGGTCGATCAGCCGGAGCAGGCCGTCGGGGCCCTCGACGTCGAGCGGTGCCGTCGCCAGCCGGAAGTGCCGCCGGATCAGGTCCGAGGGAGCCCGGTCGACCCACGGCGTGTCGTGCCGCAGGCCCTTCCAGTCCTTGTCGAACCGCCACATCAGCGGCGGTAGCCAGGAGGCCCCGCTCTCGAGCAGGACGAACCGCAGCTCGGGGAACCGGGCGAGCACACCCTGGCAGACGATGCTCACGACCTGGGCGTGGAAGAGCTGCGCCTGCGCCACGTACTCCTCGATGTAGGTCGAGGCCCACCCCGCAGGTGTGTTCGGGTGGTTGAACGAGCCGAAGGGATGCACGGCGATCGGCAGGCCGTGCCGCTCCGCGGCCTCGTAGATCGGCCAGAAGAAGCGCTTCCCCAGCTGCATCCGGTCCCGGACGAACATCAGCACCTGGACGAACGCGCCGTCGGCGGCCGTCCGGTCGATCTCGCGGGCGGCGAGCTCGGCGTTCTGGGTGGGCACGACGATCGAGGCGCGCAGCCGGGGATCGACCGCGAGCCACCGCTCGCGCTGCCAGTCGTTCAGGGCCGAGGACAGCGCCGCGGCCAGATACTCGTTCTGCATCGGCTGCACGCCGTAGAGGCAGTTCAGGATCGCCGTCGAGCTTCCCGTCCGGTCGAGGACGTCGGCGGCGACGGTCGCCGGGTCGGTCGCCGGTGGCGGTCCGTCGGGCCGGAGGAGGTCCGGGCGGACGGACATCGGGGAAGCCTGCGGGTAGTAGTTCGTGTCGAACCCGGGGAGCCCGCGCTCCACGACGTAGTCGCGCCAGTGGGCGTCGAGGTACGGGAACAGCTCCTCGACCGCCGCCAGGTCGTGGTGGACGTCGACATCCACCGCGCCGGTGGTGGGCGGAGCGGACTGTTCTGTTCGGGCATCGGTAGGGGCAGACATCAGGTGCCTTTCGGGCAGGCGGAGACAGCCGGTCGGCGCCGGCGGTCCATGACGTTCGCTGATCAGGCGGGCTCGGTGGCCCTCGCGGGTGGGACGGGATCGGGGCAGAGCAGCTCGGTGGTCGCGGCGGCCGCCGCTCGGAGGCAGCGGGTGAAGCGCCGGATCCGTGCGGCGCCGAACCTCGCCGAGGGGCCGGCGACCGTCATCGCCCCGAGCACCCGGCCCCCGGGGCCGTGGACCGGCACGGAGACGCTCGTGAGCGCCACCTCGTTCTCCCCCTCGGCCTTGGCGAACTGTTCGTCGCGAACGCGCTCGAGCATCGCGAGCAGGCGCTCCGGGTCGGTGACCGTCCGCGGGGTGCGCTGCACCAGCCGACCACCGAGGACACGGTCGACGACGGTGTGCTCGGCGAACGCCAGCAGGACCTTCCCGGACGCCGAGGAGTGCAGCGGGCTCCGCCGGCCCGGCCGGGTCACCATGGGCACCGGACCGTGGGCGTCCGACTTGTCGAGGTACAGGACCTCGTCGTCGGCGAGCACGCCCAGCAGCGCGGTCTCGCCGGTCTCCTCCGCCAGCTGGTCGAGCGAGAGCCGCGCGCACCGCGCCAGGTCGCTGTCGCCGGTCAACCCCGCGCCGAACTCGTACAGCCGCCATCCGATCCGCCACCGCGCGGTGCCCGGATCCTGCTCGACGAGCCGACGCGACCTCAACGTGACGAGGATCTTGTGCACCGTGCTCTTGCTGAGCCCGGTCCGCCGGGCGAGGTCACTGACGCCGAGCGGGCGGGGCGAGGCGTGCAGCGCATCGAGTACGTCGACTGCGTGGAGCACGGACTTCACCGAGTGCGGAGAATCCGTTCTCCCCGCAATTCCCTCGCGCGATCCACCCATTCGGAACTCCGTCGGTCCAGTGGATAGGATTTCTCGACACGGGACGTTACCTGCCGCGTGGGACGACGTCCACGGCGTGCGGAGTAGACTGTTCGCGAGAAGGAAACATGCAGGTCGGAGCCTACACCGGCACGATCGCTCCCCGGTCCGACCGCGGCCGGGCGAAGGCGGCCGAAATCACCGTCGCCGGGCTTTCTCGCCGCCGCTCGCTATCCTTGCTCACGAATGGTGGCGAGGATCTGCCTTTCCTTGACCGAGTCGTGCGGGGCGATGTCGACGCGCTCGATGGTCCCGGAGACCGGGGCGAGCACCGGGATCTCCATCTTCATGCACTCCAGGACGATGATCTCCTGGTCCTGCTCCACGGCGTCGCCCGCGGCCACCTTCACCACGACGACGCTCCCGGTCACGTCCGCCCGCGCGGGAACCATTCCCGTGCTCCTTCCGTCTTCGAGGGGTGCCCGGCCGTCAGCGGCCGAGCGAGGTCGGGATCCGGACGCCGCGGGTGGCGCCCAGGCGCAGCTCGGTCGCCGGGTCGAAGAGGGTGATCCGGCCGCCGTCCCGGACGGTGACGCGCACCGGCGCGCCGACCGGCGGGGCCTCGCCGTGGTGCCGCACGAACAGCCGTGCCCGGCGCACGCCCGACTTCGCGTCGGCGGCCAGCGGCGTCACGGCGACGAGCGTCTCGTGCCCGATGTCCTCGTGCAGTTCCACCGTGCCCCGCACGCCCGGCTCCTCCGCCGGCCCGGTGTCCACGGCCACGACGAGGTCCTCGGCCCGCACGCCGACGAGCAGCTCGCCGGCAGCCGGCATGGTCCCCTCCGGCAGCGCCGGCAGGAGCCCGCCCCACCAGCTCACGCCCTCCGCCGGGTCCCACTCCCCCGGTCCGATGTTCATCGGCGGGGTGCCGAGGAAGCGGGCGACGAAGACCGACGCGGGTTCGCCGTAGATCTCCGCCGGTGGCCCCTGTTGCTGCACCGCGCCGTCCCGGAGCACCACGACGCGAGTGCCCATCGTCATGGCCTCGACCTGGTCGTGCGTGACGTAGACGACCGTGCGCCCGGTGCGCCGGTGCAGCGCGAGGATCTCGTAGCGGGTCTCGGCGCGCAGCTTCGCGTCGAGGTTGGACAACGGCTCGTCCATGAGGAAGGCGACCGGGTCCCGCACGAGGGCACGCCCCAGGGCGACCCGCTGCCGTTGCCCGCCGGAGAGAGTGCGGGGATGCCGGTCCAGCAGCTCGGTGATGCCGAGGACGTCCGCCGCGCGCGCCACGCGCTCGGCGACCCCGCGGTCGCTGCGCTCGCGGCGGTACAGCGCCGAGCCGAGGAACGGGACGTGGTGCCACCACCGGAACCCGTCCATGAGCAGCGGGAACGCGAGGTTCCGGCGGACGGTCATGTGCGGGTAGAGGGCGTAGGACTGGAACACGACGGCCAGGTCCCGTTCACCCGGCGCCCGATCCGTCACGTCCTCGCCGTCGACGACGATCCGACCGGTGGTCGGCGTGTCGAGGCCGGCGATCATGCGCAGCAGAGTGGACTTGCCGCAGCCCGACGGGCCCAGCAGGACCAGGAACTCGCCGTCCTCGGCGACGAGGTCGACGCCGTCGAGCGCGGTCGTCGCGCCGAACCGGCGCGTGACGTCCCGGATCTCGATCCGCCCCATCAGGCCACCTATCCCTTCACCGCGCCGGCCCCGAGGCCGCTGACGACGTGGCGTTGCAGGAGCATGAAGAACACGACGGCCGGCAGCGCGTAGAGCAGCGAGCCCGCCATGACGACGTTCATCGGGGTGGCGAACTCCCCGATGAAGGTGGTCAGCCCGACCGAGGTCGGCTTGACGGCGTCGGCGGTCGCGAAGGTCGCCGCGAACAGGTACTCGTTCCAGGCCGAGAAGAAGGCCAGCACCGCCGCGGCCGCCACCGACGGCTTGATCACGGGGAGGACCACGAAGCGCAGCGTGGCCAGCCGCGGGCAACCGTCGACCCGGGCCGCCTCCTCGATCTCGGCCGGGACCCCGTCCACCGCGCCCTTGATCATCCACGCGATGATCGGCACGACGAACGCCGCGTTGACGATCACGAGCCCGCCGAGGTCGTTGAGCAGGCCCAGTGCGGCAAACACCGCGTAGAGCGGCACCACCAGCAGCGCCTCCGGCAGCATCTGGGTCACGAACAGCGCGAACCCGAGCACACCACGCCCGTGGAAGCGGGTGCGGGACAGGGCGTACCCGCAGGTCACCCCGAACGCGACGCTGATGACGGTGGTGCCGAGCGCGATGATCGTGGAGTTCGCCAGCCACCGGAGCATCGGTGTGCCCGACACGAGGTCGCCGAAGACCGCGAGGTCCCCCGGCCGTGGCAGGAGCTCCGGGGTGCGGTCGAACAGGTCGGCGGTGGGCAGCGTCGCGGTGACCAGCATCCAGTAGACCGGGAACACGCAGACGACGCAGAGCGCCAGGATCCCGACCGACTTGGCCAGCCGGGATGCCAGGCGGGCGACGAGGCCACCCGGCCGGACGGACTCGGGTGCGGCCGGCGTGGTGACGACGGCGGTCATCCGGCACCTCCGTAGCGGCGCCCGAGCCGGCGGCTCACGACGAAGTACACGACCGCGGCGGCCACCGAGAGCACCAGCCCCACGACACCGATCGCCGACCCGTACCCGAGCTGCCGGTTGCGGAAGCTCTCCCGGTACAGGTCGATCATCAGCGTGTTCGTCGCGTCGACCGGGCCGCCGCCGGTCAACAGCCAGATGAGTTCGAAGCGGCGGAACGACCAGATCGTGAGGAACAGGGCCAGGGTCAGCACGGTGGGCGCGATCCCCGGCATCGTGACCTGCCGGAAGCGGTTCAACGCGGTCGCGCGGTCCACCTTCGCCGCCTCGTACAGCTCGCCCGGGATCGCCTGCAGCGCGGCGAGCAGGGCGATCGCGGCGAACGGGAAGACCTTCCAGATCGTGACGGCGACGACCGCGGGCATCGCGAGCGCCGGGTCGTTGAGCCAGCGCTGGTAGGAGTCGACGAAGGGCAGCCGGGTCAGCGCCCAGTTCGTGATGCCGTACTGGCTGTCGAGCATCCAGATGAACACGAGGGCGGTGGCCACGCCGGGCGCGGCCCAGGGCACCGTCAGGATCGCCCGCAGCAGACCGCGCCCGCGGATCCCGACGTTCATGACCATCGCCGCCACCAGCCCCAGCACGAGCGACCCGAGCACCGACGCCACCGTGTACACGAGGGTGACCCAGAGGATCTTGCCGAGCCGGGGGTCCGCCAAGAGCTCGGCGTAGTTGTCCAGACCGACGTAGCTCCCCGCGCGGGGTCGGGCGAGCGCGGTCTGCGTGAAGCTCAGCCGCAGCCCCTCGACCAGCGGGTACGCCTGCACCAACAGCAACAGCAGGACGGTCGGCGCCACCAGCGCGAGGCCGAACCCGCCGGCCCGGCGGGCGGGCCGCCGGGCCGGCGCCGCGACCTGCGCGACGGTCACCGCTTCAACGCCTGGACGGCGTTCTGGGCGTCGTCCAGCGCCTGGTCGACCGACTTGCCGTTGGTGATCACCTGGTCGATCTCGCGGAGCACCGCGTCGCGGAACTGGTTGGCGTTCTCCTCGTACCCGGCCGGCAGCGCCAGCGCGGCGTCCTTCGTCCCGTCCGAGAACGTCTGCAGCCACGGGCTCTGGGCCAGCAGGCTCTGCGGCGGCTCCAGCGACGTCGCCATGATGTTGCCGCGGGTGTCGGTGCTCAGCTTGTCCTGCACCGGCTTGCTCAGCCAGTAGTCCACGAACTTGCCGGCCTGCTCGGGCTGCTTGCCGTCGGCGTTCGTCGCGGTGAAGATCGGGATGATCACCGTCGAGTCGGTCGGGAACGGCACCTTCACGACCTGCAGGTTCAGGTTCGGGTTGTTGCCGAGCAACGTGGCCGGGACGGCCGCGTTGTCGATCATCATCGCCAGCTTGCCCTCCCAGAACATCCGCCGGTTGGTCGCGCCA
This sequence comes from Pseudonocardia terrae, assembly GCF_021343995.1. Classification (GTDB taxonomy): domain Bacteria; phylum Actinomycetota; class Actinomycetes; order Mycobacteriales; family Pseudonocardiaceae; genus Pseudonocardia; species Pseudonocardia terrae. The sequence continues at coordinate 9,451 of NZ_JAJTTE010000009.1, read as the reverse complement.
TCGCTGCCGTAGGGGTGGTCCTTGCTGGCCACCATGTCGGCGAAGGCGGCCACGCCCTGCTTCACGGCGGGGCTGTTCACGGTGGGCGTCCCGTCGTCCGTCGACCAGCGGCCGCCGAAGCCGTAGACCCAGTTGGACAGGTCGTACCACCAGCCGGCGGGATCGCTGGTGCTGTGCCGCAGCGCGAAACCGAAGGTGTCCGCCGTGGTCAGCGCGTGCGCGTCGGCCCGGAACTCGTCGTACGTGGTCGGCGGGTTCAACCCGGCCTTCGCGAAGAGGTCCTTGTTGATGAACAAGGCGTAGTTCTGCACGCTGTGGATCACGCCGTAGCGCTTGCCGTCGACGAAGGCGTACTTGTCCGCCGCGATGAAGTCCGACGCCGGCTGGGTGACGGTACCGGCGAGGTCGCCGAGCAGCCCCTGGGACTGCAGGTTGTAGAAGTCGTCGACGGTCACGTTGAAGACGTCCGGCCCGGTGCCGCCGCCGAGCTGGGTGAGCAGCGTGTCCTGGTACTGCGGGAACGCGATCTGGTCGATGGTGACCGGGCTGCCGCCGGGCGACTGCGCGAAGCCCTCGACGGCCGCCTTCAGCGCGTCGCCGCGACCTGCGCCGTCGATCTGCCAGTCCGCGTAGGTGATCGGCCCGCCCGGGGCGGCGGCGTCGCCGCCCCCGCCCGATCCGCCACAGGCGGCGACCACCAGGACCGCTGCCACGGCGGCGAGCGCCCCGAGCGATCTCGGGACTCGTGGGTACCTCATCGTGCCCCCTGTTCCGTGCGGGTAGGCGCGTCGGCGGCGGCGAACGCCGAGCCGAACCGCTCGCGCAGCTGCAGTTTGTCGATCTTGCCGACCGGGTTGCGCGGCATCTCGTCGACGAACTCGACGCGGCGAGGCGCCTTGTAGCCGGCGAGGCGCTCGCGCACGAACGCCCGGAGGACCTCGAAGTCCGCCGGCGGCGCGTCGGCGCGCAGCCGGACGACCGCCGTGACGCACTCCTCGTAGATCGGGTCCTTGGTCCCGATCACCGCGACCTCGTCGACCGCCGGATGCAGGCTCAGGACGTCCTCCACCTCGCGGGAGTACACGTTCTCCCCACCGGAGATGATCATGTCCTTCTTCCGGTCGGCCACGTAGAAGTAGCCGTCGTCGTCCCGGCGGACCAGGTCGCCGGTGCGGTACCAGCCGTCCGCGTCGAGGACGGTGGCGGTGAGCTCGGGCCTGCCGTAGTAGCCGTCCATGGTCGTCGGCGCGCGGAGCACGAGCTCGCCGACCTCCTCGGGGGCGGCCGGCCTGCCGTCGACCTCGACGCGGACCTCGGTGCCCGGGACCGGCAGTCCGATCGTGCCGGGGCGCTGCAGGAACACCTCGCCGCGGACGCCGATGGAGTGCGGGCCGGACTCGGTCGACCCGTAGCCGTGGCTGATCTCGGCGTTGGGGAAGGCCTCGCGGATCCGCTCGAACAGGCCCAGCGTCGCGACGCTGCCGCCCAGGTACACCCCGCGTACCCCGCGGGTGTCGATGCGGTCCAGCTCGCCGGAGGCGAACAGCAGGTTGAAGTGCGCCGGTACGCCCATGAAGTAGGTGACGCCCGTACCGATCGTCGCCGCGATGTGGTCCGGCTCGAACCGGCGCATGATCGTTACCCGGCCGCCCTGCACGAGGAGCTGGCCCGGCACCGCGCCCCCACCGATGTGGAACTGCGGGCCGGACCCGAGCAGGTGGTCGTCCCGGTGCAGCCGGAACGTCGTCGCGGCGGCGAGGGAGTCGATGATGCGCTTGCGCTGCGAGCGCATGACCCCCTTGGACTGGCCCGTCGTGCCGCTGGTGAAGACGATCTCGTGCAGCAGGTCGTCGGATGGCTCCGCCCAGAAGCCCCCGGTGGCACCGTCGAGGAATGCGTCCCAGGAGGTCGACTCGACCTCGGGTGCGGGACCGTCGACGGTGACGATCCGCATCGCCAGCCCGTCGGCCGCCTGGGTGAAGGACTCCAGCAGCTCGCGCTCGACGAAGGCCACCTTCGGCTCGAGCAGCTCCAGCAGCCCACGGATCTCGACCGGCCGGAGCCAGTAGTTGATCGGCGCGAGGGCGAGGCCGGCGAGCGCCGTGCCGAAGTAGGTGTACAGGTACTCGACCCTGTTGTGGGACAACCAGACCACGCGGTCCTTCGGCTGCAGGCCCATGCCCAGGAGCCCGGCGGCGACGGCCCGGCTCCGCGCGGCGAGCTCGGCGTAGGTCACCGGCCCGGCCTCGGCGCTGCCCACCGCGACGCGGGCGCCGTAGCCGGACGTGGCGGCGGCGAGGATCCTCGAGTGGCTGAGCATCAGCTCGCCCACTCGGTGATGCCGGCCGCCTCGAGCGCGAGCTCGCGGGCGCGTTCCATGTCGTAGTGGTTCGACGACACGATCCGCTGGGCGTAGAGACCGCCGCCGGACTGGACGTTGGTGACCGAGTGCCATCCGCCGTGCGAGTCGGCCGTGAGGTCGCGGATCGCGTGCATCAGCCGCAGCCGGTGCTCGGCCTCGACGCCCTTGCGCCCCTGCATGTACTTGCTGACGAAGGCCCTGGTCTCCTCGTTCTCGAGGTCACCGATCGTCGGAGCCGTCAGCACGACGCCGCCGGCGATGTCGTGCACGTGGCGGACCATCAGGTTGTAGTTGGCGGCCCCGTGGTACTTCGCCGCGTTCGTGTAGAGCTCGTTGGGGTGGACGAAGCCCTCAGGGGTCTCGACGCAGTGCAGGATCGCCGCCTCCAGCCCGGCCCGGATCAGGCTGGCGTGGATCACCATCTCGGCGATCTTCTCCTTGACGTGCGAGTACTTGAGAGTCCCGTTGGCATCGGCCGCGAGGTGGGCGAAGCCGACGAGCAGATCGGCCTGCTCGGCCATCGCCGAGGTCCCGCCGATCCGCTCCCACAGGCCCAGCGAGTGCGCGAAGACCGCCGCGTAGCGCCCCTCGCCGGCGAGGAACACCCGCTCGTCGGGCACGTAGACGTCGTCGAAGATCACGAACCCGTCGGGCATGTGCTCGCGGGAGGTGACCGGGAAGTGCCGGGTGTCGGCCGAGCGCGGCGCGTAGGACGAGTTGATGATCTTCACGCCGGAGGCGCCGACGGGAACGGCGCAGGCGACGGAGTAGTCCTCCTCGCCGGCCTTCATCCGCTTGGTCGGCATGACCATCAGGTCGTGCCCGAAGGACGCGCCGGTGATGTGCAGCTTGGCGCCCCGGATGACGATGCCGGCGTCGTCGCGGTCGACGATCCGGACGTAGGCGTCCGGATCCGGTTGGTCCTTGGGCGCGAGGCCGCGGTCGCCCTTGGCGTCGGTGATGCACTCGGTGATCCGGATGTCGCGCAGCGCCGCGGACTCGCGGTAGGCCAGGACGTTGTCGCTGCGGGCCGCCTCGACCCCCTGCAGCCGCGCGGCGGCGGTGAGCATGGCCATCAGCGAGCCGAACGTGGTGCGCGTGACGATGTCGACCCTGCGCAGCTGCGGGATGCGTTCGCGCAGCTCGTCCGCCGACCGGGGCGGTTCGAGGATCGGGCTCGTGGCTCCTTCCGCCGGGTCGTAGAACGTGTCGTACGACGTCGACACCCACTCCGCGGCGGTCCCCATGACGGGGTGGTCGGGGATGGAGGTGACCCTGCCGCCCTCGAAGAAGGTCTGCCGACCGTCGTCGAGGGACTTCAGGTACTCGGATGCGGTCTGCATCTCGCTCCGCTCGTTCTGGCGACCCGTGGGCCGCGTTTCTCGGAGGCCAGGTGGTGCAGCTGCGCCGGCGCCCGGCGCTCACCAGGAGGTCGGCCAGCCGGCGAGGGCGTGGTCGTGGTCGGCGGCGGTCCGGCCCTCCATCAGCCGGTCCAGGTGGGCGCGGAGGACCTCGCGCGTCTCGTCGGGCTCGATGACGTCGTCGATGGACATGGCGCCGGCGGGACCCCAGACGTCGGTCTCCCGGCGGAGCTCCTCGGCGCGGAGCCGGCGCCGCGCCCGGCGCTCCTCTCCCTCGAGCCCGGCCAGCTCCCGACCGTGCAGCACGTTCGCCCCGACCTCGGGGTCCATGAAGCCGAACTCCGAGCCGGGCCAGGCGCACAGCAGGTCGGCGCCCATCCCGCAGCCGGCGAGCAGGTGGTGCGCGAGGCCGTAGGCCTTCCGCAGCACCACGGTCAGCTTGGGCACCGTCGAGTTGACCAGCGCCTGCTGCAGGTGCATCGCGGTGAACAGCAGCCGCCGGTGCTCCTCGTCGGGGCCGACCATGAGGCCCGGGGTGTCCTGCAGGAAGACCAGGGGGAGGTTGAAGGAGTCACACAGCAGGACGAGCCGGGTGATCTTGTTCAGGCCGTCCACGCCGAACGCCCCGGCGTGGTGCAGCGGCTGGCTCGCGACGATGCCGACGGCGTGGCCCCCGATCCGGCCCAGGGCGGTCAGGATGCCCCGGCCGATGCCGGCCCCGAGCTCGAGCGGCTCGTCGTCGGCGACCAGTCGGAGCACCCGCCGCATGTCGTAGCCGCGGCGCCGGTCCGGGCTGACGAACCGGGTGATCGGCGTGGACCGGTCGCGCTCCGCGACCGGCGCGCGCGGGGCCATCTCGCGGGCCGAGGAGGGCAGCAGCGAGAGCAGCTGGCGGAGGGTCGCGATCCCCTCCTCCTCGGTGTCGACGACGATGTCCGCCTGTCCGCTGATCGATCCGTTGACCTCGACCCCGCCGAGCTCCTCCGGCGTGACGATCTCCCCCGCCGCGGCTTCGACCACGCGGGGCGACGTGACCGACATGCACGACCCGCGCAGCTGGACGACGACGTCGGACAGCGCGGCGTGGAACGACGAGCCGCCGAAGGAGTCCCCGGTGATGAACGCGATCGACGGGATGCGGCGGGCACGGTGCCCGTACACCGGGAGGGCGGAGAGCCGCGAGAAGTCCGACGAGGCGAGGATGTCCGGGATCCGGCCTCCGCCGCACTCCCCGAGGAAGACGAACGGGACCCTCGACCGGAGGGCCTGGTCGTAGATGCGTTCGACCTTGCGGCCACCGTTCTGCGAGCTGGTCCCGCTCTTCACCGTGAGGTCGTCGCCGACGACGGCGATCCTGCGGCCGTCGACCCTCCCGTACCCGCCGATCTTGCCGTCGCCCGGCGTGTCCGCCGCGTCCTCGCACCGGGCCGAGTGGGCGTGCATCCCGATCTCGTCGAAGGAGCCGGCGTCGAGGAGCGCGGCGATCCTCTCCCGCACCGTCGGCTTCCCGCGGGACCGCAGGCGCGCGAGCCGCTCCGGTCCACCCAGGTGCTCGGTGATCCGGCGACGGCGTTCGGCCAGCGGTTCCTCGCCGGCCTGCCGGCCCGCGACATCGGCGCTCTCGAGCATCCCGGTGCGCTCTCCCCTGCGTCGCACGAGGACAACGGCGTCCTCGTTGGACGACGACCGGATCCCCGAGAGGGTGACCGGCGTCTCGGATCAGCAAAGTACTAGGGATCCCTAGTAAATCAATAGGGGTAACGAGTAACTTGCGGATGTCGCCTGCGGCCCGGGCCGCCGCGGGTAGGCTTCGGCCCCCACCGACGGGCCGGCCGCTGACGAAGGACGGGGGCACGACGATCGAGCCAACACAGAGGGACGCCGACTCGATCCTGCAGATCACCGCGAAGTGGCGGGAGCACGGCTGGGACGGTGGGGAGCGCCTGGCCGCCTCCCTGTCGATCCTGCGGGTCGAGGCGATGATCCGCGAGCAGGCGAGCAGGTTGCTCAAGGAGCACGAGCTGACCTACCCGCGGCACGAGCTGCTCTCGCTGCTGCACTTCAGCCGGTACGGGCAGATGCCGATGGGGCGTATCAGCGAGCGCCTCATGGTGCACCCGACCAGCGTCACGGGCACCGTCGCCGGGTTGGAGAAGCTCGGCTTCGTCGAGCGCGTCCCGCACCCGAGGGACCGGCGCGCCACGCTCGCCCGCATCACCGACGCCGGCCGCGCCGCCGTCGAGGCGAGCGCCCCGGCGCTGCTGGGCAACGAGTTCGGGCTCGGCGCGCTGTCCGAGCAGGAGGCGCATCAGTTGTTCGCGTTGCTGAAGAAGGTGCGCGACGCACCTCGGTGGGCCGCCGAGCCCGAGCACGAGGAGCTGTCTGAGGAGGACTACTGGGAGATGCCCGCGCCGGCGGAGTGACGGTCCCGCGTCCCGCCGGCCGGACGACCAGCCGGCGCGTGCGGCGGGCGTCGTCCGCGCGCCTCCGTCGCCCCCGCCCGCCGCGTTAGGGTGGCATCGGCGGCCCTCTCCCGGAGGTCATCCGCCGGCACGGCAGCGAGCGCCGGCGGGCGCCGCCGGTCGGGAGGTAGGAGTTGGCGACGCATGCCCTGGACCCCGCCCTGGCGTCGGCACTGCGCCGGGCCGAGGTGGACCCCGCGGGCCTCACCGACGCCGAGTACGTGGCCCTCCTCGGGGCCGACGGTCCGGAGCTCGCCGCCCTGACGGCGCTGGCCGACGCGGTGCGGGAGGCGGCCGTCGGTCCTGCGGTGACCTACGTCGTCAACCGGAACCTGGACCCGGCCCAGGCGGCACGGGACCCGGCGCTCGCCCGCGAGCTGGTCGCGGAGGCATGGGCGCTCGGCGCCACCGAGATCTGCATGCAGGGACCGGTGCCGGAGGGGGCGTCGTACCTCGACGTCGTCCGGCTGGTGAAGGAGCAGGCGCCGGTGCACCTGCACGCCTTCCGCCCGGCCGAGGTGGCGGACGGTGCCGCACGCCTGGGCGTATCGCCGCGCGAGTTCCTGTCGGCCGCGAAGGAGGCCGGGCTCGACTCCGTGCCGGGCACCGCCGCCAAGATCCTCGACGACGGGGTACGGGCCCGGCTCGGTCCGGACCTGCCCGTCACCCGGTGGATCGAGCTGATCGAGACCGCCCACGGGGTGGGCCTGCGGTCGACCGCGACGATGGTCTACGGGCACGTCGAGACGCCTGCGCAGCAGGTGGCGCACCTGCGCACCCTCGCCGCGATCCAGGACCGGACGGGTGGGTTCACCGAGTTCATCCCGATGCCCGTCCAGCCCGCACAGGTCCCGCCGGGGCTCGCGGTCCGCTACGCCGACCGGCGCGAGACCCTCGCCCTGCACGCCGTGGCCCGGCTGCTGCTGCACGGCCGGATCGACCATGTCCAGGCGGCCTGGCCGAAGCTCGGCCGGGAGGTGTCCCGCGAGGTGCTCGCCGCAGGCGCGGACGACGCCGGCGGCCTGCTGCTCGACGGCACGCTGGATCCGACCGCGGGCGCCGAGGCCGGCCTGCAGCTCACCGTCGACGACGTCGCGGCGATCGCCCCGCCGGGACGCCAGATCCGGCAGCGCACCACCTCCTACGGCCCGGTCGAGGCGTGAACGTCCCTGTGAACGTTGCTGTGGACGGCGGTGTGAACGGGGCTGTGAACGGCGCCCTCGACGTCGACGTCGCCGTCGTCGGCGCGGGCTTCGCCGGACTGGGGATGGCCGTGCAACTCGCCCGGCGCGCTCGGGAGAGCTTCGTCGTGCTCGAACGGGCGGACGAGGTGGGCGGCACCTGGCGGGACAACGTCTACCCGGGCGTCGCCTGCGACGTCCCCTCCCACCTCTACTCACTGTCGTTCGCGCCGAAGCACGACTGGACGCGCGTCTACGCGGGCGGCGCGGAGATCCAGCAGTACCTGCGCGACGTCGTCCGGCACGAGGGCCTGCGCCCCCACCTGCGGTTCGGCGCGGAGATGCTCGCCGCGCGCTGGGACGGGCGGTGGACCGTCGAGACCACCGCCGGCACCGTGCGCGCGCGGGTGCTCGTGATGGCCGCCGGGCGGCTGTCCGAGCCACGCATCCCGGACTTCCCCGGCCTCGCGAACTTCCCGGGCCCGGTGGTCCACTCCGCGCAGTGGGACCCGACGGCCCGGCTCGACGGGCTGCGGATCGGTCTGTGCGGCTCCGGCGCGTCGGCGGTCCAGATCGCGCCGCACCTGGCCGAGCGGACCGAGCACCTCGTGTTGTTCCAGCGCAGCGCGCCGTGGATCGTGCCGCGGCAGGACCGCCGGTACACCCCTGCCGAGCAGGAGGCGTTCGTCCGGGACCCCGCCGCGGCCCGCCGGCTACGCGCGGAGCTGTTCACCGCCGCGGACCGCAACGTCGCGCAACGGTTCGGCGCCCGCCCCGCGATCGACGAGCTGCGCGACCTCGCGCTCGGCCACCTCGCCGCCCAGGTGCCCGACGAGCGGCTGCGCGCCCGGCTGACCCCGGACTACGAGATCGGCTGCAAGCGCGTGCTGCTGTCCGACGACTTCTACCCCACGGTGACCAGGCCGGACGTCACGCTGGTGTCGGCCGCGCTGGAGCGGCTCGAGGGCCGCACCGCGGTGGCGCGCAACGGCGAGCGCCACGAGCTCGACGCCCTCGTCCTCGCCACCGGGTTCCTCGCCGCCGAGGCCCCTTTTGCGGGCCGGGTGACCGGTCGCGACGAGATCCGGCTCGCCGACCACTGGTCGCGGGGCATGACCTCCTACGCCTCGACCGTCGTCTCCGGCTTCCCGAACCTGTTCGTGCTCGACGGGCCCAACGCCAGCCTCGGCCACAACTCGGCCATCCACATGATCGAGACGCAGATCGAGTACGTGCGCGGGGCGCTGGACCACCTCGCCGCCCACCCCGGCGCCGCGCTCGAGGTGACCCCGGCCGCCGAACGCGCCTACACGCGCCAGATCGACGCCCGCTCCGCCCACACGGTCTGGCTCCGCGGCGGCTGCCGCAGCTGGTACGTCGACCCCCGCAGCGGGCGGCTCACGCTCCTCTGGCCCGGCTCCGCCCAGTCCTTCCGCGACCTCAACGGCACCTTCGACCCGGCCCCGTACCACTGATCACGCCCGTCCCGCCGCGCCTGCGGGAACGCACTACACGATCACCGACGCCCCGGCCGTCACCACCGGGCGCCGGATCCCGCTGATGCTCGGGGCCTCGGGCGAGCGACGGATGCTCGGCATCGCGGCGCGGTGGGCCGACGAGTGGAACTGCTGGTCCACCCCGGAGGTCTTCGCCCGCAAGTCCGCGGTGCTCGACGAGCACTGCGCCTGGATCGGCCGCGACCCCCGCACGATCCGCCGCTCCACGCAGGCGGTGCTGCAGATCGACGGCTCCCCCGCGGACGCGCCCGCCGGGGTCGTCGCCGGCCCGGTGGACCGGATCGTCGACGTGATCGGCCGGTGGCGTGAGGCGGGTCTGGACGAGCTGATCGTGCCCGGCCTCCACGGCGACGCCGACCAGGCACGGGAGCTGTTCGGCCGCTTCCACACCGAGATCAGGCCCCTGCTGGACTGAGATGTTATGGCCCTACCCCGGGCCGCCTCGAAGGATGAGAATCTGGGCGGGGTCGGCTGTGCTCGTTCGCGCTTGGTGCACGTGAACCTGAGACTGAGCCTGGATCCACTGTCGATCTTGGGTCGTGCCGCTAGTTGATCTTTGGCGTCTGGT
>NZ_JAJTTE010000099.1 GCF_021343995.1 Pseudonocardia terrae | reverse complement strand
CCTCGTCCTGCTCCGGACGGCGCTGGTCGTCCTGGCCGCGCTCGTGGTCGTGCTGATCGACCAACCCTCGGGCTGGACGATCCTGGTGGTGGTCCTGGTGTTGCTGGTCCTGCTCGGGATCGTCCAGTTCCTCGACCAGCCGCGCCCCGCCGAACCCGAGCCCGCGCCGCAGGCACCGGATCCGGACGGAGTGCGCTCCGGCTAGGCCGGAGCGGCCGCCAGGGCGGGCGCCGCGCCACCGGCGGCGCGGCCCCGCACGAACCGCCCGATCACCTCGATGACCAGGCCCGCGACCACGCCCAGCCCCACCCCGACGCCGACGCGAAGCCACGTGACGTCGAGCAGGAACACAGTGTGGGACAGGAAGGGCACCGCGAGGATCACTACGACGACCAGGGCCAGGCCGGCCACGAGTGCGACCTTCCAGCGGTTGAAGGGCCGGGCGAACAGGGTCAGCGCCCAGAGCGACGCCACGAGCACGGTCACCGTCGCCACGGTCTGCCCGGCCGCCGAGCCGCCCGTCGGCTCCAGCCAGCGGACGGTGCGGTCGCCGGAGTACGCCGCCGTCCCGATCACCACGCCGATCGGCACCGCCGACCACAGCACCCGCGACAGGAAGCCCGGGACGTAACGCCGCCGGTTGGGGGCGAGCGCGAGGACGAAACCGGGGATGCCGATCGTGACGGCCGAGATCAGCGTGAGCTGGATGGGCGCGAGCGGGTAGGCGGCCGCGGTCACGATGACCACCAGCGCCATGAGCAGCGAGTAGACGTTCTTGACCAGGAACAGGTTCGCCGCGCGCTCGATGTTCGCCATGACCCGCCTGCCCTCGGCGACGACGTCGGGCAGGTGCGCGAACCGGCCGTCGAGCAGGACGAGCTGGGCGACCGCACGGGTGGCGGCCGCGCCGTTGCCCATCGCGACGCCGATGTCGGCGTCCTTGAGCGCCATGGCGTCGTTGACGCCGTCGCCGGTCATCGCGACGACGTGGCCACGCCGCTGCAGCGCCCCGACGATCGCCCGCTTCTGCTGGGGCGTGACCCGGCCGTGGACGGGGTGGGCCTCGAGGACGTCGGCGAGCGCGTCGGGGTCCTCGGGCAGGGTCCGGGCGTCGACGGCGTCGGCCGCGGCGGTGATGCCCGGCAGGCCGACGGCGGTGGCCACCGCGCCGACGGTGCGCGGGTTGTCGCCGGAGATCACCCGCAGCGTCACGCCCTGCTCGGCGAAGAAGCGCAGGGTGTCCGCGGCGTCGTCGCGGATCCGCTCGGCGAGCACGACCAGGGCGCGGGCCTCGAGCTCCGGCGGGAGCACGGGCCCGTCGGCCGGGGACTCGGTGTGCGCGAGGACGAGCACCCGCCGCCCGTCCTCCGCGATCTTCCCGGCGGTCTCCAGCAGGTCCGCGGACCCGGCGTCGGCCGGCTCGGGGAGGACCATCTCGGGCGCCCCGAGGACCCAGGTGCCGTGCTCGCCGGTGCCGATGGCGGACCACTTGCGGTCCGAGGAGAACGGGACGGTCTCCGTCGAGGTCCAGGAGGTGTGCGAGAAGACGGTGGCGAGCGCCGCCGCAGTGGCGTTGCCGCCCGGCTCGGTGCAGCTCAACGCGAGCGCCTCGCGCACCTCGGCCTCGTCGAGCGCGTCGGCCTCGCGCGGCAGTACGAGCCGGTCGAACACGATGTCGCCGTGCGTGAGGGTGCCGGTCTTGTCGAGACAGACGACGTCGACGCGGGCCAGCACCTCGACGGCGGGCAGCTCCTGCACCAGGGTCCGCTTCCGCGCCAGCGTCACCGCCCCGAGCATGAACGCCAGGCTGGTCAGCAGCACCAGCCCCTCGGGGACCATCCCGACGAGGGCGGCGACGGTGCCGGTGACCGCCGCCTGCCAGGTGTCGGCGTCGCTGGTGCGGAACTGGCTCCACACCAGCAGCGGCGCCACGACCAGCATCATCACCGAGATCCAGCGCAGCAGCGTGTTCGTCCCGGAGATCAGCTCGCTCGGGGTGCGCGTGTACTTCTTCGCCTCCGCGGTGAGCCGGGTGGCGTACGCGTCGGCGCCCACGGCCGTGGCCCGGAACCGGCCCTGCCCGGCGACGACGATCGAGCCGGAGCGGACCTGGTCCCCGGGGGCCTTGGCGATCGGGTCGGACTCGCCGGTCAGCAGCGACTCGTCGACCTCCAGGCCGGCCGACGTCGTCACCGTCCCGTCCGCGGTGACCTGGTCTCCGGAGCGCAGCTCGACCAGCTCGTCGGCGACGACGTCGGCCACGTCGATCTCGGCCACCTCGCCGTCCCGGACCACCCGGGCGTGCGGGGCGTTCAGCACGGCCAGCCGGTCCAGCGTGCGCTTGGCGCGCACCTCCTGGATCACCCCGATCGCCGTGTTGGCCACGATGACCAGGCCGAACAGCCCGTTCTGCCAGCGGCCGGTGGCGGCGATGACGAGGAAGAGCGCGAACAGCAACCCGTTGAACGGCGTGACGACGTTGGCCCGCACGATCTGCCCGACGCTGCGGCTGGTCCGCGCGTCGACGGCGTTCGTGCGGCCGGCGGCGACCCGCTCGGCGACCTCCGCGGCGGTCAGCCCGCGGTCGCCCCGCGGGGACTCCACGACGGCGCCGCGACCGAGCACGTCCTTCACACGTCCCCCCGACCTCGGCCCCGAACGGCTCGGAGCCGGTTCCGTGAGCCGACTTCGGACCGGACGTGGCCCGCGTTACGCGCACCCGACGCCCGACAGCCCACGATCGGTCCGAATCCGCGTCGAGGGAAGGGCAGTTCGTCCATGCGTGCGTCCCGTGCGGTGCTGCTGCTCGTCGCCGTGCTCGTGCTGGCCGGCTGCGCGACGTCGGGCACGCCGTCCTCGTCGTCGTCCTCGTCGTCGTCCTCGCCCGCCGGGGCGCCGACGGCCGCGGTGCCGGCGGACCTGGTCCCCGTCCCGGTGACCGTGCCGGCCGGCCTGGACGCGGCGCCGTTCGACGTCCCGCGGCAGGTGCTGGTGCCCCCCGGCTGGTCGATGTCGGTGTTCGCCCGCCTGCCCGCCGCGCGCCTGGCCGTGTGGGCGCCGGACGGCTCGCTGCTGGTCTCGGTGCCCGAGGGCGGCACGGTCGTGCGGCTGGTGCCCGACGGGCGGGGCACGGCCACGGAGACCCCGCTGCTGGACGGGCTGGACCAGCCGCACGGGCTGACGTTCGCCGGGCCGACGCTGTACGTGGCGCAGAGCGACCGGGTCGACGCCTACCCCTACGCCGGCGGCCGTGTCGGCGCGCCCCGGCCGGTCGTGACCGGGCTGCCGGACGCGAAGAGCCCCGAGCTGGGCGGTGCCTACGCGCACGCCCTGAAGAGCGTGGCCGTCGGTCCGGACGGCGCGGTCTACGTGTCGGTCGGCTCGACCGGCAACATCTCCGCAGGCGACCTCACGGCGAACCCGCCGCGGGCGTCGATCCTGCGGGTGCCGCCCGGGGGCGGGCCGCCCGCGCCGTTCGCCGTGGGGGTCCGCAACGGGACGGGGCTCGCCGTCGCGCCGGACGGGTCCGTGTGGACCGCGGTGAACAACCGCGACAACATCGAGTACCCGTTCGACCGCCCGTACGACGGGTCGTCGGGGTCCGCGCGCGGCGACGTCGTCACGGCCTACGTGCGGGACCACCCTGTGGAGGCGATGGCCCGGCTCACCCCGGGCCGCAACCTCGGCTGGCCGTACTGCAACCCGGACCCCGACGTCACGCCCGGCGTCGCGGGCAGCGCCCAGGTGCTCAGCGACGTGCCGTTCACGCGGGACGAGCAGACCAACCCGGACGGCGCCGCGCTCGACTGCGCCACGCTGCCGCGGGTCGAGCAGGCGCTCGGCGCGCACTCGGCGCCGCTGGGGCTGGCCTTCGTCGACGGCGGTCTGCCCGGGGACTACGCGCACGGGGCGTTGGTCGGTGTGCACGGCTCGTGGAACGCGGAGCCGCCACGGGCGCCCGAGGTGTCGTTCTTCCCGTGGCAGGACGGCGGGCTGGGGCCGCAGCAGACCCTTGTCGGCGGTTTCCAGGCGCCCGACGGCTCGCGGTGGGGCCGGCCCGTCGCGGCCGTGGCCGGGCCGGACGGCGCCGTGTACGTGACCGACGACGACGCCGGCGCGGTCTACCGGCTGGCCCCGCCGGGGCGGTGACGACGCGCCCCTCCGGGGGAGTGTTCTGCGGCGGTGTTCTGCGGCGGTGCTCCCGTGGGACCAGCGGCCCGCGCGGCCGGGACCGGCGGCCGTTCCCTTGTGGACCCCGGCAGGCCATGCTGGCGGGATGAAGGCGTGGATCGTCCGGAGGCCGGGACCGATCACGGCCGGCCCGCTGGCCCAGGTGGACCGGGACGACCCGGAACCCGGCGCGGGCGAGGTCCGCGTGCGCGTCTCGGCGTGCGGGGTGTGCCGCACGGACCTGCACCTGGCGGAGGGGGACCTCGCCCCGCACCACCCGGGCACGGTGCCGGGGCACGAGATCGTCGGCGTGGTCGACGCGCTCGGCACGGGCACGCGACGGTTCGCGATCGGCGACCGGATCGGCATCGCCTGGCTGCGCGGGACCTGCGGGCGCTGCCGGTTCTGCCGGTCCGGGCGCGAGAACCTCTGTCCGGACGCGCGGTTCACCGGCTGGGACGCCGACGGCGGCTACGCCGAGTACGCCGTGGTCCCCGAGGCGTACGCATACGCCTTGCCGCCCGCGCTCGACGACGCGACCGTCGCCCCGCTGTTGTGCGCCGGCATCGTCGGCTACCGCGCCCTGAAGCGGGCGGAGCTGCCGCCGGGCGGGCGGTTGGGGATCTACGGCTTCGGCGCGTCGGCGCACGTCGTGGCGCAGGTCGCGATCGCGCAGGGCGCCACCGTGCACGTGCTGACCCGCTCGCCGGAGGCCCGGGAGCTCGCGCTCGCGCTCGGCGCCGCCTCCGCGGGGCCGGCGGACGCGGCGCCGCCGGAGCCGCTCGACGCCGCCGTGACCTTCGCCCCCGTCGGCGGGCTCGTGCCGGTCGCGCTGCGGGCGCTCGACGCCGGCGGCACCCTCGCGATCGCCGGCATCCACCTCACCGACATCCCGGGGCTGGACTACGAGCGCGACCTCTTCCGCGAGAGGCAGCTGCGCAGCGTCACCGCCAACACCCGCGCCGACGGCGAGGAGTTCCTCCGGCTCGCAGCCGCCCTCGGCGTCCGGCCCACCGTCGACCCACGGCCGCTGTCGACCGCGGACCGCGTGCTGGCCGACCTGGCGGCGGACCGGATCACCGGCGCGGCCGTGCTGCTGCCCGGGTGAGGCGCGGTTCAGAGCTCGTCGCGGCGCTGGGTGAGGGTCTCCGCGATGCGGGCGAGCTTGACGTTGAGCGACTGCGAGGCCGACCGCAGGATCCGGAAGGCCTCCTCGGCGTCGACGCCGCGGCGCTCCATGAGGATGCCCTTGGCCTGACCGATCACGTCCCGGCTGCGCACGGCCTCGGTCAGCTGCGTGACCTTCAGCTCGGCGCGGGTGGAGGCGAGCGAGCCGGCGACCGCGGTGGATGCGTGCGCGGCCAGCACCAGCGCCGCGTCGCGGTCGGCCTGGTCGAGGCCGCCCGGGCGGCGGGAGTAGACGTTGAGCGACCCCATCCGCGGCGGGTCCTGCGCGGGGAACAGGCCGACCGCCATCGCGCTGCCGACACCCAGGTCGGCGGCCGCGGGGCCCCACTTCGGGAACTCCTCGCCCGTCGCGACGTCCGCGGAGAAGGCGAAGCCGATGCCCGGCACCCGGCTGGCGTCGAGGCACGGACCCTCGTCGAACTCGTTCTGCAGCTCGTCGAGACGCACGCCCACCGGGTCGGTGGTGGCCGGGGTGTCGATGGTGCCGTCGCGCGACCGCAGCGAGACGCTGACGATGTCGGCACCCTGCACCACGCGGACCGTCGCCTGCGCGATGCGGTCGAGCACGTCCTGCACGGTGGGCGCGTCGAGCAGCTTCTCGGAGAGCGAGACGAACTCGGCGACGAGCGGGGGCGGCGCCCCGAGGTCGCCGTAGCGGTCGTGCTCCGACATGGTGTCCCTCCTGCTCGCGGAGCCGGTGCCGACGAGCCTACGCATCCCGCCCCGACCTGCCGGGTGGGACGCGCCCCGTCGATACCACCGCTCCGCCGGACCACACCATCCCACGGACCCTCGACACGGGACGCGGCGGCGGGGAGCGGGCTACGGGGAACGGGCTGCGGCCGGGGGCGGTCGGTCGACGTCCGGGGGCCGGGGCCGCAGTGTCTATGGGGGCGGCGCCCGGCCCGGTCAGGTGGACGGGGGGAACCTTCCACCTGATGCGTGTGTACCGACCCCCGGGAAGGGCGGGCAAGGCCCGGAGGCGCTGCGCCGCGAGATTTTGCCGTCGGCTAACCGACCTCTCAGGTCGCTCGTACGTCGGGCCGTCGATCCGCGGCGGCGGGCTCGGGATGATGGCCCGGTGAGCGCGCGCATCCTGCTCGTCGAGGACGACCGGGGCCTGGGTGAGGGCCTGGTCGAGAGCCTGACGCAGCACGGTCACGAGGTGGTGTGGGCGCACACCGGCCAGGCGGCCCTCGAGCGTGCGGGAGCGGAGGAACTCGACCTCGTCCTGCTCGACCTCGGGCTGCCCGACATGGACGGCGTCCGGGTCTGCCGGGCGCTGCGCGCGCTGTCCGCCGACACCGTGGTGGTGATCCTGACGGCCCGCGGCGCGGAGATGGACGTCGTCGTCGGGCTCGACGCGGGTGCCGATGACTACCTGACCAAGCCCGTCCGCCGCGAGGAGCTCCTCGCCCGGGTCCGCGCGCACCTGCGCCGGGGGCGGCCGGGGCCGCCCGGCGAGCCCGTGCGGCTCGGCGACCTCGAGCTCGACCTGCGGGAACGCCGGGTGGTCGTGGCCGGGCACGAGCTGGTGATGCGGGCGAAGGAGTTCGACCTGCTGGAGCGGCTGGCCCGCGACCCCGGCGCCGCGCTGAGCCGGCGGACCCTGATGGCCGACGTGTGGGACGACCACTGGGCCGGCTCCACCAAGACCCTCGACGTCCACGTGGCGGCCCTGCGCCGGCGGCTCTCCGGCTTCCCGGCCGGGATCCGGCTGCCGCGGATCCGCACGCTGCGCGGGCACGGCTACCGCCTGGAGCCGCCGACGGCCTAGCCTGCACCCCTCGCACCACTCCGGCCGCCGACCGGCCGGAGCGGCGCGGCCTCGCTGGGCTGGGGGTGACCGTGCGAGGAACCGCTCGCGTCCGCACCCGGATCGTCGCGCTCTCGGTGGCGATCGCGGCGATCGCCGTGACGCTCTTCGGCGTGCCGCTCGCCCTGGGCCTCGCCCGCTACGAGGTGGACGACGAGGGCGTCACGCTGCAACGGCTCGCCGACCTGACCGCCGCGGCGGTCCTCACCGATCTCGCCCACGACCGCGTCCCGGCGGTGCTGCCCGGCTCGGGGACGCCCGGGACGACGCTCGGCCTCTACGACGACGACGACCTGCTCGTGGCCGGCGACGGCAGCCCCACCGGCGACGTGCACGTCGGCGCGGTCCTCGGCGGTGCCGCCCCGCGGATCGTCCGCATCGGCGACGACGTGGTCACCGTCGTCCCGGTCCGCGGCGAGCACGACGTCATCGGGGCGGTCCGGGCCTCGCGTCCCGTGTCGGTGGTCTACGCCGCGCTGGTGCCGATCTGGCTGGGCATGCTGGGCCTGGCCGCGCTCGTCCTGGTCGCGGCGTGGGCGATCGCGCGGCGGCAGGCCGGGCGGCTCGCGCACCCGCTGGAGGACCTGGCGGTGCTGGCCGGCCGGCTCGGCGACGGGGACTTCAGCGTGCGGCCGCGGCGGGCCGGGCTCGCGGAGGTCGACGCGCTCGGCGCCGCGTTCGCCAGCACCGCCGCCCGGCTCGACGCCCTCCTCGCCCGGGAGCGGGCCTTCTCCGCCGAGGCGTCGCACCAGCTCCGGACGCCGCTGGCCGCGCTGCGGCTGCGCCTGGAGAACGCCCGGGCGGACACGCGCCCGGGGGCCGAGCTCGGTCCCGCGCTCGACGCCGCCGTCGCGGAGACCGACCGGTTGACCCGTACGGTCGAGGAGCTGCTGGCGCTCGCCCGGTCCCGGGACGGCGCGGGGCGGGCCCCGGTCGACCTGCACGCCGTACTCGACGAGGTGGCCGAGACCTACCGGCCGCGGCTCGTCGCCGAGGGGCGCGAGCTCGAGCTCGACCTCGACGGCATCGGCGACGGGCATCCCGACTGCGGCGAGCCCGCGGTCGTCGGGTCGCGGGCCGCGATCGGCCAGGTCCTCGCCGTGCTACTGGACAACGCGCTGCGGCACGGCGAGGGGGCCGTCCGGGTCGGCCTGCGCGACGTCGGCGACGCCGTGGCGGTCGACGTCGGCGACGAGGGGCCGGGGTTCGCGAACGGCCGTCCCGAGCGCGACGGCGGAGCGCCCGGGCCCGAGACCCCGGGTGAGGGCCTGGGTCTCGGCCTCCCGCTGGCCACCCGGCTGGCCGAGGACCAGGGCGGACGGCTGGTCGTCTCGCGGGAGAGCCCGCCGGTCATGACCCTCTTCCTGCCGCTCGACGACGGCGGGGGCGCCGCGTCCGGGGACGGTGCCTCCGGCGCGGGCGGGCACGCGGACTGACCCGGGACGTCGGCCGGTACGGTCGGCCCGCTCGTGAGGCGGTCCGGTGTGGGCCGACGCAGGAAGGGAAGGACGCCGGGCATGGCCGACACCCCCGCCCAGCCGGACGACCGCCGGGAGGGCACGGCCGCGGACGGCCCCGACGGCACGGCCGCGGACGGCCCCGACGCCACGGCCGCGGGCGGCCCCGACGCCACGGCCGCGAAAGGGTCGGACGGCCCGGCCGCGGGCGGCCCGCACGACACGGCGCCGGGAGCACCGCCGGCCGGGGCCGGTCCGCGGCGAGGCGTGCTCTTCCCGCTCTACGCCGCCGGCTTCGTCACGGCGTTCGGCGCGCACGCCGTCGCGACGGGCGCGGGCGCCGAGACCGGGTCCGGCCAGCTGTCCGTGCTCGCGCTCGGCCTGGTCCTCGCCGTGTACGACGGCGCGGAGATCCTCCTCAAGCCGGTGTTCGGCTCCCTCGCCGACCGTGTCGGGCCGCGGCGCGTGCTGGTGGGCGGCCTCATCGCGTTCGCCGCGGTCTCCCTCGTCTACGCGCTCGTCGCGGTGGCCGGGGGGATGGCGTCGGGACCGGGCTCCGCGGTGGCGCTGACCCTGGCGCGGCTCGGCCAGGGAGCGGCCGCCTCGGCCTTCTCGCCGGCGGCCGGTGCGATGGTCGGGCGGTTGGGCTCGGGCGGCCGGCAGGGGCGCGTCTTCGGCTCCTACGGCGCGTGGAAGGGCCTCGGCTACACGGCCGGCCCGGTGATCGGCGGGGTGGTCCTCACGTTCGCCGGGTTCACGACGCTGTTCGTCCTCCTCGCCGCCGTCGCCGTCGCCGTGACGGTGTGGGCGGTCCTGAGCGTCCCCGCGCTCCCGCCGTTGCCGCGGCAGCGGCAGACCGTCGTCGACCTCGCGCGCCGGCTCTCCGCACCGGGCTTCCTGCGGCCGACCGCGGCGCTGGCCGGCACGACGGCGGCGCTCGCGACGGCCGTCGGCTTCCTGCCGGCGCTGGGCACCGCGGCCGGGCTGAGCGCGATCGTCACCGGCGCGGTGGTGGCCTGCCTGGCGCTCTCGTCGACACTGGTCCAGCCGCGGGCGGGCCGGGCCCACGACCACGGCAGGCTGACGACACGTACGGCGCTCGCGGTCGGGTTCGCCCTGATGGTCGTGGGCTTCGTCCTGGCCGCGACGGTCCCGGGGATCGTCGCGCTGGTGGTGGCGGCCGTCGTCATCGGCCTCGGGGTCGGGATCGCGACCCCGGTCGCGTTCGCGTCGCTGGCCGCCTCGTCCCCGCCGGAGCGGCTCGGCCAGACCATGGGCTCCGCGGAGGTCGGGCGCGAGCTGGGCGACGCGGGCGGGCCGCTGCTCGTCGGCGTCGTCGCCACGGCCGCCTCCGTCGCCGTCGGCCTCGGCGCGCTGGCCGCCGTGCTCGCCGTGGTCGGGGCGGCGGCCGTGGCGGGGCGCTTCGCCACACCGCCGGCCGACGGGCGCGGCTGAGCCGGGGGGCAGCCCCCACGCGGTCGGGGGTCCGCCCCGGTGGGTCCCAGGCCTGTCCCCATGGTCCGGAGCGGCCCGCGCCGACACCCTCGGACATCCGGTGGGCCGCCCGTCGCGGTCCGCACGTCGGGTGGACCAGCGGGGGACCACATGTCGATCACGCAATCGGGTCAGCACGGGCCGCAGGCCCCCGGCCGACCGGACGTGCCGCTCTCGGAGTTGGTCGTCGTCGACCGGCACGAGGCGCAGGGCTGGCGGGTGCGCCGGCACGAGCGCCTGGACTCCGTGTTCGAGGAGCGGTGCGACTGGATCCGGGAGTACGGCCGCGCCGGGCAGCTCGCCGTCGACGCCCCCGGCGTCTCGCTGACCTACGACGAGCTCGACGCCCGCGCCAACCGGCTCGCCCGGTACCTGCGGCTGCACGGCGCCGAGGCGGGCGACCGGATCGCGCTGCTGTTCGACGACCGCGTCGAGGCCTACGTCGCGCTGCTCGCGGTGCTGAAGATCGGCGCCACGTGCGTGCCGCTCGACCCGGACGCGCCGGCCGACCGGCTAGCCTTCGTCGTCGCGGACACGGCGGCGCGGATCGTGCTCAGCCGCTCGCACCTGCGCAGCCGGGTGACCGCCCCGGAGGCGCTGGGCACCGGGACGGCCGAGGTGCTCGCGGTCGACGACGCCGCGGCGCTGATCGCGGAGATGAGCCCGGCGCGGCTGCAGCCCGCCGAGCGTGGCGGCCTCGCCGACCGACCCGCGTACGTCGTGCACGTCGCCGACCCCTCGGGCTGGTCCGAGGGCGTGACGCTCGACCACCGCGCCGTCGGCAACGCCGTGCGCATCGCCTCCGAGACCTTCGGCCTGCGCGGGCACCGCCTCTACCAGGGTCGTGCCCTGTTCTCCGGCGGCGGCATCGAGGAGGTGTGGATGGCGTGGGCCGCGGGGGCGACGCTGGTGCCCGCGCCCGGCGGACCCGCGCTGCGCGGCCCGGCGCTGCACGCGGAGCTCGAGGGACGGCGCGTCACGGCCCTGTGCACCACTCCCGCGCTGCTCTCCACACTCGAGCGGGACCTTCCCGGGCTGCGGTTCCTGCTGGTGTCCGGCGAGCCCTGCGCGCCGGGTCTCGTCGCGCGGTGGCACCGCCCAGGCCGGCGCCTGCTCACCGCGTACGTGCCGCCCGGCGCGAGCGTGACCGCGGCGTGGGCCGAGGCCCACCCGGACGAGCCGGTCATGATCGGGACCCCGTTGCCCACCTACGCGACCGTGGTGCTCGACCCCGAGTTCCCGCTGGCCCTGCCGCACGGGCAGACCGGCGAGCTCGGCGTGGCCGGGCTCGGGCTCGCGTGCGGCTACCTGGACTCCGGCGACGCCTTCGTCGGCGACTTCCTCGGCATCCCCGGCAACCCGTCCGGCCGGATCTACCGCACCGGTGACCTGGGCCGGGTCGACACCGAGGGGAAGATCGAGTACCGCGGCCGGATCGCGCTGCAGGTGCTCGTCGGCGGCGAGCGCATCGACCTCACGGCGGTCGAGTCGGTGATGCTCGGGGCGCGCGGCGTCGCCTCGGCGGTCGTGGTCGCGCACGGCGCGCCCGACCGGCCCGAGCTCGTCGGCTACTACACCCGCCGGTCCGACGGGCCGGTCGACGAGCAGGAGATCCGGAGCCTGCTGCGGGAGCGGCTGGCCCCCGGTCACGTCCCGGCCCGGCTGGAGCGGATCGACGCCCTCCCGCTGACCGCCGACGGCCTCGTGGACCGGGCGGCCCTGCCCGCCCTACCCGCGCCGCCCAGCGGCACCGAGATGTCGGTGCTGCGGGCCGAGAACGCCCGGTTGTCCGAGGAGCTCGAGGAGCTCGAGCAGCTGCTGCCGCCGTTCCCGACCGAGCCACCCGCGGCCGAGGTCCTCACGCCGGACCAGATCCTGCGGCCGGCAGAGCCTCCGGTGCCCCCGGCGCCCGCTCCCGAGGTACTGACCCTGGACCAGATCCTGGCCGCGCCGACCGCTCCGGCTCCGGTCCGGACGCCCACCCCGACTGCGCCGGCTCCGACCCCGGCACCGACCCCGGCACCGGCACCGACCACCCCGGCCGGCGGTCTGGCCGCGGCGCTGGCCGGCGTGCTGGCCGAGGTGCTCGCCGTCGAGCACGTGCCCGTGGACGCCCACGTGTTCGACGACCTGGGCGCGGACTCGATGGTGATGACCCGCTTCTGCGCCCG
>NZ_JAJTTE010000098.1 GCF_021343995.1 Pseudonocardia terrae | reverse complement strand
TGGCGTTGCGCCCCGACCCGGCGGCCGTGGGGTTGATCTCGGTGGATGTCATGGTCATGTCTCCTGACGCGTCGGTGCGGTTCGGAAGAAGAGCGGTCGCCGAAGATCGGGTCTTCAGGACCGGTCGGTGCGGTAGTGCGCGAGCTTCTCGGGGTCGATCTCGATCCCGAGGCCCGGTCCCGGACGCACGGCCAGCTCGCCGCCGCGGATCTGCAGCGGCTCGGTGAGCAGGTCGTCGCTCATGTCCAGGAAGTTCGACAGCTCCCCCGCCCGGCGGGAGCTGTGCCGGTGCGCGGCCCCGAAGGCGACGGTGCACGCGGTGCCGACCTGGCCGTCGATCTGGTTGCCCATCACGACCTCGACGCCCATCCCCTCGCACTGGTGGAGGATGCGCTGCGAGGTGTGGAACCCGGTCCGGGCGGTCTTGATGCTGATCATCGTCGCGGAGCCGCCGAGCAGCTCGCGGGTGACCTCGCCGGGGGTCGTGGCGCTCTCGTCGGCCACGGTCGGGATCGTGGTCTGGGCGGTCAGCCAGCGGCGGCCCAGCACGTCGTCGGCGGGGCAGAGCTCCTCGGACAGGGTGAGGTCCAGGTCGTCCATGGCGCGCAGGGCGCGGGCGGCCTCCGACGGCGTCCAGCCCCGGTTGCCGTCGACGTAGAGCTCGACGTCGGGGCCCAGGGCCGCGCGCAGCGCCCGGCAGGCGCCGACGTCGAGGGAGACGGGCCGCCGGCCCACCTTCACCTTGAACACGGTGATCCCGTAGGTGTCGCGCATCCGCTCGGCGTCGGCGACCATCACCTCGTCGGGGGCGAAGCCGACCATGTGCGAGACCCGCATCCGGTCGGTGAACCCGCCCAGCATCTGGGTGACCGGCAGGTCCAGGGTCTTGCCCAGCGCGTCCCAGCAGGCCATGTCCAGCGCCGCCTTGGCCGTCGGGTTGCCCACGGTGCGGTCCAGCCGCGCGTGCATCACCTCGCGCTCGAGCAGCGACAGCCCCACCACCTCCGGGGCGAAGATCCGGTCGATCACCGCGACGATCGACTGCTGCGTCTCCCCGTAGGTGAACGGGCGCGGCGGCGCCTCCGCCACCCCGACCACGCCGTCGTCGGTGTGCACCCGCACCAGCACGTGCTCGGCGGTGTGCACCTCGCCGGAGGCGAAGCGCAGCGGTTTGCGGTACGGGATCGCGAAGGGGATCGCCTCGACGTGCGCGATCTTCATCGGGCCTCTCCGGGGTGTGCGGGCACGCGGTCGGGGTGCGGGACGGCCGGCGGCTCGGGCGGCACGAAGCCGTTGGCCTCCAGGACCTCCACCAGCCGCGCGAGAGCGGGGTTCACCTCGTCGGCCCGCCAGGCGAGCGCGAGGTCGACGTGGGGTGCGTCGGCGCCGTCGGCACTGTCGGCACCGTCGGCGATCGGCACGTAGCGCACGCCCTCGACGCGCAGGGCGAGCGCGGACTCGGGCAGCAGCGCGACACCGAGCCCGGCGGCGACGAGGGTGAGCATGACCGAGGTCTCGGCGACCTCGTGGGCGCGCCGCGGCAGGAACCCGGCGCCGAGGCAGGCCTGGGTCACGGCCGCGCCGACGACCGAGTCCCGGGCGCCGTAGACGACGAAGTCCTCGTCGCGCAGCTCGTGCAGGGCGACCGGCTCGTCGCCGGCCAGCCGGTGGCGCGCCGGCACGGCGAGCGTGAGCCGCTCGCGGGCGACGGGCCGGGACGCCAGGCCCGGGCGGCGCAGCGGCGGGCGCAGGACGGCGAGGTCGATGCGGTCCTCCGCGAGCGCCTCCTCCTGCCCGGGGGTGAGCAGGTCGGGGACGTAGCGCAGGATCAGCCCGGGGAGCTCGCGGGCGGCGATGCGGGCCAGCTGCGGCAGCTGCTTGTAGGCCGCGAGGCCTGTGCAGCCGATGCGGAGCAGGCCGCTGTGCCCGTCGCCGATGCGCTGGACGCGTTCCCTGGCCGCCTCGACCGAGTCGAGGATCCGCAGGGCGTCGCGCAGGAAGGCCTCGCCGGCGGGGGTGAGGTCGACCCGGCGGGTGGTGCGGTTGAACAGCGTGGCGCCGACCTGCGCCTCGAGCTGGCGGATGGCCTGCGAGAGCGGGGACTGCGCCATGTGCAGCCGCTCGGCGGCCTGACCGAAGTGCCGGGTCTCGGCGACCGTGACGAAGTAGCGCAGCTGGCGGATCTCCATGCCGCTCTCCCTCCGTCGGGTCCCGCCCGGGCTCTCCGGTGCCGGGCCTCCACGGTAGGACCGGCGACCAGCACACACAAAGACCTAGTACAGCTTCATTGAGACATCTGGCATCTGGAAAAGTGCTGGGTCAGAACTAGGCAGAATGCTGACGCGGAGCGCTCCGCTCCCCGGCGACAGTCACACCGGTACCGAACTCGACTCACCGCCGACTCGACCGGGAGGCCCTGCCCATGACCGCCACCGCCGACGTGTCCCACTCCCGGGTGCGCGCCGTCGTCGACAGCGCCGTCGTCGAGGATCCCGCCGCCGGGATCTACCGCGCCAACCGCCGCATCTTCACCGACGAGGAGATCTTCGAGCTGGAGATGCGGCACATCTTCGAGGGGAACTGGGTCTACCTGGCCCACGAGAGCCAGGTCCCGAACCCCGGCGACTACTTCACGACGTACATCGGCCGCCAGCCCGTGGTCATCACCCGCGGCAAGGACGGCGCGCTGCACTGCCTGATCAACGCCTGCGCGCACCGCGGCGCGATGCTCTGCCGTCGCAAGACCGACAACCGGATGACCCTGACCTGCCCGTTCCACGGCTGGACCTTCCGCAACGACGGCAAGCTCCTCAAGGTCAAGGACCCCGACGGCGCCGGCTACCCGGACACGTTCGACGTCGACGGCTCGCACGACCTCACCCGCGTGGCCCGCTTCGACTCCTACCGCGGCTTCCTCTTCGGCAGCGTCAACGCCGACGTCGTGCCGCTGTCCGAGCACCTCGGCGACACCGTGAAGGTCATCGACATGCTCGTCGACCAGTCGCCGGAGGGACTGGAGGTGCTGCGCGGCAGCTCCACCTACACCTACGACGGCAACTGGAAGGTCCAGGCGGAGAACGGCGCCGACGGCTACCACGTCTCGGCCACGCACTGGAACTACGCCGCCACCACCTCCCGGCGCGGCACCGGCGAGTCGGCGAACTCCACCAAGGCGCTCGACGCCGGCGGCTGGGGCAAGTCCGGCGGCGGCTACTGGTCCTACCCCAACGGCCACCTGTGCCTGTGGACCTGGGCCGCTAACCCGCAGGACCGTCCGCTGTGGAACCGCATGGACGAGCTCAAGGAGCAGTTCGGCGACGCCAAGGGCGAGTTCATGGTCAAGGGCAGCCGCAATCTCTGCCTCTACCCGAACGTCTACCTGATGGACCAGTTCTCCACGCAGATCCGGCACTTCCGGCCGATCGCGCCGGACAAGACCGAGGTCACCATCTACTGCATCGCCCCCAAGGGGGAGAGCGCCCAGGCACGCGCCCACCGGATCCGCCAGTACGAGGACTTCTTCAACGCCTCCGGCATGGCCACCCCCGACGATCTGGAGGAGTTCCGCTCCTGCCAGCTCACCTTCCGGGCCACCGCGGCCCCGTGGAACGACATGAGCCGCGGCGCGGAGCACTGGCTCACCGGTCCGGACGAGGTCGCGCAGTCCCTCGGGATGGACGGCGTGGTCTCCGCCGGGCAGCGCAACGAGGACGAGGGCCTCTACCCCGTCCAGCACGGCTACTGGCGGCAGACCATGCTCGCCGCCCTCGAGAAGGAGGAGCAGGCGTGACCACTGTGGAGCCCCGAGTGATCACCCAGAACATGATCGAGCAGTTCCTCTACCGCGAGGCCCGCTACCTCGACGACCGCCAGTTCGAGAAGTGGCTCGAGTGCTACGCCGACGACGTCGTCTACTGGATGCCCTCCTGGGGCGACGACGACAAGCTCACCGAGGACCCGCAGCGCGACATCTCGCTCGTCTACTACGACAACAAGGGCGGGCTCGAGGACCGGGTCTTCCGGATCCGCACCGAGCGCTCCAGCGCCACCTCGCTGCCCGAGCCGCGGACCAGCCACAACATCAGCAACGTCGAGGTGATCGAGCGCCGCGGCGACCTGGTGGACGTGCGCTTCAACTGGCACACCATGTACTTCCGGTACAAGACGGTGGACCCGTACTACGGCACGTCGTTCTACACGATCGACTTCTCCGGCGAGGCTCCGCTCATCCGCCGCAAGACCGTGGTGCTGAAGAACGACTACATCCACCACGTGGTCGACGTCTACCACTTCTGAGGAGGGGCACCATGAGTGCTCCCGCGAGCACCCACCGGGTCGCCCTCACCTTCGAGGACGGCGTCACCCGCTTCATCGACTGCGCCGAGGACCAGGCGGTCACCGACGCGTCGTACCGGGCCCGGATCAACATCCCGATGGACTGCCGCGACGGCGTCTGCGGCACCTGCAAGGCGTTCTGCGAGTCCGGCGAGTTCGACCGCGGGAGCTATCTGGAGGACGCCCTCTCCCCCGAGGAGGAGGAGCAGGGCTACGTCCTGACCTGCCAGATGACGCCGAAGTCCGATCTGGTGCTGCAGATCGCGTCCACCTCGGCGGTGGCCAAGACCAAGGCGGCCACCCACCGCGGCACCATCACCGGGCTCGACCGGCTCTCCCCCACCACGGTGGCGGTCACGGTCGAGATCAGTGACCGGGACGAGCTGGCGTTCCTGCCCGGCCAGTACGTCAACATCGCGGTCCCCGGGACGGACGAGTCCCGCTCCTACTCGTTCAGCAACGGGCCCACCGAGGACTCGCTCACCTTCCTGGTCAAGCTGACCGATGGGGGCGTCATGTCGACGTACCTGGACGAGCGGGCCACGGTCGGCGACGACATCTCCTTCACCGGCCCGCACGGCAGCTTCTTCCTCCGCGACACCTCTCCTGGCAGCGAGTCCGACGCGCCGCTGCTGCTGCTGGCCGGTGGGACCGGGCTCGCCCCGATCCTGTCGATCCTGCGCACCCTCGAGACGCTCGGCAGCGAGCGGCCGATGCACCTGCTCTACGGCGCCACCACCGACGACGACGTCGTCGAGCTCGACACCATCGAGCGCCTCGCCGCGTCGATCCCGAACCTGACCTGGGACTACTGCGTCGCGGACAAGAACACCACGGCGAAGAACCAGGGCTATGTCACCGCGCTGATCGAGCCGGAGCACCTGCACGACGGCGCCACGGCCGTCTACCTGTGCGGGCCGCCCGCGATGGTCGACGCCGTCCGTGGGCACTTCACCGAGCAGGGCATCCAGCCCGGCGGGTTCTACTACGAGAAGTTCGCCCTTGCCGCAGCGGCCGGGGCCGCGAAGGCCGCCGAGCCGGTCGCCGCGGAGGCCGGGGAGGAGCGCGCCACCGAGGGCACCGAGGTGGACGAGATCACCGAGGAGGCGACGAGGAGCGCCGCCGTCGCGGTCGCCACGCCGGTCGAGGACGGCGACGGGTTGCTCGTCCTCGTCGCGGAGGGGCGCGCGGTCGTCGGTCAGGAGCTGCCGCGCTTCGGCGAGCCGGAGACCCTGACGTCCCGTCCCGAGGTCTCCACCGACCAGGGCCGCAACGTCTGTGGACAGGAGCTGTTCGCGGTCGACCTGCTCGACGGCGAGCAGCGCGCGCTCGACCCGGACGACTCCCTGATCGTCGCCGGCGACCGGGGGATGGCCGGCCAGGAGATCTTCCCGGCCGCCGACCTCGCGGCGCTGTACGGGCCCGCGCCGGCGCCCGCGTTCCTCCAGCCCGCCGCCGTCGGTGAGGACGGGTACGAGATCGGCGAGGAGCACCCGTCGGTCCACGAGTCCGACGCGATCTTCGACGCCCGCCGCGCCCTGGAGCTCGGCGCGCTCGAGCTCGTCGTCGGGCGGCTGACCTCGCAGCAGGTCACCGGGTACCGGCTGCTGGCCGAGGCAACGCTGCCGTACGTCGAGGGCGACCGGTTCGTCGACCCCGCCGCCTACACCGAGACCAACGCGGCCTTCCACGACTACCTGTTCACGCTCACCGGCAACGAGCACCTCTCCCAGGCCTACACCGCGCTCGGGGTCAAGGGGCACATGGAGCAGTCGCTGCGCACCGCCACCTGGTGCCACCCGCGCTGCACCCAGGACCACCTCGACATCGTCGACGCGGTCGCGGCCGGGGACCGGGAGCGTGCCCGCCGGCTGTTCGGCGAGCACGCCGACCGGTCCAAGGAGACGACGCGGCGGGCCATGGCCGACAACGCCGCCGCCCGCCGGCCCCGTTTCGTGACGCCGGGACGGTTCGACCGCAAGGTCGTCGTGGTCACCGGGGCGGCGCAGGGCATCGGGCGGACGGTCGCCGAGCGCGCCGCCGCCGAGGGCGGGCAGCTGGTGCTGCTCGACCGGTCCCCGCTGGTGCACGAGGTCGCCGAGGGCCTGCTCGCCGACGGCGCCAAGGCCCTCGCGCTGGAGGCCGACCTGGAGGACTACGCCTCCGCCGAGGCCGCGCTGCGCGAGGCCGGGGCCTGGCAGGGGCAGGTCGACGTGCTGGTCAACAACGTCGGCGGCGCGATCAGCTTCAAGCCGTTCACCGAGTTCACCGAGGTCGAGATCGCCGCGGAGATCCGCCGGTCGCTGATGCCGACGCTCTACTGCTGCCGGGCGGTGCTGCCGTCCATGGTGGAGCGCGGCGGCGGGGTGATCGTCAACGTCTCGTCGGCGGCCACCCGCGGGATCCATCGGATCCCGTACTCGGCGGCCAAGGGCGGGATCAACGCGCTCACGGCGTCGCTCGCGTTCGAGTACGCGGACAAGGGTGTGCGGGTCGTCGGGACTGCGCCGGGCGGCACGGAGGCGCCGCCGCGCCGGATCTCCCGGGGCACCCCGGAGGCCCGGACGGAGCAGGAGAAGGCCTGGTTCCAGGCGCACATCGACCAGACGCTCGGCTCGTCGTTCCTGGGCCGCTACGGCACGCTCGACGAGCAGGCCGCGGCGATCCTGTTCCTGGCGTCGGACGAGGCGTCGTACATCACCGGGTCGGTGCTCCCGGTCGCCGGCGGCGACCTGGGGTGAGGCGCCTTCTACGGTGACCGCATGAGCACGGGGGCCGGCGGCGAGGCCGGCGGGGCGCACGTCGTCGGGCAGGACGCGGAGTCCGCGCAACTCGACGTGGCGCTCGCCGATGCCGCCTCCGGCCGCCCGGCGGTCGTCGTCCTGGAGGGCGTGCCCGGCGTCGGCAAGACGACGCTGCTGCGCCGGTTCCTCGCCCGTCATCCCGACCTCCCGACCGTGCGGGCCGAGGGCCTGGCCTGGGAGGCGGCGCGGCCCGGTGCGCTGGTCCGCCGGCTCGACGCGCTCCGGTGCACCGGGCCCGTCGACCCCGGGGCCTGGGGCGAGGCGCTGGCCGAGTGCTGGCGGGCGCGCGCCGCCGAGGCGCCGCTCGCCGTGGTGGTCGACGACGCGCACGCCGCCGACCCCGCCTCGCTGCAGGCGATCGCCTCGGCCCTCGCCCGGGTCGACGAGGGGTGCCTGCTCGTCGTGCTCGCGACCCGGACCGGGCCGGACACCCCGGCCCACCCCGACACCCGGGACGTCCTCGACCGGCTGCCCGGCCGGCGGGTCCGGGTGGCGCCGTTGACCCCCGAGCAGACCCGACTGCTCGCCGCCCGCGCCGCGGGCATCGACCTGCCCGTCCCGGTGGCGCGGCGGCTGTGCGAACACACCGGCGGGGTGGCCCGGTACCTGCGGGAGATCCTGCGGGACAGCCCGCCGCTGCGCTGGTCGGACTGGCAGACCCGGCTGCCCGCCCCCACCTCCGTGCGGCAGCGGGTCGAGGCCGCCCTCGACGCCGCGACCCCGCCGGCCCGCGCGCTCGTCGAGGCCGCGGCCGTCCTCGGCAACACGCCGATCCTCGCCGAGGCCGCCGAGCTGGGCGGTGTCGCCGATCCCATCGCGGCGCTCGACGAGGCCTGCGCCGCCGGGCTCCTCTCCCCCGCGGCCGGCCACGGGCTCGACACCCTGACCTTCCCCGGGCGCTTCGTGCGCGGCGCCGTGCACGCCGGCCTCGCCCCCGCCCGTCGGCACGACCTGCACCGGCGCGCCGCGGACGTCGTCCGTGACGAGACCGAACGCCTCCGGCACCGGGTCGAGGCCACCCCCCTGCCCGACGCCGCCCTGGCCGACGAGCTGCTCGACCTCGCCCGCCGCAAGGCCGACGAGGGCGCATGGGCGGTCGTCGCCGGGGCACTGATCGACGCCAGCCGCATCAGCCCGAGCCGCGCCGACCGGGAGGACCGGCTGCTCCAGGCCGTCGACGCGCTCACCGGGGCGGGGCTGCTCGGACAGGCCGTCGACGCGCTGTCCGACGTCGAGGCCCTGCCCCCCGGGGCGCGGCGCGACGCGGTGCTGGCCTACGTCGCGATCCAACGCGGCCGCCGCGCCGAGGCCGCCTCCTACCTCGACAGCGCGTGGCGCAGCCGCGGGGCGGACCGGGCCACCGCGGGGCGGATCTGCCATCGGCACGTGCTGCACGCGCTCGCCGACTGGGACGGCGCGCAGCTGGTCCGATGGGCCGGGCGGGCGCTCGAGCACGCCGAGCCCGGCGCGCCGGCAGCGGTGGAGACGCGCGCGATCGTCGGACTCGGGTACGCCGCCCAGGGCGAGATCGAGGAGGCCTTCGCGGCGTACCGGGCGGCGACCCGGGAGAGCCCGGCCGGCCCGCAGCACCAGCGGGCGCGGATGGGGCTCGGCTGGCTGCTGCTGGCCCAGGACGAGCCGGAGGCCGCCCGCCGCGAGCTGGAGTACGCGGTCGCGGGCGTCCGGCAGGGTGGGTCGAACCGGATCCTGCTCTGGGCGCTGTGCTGGCTGGCCCGCACCCGGTTCGCGCTCGGCGACTGGTCCGGGGCGCTGCAGAACGTCGACCAGGCCCGGCTGCTGCTGGGCGCCACCGACCTGGAGCTGCTGCGGCCGCTCGTGCACTGGACCGCGGCACAGATCCACGCGCTGCGCGGCGACGCGGAGGAGGCGGCGCGGCACGTCGAGCTGGGCACGGCCGCGGAGCACGACTACGTCGTGATGACCGTGCCCGCCCTGCTGGCCCGCGCGCACGTGGCCGAGGCAGCCTCGGACTACGACGCCGTCGTCCGGCACCTCGCCCCGCTCGCCACCCGCATGCCGCGCGGCGGACTCGACGAACCGGGCTTCTGGGCCTGGCACGACCTCTACGCCAACGCCCTCGTCGTCACCGACCGGCTCGGCGAGGCCGACGAGTTCCTCCGGCCGCTCGAGGAGCTCGTCCGACGGCGGGGGCACCGGTCCGCGGCGGCCCGGCTCGGCTACGTCCGCGCCCGGCTGCTCGGCGCGCGGGGCGACACGGCCGCGGCCGAGGAGGCGTTCGTCGCCGCCCGGGCCCGGCTCGAGGGTCTCCCGCTGCCCTACGAGAAGGCGCGCGTCGACTTCGCCCACGGCCTGATCCTGCGGCGGGCGGGCCGGCGGCGGGACGCGGGCGCGGTCCTCGCCGCCGCCCGGCAGCGCTTCGCGGCGCTCGGCGCGCGGGTCTACGTGGAGCGGTGCGACCGGGAGCTCAAGACCGGCCGGCCCGGGTCCCGGCTGCACGACAACGACCTCGACGCCCTCACCGAGCAGGAGCGGACGGTCGCGGGCCTGGTGGCGGGCGGCATGACCAACAAGGAGGTCGCCGCCGAGATGCTGCTGTCGGTCAAGACCGTCCAGTTCCACCTCACCCGCACCTACGCCAAGCTCGGGGTGCGGTCGCGTTCCGAGCTCGCCGCGCACTTCCCGCGGTCGACGGGCTGAGGGGCGTCGTCGCGGGCGGTTGCGCTGGCGTTGCCGCACCGGCAGGCGCGGTCCTACGGTTCGCGCATGGGAGCGCACGGGCACGGGCACGGCGTGGGCGCCGGCACCGACCGCCGCTGGCTGGGCCTGGCGCTGGGTCTGATCGTGGCGTTCATGGTCGGCGAGTTCGTCGTCGGCCTGCTGGCGGGGTCGCTGGCCCTGATCTCCGACTCCGCCCACATGCTCACCGACGCCGCCTCGCTCGTGCTCGCGCTCGTCGCGATCCGGCTCGCCGCCCGCCCGGCCCGCGGCGGCTACACCTACGGGCTGCTGCGCGCGGAGATCCTCTCGGCGCAGGCCAACGGCATCACGCTGCTGCTGCTCGCCGTGTGGTTCGTCTACGAGGGCATCCAACGGCTGATCTCACCGCCGCAGGTCGCGGGCCTGCTCGTGCTGGTCACCGCGCTGGTCGGGATCGTCGTCAACCTGGCCGCGACCTGGTGCATTAGCCGCGCGGACCGGTCGAGCCTCAACGTCGAGGGCGCGTTCCAGCACATCCTCAACGACCTCTTCGCGTTCGTCGCGACGGCCGTCGCCGGGCTGGTCGTCCTGCTCACCGGCTTCGACCGGGCGGACGCGATCGCCGCTCTGGTCGTCGCCGCGCTGATGACCAAGGCGGGCTGGGGCCTGGTGCGGGAGTCCGGGCGGATCTTCCTCGAGGCCGCGCCGCGCGACGTCGACCCCGACGCGCTCGGCGCCCGGCTCGCCGGGATCGCGGGCGTCGCCGAGGTGCACGACCTGCACGTCTGGGAGATCACCTCCGGGCAGGCGGCGCTCTCGGCGCACGTCCTCGTCCGGCCCGAGGCCGACTGCCACGACGTGCAGCGGACCATCGAGGCGGTGCTGCGCGGGGAGCACGGCCTGTCGCACACGACGTTGCAGGTCGATCACTGCGAGGACGAGTCGCTCGACGACCACTGCGCCGACCCGCACGGGCCGGTGCACCTCGGTGGACAGGTGGGGGACGCCACGCCCTGACGTTCGCTCTTCCTGACTGCCGGGTCGGTCGTTTAACGTTCGTTCGTTCAGGCCGCGAGGAGGACCGAATGCCGGTGGAGATCGACCGCCCGCGGGAGGGCGTCGTCCAGCTCACGCTCAACCGCCCCGACCAGCTCAACGCGCTCGACGCCGACACCGTCGCGAAGCTCACCGCCGCGCTCGCCGACATCGGCGCGGACCGCACCTGCCGGGTGGTGATCCTGACCGGCGCCGGCCGCGGCTTCTGCGCCGGGCTCGACCTCAACCACTACGACGACCAGCCCCACGCGCCCGCGCGGGAGCGGCACCCGATCGACGGGCTGACCCGGCAGCGCGAGATCGCGCACCTCGCGATCGCCCTGCACCAGCTCTCCCAGCCGGTGATCGCCGCGATCAACGGCCCGGCCGCAGGCGGCGGGCTCGCCCTCGCCCTGGCCAGCGACATCCGGATGGCCTCGACCTCGGCGCTCTTCGCCGTCGGGTTCATCCGGGCCGGCTTCTCCGCGTGCGACATCGGCCTGTCCTGGCTGCTCCCCCACATCGTCGGGACCGGGCGGGCCCACGAGCTGATGCTCACCGGCCGGCGCTGCTCCGCGGAGGAGGCCTACCGGATCGGCCTGGTCACACAGCTGGTCGAGCCCGACGAGCTCCTCGAGGCCGCCTACGCCGAGGCCGCCGAGATCATGCTCAACCCGCCCTTCTCGATCGAGCTGACCAAGCAGGGCATGTGGGCGTCGGTGGAGAACCCGAGCTTCGTCAACGCGGTCGAGTTCGAGAACCGCCAGCAGATCCTCACCGCCCTGACCGAGGACCGGGACGAGGCCACCCGCGCCTTCCTGGAGAAGCGGCCGCCGGTGTACCAGCGGCACTGAGGGCACTGAGGGCACTGAGGGCACTGAGGGCACTGAGGGCACTGAGGGCACTGAGTCGGGGCGCCCGGTCCGCCGGAAGTGGCGGCCGGATGGCCCGTTCTTCCGCGAACCGGCAGTTCCCGGCACCGAGTCGGCAGTTCTGGGACACCGAGTCGGCAGTCCGGGACAAGGGCGGTGTGGGATTGCCTCCGTGTCGGGTGCGGTTGACACGGCCGACGCGGGACTGGGGTAGGCGGCCTTCACCCGGGACGCCGGTGCTGGTTCGCGGCTCACAGCCGCCGCCCAAGGGCCGCCACTCGGCGGCCACAGGGCTCACATCCGAGCCCTGGCTACTCAGGCGGGACGCGGGTCGAGCCGGCTCCGGCGGGACGGCCGGGAGGTCCATCCGGAGCCTCGATCCGCAGGGTCTCGGACGTCGTCTCCGGTTAGCGGTCCGCGACGTGGGGTGGCGTGGAGGTCGCCGCGCCGGTCTGCACTAGCTCCCTCCGCGCGATCGCGCCTACGGTCGTGCGGAGGGGCCGCTCAGACCTCACCGGCGATCTCCGGAAATTGTCGGAGGTCGAAGATATGTTCGATCCGTGCAGCAGACCGGGTGTCTTCCGGCCGGGCTGGCGGAGCTGCCGCCCGGCCCGGAACTCGCCGCTGCGCTGGCCCGGATCGATCTGGCCGCGGTCCCCGCCCGGGACCGGTTGACCGTGCTCGAAGCCTGGCACCGCCAGGACAGCCACACTCGCGCCCGCTTCCTGCGCGCCATGGTCGCGGTCGGCTACGCCGACCCGGACCGGCCCTTCTCCGCCACGGAGCTACCCGACCCGCACCTGGACTGGGCCGACGAGATCCGGGCCGCGCTGGCCTGGACCCGCCGCGCCGCCGACGGGCGCACCGACGAAGCGGTCGCGCTCGTGGTCGAACTCCCCGCCGTCTGGGCCGCGCTGGAGCGCGGACAGATCGACTGGCCGAAGGCCGCGGTGTTCCTACGCCACCTGGTCGGGCTCCCGGCCG
>NZ_JAJTTE010000097.1 GCF_021343995.1 Pseudonocardia terrae | reverse complement strand
GGGAGAAGTCCGTGGACATCCTCGACCTCGGCGAGGCCGCCGCCGTCCGCAACGCCTGAGGCGGGGCGCAGAACGACGGTGCGCAGCACCGTCCGCGCGACTAGGCTGTGACGTAGCGCGTCCCGGTGTCGCTCGGCGAGCCCACCACCCGTGTGCGGCGGACCAGGGAACCCGGGGCGCGTTCGTCGTGCGCGGGGCGTACGGCGGGACTGTGCGGTACCGAACGAGGAACGGGTGAGCAGGGTGCCGACCGGCAGGGTCAAGTGGTACGACGCCGAGAAGGGCTTCGGGTTCCTCTCCCAGGACGGGGGCGAGGACGTCTACGTCCGGAAGGCCTCGTTGCCCGCGGGCGTCGACGCGCTCAAGGCCGGGCAGCGGGTCGAGTTCGGCATGGCCGAGGGCAGGCGTGGCCCGCAGGCGCTGTCCGTGCGCGTGGTCGAGTCGCAGCACTCGGTCGTCGAGGCCAAGCGTCGCCCGGCCGAGGAGCTGCACGGCCTCATCGAGGACATGATCAAGCTGCTGGACTCGCGGGTCCAGCCCGACCTGCGCCGCGGCCGCTACCCCGACCGCAAGACGTGCAAGCTCGCGGCCGAGGTGGTGCGGGCGGTGGCCCGGGACCTGGACGGCTGAGCCGGCTGAGGCGGCTGAGCCGGCTGAGCGGCTGAACACCGGGTGACGGCCGTGCGCGGCCAGGTGGTGCCGGAGCACCACCCGCCGCGCACGGGGCGCTCAGCCCGGCGTGCCCTCCACGGGCTCGCCGAGCGACACGGTCAGGCTCACCCCGAACCGCTCGATGATGTCGCCCGCGCACTGCCGCATCGCGGCCCACTCCGGGGACTTGGTGCTCTCCTCGTACGCCGCCTTGTCCGGGAAGCTCATGATCGCGATGCGGTAGGTGGCGGGCTCGCCGCCCTCCAGCCCGTCCGCGGTGCGCGTGGTGACGATCGAGGACAGGTGGGGGACGGCGGAGGCGCGCGGCACGTGGGTGGCCGCGTAGTACTCCTCGAAGGCCGTCTCGTCCTGCGGCTGCGGTGCCGACCAGAACGCGTAGAGGGTGTACATGACGTCTGCTTAACAGACGTTCGGCGCCAGGGACAGGTCTCCCGGCGACAGGGCCGCTAGGGGCAGGGTTCGCGGGCCGCCGTGAGGTCGCGGGGCTTGCGGATGGACTCGAAGCCAAGGCCCGTGGTCCGCGCGCAGAAGGCCGACGTGCCCAGGCCGTACTCCACGTGCAGGACCGGCTTGCCGGCCCGGACGAACGGTTCGAGCTTGGCGCACTCGTCGTACTGGGCGCACTGCTCGTTGACGGCGAAGTCGAAGTCCGGCTCCAGCTCGGCCACCTGGTCGAGGTCGTTCTTCAGGCCGATCGTCAGCGACCGTTCGTGGGCGAGCCGGGCGACGAGCCGGTTGTAGGCCAGCTGGTCCCCGCCGGTCAGGTCGAAGCCCGAGTCGTTGGTCCAGCCGTCGACGTTGTCGGCCTCGACGCCGTCGAACCCCTTCTCCCGGCACAGGTCGAAGCGGCTCGCGAGGAACGGTTCGAGCAGGTCGGTGCGACGGACGTCGTACCAGAACTCGCCCGGCCAGTCGTCGAGCTCGGTGCCGCGCACCTCGGCGGGTAGCGCCGCGGAGTCGGCCCGCCAGTCCTCCGACGCCCCGACGTTGACGTAGCAGATCACCGTCCGCCCGCGCGCCTTCAGCTCCTCGACGACGGACTCCGGGGTGTCGAAGAGGTCGACGACGAACGTCCTGGCCGGCACGGAGGTGTCGACGGCGCCCTGCAGCTGGTACTGCCAGCGGGTGTCGCCGCTCGTCGCCGCCTCGGACCCGGGCTGCGCCTCCGAGGTGGGCTCCGCGCCGATCGAGCACGCCGCGGACACCGCGATCGAGGCGGCGACGCCCGCGACCCTGCGCAGCATCCGCACCAGCACCGCCCCTTCTCCGCCGCGTGGGTTCACGCCACGACCGCCGACCCGGACGAATGCGGCAATCCGGCCCACGGGTTCGGGAGCCTACGGTCGGTGACGTACGCGTGGTCGGCGCCGGCCTGGAGCATCCACGAACGGGTGGCCTCGATCATCCCTGTGGGTGTGCCGTGCACCAGGTGCCAGGTCCTCGCCCGGTGGTCCCCGGTCTCGACCGGCCGCTGCGCGCGATAGGTGTCCCAGGACCCCTCGAAGGTGACGACGACGTCCGCGATTCCCAGATACCCCTCGTCCGGGCGCACCCCGGGGTTGAGCAGCAGCGGCCCGAGGCCGGCCGCGCGCAGGTCCGCCGCGAGCGCGGCGTACGCGGGCAGGTGCTCGCGGCCCGACGGCACCTGGTCGGCGAAGACGCCGCGGACGCCGTACCGCTCCCCGTAGGCGCAGGCCTCGGCGAGGATCTCGGCCGCCGGCCGGGCCCCGTACGCGGTGTCGACGTACCCCGCCACGACCAGCCCGGGGATGTCGGCGAGCGCGGCGCGGGCGCGCCGGTAGGCCGGGTCCGTGCCGCTGCCGACGCCGGACGCCGGGTTGATCACGACGATCCCGACGGCGCCGGCCCGCGCCGCCGCCACGAGGGCCGTCCAGTCCGCGGCCTCCCGGTCGGGGTGGAAGTACGCCGGAACGCCGTCGTTCATCGGTGGTGCACCGGCGTGCCGGCGTGCCGCCGGACCAGGACGGCGTGGACGACCAGCAGGACCGTGGCGACGGCGCCCTGCCAGACGATCGCGGTGACGTCGGCGACGTCGTGGTCGGCCACGAACTGGAAGGCGAGCAGCGCCACCACCGCCGTGCCGGTCGTCCGCAGCACCGTCTCGATCCGGCCGAGCAGGGTGAGGACCATCCCGGAGAAGACCGCCGCGCCCAGGACCAGGTAGACCACGCCGAGGACGACGTAGCGGATGTCCTCGAGGTCGAACAGGGCCGCGCTCAGCCCGCCCAGCGCCACGGTGATCGCCGCGAGCGCCGCCGTGAACTGCAGGTGGGCGCGCAGCATGGCCCTGCGCATCCGGCCGGCGAACTCCGCGGTGGTCCGGGACCCGGCGAGCAGCCGCACGGCCGCGGCCCGGTGGTCGTGCAGCAGCGTCTCCGCCACGCCCATGCCGAGCACCAGCGGCAGCGCGGCGAGGGTGACCGAGAGCGGCAGCGAGTCGTAGTTGCTGACCGCGAGCTCGAACAGCGCCGGGTACAGCACCAGCACCGCGACCATCAGGCCGTACGCCACCTGCAGCACCGCGGTGAGGTAGGTGGTGCGCGGCAGCGGCTGCTTCGGCCGCGCGGCCCGGCGGGTGGCCAGCACCGCGAACACCAGGGCCAGGAGCACGGTGGCGGCCAGCCAGCCGAGCTCCCAGCCCCGGCCGGGTTCGCTCGGGCCGGCGATCGGCGCCGCGATCTCACCGTCGACGGCGTTGAGCAGCGCGCCGACCCCCGCCGGCACGAGCGCGATCAGCAGCCGCGCCTCGTTGCCGGTCATCAGCAGGGTGGCGGCGGAGAGCAGGTAGACCGTCTGCCCGACGAGCAGCGCCACCGTCCCGAGCGTGACCTGCATGGTCATCGTCCAGACCAGCGACCCGAACACGGCGACGACGGCGACCACCGTGGCCGCCGCGGCGCCCCCGGCGATCGCGCGGCGGAGGAAGCGGTGGGCGGCGGGCACGTCGAGCGCGCCCAGGTAGGACCAGGCGACGTAGGTGACGCCGTACCCGAGCGCCCAGCTCAGCGCGAGGCCGCCGATCAGCAGCCCGGACTCCACGTGGTCGCCCGCCGGCAGCAGCGACAGCGCCACGAGCGCGGGGATCGCGTACAGCAGGCCCCGGATGTGGAACCAGGGGCTCGCGCCGGGGCGGTGCGGCAGCCCGGCGGGCGGCGGGTCCGCCTCCGGCTCGCTGCGGGGGCGGTCCGCGGTGGCGGCGCCGGCGTACCCGGCGAGGGCGAAGACGTCCCGGGCGCCGTAGCGCTCCCGGGCGACCCGGTCGTTGATCCCGACGCTCTCCAGGGTCACGGCGACCTCGGCGGGGTGGGTCGAGCTGGTCGCGGCGTCGGCGAGCTCGGGCGAGAGCGCGGGGCGACGCGGGCCGGGGACGAAGGGCGTGCGGCTCATCCGGCCTCACCCACCCGCACCCGCTCCTCCGAGGGGCGAGGCGCCGGCGGCCGCACCGGTCCGCGCGGCCTCCGCGCCGGGCGCGGTGCCTGGGCCGGGATCCGGCTCCGCGGCGCGACCGGGGTGAGCCGCGACGTCGGCGGGTCGAGCGGCTCCGGGACCCGCACGAGCCGGGAGGTCGGCGGGTCGAGGGCCTCCGCCTCGGCAACGGTCGTGATCAGCGAGGTGGGAACCTCCACGGGCTCCTCCTCTCCGGCGGCCGCGACCGCGGTGATCCGCGAGGTCGGCACCTCCACCGGCTCCCTCCCGGCCGCCTTGACGGGCGAGGCGGGCTTGACGGGGGAGGCGGGCTTGACGGGCGCGGGCGGCCCCGAGAGCCGCACGGCGGCCCGCACCGACACCGCGGGCGCGAGGGCCCCGGCCGGCACGGGCAGCTCCACGCTCGGCGCGCCGACGTGGACCGGCAGCGGGCGGCGCCGGGCCAGCGAGACGTAGACGGACCGGAAGTTCTCCGCGAACCGCTCCAGGGTGAACAGCTCGAGCGCGCGCCGGCGGCCGCGGCCGGCGAGCTCGTGGCGGAGCTCGTGGTTGCGCAGCAGCCGGATGCACGCGGCGGCGAAGGCGGGGGCGTCGCCGGCCGGGACGACCAGGCCGCCGTCGCCGACCGCCTCGGCCATCCCGCCGACGTCCGTCGCCACCGTGGCGCGCCCGGACATGGCCGCCTCGATGATCGTGAGCGGCAGCCCCTCGGACTTGCTGGACAGCACCACGAGGTGCCCGCGCCGGAACGCCTCGGTCACCGGCGAGATCGGACCCTCGAACGTCACCGCGTCCCCGAGCCCGAGCTCGGCGACCCGGGCCTGGCAGCGCCGCGCGTAGTCCTCGTTGCCGGCCGGGACGCCGCCGAACAGCCGCAGCCGCGCCGCCGGGATCGCCCGCCGGACCTGCGCGAACGCCGTGACCAGCAGCTCGATGTCCTTGAGCGGGTCGATCCGGCCGACGAACGCGACCGTCGGCTCGGCGGGCTCCTCGGTGAGCAGCGGCAGCGCCGCCGGATCCACGCCGTTGTGCATCGTGCGGACCCGCTCCGGCGCCGCGCCGCCCCGGCGGGCCCAGCGGCCGTTGAAGCCGGAGACCGGGGCGACGAGGTCGGCGTGCCGGTAGCAGAGCTCGGTGAGCCGCAGGAAGAACCGGATCTGGGCGGCCCGGGCGGCCCGGGAGTCCCCGCTGCGGCGGATCGCCAGCATGCGTTCCCGCAGGTAGACGCCGTGCTCGGAGAGCAGCACCGGGGTGCCGTGCGCCCACTTCGCGAGCAGCCCCATCAGCGCGCCCGGCCCGTTGGCCGTGGCGTGCACGAGGTCGGTCTCCAGGACCGGCATGCCCAGCGGGCGCAGAAAGTGCTCCATCAGCTCGGTGACGGCCAGGGCGTCGCCGACCGAGAGCTCGTCGTCGGCCCCGGCCCGGTGCCGCGCCCAGACGTCGACGAACAGGTCGACGGCGCGCTGCCCGCGCAGCAGCGGGACCAGCGGCGTGTCCGCGGCGAGGGCGTGCAGGGCGCGCACGGCGGACTCGAAGCCGGCCGCGGAGTGCGGGCCGTCGCCCAGCATCGCCTCGAGCAGCTCCTCGTAGGCGATCGCGAAGCGCGACCCGACCGCGCGGGGCACCCGCCGGGCGCGCGGCGGCGGCGCCCACAGGCCGATCCGCTGCACCGCCGTCACGTTGTCCGGCACGGTGAAGACGGCGGGCTCGCGGCCGGACCCGGACAGCGCGACGACCTCGAACGAGACCTCGGGCAGGCCGCGGATCAACTGCTCGCACCACCCGCTCACGCCGCCGGGCTGGATCGGGTAGGTGCCTTCGGTGACGAGGGAGACCTTCATCGCTGTTCCTCGCTGGTGGTGGGCAGGGTGAGGGTCCGGGGGCCGTCCGCGGCGAACCAGCCGGAGCGGACGGTGCCGTAGGCCTCGCCGAACTCGCCGGCACCGTCGAGGCCGGTGCCGGGCGGGGCGGTCAGGGGGACGTCCACGTGGCCGTCCGTGGAGACGGTCACGACGCCGTCGACCACGTAGGCGTCGACGCGGCCCTCGCCGACGGCGCGGGCGAAGGCCGCGCGGCCGTTCAGCACGTCCCGGGTCGCGGTCATGGTCGGGACCAGCAGCGGCCGGTCCTCGGTGAACAGCGCGCGGTAGCCGCCGAGGACCCGCTCGAGGATCGGGTAGATGGTGCGGTCCTCGGTGAGCTGCGGCTGGTGGACGTAGTGCGGGCGCGGGTCGTTGGCCATGACGTGCCGCAGCGCGAGGTCGGCCTCGGCGGCCACCACGACGTCCCGGAACCCGGTGACCGGGTCGGCCGGCGCGATGCAGCTGCCGTCGGCCTCGCAGGTGCCGTCGCCGCCGTCGGCCAGGGAGGTGGAGATGACGTTGTACTGGTCGACGGTCTCGGCCTCGGTGGCCGTGTTGAAGTCCAGGTTGATCGGGTGCCGCGGCACCGTGTTCGCGCCGCCGACCATCCGCTGCTCCGCCTCCGACGAGGCGTCGGAGGCCAGGGTGAGGATGCCGGTGTCGTCGAGCGCATCGGCGAGGTTGGGGTTGTCCTCCGGCATTCGTGGCGGCTTCGCGAGCCCGCCGTGCTCGCCGGTGACCAGCTCGGCCTCGTCGATCGGCAGCCCGTGCCGTCGGGCGAAGTCGATGTTGAGCCGGATCTCGTCGGCGATGGCGCGCTCGCCGACGTGCCGGGTCCAGCCCAGCAGCGGCACCTCGTCGCATTGCCACGGCGTGACCGAGAAGTCCCGGACGCAGCCGAGGTAGAGGTGCGACCAGGTGTGGTTGATCCAGCCGAACTCGCCCTTGGCGGCGACGAGGGCCTCGGTGAGCGGGTCGGCGGCTCCCGGCGCGGCCGCGACGCTGCCACTGCCGTTGTAGGCCAGGTCCATGCGGAAGCCCTTGCGGCGCTGCCAGTCCACGGCGAAGGCCACGTCGTCGGCGGTCATCCGGATGAGCGGGCGCGGGCCGACCTCCGGCGGGCAGTCCGAACCGGCGGTGCAGTTCGCCTCGGGGACCCACCGGGCGTTGGGCAGCAGGACGTCGTCGATGTGCACGGCGAACCAGGCGCGCTCCAGGCCCAGGTGCACGCCGCGGGTCAGCCAGCGGATCATGCCCGGCGCGAGCACCTGGAACTGCGACGCCTCGGACCGGTAGCCGACCGTCAGCACCAGCTCCTCGCGGCCGCGGTCGCTGCGGACGCCCGCGACGGTGAGTCCCCGCGCGGCACCGGGCACGTCGACGGTGACCAGCGGCCGGAGGCCCGGCAGCGGCCGGGCGGCCTCGGCCCAGCTGTCCGGGTCGGGGCTCGGGTCCTCGAACGGGACGGGGCCGCGGGCGTAGCCGAACTCGGCGCCGAGGGCGTCGGCGCCGATCCGGCCGGACAGGCCGTCGAGCGCGCCGCGGAACGCCGGCTCGTCCGTGCCGGCGGCGGGCCCGCCCGGCGCGAGCGCGGAGATCTGCCGGACGTCGAAGCGGCGCTCGAAGGCGTGCAGCGCGGCGAGCTCCGCCGCGGACAGCTCCTTCGGCGCCGGGCCGGGCAGCACGACGCCCTGGAACTTGGCGCGCGCCCGGCCGTCGACCCGATCGGCCAGGAAGGCCGCGTCGATCCGGGGACGCGCGGGATCGGCCAGGTCGACGACCTGCACCGGCACGCCGGTGGTGTCGAGCGCGTCGTGGAAGGCCTCGACCTCCCGCGACCCGTCCGTGACGACGAGGACCTGCAGGTCGATCCGGGCGCCGGTCGAGGGCGGCCGGGCGGACGCCGGGGCGGGGCCCGCGAGCAGCAGCGCGGTCACGAGCAGCACGACGGAGGCGGCGAGGCCGAACGGCCGCCGCGTGTGTGCGAGGAACACCGGTTACCGACTCCGCATCCAGTCGAGCGTGCGGCGCAGGCCCTCCTCGAGGGCGGTCGGCTCCGGCAGGCCGAGGTCCCGCCGGGCCTCCCGGACGTCGAGGCAGCTGCGCTGCACCTCGCCCGCGCGGGCGGGGGCGAGGACCGGCTCGGCGAGCGCGGGGTCCGCACCCGCGGCGCGGACGACGGCCGCGATCAGCTCGCGGATGCTCACCTCGCGTCCGGTGCCGACGTTGTAGACCGGCTGCAGCGGGCCCTCGGCCTCGGCCGCGGCCAGGTTGGCCCGGGCCACGTCGCCGACGTAGACGAAGTCGCGGGTCTGCGCGCCGTCGCCGAAGACCGTCGGGCGCCGGCCGGCGAGCACGGCGTCGCAGAAGATCGCGATCACGCCGGCGTCGCCCTGCGGGTCCTGGCGCTCGCCGTAGACGTTGCCGTACCGCAGGGTGACCACGTCGAGTCCCTTGGCCCGGCGGAACCAGTCGGCGTAGGTCTCGACGCTCCGCTTGCTGAGCCCGTAGGCCGAGAGCGGCTCGGTCGGGGCGGTCTCGGGCGTCGGCACGGGCGCGTCCGGGCCGTAGATCGCGCCGCCGGTCGAGGTGTTGACCACCCGCCGGGCCCCCGCCGCGTGGGCGGCGGCGAAGACGTTGACCGAGCCGACGACGTTGCGCCAGGCGTCCTCGGCCGGGTCGGCCATCGAGGCGCGCACGTCGATCTGGGCGGCCAGGTGGAACACGACGTCGGGGGCGAAGGCGGCGAGGCGTCGGTGCAGCGCGTCGGCGTCCCGGATGTCGATCTCGGCCAGCTCGGCGCCCGCGCCCGGGCCCTTCAGGTTCTCCAGGCTGCCCCGGCTCAGGTCGTCGACGACGAGGACCTCGGCGCCCCCCGACGCCAGGCGCTCCACGATCGACGAGCCGATGAAACCGGCTCCACCCACCACTACTGCTCGCGTTGTCGCGGCCACGAATCCCCCCGGGTCGCTGTCGGCGGCTGACCGATATGGGCAGTTTCAACCGGTTCAGCCCTCAGGATCCCCATCGGGCGGTAAGTGCACTCTGTTACGACCCTTCTGGCGAGTGGCGCCGTTCGGTCGCGCGAACCAGACGTTCGGCCTCCCAAAGGGCCGGGCGGAGGCGATCAGAGGGGTCGAACGGGTGAGAGATGGGCGGCGCCCGGCTCAGTGCTGGGCGACGAGCACCCAGGTCGCGCGGGCGGGGTAGTCCAGCTCACCGGTGTCCGGGTTGGCCACCGGCGCCGCGCCGAGCAGCTGCACCTGGGCGGTGCCGAGCACATCGCCCGCGTCGGGAAGCGTCAGCGTGTAGCTGGTCTGCGCCTTCGGGGCGAAGACAGGGCTCCGTCCATCCGTGCGCTGCCCGTCCGGGCCGGTGTAGGAGAAGACGACCGACCACGGCGCGTCGGAGATCTCCTCGGGCACGGACACCTCGAGGGGTGTACCGGCCGGGACGGCGAGCCGGGCCTGGGCGGCGTCGTCGTTGCTGCAGTTCTTCATCTTGACGTCGCAGTACTGCGCGGGCCCGATCGTCTGCGTGGCCTGCCCGGCCGTCCAGGTGACCTGCGGTTTCGCGTCGCTCCCGCACCCGGCCGACGCGAGGGTGGCGGTCAGGGCGAGGGCGGCGAGCAGGCTCCGGCGGGTCCGGGACACGCCCCCAGCCTACGGAGCCCCCGACGCGGCCTCCGACGGGGCGGGCCGCCGCTCCGGCAGCGGCTCGCGCAGGCCCAGGCCCGGGACCAGCGTCCGGCCCCGCCACACGAGCGCCGTCTGGATGCCGAGGACCGCGACGACCGCGGCCACCACCCCGAAGCCGAGCCGGAACCCGCTGTGCGGCAGCAGCACGCCGAGCGCACCGCCGAACACCCAGGCCAGCTGGAGCACGGTCTCGGAGCGGCCGAAGGCCGACGCCCGGGACTCCTCGGGCAGGTCGCGCTGGATCACCGCGTCGAGGCAGACCTTGGCCAGCGCGCTGCCCGTCGCGGCGACCAGGCCGACGATCGCGGCGGTGAGGATGCCGGGGAGCACGGCGGCCGCCGCGGCGGCGGCGCACGCGCCCGTCACGCAGCCGATCACCATCGCCTCGG
This sequence comes from Pseudonocardia terrae, assembly GCF_021343995.1. Taxonomy (GTDB): domain Bacteria; phylum Actinomycetota; class Actinomycetes; order Mycobacteriales; family Pseudonocardiaceae; genus Pseudonocardia; species Pseudonocardia terrae. The sequence continues at coordinate 3,172 of NZ_JAJTTE010000097.1, read as the reverse complement.
CGCGCCCGAAGTGGATCCGCGAGCCCACGCCGTTGCCGAGGAAGGACCCGGCGCCGGCCGCCGCGCCGACGATGCCGATCAGGTAGAGCTGCTGAGCGGCGTCGCCCTGCGCCTGCTGCTTGACGACGAACGCCACGAACAGCGTGAGGAAACCGGTGACGACGCGGGCGGCGCCGTTGCCCCACAGCGCGACCACGACCGAGCGGCCCACCGGGCGGCGGCGGGACCGGCGCGTGCTGCGCAGCCGGGCCGGCACCTCGCCCGCGGTCACCTCCACCCAGCGCGGGATGCGGCTGCACAGCAGCGCACCCACCACGCCGAGCGCGGCGGTGTAGTAGAGCGCCCCCGGCGAGCCGGACAGGTAGGCCACGCCGCTGGCGATGCCGCCGAACACCGCCCCGGCGAGCAGGCCGAACGTGGTCAGCCGGGAGTTCGTGGTGGCCAGGGTGATGCCCTCGGGCAGCACCCGCGGGGTCACCGCGGCCTTGAGCACGGTGAACGACTTGCTGAGCACCATCGCCCCGAGCGCGGCGGGGTAGAGGACCCAGTTGTCGTAGTTCAGCGCCATGACCACGGCGAGCACCGCCCGGCCGAGCATGGCCACCGCCAGTGCCGCGCGCCGCCCGCGTTGGAGCCGGTCGAGCAGCGGTCCGATCACCGGGGCGACCACGGCGAACGGCGCGACGGTGATCAGCAGGTAGAGCGCGACGTTGGTCTTGCTCTCCGCGGTGGCCGCGGCGAAGAAGAGGGTGTTCGCCAGCGCGACGGCCACGGCGGCGTCGACCGCGTAGTCCATCATCGAGGCGTAGGTCAGCGAGGTGAGGCCGGAGCGGTCCGCGCCGTCGGCCGTCGCCGCGCGGCGGAAGGTGTTCACCACGGCACCGGTGAGCTGGCGGCTGCGCAGGGCGGCGACCCGGGTGACCGTGAGCTTCTTGGGCATCCGCGGGTGCGTCCGCTGCTCGGTCGGGCCGGTCCGGGGCTCTTCGTTCTGCCCGGTCTGCCCGGGCTTCCTGGTCTCCCCGGTCCGCCCCGGCTCCCCGGTCTCTGCGGTCTCTCCGGGCCCGCCGGTCGCCGCGGTCCGCGCGACAGGAGGTGGTGCGGGTTCGTCCGGCTCCCCGGCCGGGGCCCGCTCGATCCACTCGGCGAACCGGTTGGCCTCCGGCTCGCGGCGGTACTCGGCGGGGTCGTAGTCCGGGTCGTCGTGCCACGGGTAGCGGCGGCGGACCGTCGGAACGTACGGCGGGAGCTCCGACTGCGCCGTCCCGGGCGCGTCCTCCGCCGCGGCCTCCGGCTCGGGCCGCTGGTACGGGGTGCCGTCGGCGGTCGCCCAGCGTCGCGCGCGACCGCCCCGCCGACCGGTCCGATGATCGCGCGCCATGCCCTCATTCTGCCCGCCGGACCGGTCCCGCGCGGGCGTCCGGTCCGGTGATCACGTCACGCGTCACCCGGGTAGCCGGACCCGGAAGGCGGCGGGCCAGAGCTTGCCCGTGAGGAGGTACTCGTCGCCGCTCAGATGGGCGATGCCGTTGAGCACGTCCGTGTTCGCGCGGCGGGCGGGGTCGAGCAGCCCGGACGCGTCGACGACGGCGGTCACCGCGCCCGTCGTGGGGTCGATGCGGACGATCCGGTCGGTGCGCCACACGTTCGCCCACACCGCGCCGTCGACGCACTCCAGCTCGTTGAGGTCCGGCACGGGGGCGCCGTCGAGCGTGACCGCGACCGAGCCGGTCTCGGCGAAGGTTCCGGGGTCCTGGAAGCGCAGACGCTCGGTGCCGTCGGACCGCACGAGACGGCCCGGCTCGGCGCACAGGCCCCAGCCCTCGCCCGCGATCGGGACCTCCCGGCGGAGCGTGAAGGTGGCCCGGTCCCACTCCAGGGCCACCCCGTTCTGCCAGGTCAGTTGCCAGATCGACGACCCGACGACCGTGATCCCCTCGCCGAACAGGCCGTCGGGCAGCGGGACGGCACGGCGGACGGCGCCGGTGGCGGCGTCGAGCTCGCGGAGCTCGGACCGGCCGACCAGCCCGGTGCCCTCGTAGAGCGTGCCGGGGTCGTCGGGGGAGAGCTCCAGGCCCTGGGTGAACGCGGTCGGGTCGTGCGGCTCCTCGCCGAGCACCACGGGCCGGACGGCCGGTGCGGACGTGAGCGGGTCGGACGGGGCCGCAGCGGCGCAGGCCGCAGCACCGGTCGTCACGGCGACCACCGCGGCGACCAGACCCAGCAGCACCCGGCGCATCGCCCGAGATCCTGCCGCAGGGTGCCGGGACGGCGCTCCGGCAGGCCGGGCCCGGGTGGCACAATCGTCCCGATGAGCGCGATCACCGGGATCGACCCCGAGACCAGCCCCGCGGACGCCCCCGCGGCGCCCGGCCCGCTGGCCGGGGCCGTGGAGCGCGCCCGTGCCGCCGCCGTCGAGGAGGCCTCGGCCGACATCGGCGAGCACGCCGGGGCGGTCGCCGTCGGCGAGCACCTCGGGTTCGTGGTCGAGGACGAGGCCTCGGTGAGCCACCACTTCGCCGCCGACCTCGCGGGGTACCGCGGCTGGCGCTGGTCGGTCACGCTCGCCGCCGTCGCGGACGGGCCGGTGACCGTGAGCGAGGTCGTGCTGCTCCCGGGTGGGGACGCGCTGGTCGCGCCCGCCTGGCTGCCGTGGCAGGAGCGGGTCCGCCCCGGCGACCTCGGACCGGGCGACCTGCTGCCGACCGACCCGGACGACTCCCGGCTCGTGCCCGCCTACGTGGCGTCGGACGACCCGGCCGTCGAGGAGGTCGCCGTCGAGGTGGGGCTCGGGCGTACCCGCGTGCTCAGCCGCGAGGGGCGGCTGGAGGCCGCCGACCGCTGGCGCGACGCCCGCGGCCCCCGTTCCGAGCTGGCCCGCGCCGTCACCGAGGTCTGCGGGACCTGCGGGTTCTTCACCCCGCTCGCCGGGTCGCTGCGCGGCGGCTTCGGGGCGTGCGCCAACGAGTACTCGCCGGCCGACGGCGCGGTCGTCTCCGTCGAGTTCGGGTGCGGTGCGCACTCGGAGCTGAAGGTGGAGCAGGGCTCGCCGGTGCACGTCTCCGCGCTGGTCTACGACGACGGGGTGGACCTGGAGCGGGTGCCCACCGGCTCCGCGGCGACCACGTTAACGAAGGATCCGGCCGAGAGCACCGCCGGCGAGGCCGCTGCAGAG
>NZ_JAJTTE010000096.1 GCF_021343995.1 Pseudonocardia terrae | reverse complement strand
CCCGTCGGTGACCGCGGCGACGACTAGCGGTAGTCGCGACCGAAGTCGTAGTCGTCCAGCGGGACCGCGGCACCGGTGCCCGTGCCGAACACGTCGGGGCTGTAGTAGCCGTCGTCGTAGCTCGGCAGCGCGTAGGCGGCCGCGCGGGCCTCCTCCGTGGGCTGCACCTGGATGTTGCGGTACCGGCTGATCCCCGTACCGGCGGGGATCAGCTTGCCGATGATCACGTTCTCCTTCAGCCCGACGAGCTTGTCGCGCTTCCCGTTGATCGCGGCGTCGGTGAGGATCCGGGTGGTCTCCTGGAACGAGGCCGCGGACAGCCACGACTCCGTCGCCAGCGAGGCCTTCGTGATGCCCATGAGCACCGGGCGGCCGGAGGCCGGCTCGTTGCCCTCGGCGACCACGCGCCGGTTCTCCGACTCGAACTCGCCCCGCTCGGCGAGCGCGCCGGGCAGGAACTCGGTGGCACCCGAGTCGATGATCGTGACCCGGCGGAGCATCTGCCGGACGATCACCTCGATGTGCTTGTCGTGGATGTCCACGCTCTGCGTGCGGTACACCTTCTGCACCTCACGCACCAGGTGCAGCTGCACCTCGCGCGGGCCCATGACGCGCAGCACCTCGTGCGGGTCCGCCGTGCCCTCGAGGAGCAGCTGGCCGACCTCGACGTGGTCGCCGTCGCGGAGCGGGCGCTCCTCGCCGTCGGCCACCGTCATGGCGAGCCACTGCCGCTTCGACAGCTTCTCGTAGACGATCTCCTCGCCCCCGTCGTCCGGGATGAGGGTGATCTTCCAGAAGCGGTCGCCGTCCTCGATGCGGATGCGGCCGTCGACGTCCGCGATCGGCGCCTTACCGCGCGGGACACGGGCCTCGAAGAGCTCCGTGACACGCGGCAGACCGGTCGTGATGTCGTCGCCCGCGACGCCGCCCTGGTGGAAGGTACGCATCGTCAGCTGCGTGCCCGGCTCACCGATGGACTGGGCCGCGACGATGCCGACCGCCTCGCCCACGTCGACCAGCTTGCCGGTCGCCATGGAGCGGCCGTAGCAGGTCGCGCAGATGCCGGTGGCAGACTCGCAGGTCAGCGCGCTGCGCACGCGGATCTGCCGGACGCCCGCCGCGACCAGCGCGTCGAGCGCCGGGTCGCCGAGGTCGCCGCCCTTGGCCACGATCACGTTGCCGTCGGCGTCCGTGACCTCCTCCGCCGAGCTCCGCGCGTACACCGACGTGCGGATGTAGCGGTGCGGGATGAGGCGGCCGTCGGCCGTCTCCTCGGTGACCGGCATGGTGACCGCGCGGGACGTGCCGCAGTCGACCTCGCGCACGATGACGTCCTGCGAGACGTCGACCAGACGACGGGTCAGGTAGCCCGAGTCGGCGGTCCGCAGCGCGGTGTCCGCCAGACCCTTCCGGGTGCCGTGCGTGGAGATGAAGTACTCCAGCACGGACAGGCCCTCGCGGAAGTTCGCCTTGATCGGGCGGGGGATGTACTCACCCTTGGGGTTCGCGACCAGACCACGCATACCGGCCAGCTGCCGGACCTGCGTCATGTTGCCCGCCGCCCCGGACTTCACGATCGTCGGGATCGGGTTGTCCTCGGGGAAGTTGTCCTCCATGGCCTTGGCGACCTCTTCGGACGCCTGGGTCCAGATCTTGACCATCTCGTCGTTGCGCTCCTGGTGGGAGAGCGCACCGCGCTGGTACCGCTTGTTGACCTGGTCGGCCTTGGCCTCGTAGCCGTCGAGGATCTCCTGCTTGTTCGGCGGGACCACGACGTCGTCGATCGCCAGCGTGACACCGGACCGGGTGGCCCAGTAGAAGCCGGCGTCCTTGAGGCGGTCGAGCACCTGCGCGACCTCGGTCATCGAGTAGCGCTCGGCCAGGTCGTTGATGATCGCGGCCTGGCGCTTCTTCGGCAGCGGCTCGTTGACGAACGGGTAGTCCGCCGGGAGCAGCTCGTTGAACATGACCCGGCCGAGGGTCGTCTCGGCGCGCCAGACGTCCCCCTCCTCGAGCACGGTGCCCGGGGCCGGCGCGACGCCGGGGAGCCGGATCGTGATCGGGGCCTGCAGGTGCAGCGTCTTGCGGTCGTAGGCCATGACGGCCTCGGCCTCGGAGCTGAACGACTGCCCGGCGCCCACGGCATCCGGGCGCTCGCGGGTCAGGTGGAACAGGCCCGTGACCATGTCCAGGCGCGGCATGGCGAGCGGGCGGCCCGACGCCGGCGACAGGATGTTGTTGCTCGAGAGCATCAGCACCCGGGCCTCGGCCTGGGCCTCGGCCGACAGCGGCAGGTGGACCGCCATCTGGTCACCGTCGAAGTCCGCGTTGAACGCCTCGCAGACCAGCGGGTGCAGCTGGATGGCCTTGCCCTCCACCAGCTGCGGCTCGAAGGCCTGGATGCCGAGGCGGTGCAGCGTCGGCGCGCGGTTGAGCAGCACGGGGTGCTCGGAGATGACCTCCTCGAGCACGTCCCACACCTGCGAGCGGCCGCGCTCGACCATCCGCTTGGCGGACTTGATGTTCTGCGCGTGGTTCAGGTCGACCAGGCGCTTCATCACGAACGGCTTGAACAGCTCCAGCGCCATCTGCTTGGGCAGGCCGCACTGGTGCAGCTTCAGCTGCGGGCCGACGACGATGACCGAACGGCCCGAGTAGTCGACGCGCTTGCCGAGCAGGTTCTGGCGGAACCGGCCCTGCTTGCCCTTGAGCAGGTCGGACAGCGACTTGAGCGGCCGGTTGCCCGGGCCCGTGACCGGACGGCCGCGGCGGCCGTTGTCGAACAGCGCGTCGACGGCCTCCTGCAGCATCCGCTTCTCGTTGTTGACGATGATCTCGGGCGCGCCGAGGTCGATCAGTCGCTTGAGGCGGTTGTTCCGGTTGATGACCCGGCGGTACAGGTCGTTCAGGTCGCTCGTGGCGAAGCGGCCGCCGTCGAGCTGCACCATCGGGCGCAGGTCCGGCGGGATGACCGGGACGCAGTCGAGCACCATGCCCATCGGCGAGTTGCCGGTGGACTGGAAGGCCGCGACGACCTTGAGGCGCTTGAGGGCGCGGAGCTTCTTCTGCCCCTTGCCGCTGCGGATGATCTCGCGCAGCTTCTCGGCCTCGGCCTCGATGTCGAAGTTCTCCAGCAGCTTCTGGATCGCCTCGGCACCCATGGCACCGGTGAAGTAGTCGCCGTACCGGTCGTAGAGCTCGCGGTAGAGCCCCTCGTCCGGGATCAGCTGCTGGGTGTCCAGCTTGGCGAAGGTCGTCCAGATCTCGTCGAGCCGGTCCAGCTCGCGCTGGGCGCGGTCGCGGAGCTGGCGCATCTCGCGCTCGCCACCCTCCTTGACCTTCCGGCGGACGTCGCTCTTGGCGCCCTCGGCCTCGAGCTCGGCCAGGTCGGACTCGAGCTTCTGGGCCCGGGCCTCGAGGTCGCCGTCGCGGCGCTGCTCGACCCGCTTGCGCTCCACGCTCATCTCGTTCTCGAGCGTGGACAGGTCCTGGTGGCGCAGCTCGCCGTTGACCGACGTGATCACGTAGGCGGCGAAGTAGATGATCTTCTCGAGATCCTTCGGCGCCAGGTCGAGCAGGTAGCCCAGCCGGCTCGGCACACCCTTGAAGTACCAGATGTGCGTGACCGGGGCGGCCAGCTCGATGTGGCCCATGCGCTCACGCCGCACCTTGGCGCGAGTGACCTCCACGCCGCAGCGCTCGCAGATGATGCCCTTGAAGCGGACGCGCTTGTACTTGCCGCAGTAGCACTCCCAGTCCCGGGTCGGGCCGAAGATCTTCTCGCAGAAGAGGCCGTCCTTCTCGGGCTTGAGGGTGCGGTAGTTGATGGTCTCCGGCTTCTTGACCTCACCGTGCGACCACTGGCGGATGTCCTCGGCGGTGGCCAGGCCGATGCGCAGCTCGTCGAAGAAGTTGACGTCGAGCAAGAGTGTGTCCTTCTCTCGGAATTCGCGAGTCTCGGCTCTGGGTCAGTTCACGACGTCGTCGACGGACATCGAGTCGCTGCCCGGGCGGCTGGACAGGTTGATGCCCAGGTTCGCCGCCGCGCGCTCGAGGTCCTCGTCGTCCGTGTCGCGCATCTCGATGGCCGCGCCGTCGCTGGAGAGCACCTCGACGTTCAGGCACAGCGACTGGAGCTCCTTGAGGAGCACCTTGAACGACTCCGGGATGCCCGGCTCGGGGATGTTCTCCCCCTTGACGATGGCCTCGTAGACCTTGACCCGGCCCACCACGTCGTCGGACTTGATGGTGAGCAGCTCCTGCAGCGTGTAGGCGGCGCCGTACGCCTGCATCGCCCAGCACTCCATCTCGCCGAAGCGCTGGCCGCCGAACTGGGCCTTACCGCCGAGCGGCTGCTGGGTGATCATCGAGTACGGGCCGGTCGACCGCGCGTGGATCTTGTCGTCGACCAGGTGCGCCAGCTTCAGGATGTACATGTAGCCGACCGCCACCGGGAACGGGTACGGCTCGCCGGAGCGCCCGTCGAACAGCTGCGCCTTGCCGTCCGGGCCGACCATGCGGTCGCCGTCGCGGTTCGGGCGCGTGGACCCGAGCAGCCCGGTGATCTCGTGCTCCTTGGCGCCGTCGAACACCGGCACCGCGGTGTTCGTGTTCGGCGGCACGGAGTAGAGCTCCTCGGGCATCATCGACGCCCAGTCCGGGTTGCCCTCGATCTCCCAGCCGGACTTGGCGATCCACCCGAGGTGGGTCTCCAGGACCTGGCCGATGTTCATGCGTCGCGGCACGCCGTGCGTGTTCAGGATGATGTCGACCGGCGTGCCGTCCGGCAGGAACGGCATGTCCTCGGCCGGCAGGATCTTGCCGATGACGCCCTTGTTGCCGTGGCGGCCGGCGAGCTTGTCACCGTCGGAGATCTTGCGCTTCTGGGCCACGTAGACGCGGACCAGCTCGTTCACGCCGGGGGGCAGCTCGTCGTCGTCGTCCCGGGAGAAGACCCGGATGCCGATGACCTTGCCGTTCTCGCCGTGCGGCACCTTCAGCGAGGTGTCGCGGACCTCGCGCGCCTTCTCGCCGAAGATCGCGCGGAGCAGGCGCTCCTCCGGGGTCAGCTCGGTCTCGCCCTTCGGGGTGACCTTGCCGACCAGGATGTCGCCGGGCTGGACCTCGGCGCCGATCCGGATGATGCCGCGCTCGTCCAGGTCCGCGAGGACCTCCTCGGAGACGTTCGGGATGTCCCGGGTGATCTCCTCGGCGCCGAGCTTGGTGTCCCGGGCGTCGATCTCGTGCTCCTCGATGTGGATCGAGGTGAGCACGTCGTCCTGCACGAGGCGCTGCGACAGGATGATCGCGTCCTCGTAGTTGTGGCCCTCCCACGGCATGATCGCCACGAGCAGGTTCTTGCCCAGCGCCATCTCGCCGTTCTCGGTGCACGGCCCGTCGGCGAGCACCTGGCCCACCTCGACCCGCTGGCCCTCGTCGACGATCGGCTTCTGGTTGTTGCAGGTGCCCTGGTTGGAGCGCCGGAACTTGTTCAGCCGGTACGTTTGGCGGGTGCCCTCGTCGGCCATGACGGTGATGTAGTCGGCGCAGAGCTCCTCGACCACACCCGCCTTCTCGGTGACGACGACGTCGCCGGCGTCGACCGCCGCGCGCAGCTCCATGCCGGTGCCGACCAGCGGCGCCTCGGAGCGGAGCAGCGGCACGGACTGGCGCTGCATGTTCGCGCCCATCAGGGCGCGGTTCGCGTCGTCGTGCTCGAGGAACGGGATCAGCGCGGTCGCGACCGACACCATCTGCCGCGGCGAGACGTCGATGTACTCGACGCCCGTCGGCGGGATCAGGTCGACCTCGCCGCCCTTGCGGCGGACCAGGACGCGGTCCTCGGTGAAGGAGCCGTCCTGGTTCAGCGGCGCGTTGGCCTGCGCGATGACGAAGCGGTCCTCCTCGTCCGCGGTCAGGTAGTCGATCTGCTCCGTGACGACGCCGTCGACGACCTTGCGGTACGGCGTCTGGATGAAGCCGAACGGGTTGACCTGCGCGAACGTGGACAGCGAGCCGATGAGGCCGATGTTCGGGCCCTCAGGGGTCTCGATCGGGCACATGCGGCCGTAGTGCGACGGGTGCACGTCGCGGACCTCGAAGCCCGCGCGCTCCCGCGACAGACCGCCCGGGCCCAGCGCGGACAGGCGCCGCTTGTGGGTCAGGCCGGCCAGCGGGTTGTGCTGGTCCATGAACTGCGACAGCTGCGAGGTGCCGAAGAACTCCTTGATCGCGGCCACGACGGGCCGGATGTTGATCAGGGTCTGCGGCGTGATGGCCTCGACGTCCTGCGTGGTCATCCGCTCGCGGACGACGCGCTCCATCCGGGACAGGCCGACGCGGACCTGGTTCTGGATGAGCTCGCCGACCGTGCGCAGGCGACGGTTGCCGAAGTGGTCGATGTCGTCCGTCTCGACCGGGATCTCGGTCTCGCCGTCCTTGGCCTTCATCGAGGTCTCACCGGCGTGCAGGCGGACGAGGTACTCGATGGTGGTGGCGATGTCCTCCTCGGTCAGCGTGCCGACCTCGGTGGGCTCCGCCAGGCCCAGCTTCTTGTTGACCTTGTAGCGGCCGACCTTGGCCAGGTCGTAGCGCTTGTCCTTGAAGAACAGGTTCTCGAGCAGCGTCTGGGCGCTCTCGCGCGTCGGCGGCTCGCCCGGGCGCAGCTTGCGGTAGATGTCGAGCAGCGCCTCGTCCTGGCCGGCCGTGTGGTCCTTCTCCAGGGTGGCGAGGATCGTCTCGGAGAAGCCGAAGCGCTCCTGGATCTGCTCGGTCGTCCAGCCCAGCGCCTTCAGCAGCACGGTGACCGGCTGGCGGCGCTTGCGGTCGATGCGGACGCCGACGGTGTCGCGCTTGTCGACGTCGAACTCCAGCCACGCGCCGCGGCTGGGGATGACCTTGACCGAGTAGACGTCCTTCTCGGTGGTCTTGTCGATGGCGTGGTCGAAGTACACGCCGGGCGAGCGGACGAGCTGCGACACGACGACGCGCTCGGTGCCGTTGATGATGAACGTGCCCTTGTCCGTCATCACGGGGAAGTCACCCATGAACACCGTCTGGCTCTTGATCTCGCCGGTGGTGTTGTTGGTGAACTCCGCGGTGACGAAGAGCGGGGCACCGTAGGTCATGTCCTTGTCCCGGCACTCCTCGACGGAGGCCTTGACCTCGTCGAAGCGAGGGTCGGAGAAGGACAGCGACATGGAGCCCGAGAAGTCCTCGATGGGAGAGATCTCCGTGAGGATCTCCTCGAGACCCCCGACCGGGTTCTCGTCCCCCGCGTCGATGCGGCGCTGGAACCACGCCTCGTCCCCGACCAGCCACTGGAAGGACTGGATCTGCAGGTCGAGGAGGTCCGGCACCTCGAGCGGCTCGGCGATCTTCGCGAACGAGACTCGGGTGGGTGCGCCAGGGAAGTTGGGGTTCGCCGAGACGACGCTCCCCGGGTTCGCAGTGGTCACGGTGGCGCGGGAGACAGCCAAGATGCGTCCTTCCGAGAACTACGCTCTCGTCTGGCGGGCACTGCCCCCGAGGCGCTACCGTTCGGCGTCACCGCACCGGTACGGTCCGGCGGTCTGCGACGTGTCGGGTGTGGCCAGGGAGCTGAACTCGCCGTTCGTTGTCAGGGCGCCACGCTCCGACCAGGTCCGCCGAGCACCCTGGCGGACCTTCCCGATCCGGCCCTGCGACCGGCGGACTTCCGACAGCGTGCACGCCGAACCTGGGCGGAGGCAGCGCAAAGAGTCAGTCTAGCCGCGAAGGCAGCCGCTGTCGAGACACGTCGCTCAGCTCACCACCGGAGCCAAGCACCGTGACGTAAGAGTGACCCGGCAGGCGCACCGAGTCAAGACCGTACGCGTCGGTAAGTGGTCCGTTCCGGAGGACGACCGGCAGCTCAGGGCTCCCGGCCCCCGGGTGGACCGTTCGACGGCGGGCCCGCGGGGCCCGACCTGCCGTCCGTCGCGCGGGCCGAATTTCACTCGTCCGGAGCAACGGGGTGGGTTCGGGTCCCAGCCTACGCCCCGTCCCGATCCTCCGGTCAGGCCGCCTCGCCCACCGGCCTTGACGCCCGGAGCGGGCCGCCAGAAGGATCGGGGCGGGATCATGCACCCGCCTCACACCCGTTGACGAAGGGGTCGACGAATGGCTGAGAACACCGTGCCGACGATGACCGAGCTGCTGGGCGCGGACGCCCCCACGAACTGGGGGAAGTGGGGTCCCGACGACGAGCTGGGCTGCCTGAACTACCTCGACGCCGGCGAGGTCCTGCGCGGCGTGCAGCACGTCAGGTCGGGCCAGGTCTTCACCCTGCAGATCCACATGGGCCGCACCGAGAGCCCCGGCGACCCCATCTGGCCGGGCCGCAAGGGCATGTCCCGCAAGAACGAGCTCGACGAGTCCACATGGGACGGCGAGAACGCGCCCGCCTTCCCCGGCGGCCTGCACTACGCCGACGACACCGCCCACATCTTCCTGCAGGGCTCCACCCAGTACGACGCCCTGGGCCACGTCTGGTACGACGGCAAACTCTGGAACGGCTACGACGCGCGCACCACCATCGACGCCATGGACAAGGCCTCCGTGCTGCCCATCGCCGAGAAGGGCGTCGTCGGGCGCGGGGTGCTCATCGACATGGCCCGCCACCGCGGCAAGCAGTGGCTCGACAAGGGCGAGACCTTCGACCACACCGACCTCGAGGCCGCCGCCAAGAACCAGGGCGTGGAGATCGAACCGCACGACATCCTCGTCATCCGCACCGGCTGGATGAAGTACTGGTACGAGCTCGACGACCCCGAGACCTTCTACGACGGCTTCGTCGAGCCCGGCCTGACCTACTCCCGCGAGCTCGTCGAGTGGTTCCAGCAGCGCGAGATCCCCAACCTCGTCACCGACACCATCGCCAACGAGGTCACCGCCGACCCGAACTCCGGGGTCGCGCTGCCCCTGCACTGCGCGCTCATGCGCAACCTCGGCGTCACCCTCACCGAGATCGCCTGGCTCGACGACCTGGCCGACGCCTGCGCCGCCGACAACCGTTGGTCCTTCCTCTACGCCGCCGCCCCGCTGAAGGTCGTTCACGGCACGGGCGCGCCGGTCAACCCCATCGCCATCCGCTAGGAGACCCGGTGTCCGTCTACGACGACAAGCCCTGGCTCGCCCGCTACGACGAGGGCCAGCCCACCTCGATCACCCCCGAGTTCCGGGACATGCTCGCGCTGTTCCGGGCCACCGTGGAGCGGCACGGGGACCGCGACGCGATCCGCTACTTCGACGGCCGGATCACCTACCGCGAGCTCGACGAGCTGTCCGACGCCCTCGCCGCCGGCCTGCTCGACGGCGGGTTCTCCGCCGGCGAGCGGGTCGCACTGTTCCTGCAGAACGACCCGCAGTACGTGATCGCGCTGCTCGGCACGTGGAAGGCCGGCGGCATCGCCGTCAACGTCAACCCGATGAACCGGGAGCGCGAGCTGCACCTGCTGCTCACCGACTCCGGGGCGAGCGTGCTGGTCACGCTCGAGGGCCTCTACCGGGACGTCGCGTCGAAGGTGGTCGGCGACACGGGCCTCCGCACCGTGCTCACCACGAGCGAGCTCGACCACCAGACGCGCGACGACACCCGCATCCTCGGCGGCCTCGAGCGGATCGGCGCGGTCGACGGCACCGTCGACCTGGCCGAGCTCGTGGAGCGGTTCCGCGGGCAGCGGCCCCCGGCGGTGTCGTTCGACCCGCAGGACACCGCGGTGCTCACGTACACCTCGGGCACCACGGGCCCGCCCAAGGGCGCCATGAACACCCACGCCAACCTGGTGTTCAACTCGCAGACCTACCGCGGCTTCTGCGAGCTCGGCCCCGACGACGTCGTCCTCGGCGTGGCGCCGCTGTTCCACATCACGGGGCTCATCGGGCACGTCACGATCGCCATGCTCCTCGGGGCGCCGCTCGTGCTGTTCCACCGCTTCGAGCCGTCGGCGGTGATCGACCTCATCCGCGAGGAGCGGCCCACCTTCACGGTCGGCTCGATCACCGTGTTCATCGCGCTGATGAACGCCCCCAACGCCGACCAGGACGCACTGCGCACGCTCACCAAGATCTGGTCCGGCGGGGCGCCCATCCCGCCGTCGACGGTGAAGGCCTTCCAGCAGGCCTTCGGCCAGTACATCCACAACATCTACGGGCTCACCGAGACCACGTCGCCCAGCCACTGCACGCCGAGGCACGCCGAGGCGCCGGTCGACGAGGCCTCCGGGGCGCTGTCGGTGGGCGTGCCGGTCTACGACACGATCGTGCGGATCGTCGGGGAGGACGGCCGGGACCTCCCGCCGGGCGAGGTCGGCGAGATCGTGACCACGGGCCCGCAGGTGGTGAAGGGCTACTGGAACAAGCCCGAGGAGACCGAGCGGGCGATCCCGGGCGGGTCCCTGCACACCGGCGACGTCGGGTACATGGACGACCAGGGCTGGTTCTACATCGTCGACCGCAAGAAGGACCAGATCAACGCGGGCGGCTACAAGGTGTGGCCACGCGAGGTCGAGGACGTGCTCTACGAGCACGAGGCGGTGCGCGAGGCGGCCGTCGTCGGCGTGCCCGACCAGTACCGCGGCGAGACGGTGAAGGCCTTCGTGAGCCTGCGCGCGGGCAAGGAGGTCACCGCCGAGGAGCTGATCGCCTTCGCCAAGGCGCGCATGGCGGCCTACAAGTACCCCCGGCAGGTCGAGTTCCTCGACGAGATCCCGAAGACGGTCAGCGGCAAGCTCCTGCGCCGCGAGCTGCGGGACCGCGAGAACTCCTGAGAACGCACGAACGGCCCTTCCGCGCGAGCGGAAGGGCCGTTCGTGGACCCGCCGGCGCCGCCGGGGGCGGCGTCGCGGCGGGGATCAGGCGGCGCTGATCAGACGCTGCTCAGGACAGCGAGACCTTCGCGCCGGCCTCCTCGAGCTTCGCCTTGGCGGCGTCGGCCGCGTCCTTGGCGACACCCTCGAGGATCGGCTTCGGGGCCGACTCGACGAGGTCCTTGGCCTCCTTCAGGCCGAGGCCCGAGACCAGCTCGCGGACGACCTTGATGACCTGGATCTTCTTGTCGCCGGCGGCGTCGAGGACCACGTTGAACTCGTCCTTCTCGGCCTCGGCCTCGGCCGGGGCACCACCGGCGGCGGGCGCACCCGCGGCGGCGACGGCGACCGGGGCGGCCGCGGTGACCTCGAAGGTCTCCTCGAACTTCTTCACGAACTCGGCGAGCTCGATGAGGGTGAGCTCCTTGAACGCGTCGAGCAGCTCGTCGCTGGACAGCTTCGCCATTGCTGGCTCCTTCTCGTGTGTCTGGGGTGTATCTGGGGGTGGAGCCGGTCAGCTCTCGGTGGGGGCGGCGGTGTCGCCCTGGCCGCCTTCGGCGGACGCGCCCTCGGCGGCCCGCTTGTCGGCCAGAGCCTGGGCCAGGCGGGCGACCTGCGACGCCGGGGCGTTGAACAGGCCCGCGGCCTTCGCCAGGTTGCCCTTCATGGCGCCGGCCAGCTTGGCCAGCAGGACCTCGCGGGACTCGAGATCGGCGAGCCGCTCGACCTCCGCGCCCGACAGGGCGCGGCCGTCCATGTAGCCGCCCTTGATCACCAGGCCCTTGTTGTCCTTGGCGAAGTTCTTCAGGGCCTTGGCGGCGTCGACCGCCTCGCCGGTGACGAACGCGATCGCCGTCGGGCCGGCCAGGAGCTCGTCCAGACCGTCGACGCCGGCGTCGGCCGCCGCCCGCTTCACCAAGGTGTTCTTGGCGACGCGGAAGCTGGCGTTCGCGCCCAGGGCGCGGCGCAGCTGGCTCAGCTGAGCCACGGTGAGACCGCTGTACTCCGTGACCACCGAGGCGGACGCGCCCCGGAACCGGTCGGCGATCTCTGCGACCGCCTCGACCTTGTCGGGTCGTGCCATGTGATGCCTCCTCTCGGGTGTCGGTGTGCCACCGTTTCCCGAGGCCCGGAGACGACGAACGCCCCGTGCACAGGGCACGGGGCGTGGAGTGCGGGCGCGTGCGCACCCGGCTGCTTGCCTCGTCCTCCTGCGCGGGACGCCCGCGGCTGCGGGGCCTTCGTGTCCACCGGCGGGGCCGGCGGACAGACCTGCGGTCTTCGGTGGAACCGGCGTCCAGCATACGCACCCCGGCGACGGCCCCGCCGTCGGGGTGCCCTCCTGCTACGCGAGGGTGTCGACGCGCCGCTCGGCGAGCTACGCCACGGTCTCGATGCGCGGCTACGGCCACGGTCTCGATGCGCGGCTACGGCCACGGTCTCGATGCGCCGCTCCGGCGAGCTACGCGACGGCGACGTCGGCGATCTTCCAGGTCCCGTCGACGAGCTGCCCGGTGACGGTGAGCCGGCCCGCGGCGGCGACCTGCTGGCCCGCCTGGTCGTTCGCGGCCCGGGTGGCCTGCTGGTCGAGGAAGACCACGAGCACGGCCCGGTCACCGGTGATCGACTCGACGGCGGCCTGGGAGATCGTCGCGGTCACCACGGCCTGCTGCTGCGGCGCCAGCTTGCGGACCTCGCCGAAGAGCTGGTCGAACTGCTGGCCGAACTCCGGTGTGATCACCTGACGCGCGGCGGCCTCGTTCTGGTCGAGCCGGGTGTAGTCGTAGGAGTACACGGTCTTCACCGCGTCGCCGAGCTGCTGGCTGACCTGTGTGGTGGCCGCGACGTCGACCAGCGCGGTGTTCCGCGCCGCCGGCGTGTGGTTCATGCTCCACCAGCTCACGCCGGCCAGCACCGCGAGCGCCAGCGCGACGACCGTGGCGCCGGCGAGGACGACGGTCCCCCGCTTCGTCCGGGGCGGGGCGGGGACCCGGAACAGGTCCTTCACCCCGCGCCGCGGACGCTTCGTGGGCTCCTCGACCCGCCCGAAGGCCTCGTCGCGCTCGCGGCGGGCCCGACGGGCGCGACGGGCGCGGGACCCGGCCGGGCGCTCCCCCGCTTCCGTGCCTCCCGCGGCCTCGGTGGTCCGGGGGGCCGCCGTGACCTCGGTGGCCCCGGTGGCCTCGGTGGACGCCGTGGCCTCGGTGACCTCGACAGTGTCCACGGCCGGCACGGCGGCGGTCCCCGCCTCGCCCTCGACGTCCGGCGCCGCGACCGCCGCGGTCTCCGGCTCGAGCGCCGCGGTCTCGGGCTCGAACTGGGCGTCCCGGCTGTCGGCCCGCGTCACGTCCGGGCGGGCCTCGGTCTCCGCGGTCTCGGCCGGCGCGTCCGGGCGCCCGGTGTCGGGCCGGCCGGTGTCGGGGCGGCCGGCCACGCGCGGGCGCCGGATGCCGCCGGTGCGGCGTCGGGACGCGGTGGTG
>NZ_JAJTTE010000095.1 GCF_021343995.1 Pseudonocardia terrae | reverse complement strand
CAGCTCACAACCCATTTTCACGGACTAGTCGACTGGCTGATCTGTGGAACCCCGGCGACAGGCTCACCGTTCTCTGTCTCAAAGACGATCAGTACGCGGGTCGCTCCCGCGTCGACACTGTTGTCGACGAGGTCAGCGACCGCCGACTCCAAGCTGTGGTGCGCGCCCAAGCTCTTGATCAGGCCGGGGTCAGGAGCGAGCACTTTACGCTCAAGAACGCCGTCTGTCGTAGAGCTCATGTGCCGCACTCCATGCCTGATCTCCCTTGCCCCGGTCGCCCGTCTGTCGACAAGATCGACCTGGACGTTACGCGTCCGCACAGAGTGCGTCTGAAGCGGTCGGACACGCATCGTCGCGAGGATCGGCCCCACCTGAGGAGATTGCCCTCGATCGAGTGAGTCGCCCTCGCCGGGTCGATACGTCGTGCCACCCGGCAGATGGCACCGCGGCCCGGTTTAAGGCCCCGGCAGGGGGATCGGCGGACTCGTCGTCGTCGCTATCCTTCCTCGTGGTTCTCGAGGTGGTCTCGCCATCGCTACCGGGTGTCGGGCTCACGTAGTAGTCGCGGCTCTGCCCGGACCACGAGCGGTGGTCATGGGTCGTCACCCGAGCCCGAGGGATCGTGGTGTCTTGGACGATGCGACGCGGTGGGTGGACCTCGGGGATCGAACCGAACCCATGGCTGGGTGTCGGGTGTCGCAACCTTTGCCTGCATGCTGCAACTCAGCTGCCTGCATGCTGCAACTCAGCGCGGCGCCATTACTGGCATCGCCGTACTCCTCGTTGGCATGTCTACCGGGACGTTCGCAGTCGGAGGCGCCAGCAGTTGATGATCTTCGAGCCTCGGGGCGGTCGGCGTGAGCTGGAGCGCTTCCGACCCGAGCAGCGGCTCGCCGACCAGTGCCACATCTGCTATTGGGAGGCGCGGGTGGTGGGGTCGTTGCAGCTCCGTTGCCGGCGCAAGCCGTGCCGCTGACGGATCACGCCGGCCTTGGGCTGTTGGACGCAACCGCCCTCCATGGCGCGCCGGGGGCGCAGGCGTACCACCGGCCCGCACCACGGTCCTGTCGCGGCTGCCCCGGGGCCCGCATTGGTCGCTGCGATGTACTCGGTCGAGCTTCAGTTCTTCCACCACCGACCGCCCGACGACTGTGCGCTGACTGGCGAGACCGCCCTGCAGCTGGGGTGAAGCGGGAGCTCGTCGAGCAAGGACAGCTGCCATCAGCTCCCTTCCCTTGTGGACGCCTCACCCCGGCTCCATCAGCTCTGCGAACACGTGATCGTCCACGGGCCCGACGTCGACCGCATGCTCCGGCCACTCGCCAGCTACCGCGTTGCATCACTCGGAAGAGTGGCCCGGTAACACACTGCTGCCCATCGCTGATTAGCCTTCCGAACATCTGAACGGGGCACGTGGGGGGTAGCCGGGTGGCTGTTGGGCTGTCGGACAAGCAGATCGAGGGTGCCTACCAGGTCTTCCTGAAGTTCTCCGACAAGAGTTCACCGGCCGACGCCGTCAAGGAACTCGAGATGATGATGGTCCCGGCGCCGCTGATCAAGGCCGTGCGCGAGAAGCACGAGGCCGAGACCATCCGGATCCGGAACCTCGACCAGCCGCCGTCGGTCTGGCGCGACGGACGCGTCACCTGGTACACGGGCCCCAAGGACGCGGACCGCAACTGGCCGGCCGTCGTGAAGTCCCTGCAGGCGAAGAACTTCGGCGAGGACAACATCACGTCCGTCGACGAGGCATCCACCAAGATCCTCTCGCTGCTCGACCACCCCACGCAGGACGAGTTCCGCACGCGCGGGCTCGTCGTCGGGTTCGTGCAGTCCGGCAAGACCACCAACTTCACCGCCGTCATGGCGAAGGCCGCCGACCGCGGCTACAAGCTGTTCATCGTGCTGTCCGGCATCCACAACACGCTGCGCCGGCAGACCCAGATCCGCCTCGCCGGCGACCTCGTGCACGCCAACCCCGACCTCTGGCACGAGGTCACCACCGAGGACAAGGACTTCACCCCGCCGACCGGCAACCCGCAGGCCTTCTTCGCCGCCAAGGACCAGCACATGCTGCTGGTGGTCAAGAAGAACGCGGTCGTGCTGCGCAAGCTCCGCGACTGGCTGGCCAAGGGCGGCGACTACCTCGCCAAGACACCAACCCTGATCATCGACGACGAGGCGGACCAGTCCACGGTCGCCACCGCAGAAATCAACCCGCTGCTCTACCAGGTGATGAGCAAGTTCCCGAAGGTCGGCTACATCGGCTACACGGCCACGCCGTTCGCGAACCTGCTGATCAACCCCGGGGACAAGACGGACTTCTACCCGCGCGACTTCATCGTCAACCTGCCGCAGCCCAATGACTACCAGGGCACCGAGATCCTCTTCGGCCGCGAGCTGCTGCCCGGCGAGGACCCGGCCGACCTGCCCGGCGGCTACGACATGGTCCGCACCGTCCCCGACGACGAGGTCGACGACCTCAAACCGCGGACGAAGAAGGAGGCCGCCGACTTCTACCCGGGCCTAACGCACTCGCTGCGCCGCTCGGTGGAGTGGTTCTGGCTGGCCACGGCGGCTCGGAAGGTGCGCGGCGGCGGCAACAAGCACTCGACAATGCTCATCCACACGACGACCGACACGACGGTCCACGAACGCTTCAAGGACCCGCTGCTCCAGCTGAAGACCCGGATGCTGGCTGGCCTGACCACCAAGGACCCCGACCTCCTGGACCGGCTCCGGACGACGTGGGCGAAAGAGACCGCGCGGGTCCCCGCCGCGGACTTCGGCGAGACCACGGTCGCGTTCGAGGACCTGCTCGGCAAACTTCCGGCCGTCGTCAAGGCCACGAAAGTCGTGATCGACAACTACAAGAGCACGGATCGGCTCGACTACGAGTCGGGGCCGGTCACGGCCATCGCGGTCGGCGGTAACACGCTCTCCCGCGGCCTCACCCTGGAGGGCCTGGTCTCCAGCCTCTTCGTCCGCGCGGTGTCCGCCTACGACACGTTGCTGCAAATGGGGCGCTGGTTCGGCTACCGCAACCATTACGCCGATCTCCCCCGCATCTGGATGACCGACGAGCTCATGGAGTGGTTCAGCCACCTGGCCACGGTCGAGGCCGAGATGCGCCTGGACATCAACCGCTACATGAATCCGGGCGTGACGCCGCTGAACTTCGCCGTGCGACTGCGGACGCACCCGAAGATGAGCATCACGGCGAAAGCAAAGATGACCAGCGCCATCCCTGCGGTCGCGGCCTACGGCGGGCAGCTCGTCGAGTCGCGCTTCTTCGATGTCTCGGACGAGGGTGAGCCCTGGCTCAAGGGCAACGCCACCGCGGCGCGGGCGCTCGTCGCCCACGCGGCCAAGGACGGGACGGCCACGCCGTCGCGGGACGAGACTGCGCTGTTCACCGAAGTCCCGCACCAGCACGTCCTGGAATTCCTCGACTCCTACTCCTTCCACGAGCGTTCTTCCGACGGTGACGGCGGCCGTATCGCGGAGTACATCCGGCGACGCGTGCGTGCCGGCGCGCTCGGCCGGTGGAGCGTCGGGGTGATCGGCAACTCGCAGGACAAGGCCAGCACCAAGCGCTGCGACCTCGGCTCGGGTATCGACGTCAAGATGGTCCGCCGTTCCCGGCTCTCCTACGACCAGGGCGTCGATTTCGACGGCGTCGCGGACATCAAGACCCTCTCCAGCCGCCGCGACGAGGCCCTGGACCTCGACACGGCGGGCGCCAGCACGATGACCCGCAAGGAACTCGTGGAGCTGCGGAGGCAGAAGCGCCCGACCGAGGGCCTGCTGCTGCTCTACCCCATCGAGCCGGAGTCCGAGCCGAAGAACACGAAGGGCCGCGTCCCGCTCGCCGCGCCCACCGACGACGTCGTCATGGGTGTTGCCCTGGTCTTCCCCGAACCGAAGGGCCAGGACTCCGACGTCGAGTACATGAGCGCGGACCTGTCCAAGGTCGTCGTCGAGGAGGAGGACACCTCCATCCTGGAACAGGACGACGAGTGACCACCGACGGTGCTCAACTCGAAAAGCTCTGGTCCGCCGCCGCGGCCAGACCTGCGGTCAGCCTCTTCCGGACGGCCACGAGTGGGGTCGACACCGCCCGCGGCCCCGTGCTCATCGGTGTCCGCGACACCGGTGCCCGCCACCTGCTGGTCCCGATCGACCCGAAACACACGCTGCAGGAGGACGTCGACGGGCGCGCGGTCACCCTGCGCCGCCAAGAGCTCGAGGACGAGACCAGCTTCCGCGTCTACGCCTCGCTGGCGCTCGCCGACGACCGGCTCAGCGATCTCTTCACCGCGCTGTGCGCCGAGGTCCTCACCCGGATCGCCGCCACCCCGAACCGTGCGGTCACCGCGCTGCGCAGGACCCTCGCCGACTGGCGCTCCCTGCTCTCGGGCACGCGGCGCACGCTGACGCCGTCCGAGCTCGCGGGGCTCTACGGCGAGCTGACCGTCCTGCTCGCGATGCTCGCCCGCGATCCCGGCGCCGTCGCATTCTGGACCGGGCCGTTCCGCAGCCGCCAGGACTTCCACCGCGCGGACATCGCCCTGGAGGTCAAGTCGACGACATCGGTCGACTCCCGCAGCGTCCGCATCCACGGCCTCGGCCAACTCGACGGCAGCGACGGCCGGCTCCTGCTGACCTGGCTCAAGCTCCGAGCCGACCGTGGCCGTGCCGTACCGGATCTGATCGACGAGGTCCTGTTGGTGGCCGACGACGAAGCCGCTTTCCTCTCCGCTCTGCACGCGTTCGGCTACCAGGAGACGGAGCGGGAGGTCTACTCGCGCCGAGTCTTCGAGGTCGAGGAGCAGCGAACCTACGAGGTCGGGCCGGGATTCCCGCGCCTGACCCCCTCGGGCCTGGTCGGTGACGCGACGCTCGCCGGGCTGGCGAACATCAACTACGACGTCGACCTCGACAGCGCACCCGCTGTCGCCGCGCGCACGGACGCCGATCCCGTCGAGACCTTTCTGGAGCAGGCGTGACGACCCCGCGCTGGTGGTCCCAGCCCTTCCCGCCCACGGGCGCGATCGCGTCCGAGGGCATCCGCAACCAGCTCGGTCGCCCGCCCGTGGACCCGCTGACCGTGTTCGTCCGCGAGACGGCGCAGAACTCCTGGGATGCCCGCCTCGGCGGCGGGCCCACCGCCTTCCGGCTCGAGCTGACCACCGTCTCCCCCACGCACCGGCCCAACTGGGAACGGCTGCTCAGCCCGCCGGCGAGCCGCGAGCCGCACCTGGGCATCGGGAAGCTGGTCCGGACGTCGAACCTGCGGCTGCTCTCGGTCGTCGACCGCGGCACGAAGGGCCTCGGCGGGCCCACCCGGGCCGACGAGTTGGCCGCCGACCGCCGCGACTGGGTCTCGTTCGTGCTCAATGTCGGCGAGAAGCGCGACACCCATCAGGGCGGCGGTACCTACGGCTACGGCAAGGCCGTGCTCTACCGGCTGTCCAAGGTGGGCACGATCCTCGTCTACACCCGTACCGAGGAGCCGGGCGTCGGGCTGGAGTCCCGGCTGATCGGCATTGCCATGCGCGAGTCGTTCGACGGCCGGGAGACCCCGACCGATGAGACGCGGCCGTTCACCGGGCGGCACTGGTGGGGCGACGTCCAGGAGGATCACGTCGAGCCGCTGCGGGGCGCGGAGGCCGACACCGTCGCCCGCAGCCTCGGCCTCTATCCCTTCGCCGCCGACGAGACCGGCACCACCCTTGTCGTCCTCGATCCCGACCTCGACGACTTCGACGAAATCGACGACGCGGCCCGCCACCTCGCGAACACCCTCGCCTGGCAGCTCTGGCCGATCATGCTGCCGGAGCGCGGCGACGACCGCCTCGTGGCCGAGGTCCGCGCCGGCGGGAGCACCTTCCCCGTCCCGGATCCGGCCGAGACGTACCCGCTGGAGATGTTCGTCGACGCCTATCGCGCGCAGCGTGATGGCGAGGGCGTGGTGCTGGAGTGCGGGAACCCGCGCAAGAAACTGGGCAACTTCGCCGTCGAGCACCGGTTCGTCGTGCCCATGACGCCCGGCTCGGCCACGCTCGCCGCGGAGTGCGCCGGCGTGCCCGGCGACCCGCACCACGTGTGCCTGATGCGGGCGCCCGAGCTCGTCGTGCGCTACCTGGAGCAGACCGAGACCGGCTCGGTGAACCGGGCCTACGCCGGGGTGTTCCGGGCGCTCGACGATCTCGACGATGTCTTCGCCGCCGCCGAGCCGCCCACCCACGACCACTGGGTGCACGAGCAGCTGACCGGCCACGACAAGACGTTCGTGCGGGTCACGTTCCGCCGGATCAAGGAGCAGCTGGCGAGCTACCGGGCGTCCGTCGTGGCGACGGTGAAGTCCGAGGGCGGGGTCGCGCTCGGTGCTGCGAGCAACTTCCTCGGCGGCATCGTCGCGGCCGCCTTCGCCCGCCCCGATCAGCCGGCGAGCGCTTCGGGGACCGGACGGGGAGCCGGTGGCGGACGCCCGTCGCCCGTCCCCCGCGACAAGGTGCGGGTCACCGAGCTGACCGACCCGGTCGTCGACGAGCGTAACGGCCGGGTCGTCCTGGTTCAGCGGTTCTCCGTGACCGGTCCCGGGCCCGTGCGGTTGGAGTCCCGGCTCTCGGTGGGGCTGGGCGAGCGGGCGCGCGAGGACGACGCCCCGGTCGGTGCGGCACGCCCGCAGGTCCTCGCCTGGCTCACCCCCGACGGCGAGCCGGTCGACGAGACCTGCGTCGCAAGCCCCTCGGAGGTCGAGCTCGTCGTGCTCCCGGTCCCGCACACCATCACCGACATCGTGGTCACCGGGGCACGGGTCGAGCAGGCGGTCGCCTCGTGAGCCGCGCCTACCCCTACCGCCGCCCTTCGGTCGACGTCGTCGCCGGCGGGCCCTGGCTGCGCGCCACCGCGGACTCGCTCGACGAGCTGCCGGTCGAGCTCCCCGACTGGGACTACGGCACCGTGCTGCACCTGCGCCGCCCGATGCGGATCGACGGCCTTCAGGCCCGGCTGTCCTGCGGCCTCCCGACCGACGCCGAGATCGTCCTCACCGTCGTCTGGTCGGCCGCGAACTCCTCGCTTCGCGGCCGGGCCTGGCAGGCTCCCGTCCCCGCCGCGCCCGACGTCGATCTGGAGATCGACTTCGAGCTGCCCGGTGACGAGCTGGGCGGTCGCCTCGATCTCGAGACCAGCCTGACGCTGCGCGCGGTCGGCCCGTCGCCCGCCTCGACAGCGGCCCCGTCGAGGCCGGGCAGCGTGCTCTGGCACGACGTGCGGTCGGTGATGCTCCAGGGCGACGCCGTGCTCTTCCCGCTGTCCATCGTGGACTTCCAGCACCTGCCCTACCCGACGGGCGCGGCCTGGCACCTGGAGCTCGGCGTCGACCTGGAGTCCCAGGCCCTCGGCTCGATCCTGCTCCTGGCGAACAAGCGCCGCGAGGTCGTCACCACGGCCCTGGGGAACGCCGCCGACCCGACCGACGCCGACAAGCTCGTCCTCTCGGCCATCCGCAGCGAGGTCGTCCGGTCGCTGGTCGAACGGGCCCTCGTCGACGAGGAGTTCGACCTCGACACCGACTACCCCGCCGGGTCCGTCGGCGCCCTGCTCGCAGCCGTCGTCCGGAACACCTTCCCCAGCAAGACCCTCGAGGCCCTGCGGCGCGACCGGGACCACGAGCCGATCCTGTTCACCTCGCAGATCCAGAACGCCACCGGGCTCCTGGCGGGCGCATGAGCATCCTCTACCCGCGCCTGCTCGACGCCGCCGCGCTCGACATGCACAAGCGCTACACGCGGCTCACGGTCGAGGAGCTGCAGCAGCTGCCCGCCTTCCGACACCCCTCGGCGGTCTTCGCCGCGACGGGCGGTGACCGGGTGCCCGTCGAGCACCTGGAGGAGCTGCGCAACCGGGTCGTCAAGATCGCCGAGGAGTCCGGGTTCCCCGGAGGCGGGCGGCGACGCGACCACACCGAGTTCGACCAGGAGATCGCCCGCCTGCTCCACGAGCGCATGGGCCTCGTCGCCGCGGAGGCCGCCGTCCGACCGATCTGGGCGTTCCTCGCCCTGGTCGTCCTGCCCGACGTCTCCTACTGGCGCTACTGGGAACCGCCCGTCGACCGGATCCTCGGCACGGACATCACCCGGCATGTCTGGGGCAGGCTCTGGTGGCGCGCCCACCTGCTCGCCGTCCCCAACGAACCCGACCCGTACCGGCTGCTCGGCAGTTTCAACGAGTCCGACTTCGACCAGATCTACGCTCGCCGCAACCTGCTCGGCGGCAGCCGCTCCGTGGTCCGGGCCCTCGCCGACGTCTGGCCCAGCGTCGACACCGCGGAATTCGGCTCGCGGCGGGTCCTGCGCGACGTGCTCAAGCGACTCCTGCGCACCGCCGCGATCCTCGAGTTCGACGCCCTCGACTACGCCGACCTCTGCGGCGAGATCCGCCGCGAGGCCGCCATCGCGGTGGCCGCGATCCGCGAGGCCGACCGGCGGGCTCAGTGACCGCGAACGGCCCTCTCCACGGCGTCCACCGCGACCAGCGGGTCCTCGTGCTCCCAGAAGCGCAGGACCGTCCAGCCCAGGGCCTCCAGGTGCGCGTCGGTCGCCCGGTCCCGGAGCTGGTTCTTCTCCAGCTTGGCGACCCACCACTCGCGGTTCGCCCGCGGAATGCTCGTGTGCTCGGGGCAGGAGTGCCAGAAGCAGCCGTCCACGAACACCGCGACCCTCGCGCCGGTGAAGATCATGTCGGCGCGGCGGCGGGGCATGCCGGGGATAACGGCCTCCACGCGGTAGCGCAGGCCCCGGCGGTGGGCCTCCTTGCGGATCAGCATCTCGGGTTCGGTGTCGCGACGACGGGCGCGGCTCATCCGCTCGGAGACCCCGGTGCTCGACGGGGTGGGACGGTCGCTCGACACCGTTGCTCCCTCCGTACCGCTAGCACAGCGCAGGCTGTCGACGCGCCGGCCGCCCTGCGCCGGATTGTCGTACCCGCCGGCTAGGTTACCGACGTGTCGACGCTGCGGCTGGTGGACCTCTTCGCGGGATGTGGTGGCCTGACCAGAGGTTTCCTCGATGCGAACAAGGACCCGGAGATCACCTCGAAGTTCGAGGTCGTCGCCTCCGTCGAGCTCGACCGGGCCGCCGCAGCGACCTATGCCGCGAACTACGGCCGCGATCACCTCTTCCACGGACGGATCGAGGACTGGCCCACGTCGGCCATCCCGGACGCGGACATCGTCGTCGGCGGGCCGCCCTGCCAAGGCTTCTCCAACCTGGGCAAGCGCGACCCCCTCGACTACCGCAACCGACTCTGGCGCGAGTATGTGCGGGTCGTCGAGAAGATCCAGCCCTCCTACTTCGTCGTCGAGAACGTCGCGGCCTTCTTCAGGTCCCCGCAGTGGACCCTGCTCCAGCTCGCCACCGGCCCGGACGGACCACTCCGCAACTACGAACTGCAGTCCTACACGCTCAACGCGGCCGAGTTCGGCGTCCCGCAACTCCGCAAGCGCGCCGTCGTGCTCGCCCGGCACAAGAGTTGCGCCCCCCTGCCCGACCCGAAGGGCGAGTTCGCCGGGCAACCCGAGAAGTTCGCGACCGTCCGCCAGGCCCTCGCCGGGCTGCCAGCAGCAGTCGACCCCGACGACATCGAGCTACCCGACGGGATCTTCGACTTCGACGGCGGCCTCCCGGGCTCGTTCAAGACGTCCCAGCTCCACGTGACCCGCCATCTCCAGCCCATCTCCGTCGAGCGGTTCGCCGCCATCCCCGAAGGCGGCAACCGACTCGACCTGCCGTGGCGACTCCAGACCCCGGGCTGGCGCAAGCACAGGACCGGCTCGATGGACGTCATGGGTCGGCTCCGCTGGGACAAGCCCTCGGTCACGATCCGTACGGAGTTCGTGAAGCCCGAGAAGGGCCGCTACCTCCATCCGGTGGAGCACCGCCCCCTCACCCTCGCCGAGGGCGCCCTCCTCCAGACCTTCCCGCTCGACTACCAGTGGTGCGGCGCCAAGGTCTCCATTGCGCGCCAGATCGGCAACGCCGTGCCGGTCCAGCTGGCGACCGGCCTCGCGAAACTCATCGCTCAGACAAGAACCTAGCTTCAGCGCAATACTCGGTAGTTGATCAGGACGCCCCGATACGCCCCCATAGAATCCTCGTCGCCGCAGAAGCGGCTCGCTGGCGGCGCCGCGCGCGGGCTCGTGAGGTCAGTATGAAGCGAGAGGGGGCGCAGGTGCCTCGAATCGGGATGCGGAGTCACTGGCTCGAAGCCTGAGTTATTTCCTCGGGGTGCAGGTCCAGGCGGGAGCGCATGAACCGCGCGGGATGGCGCCAGCGGCCCTGCTCGAAGGCGGTATCGACCTCCAGCTCGACCACCACGCTCGGCGCCACCTGCACGTAGGCGACCGGTTCGCTCGGGCGCTGCCCGAACCGGGCCGACGGGAGCACCTCCGGCCACGGATGCTCACCGGCCGGCGCGGCCAGCACGCCCTGCAGGTGCGCGCGGGTGGCCGCGGACAGCGGCGTGGTCCGGCCGGCGACCCGCAGCCGGCCGTGCGCCCCGTACCGGCCCACGATCAACGCGTCGGGCTCGGCGAGCGACCCGAGCACTCCCCCGACGACCGCCTCCGCGGTCAGCCGCGTCTTGACCTTCCGCCAGGCCCGGGCGCCGGCACGCTAGGTCTGGTCGACGCGCTTGGCCACCACCCCCTCGATGCCCGCGTCGGTGTGCTGGCGCATCCACAACCGGCCGACCGACGGGTCGGCCGAGGCGGGCATCAGCACCAGCCCGTGCGGCAGGCGTGTGCCGAGCAGCGTCTCCATGCGCCGGCGCCGCTCCGTCCACGACATCGGGCGTAGGTCCTTGCCCTTGGCCGCCAAGACGTCGAACACGACAAACACCGCCGGTGTGGCCGTGGCGAGCCGGCCGGCGTGGGCGGTGGAGGGTTGTAGCCGTTGCTGCAGGGCGGCGAAGTCGAGCCGGCCCCGTTGCCACACCACCAGCTCCCCGTCGAGCACCACATCCTGGCCGAGCTCGGCCACCGCGGCGACGATCTCCGGGAAGTACCGGGTCAGCGACCGCAGCTGCCGGCTCTGCAACCGCACCCTCCCGCCCACGGCGTGGGCGAGGCAGCGGTTCGTTGACTGAACTCCCGTGCGCGCATCACGCACCATATCCACGGGTACCGGGGCAGGCCCGTCACCCAGCTCGGGGAGAGTCGGGCGAGGAGCGGCGCGTCTGGCCACCTGGCGGCCTGCACGCGGCAACGCTGACCGGGTGTTTGCCGGTCGGGTCGGGCGAGTGGTGTCGCGGGAGACGGGCCTGGGCTGTCGGGTGGTCTTTCCCGAGGTCGAGCACGTCGCCGCATCGTCCTACCTGCGTGAGCTCGCGGCCTCGGACTGCAGCCCGGCGACGGTCCGCAGTTACGCCTTCGCGTTGCTGCGCTGGTTCCGGTTCCTGCACGAGCGGTTCTTGGGGTGGGAACGCGCGGAACGCGCTGACGTGCGCGCGTTCGTGGAGCACCTGCGGGAGACGCCGAACCCGCAGCGGCAGCGCCGCCGCCCGGATGCGCCTGCGGCGGGCTCGCTCAATCCCCGAACCGGGAAGCCGACGCCGGGTGGCCACTACGCGGCCCGGACGATCAATCACCAGCTCAGCGTGCTGTTCGGGTTCTACGAGCACACCTGCACCGCCGGGTTGGGCCCGCTGGTCAACCCGGTCCCCGCGCAGCGGGCCCGGGACGGAGGTCGGGTGTTCGCCCACCACAACCCGATGGAGGACTTCGTCGTGCGCCGTCGGGCGAGCTACCGGCAGAGACCTGCGAAGCCGGTCTGGCGGGCGCTCCCGGACGATGCGGCCGAGCAGCTGTTCGCGGTGTTGCGCTGCCACCGCGATCGCGCCCTGATCTCGTTCTGGCTGTCTTCTGGCGCCCGCGCGGCCGAGCTGCTTGGGCTGCGGCACGGCGACCTGGACGTCGGCGCCCGCACGATCACCGTCATCAGCAAGGGCAGCCGGGCCCGGGAGGCGATCCCGGCGAGCGTGGACTCGTTCGCCTGGTTGGCGCTCTATCTGGCCGAGCAACGGCCCCCGCTGGTCGAGGGCGGGCCGGTCTGGTGGACCCGCACGCCGACTCCGCGGCCGTTGAACTACCACGCCGCCCGCGCGGTCCTGCAGCGCGCGAACACCGTGCTGGGCACGAACTGGACGCTGCACGACCTGCGGCACACCGCCGCGCAGCGGATGCTCGCCGACCCGGCGTTCACTCTGGTCGACGTCCAGACGATCCTGCGGCACGCGAGCGTGACCACCACCCAGATCTACACACGGCCTCGGCTCGAGGAGCTGATCGAGAAGGTGTTCGAGCACTACGCCCGCCCCCCGACACCGGCGCCGACGCTGGATCCGGGCTACAACGCCGACGCGGTGCACGAACTCCTCGGGCTAACTCCATGACCACGCCCATGAACGGCAGCACAACCTCCACCGAGCCGCCGCTCCACGCACCGGCACACGGACCGCCGGCCTCGCCGGCGGGGTCGCAGAGCTCGATCCCGGGGTCTCGGCAGCAGGCCGTGCAGACCCGGCGGGCGCTCAGCCCGCGGATGCAGCTGCTGTCCCCGCCCGGGTCGCCGCCCGCCGGGCTGACCCCGGCGGTGCTCTCGGGTGTCGTCCCGCCGGATCCCCGCTACGGGGCCCGGGGTCGGGCGCGCCCGCTGGTGGCCTACGACGCCGGCCTACCCCCGCCACCCCTGGCCCCGGATGCGGCGGGCTGGGCGGTGCAGGACCTCGACGTCGCCGACACCGTGACCGCGGTGCTCGATCGGCTCACCGGGCCGCTGGCCCTCGGCACCGAGAACTGCGCGATCCTGCGGCGACGATCCGAGCGGCTGCTGGGCTGGCTGGCCGGGTTCGACGGGAACAGCTGGGAGCAGCGCTGGCCGGCCAGCGGCGCCGACGCCGCACCGCACGGCTGGGCCGAGGCGGCGTTTCCCCACCACGACAAGGCCTGGCAACGCCAGGCGGTCACCGGCGGGGTCTACCAGCTCATCCAGGCCCGGGTGCTGCGCCCGTCCTACGCGTGGCTGCTGCTCTGCCGCGCCGGGACCGCCCTGCCCCGGTTCCTCGAGGTCAACGCCACCGAGCAGTTGTCCGAGCTGCGTGCGCTGCCCGCCTACCAGCAGGCCCTGGTCCGGCAGCGCTGCGACGCCGAGCACTGCCTGGCCCGGGTCATGATCCGCACGGGCAAACCGTTGACCGGGCTGACCGGCGAGGAGCTGCTGCACTACGCCGACATCGTCCGGACCTCCGGGCGGCACCGCCGCGAACACCTGGCCTGGGAACTGCTCGTCGCGCTGGGGGTGTTCACCGGCGAGGCGGTGACCCTGCGGGCGGCCTGGTCGGCCAAGGGCAACACCCGCCAGCATTCCGTCGCGACCCTGGTGGACCGCTACGGCATCCCACCGGGCGGGGTCCGGGACCTGCTCGTGGACTACCTGCGCGAGCTCAAACCGGGCATGGACTACGCCTCGCTCACCGGGCTGGCCTACCGGCTGGTCCGGCTGTTCTGGTGGGAGATCCTGCAGATCAACCCGTCCCAGGCCGACCTGCGCATCGACCCGCGGACCGCGACCGAGTGGCGGGAGCGCTTCGCCGTCACCACCGACGGCCGGGCGCGCCGCGAGATCCACTCCACCCTGTTTGCCATCCGCGGCCTCTACCGCGACCTCGCCGAATGGGCCCACGACGACCCCGTCCGCTGGGGCGTCTGGGTCGCCCCCTGCCCGGTCCCCCGCGCCGAGTCCCGCGCCGCCGCGAGACACACGCGCCAGCAGAAGGCTCGGATGCAGGCCCGCACCCGCACCCTCACTCCGCTGCTGCCCGCGTTCGTCGCCGCCAGCAACGCCCGCCGCGACTGGGGCACCCGGCTGCTGGCCGCCGCGCGCGCTGCCGGCGCGGGTGAGCGGTTCGTCGTCGACGGCGTCACCTTCGCCCGCGCCCGCCCCCACCCGCGCAGCCACTACGACCGGTTGAAGGCCTCGCAGCTGTGGGCCGAGGTCCTGCACACCGAACCGGGCGCCCGCGCCGTCCCCCGTCCCCGCGGCCGGGTGAACATCAGCAAGCTCGAAGAAGACGCGTTCTGGGCCTGGGCGATCGTCGAGACGCTGCGCCACACCGGCCTGCGGATCGAGGAACTCCTCGAACTGACCCAGCTGTCCCTGCGCCACTACACCCCTGCCGCGACCAACACCCTGGTCCCGCTCCTGCACATCGTCCCGTCCAAGACCGACGCCGAACGCCTCATCCCCATGAGCCCCGAGCTGGTCACCGTGCTGCTCGCCGTCCAGCGCCGCGCGAAAGCCGGTGACGCGCACGTCCCGTTGTCGGTGCGCTACGACGCGCACGAGAAGACCCACGGACAGCCGCCGCACCTGTTCGCCCGCCGCGTCGGCACCCGCCACGAGGTCATCTCCATCGTCGCCGTCCGCAACCTGCTCAACGCCACCGCCGACTGGGCCGCGCTCACCGACAACGACCGGCCAGTCCGGTTTACCCCGCATGACTTCCGCCGCCTGTTCACCACCGAACTCGTCGGCGCCGGGCTCCCGCTGCACATCGCCGCGTCCCTGCTCGGCCACCTCAGCCTCGACACCACCCGCGGCTACACCGCCGTGTTCCCCGAGCACCTCATCGCCGCCCACCAGGCCCTCATCGAACGCCGTCGCCAGCTGCGCCCCGACGGCGAGCTGCGCTCGGCCACCAGCGAGGAATGGGCCGAGTTCGAACAGCACTTCCTGCGGCGCAAGGTCGCCCTCGGCGACTGCCACCGCCCCTACGGCACCCCCTGCGTCCACGAACACGCCTGCACCCGATGCCGATTCCTACGCGTCGACCCCGCCCAGCTCGCACGCCTCGACGAGATGACCGCCAACGCCGAAGCCAGGCTCGTCGAAGCCCGCCAGAACGTCTGGCTCGGCGAGGTTGCCGCCCTCGAAGAAAGCCTCACCCACCTGCGACGACGGCAAGCGGAGGCCGAAGCCCGACGCACTCACCCAATCGGGGAGTTCATGTAAGGAGCTCCGGGACTTGATCGGCTCGGGGTTCCAGGGTTGCATGCGCATCCCGGCTGGTCCGGTGGGTGGCGTCGAGTAGAGCTCTGGGGGCGGACGAGTGTGTTTGTGCCCCGTTCGACTGATTGCCACCGCTGGCCTGGCCACGGGTGGACCGTTCCCGATCTTGTAGACACCCGGTCGTAGACTGCCGCTGATCGCAGCG
>NZ_JAJTTE010000094.1 GCF_021343995.1 Pseudonocardia terrae | reverse complement strand
TCAGGGCGCGACTCGCGGGAGCTCAGGGTGCGACTCGCGGGAGCTCAGGGCGCGACTCGCGGAAGCTCAGGGCGCGACTCGCGGAAGCTCAGAGCGCGACTCGCGGAAGCTCAGGGCCCGACTCGCGGAAGCTCAGGGCCCGACTCGCGGGAGCGCAGAGCCCGACTCGTGCTGCCGGAACTGCCGACTCGCGGGGTCAGGGGGCGGAGAGCTGGGCCCACACCCACCCCGTGGCGTCGCCGGGGTCGAGGGTGGCGCCGGCGCCGGAGTCCGGGGTGGCCCAGGAGTGGTCCCGGCCGGCGAGGACGTCCTGCACCACGGTCCGCCCGCCCGCGCACGTCCAGCGCGTGACGGTCGCCGGGCCGGTGACGGCCGTGGTCGGGTCGGCGCAGGAGGCCGCGGCGAGGAACGGGGCCAGCGTCGCGTCGAGCGAGGCCCGCCCCGGCCGCCCGCCGATCGGCACCCGCGGGTCCGCTGTGCCGGCCACCGCCCCGACCCGCACCGGCGCGGGCGCCGGGCAGGGAACCGTCAGCGCACCGGCGACGGGACCGATCCCGGCAAGGTCACCCGGGTGGGTGCAGGCCCACGCGTAGCTGAGCATGGCGCCGTTCGAGAACCCGACGGCGTACGCCCGCCGTGGGTCGGTGCCCTCCCGCGCGGCGAGGGCGGCGGCGAGGTCGTGCAGGTAGCCGACGTCGTCGACCCCTCGGGAGGCCGAGCTCCCGCAGCAGGTGCCCGCGTTCCAGGTCCGGTCGAGCCCCTGCGGGTACGCGACGACGACGCCCTCCCGCTCGGCCAGGTCGTCCCACCCGGTCAGTTCGCGCATGCCGGTCGCGGTCCCGCCGGCACCGTGCAGGACGAGGACCAGCGGCGCCCCGGCCCGGCTGTCGCGGGGTGGTGGACGAGCGCGGTGCGGTCGCCCAGCGCGGTACGGAGGGTGAGCGTTCGGTCGGCGGCCGGGACGTCGGCGCACGCCGCCAGCAGGACCGCGAGCAGCACGAGGACGCCGGAACGGACGCGCACCCGGCGAGGATAGGGGCGCGCGCTATTCCCGGCCGCGCTTGTGACGATCTCGCAGGTCGACCTGGCCCGCGGGCCGGACATAGTGTGGGCGGATGGCCGAGATGCTCCCCGAGCCCGTGCTCGCCGACGTGCCGGAGAACTTCGTCGTCCCCGCCGGCGCTCCCGAACCCGTCCCGTCGGACTCCGCGGTGCGCCGCGCCCTGGGGCGGGTGCGCGAGGGCGGCGTGCCCGACCTGACCGACGCGGCGGTCCTGCTGGCCGCGCGCGGCGAGCACCTCGACGCGCTCCTGGATGCCGCGTCGACGGTGCGGGACGCCGGTCTGGTCGACGCCGGCCGTCCCGGCGTGGTCACGTACTCGCGGAAGGTCTTCATCCCGCTGACCCGGCTGTGCCGGGACCGCTGCCACTACTGCACCTTCGTCACCGTGCCGCACCGCCTGCCGGCGGCGTACCTGGAGCTCGACGAGGTGCTGGAGATCGCGCGGGCCGGCGCGGCGCAGGGCTGCAAGGAGGCCCTGTTCACCCTGGGGGACCGGCCCGAGGCCCGCTGGCCGGCGGCGCGCGAGTGGCTCCGGGAGCGCGGCTACGACTCGACCCTGGACTACGTCCGTGCCTGCGCGATCGCGGTGCTGGAGGAGACCGGCCTGCTGCCGCACCTCAACCCGGGCGTGCTGTCGCGGGAGGAGCTCACGCGGCTCAAGCCGGTCGCCCCGTCGATGGGCATGATGCTCGAGACGACGGCGACCCGGCTCTGGTCGGAGAAGGGCGGCCCGCACTTCGGCAGCCCGGACAAGGAGCCGGCGGTCCGCCTTCGGGCGCTGACCGACGCCGGGCACGCGGGTGTGCCGTTCACGACCGGCATCCTGATCGGGATCGGCGAGAACCGGACCGAGCGCGCCGAGTCGATCTTCGCGATCCGCTCGGCGGCGCAGGCCCACGGGCACGTGCAGGAAGTGATCGTGCAGAACTTCCGGGCCAAGCCGGACACGGCGATGGCCAACGACCCGGACGCCGACCTCGAGGAGCTCGCGGCGACCATCGCGGTGACCCGCCTGGTCCTGGGGCCGACGATGCGCGTGCAGGCCCCGCCCAACCTGGTCGGCGAGGAGTTCGCCCTCATGTTGCGGGCCGGGATCGACGACTGGGGCGGCGTCTCGCCCGTCACGCCGGACCACGTCAACCCCGAGCGGCCGTGGCCGGTCATCGACGAGCTCGCCGCCCGCTCGGCCGAGTCCGGCTTCACCCTGCGGGAGCGGCTCACGGCGTACCCGAAGTACGTGCTGGCGGGCTCGCCCTGGATCGACGCCGGGCTGCACGCGCACGTCGCGGCGCTCGCCGACCCGGAGACCGGGCTGGCGTCGGAGCAGGCCGTGCTCGAGGGGCGGCCGTGGCAGGAGCCCGACGACGGCGTCGCCTCGACGGGCCGCGCCGGCACCATGGCCGGGCAGGCCGCCGGGTCGGCGCGGTAGTTCGCGGCCTCCGCGCGGTGATCCAGACCGTCGCGTCGGCGCGGTGATCCAGGCCGCTGTGTCCCGCGGTGATCAAGGGCGGGCCGGGTCGGGACGAGGTGAGCGAGCACCGGTCTGCCCTTGATCACGAGCGTCGCGTGGAGCAAGCGGCGCGTGCCGCTCGGGCGCGGACGCCGGCGGCGTTGCGCGTAGCCTGACGGCCATGGGTGTCCTCGGCGAGCTGTTCCCCGGTCCGAAGATCTCCGACGAGGCCGGTGAGTCCGGCAACGGTGAGAACTTCCGGCTCGGGCCGATCGACCTCGAGAACGGCGTGGTCCAGGTCGTCCGGGCCGGTGGCGCCGAGCAGGCGGGCACAGCGGTCGAGGGCGAGCCCGCGGACGCCCCGGCCGACGGGGACGGCGACTAGGAGGCCTCCGGCTCCGTGCGCGGGGCCTCCACGGCCTCCGCCGCACGGCCGTTCTGTGCGGCGTCGCCGTGCTGCGAGTGGTCGGCGATCCGCACGGCGTTGCGGCCCGCGTCCTTGGCCCGGTAGAGCGCACGGTCGGCGATGGCCATGGCCTGCTCGACCGTGGTGCCGGGGCCCGTGGGAACCATCGTGCCGCCCACCGAGATGCTGAGGTTGCGGATCGAGAGCGGCCCGTCGGGCGTCTCGACCGGCACGATCAGGGTGGTCACCCGGTGCCGGATCCGCTCCGCGACGGCGTGGAGCTCGGCGGCGGCCCGTGCGGCGGGCAGGCCGGGCAGCAGCACCACGAACTCTTCGCCGCCGAAGCGTCCCACGAGGTCGTCGCCGCGTACCTCGTCCCGCACCGCCCCGGCCACCTCGGCCAGCACGCGGTCGCCCGCGAGGTGGCCGTGGGTGTCGTTGACCTTCTTGAAGTGGTCCAGGTCGAGCACCAGCATCGCGAGACTGGTCCGCTCCCGGCGGGCCCGCACGAGCGCCTCGCCGGCCCGGGCGTTCCAGGCCGTGGCGGTGAGCAGGCCCGTCTTGCCGTCCGTGGTCGCGGCGTCGGCCAGCTCGCGGAACATGACCGCCCGCTGCAGCACCAGGATCGGCACGAACGCGAACAGCACGAACCACCAGGACACGGTGAGCGTGAGCGCGAGCATCGCGCCGAGGCAGAGCGTGGCGATCTCGACCGCGACGTCGTCGAGGTGGCCGAACAGGTCCGCGGGCTTGGCGTCGGGGTTGCTCGTGGCCACGGCCAGCGCGATGAGCAGCGAGTTGACCGCCGCGTAGACGAGCGTGGCGCAGGCGAGGGCCGCGAGCCCCGTGACGCCGGCCGACCAGGCGTCCGATCCGCCCGTCCGCTCGACGACCTCGTGCGCGGCGACGGCCGCCAGCAGCACGGTGGACGTGGTGAAGGTGTGCCGGAACAGCGGGAACCGCGCCGGCTTCCACACCCGGAACCAGAGGTAGGTGTAGATCACCGCGATGGTGGCGGTGGCCAGCGCGGCCGGGAGGAGCAACGCCGCGGCGAAGGTCCAGATCGTGGAGAGGTCGGTGTAGGACTTCTCGCCGACGCGACGACGGGCGCGCTCGACCCCGGTGGCCACCTCGGTGTGCACGATGCCGGCCGCGGCCAGCACGAGCGCGAGAACGGCCGAACCGACACTGGGCCGAAGGGCTCCCCAGGACAGGGCGATGAGCACCAGCGCCGACGTCTCCACCACGGCGAGCATCGCGATCACCCGAGTGGGCTGGGCCCACACGGCCCAACGGGTGATCCCGCACCTCCGTCGAGGTGACTGCGCCACGAGAGTGTCTCCTGTCCAGCCAAACTGGTGATGTCCGACCCGAGCGTAGTCAGACGATCACTCGATCCGGATGCCCCGAAACGGTACCGAATCGCATGTCTCGACTACTCTGGGTGACACACGCTGTGGGCTCGACGGGTCCAGGCCGGGCGGTGGCGCGCCGCGACGGGGCGTACCCGCCTTCGCCGGCGGTCGTTGCCCGCATGTCGGAGCGCACCGGCCGCCGCGGTCCAGGACCGCCGGTCACCGGTTGATCGCCGGAGCCGTCGCGGTCGTTACCGCCGGTCGGTGCGCGGGGAGGAGGGCGCCGTGCGCGACCGCGCGAGGTGTGACCCGGGGCGTCCCCGCCTGATGACCTCGCGTTCGCGCCCCGCGGTGAACCGTTCCCCCCACCGGTGCGTGACGCGACAAGGAGTCCCTGCGCGATCCTGCCTGCTGAGAGCCTCCGACGGGACGTCCCCACCCGCCTCGAGGAGCTGCGATGCGCAACCGCGCCTGGTGAGCAAGAGCACACGAAACGTGAGTAACCCGATCCGACGACGACCCGAGGGGGCCCGAGATGCGCAACCGCGCCTGGTGAGACGGCCCGGACGCGACCCGACGAGCGGCGAGGAGGCGGAAATGCGTAACCGCGCCTGGTGACGGCGAGCCGACGACCACGACCCGACCAGTGGAAAGGAGCCCGCAGATGCGCAACCGCGCCTGGTGAGAGAGCCCGACGACGAAGGACACGACAGCGAGAAGGAGCCCGCGATGCGCAACCGCGCCTGGTGAAGAAGCCCGACGACCGAGATCTGACCAGCGAGAAGGAGGCCGAACATGCGCAACCGCGCCTGGTGAGAGAGCCCGACGACGAAGGACGCGGCAGCGAGAAGGGGGTCCGCGATGCGCAAGCGCGCCTGGTGAAGAAGCCCGACGACCGAGATCTGACCAGCGAGAAGGAGGCCGGACATGCGTAACCGCGCCTGGTGAGACCACTCGACCACCACGACCCGACCAGCGGAAGGGAGCCCGCGATGCGCAACCGCGCCTGGTGAGAAGTCCGACGACAGAAGCCTGATCAGCGGAGAGGAGGCCGGACATGCGCAACCGCGCTTGGTGACACCGCCCGACGACGAAGGACACGACAGCGAGAAGGAGGCCCGCAATGCGCAACCGCGCCTGGTGACACGGCCCGACAGCGAAAGCCCTGACCAGCGGAGAGGAGTCCGGAGATGCGCAACCGCGCCTGGTGAGACCGCACAGCCCGACCGAGACGAGCGAGGAGGCCCGCAATGCGCAACCGCGCCTGGTGAGACCACCCGACAGCGAAAGCCCTGACCACCGAGAAGGAGGCCTGACATGCGCAACCGCGCCTGGTGAGACCCGCAGAGAAGCCCCGCAGCGACCCACGGAAGGACCAGCCCCATGCGCAACCGCGCCTGGTGACCCCGCATCCCGCAGACCCTTCGCAGTCCGCTCCCGAAGCCCCGTCGAGACCCCCGAACCCGCCGGCCCACGCCACCCGCTCCCATTTCCGGGAGGCACTCCGGAGCCGGCTCCGCACACCCGTCCGCGTGGCAGGGGGTGCGCGGTCCGACGTTCCTGGAGCAGGCTGAGACGACCGGTCACCGCCGAAGGACGACCGTCCGCCGAGCGATCCGTCAGGACTCTCCGGCTCCGGTCGCTCACGTTCAGTATCCATCTACGAGCCCGGTGTACCGGGCGAGTGGACGCTGCCACGTCGGGGGGATCGTGCGTCGGAGAGCCACGCGACCGAGCGTGTTCCGCAGTGCGGAATTCCGTGCCCTCTGGGTGGCGGAGCTCGTGTCGATCTGCGGGGACCAGCTCGCGCGCGTCGCGTTCTCGGTGCTGGTCTACGGCCGGACCGGTTCCGCGGCGTGGGCCGCGGCCGTCTACGCGCTGACCTTCCTGCCCGCCCTGCTCGGCGGCGTGCTGCTCGGCTGGGTGGCCGACCGGTTCCGCCGGCGCGAGGTCATGGTGCTGGCCGACGTCGCCCGTGCGCTGCTCGTCGTCCCCCTCGCGATCCCCGGGATCCCCCTCGCGCTGCTCTGTCCGCTGCTGGTCCTGGTGGTGGTGCTGGCCTCGCCGCACACCGCGGCCCAGGGAGCCCTGCTGCCCGACGTGCTCGATTCCGAGGAGCTGCTCGAACGCGGCTTCGCCGTCCGGCAGATCACGAACCAGACCGCGCAGATCGCCGGGTTCGCCGTCGGCGGCGTGCTGCTTGTGCTGATCAGCCCGAGCGTCGCGATCCTCGTGAACTCCGGGACCTTCCTGCTCTCCGCGCTGTTCGTGCGGTTCGGGGTCCGCAGACGCGCCGCCCCGGTCGCAGTGTCCGACGGCGCCGGGCCCGCTGCGCTGTCCTGGCTCGCCGACATCCACCGGGGCGCGCGCACCGTCTTCTCGCACCCGCGGCTGCGCACGCTGGCTCTCGCCGTGTGGCTGGTGGGCGGCTACGTCGCGCCCGAGGCCCTGGCCGTCCCGTTGGCCGACGAGCTCGGCGCCGGCTCCTGGGCCGTCGGCCTGCTGATGGCGGCCGACCCGGCGGGCAGCGTGCTGGGCGCGCTCGTGATCAGCCGCTGGGTCCCCGAACGCCTGCGGGAGCGGGCGGTCCTGCCCTGCTCCGCCCTGGCCGGGCTGCCGCTGGTGGCGTCGATGTTCGTGCCGAACGTGGCCGCGATCGTGGTCCTGTGGGCGGTCACGGGGGCGCTGTGCACCGCGGCGCTCGTGCCGGCCCAGGCGGTGTTCGTCCGCTCCACGCCCGACGAGGTGCGCGGACGGGCCACCGGGCTCGCGGCGTCGGGCCTGATCGCGGCGCAGGGACTGGCGATCCTGGTCTGCGGCTTCCTCGCCGAGCGGTGGGGCGCGCCCCTGGCCGTGGGGGTCTGCGGCGCGGCGGGCGCGCTGCTCGCGACCGCGCTGATGATCACTCGCGGGGCGAGGACCGAACGGGCACCGCACCGCGTCCGCGCGGCGCAGGAGGGCTAGGGCTAGGAGGCCAGGGGACGTCTGGTGGATCATCCGCCGCGGTCTCGGCGCCCGGACGGCCCCTGGCCGCGTTGTCGCCTGGCCCGAACACGCCCGGTATGACGGCCCGGCTCCGCCTTGCCAGGAGCCGCCCGGATCACCGAGCCCATCGCCGGTGATCCACCAGACGTCTCCTGGCGACGCCCCGGGGCCGGGGTGCGGGCCGGCCGGGGCCCGCACCCCGGTCGGTCGTTCACCAAGAGCGGTTGCGCTTCACGGTGATCTCCCCTGGGCGTGTCGACGAGCGCCCTCGATTGTCGGCCTCGGCGGTTCCACCTGCGGGTGAAAAACGGCCGGCGCACCGTCGCGCAGCGTGTATCGACGCAGGTCGGCGTTGGTCCGTCAGGGTCGGTTCCACCTGTCACCGGACCCGGCGGCGGGGCGACCGCGCGCCCCTGCGGCGGCCGGCCCCGCCTCACTCGACCCCCCTGGTCGTCGGGCTCGTCGGGCGGAGGTCTGCGCTTCGATCGACAGAGCCAGCACGACGCTACGATCGGGCCCACCGTCCGGTCAAGGGGGAAGCCGTCAGCGACTCGACCGCCACCCGGGAGCCGGTCGCGCCCCGCGCGCCGGTCGCGGCGACGACCCCGCGCGCCGCGGGCCCCGCCCCGGCCGAGCCGACGCCGCTCGACCTGGCCACGGCCCTCCTCGCCGACACCTGGACGCTGCTGATCCTGCAGCGGGCGCTGCTCGGCGTGCGGCGCTACGGCGAGTGGAGACGCACCCTCGGCATCTCCGACGCCTCGTTGTCCAGCCGGCTCCGCGCGCTCACCGACGCGGGCCTGCTCGCGACCCGGCCCTACCGCGAGGGCGGCCGCTCCCGGCACGAGTACCGGCTCACCGATTCCGGCCGCGACACGTGGGCGCTCCTCGCCGCGATCTGGCTGTGGGAGCGGGCGTGGGTGCCCCGGGAGGTGCCGCTGCCGGACCCGGTGCACACCGGTTGCGGCGCCGTCTCCGACCTGCTCGTGACCTGCGGGCACTGCGACCGCCCGGTGCGGCTCGACGACCTGGACCTCGACCCCGCCGCCCGGGTCCCGATCGTCGGGCCGCCCGGGGCGCGGTTGCACCCCCGCCGGACCCGCGCCGCGCTGCCCGCGGACCCGCTCTCCGTGTTCCCCGGCGCGATGGAGATCATCGGCGACCGCTGGGGTGCCGCCGTGCTGTCCGCCGCCGTGGTCGGGATCCGGACCTTCTCCGGCTTCGAGCGCGGCCTCGGCGTCTCGCCCGACGTCCTGGCCGACCGGTTGCGCCGGTTCCGCGCGCTCGGCGTCCTCGACCGGGACGCGGAGGGCTACCTCCTGACCGCGCGCGGCCGCGCCACCTTCCCGATCCTGACCTGCCTGGCCGACTGGGGCCGCCGGTGGATGACGGCGGACGGTCGGCCCGCGGCCTACCCGGGCGTGCACCGGGCCTGCGGGCGTCTGTTCGGCCCCCGGCTGCGTTGCGCGGAGTGCCGGGAGGAGCTCGGTTTCGGCACGGTGCTGCCCGCGGACCTCGTGCCCGGTGGCGCGCGAAAGCACGTCGACAGTGGTTGAGAGACTGGTCCCATGACCGGGACCGACACGACCGCGCGACGTCCCCGGGTGCTCTCCGGGATCCAGCCGACCGCCGACTCCTTCCACCTCGGGAACTACCTCGGCGCCGTCCGGCAGTGGGTGGCCCTGCAGGACGACCACGACGCGTTCTACTTCATCCCGGACCTGCACGCGATCACCGTCGACCACGATCCGGCGACGCTGGCCGCGCGCACCCGTAACGCCGCCGCACAGCTGCTCGCGCTCGGGCTGGACCCGGAGCGCTGCACGATCTTCGTGCAGTCCCACCTGCCCCAGCACTCCCAGCTGACGTGGGTCCTCGACTGCTACACCGGGTTCGGCGAGGCCTCCCGGATGACGCAGTTCAAGGACAAGGCCGCGAAGCAGGGCACCGACCGGGCCACGGTCGGGCTGTTCAGCTACCCGGTGCTGATGGCGGCGGACATCCTGCTCTACCAGGCCGATCGTGTCCCGGTGGGCGAGGACCAGCGTCAGCACCTGGAGCTGACCCGCAACCTCGCACAGCGCTTCAACCAGCGCTTCGGCGAGACGTTCACGGTGCCGGAGCCGTTCATCCCGGCGGGCGCGGCCAAGATCCAGGACCTGCAGGACCCGGCGGTGAAGATGAGCAAGTCGGCGTCGACGCCCGGCGGCATCGTCGAGCTGCTCGACGACCCGAAGCGGATCGCCAAGAAGATCCGCTCGGCCGTCACGGACAACGAGCGCGAGATCCGCTACGACCCGGAGGCGAAGCCGGGCATCGCGAACCTGCTGACCATCTACTCGGCGCTCACCGACCGCAAGGTCGCCGAGATCGAGGCCGAGTACGCCGGCAAGGGGTACGGCGACCTGAAGAAGGATCTCGGCGAGGTCGTGGCGGACTTCGTTGCTCCGCTGCGCGAACGGGTACAGGCATACCTGGGGGACCCGGCCGAGCTCGATCGGGTGCTCGCCCGCGGAGCCACCCGGGCGGGTGAGGTCGCCGGCGCGACGCTGGCGGCCGTTCACGAGAGGATCGGGTTCCTGCCGCCGACGAGCTGATGGGGTGAGGGCGTGGCCGGGCCGACGACGGACGAGAAGACCCGCGCGAGCGCGGCCGACGACGGGGCGAAGGACACCGACGACGGCCCGACCGCGATCGAGAAGGCCCGGGAGCGCATGCCGTGGCTCGACCACGTCATGCGGGCGGGGACGCGGTACACGGACCGGCACGGCGACCACTACGCCGCGGCCATCACCTACTTCAGCGTGCTGGCGCTCGTGCCGATCCTGATGGTCGCGTTCGCCATCGCCGGGTTCGTCCTGAAGAGCCAGCCGCAGCTGCTGCAGCAGATCCAGGAGGGCATCACCGCGCAGGTGCCGGGCCAGCTCGGCGACACGATCAACCAGGTGATCGACCAGGCCATCAGCTCCGCGGGCGCGGTCGGGATCATCGGCCTCCTCGTCGCGCTGTACTCCGGCATCGGCTGGATGAGCAACCTCCGCGAGGCGCTCTCCGAGCAGTGGGCGCAGCCGCCGGAGACGCCCAACGTCGTCAAGAAGACGCTGTTCGACCTGCTCGCGCTGGTCGGACTCGGCCTGGCACTGGTGCTGTCGTTCGCGGTCTCGGCGGCGGGCAACGCGTTCGGCCGGCTGCTGCTCGACCTCGTGGGTCTCGGCGGCCAGGCCTGGGCGCGAGCCCTGCTCAGCCTGTTCGCCGTGCTGCTCGGCCTCGCCGCGAACTGGCTGGTCTTCCTCTGGGTGATCGCACGGCTGCCGCGGGCGCCCGTCGCCGTGAAGAGCGCGATGCGCGCGGCCGTGCTCGGCGCGGTCGGCTTCGAGGTCCTCAAGCAGATCATGACGATCTACCTGGCGTCGGTCACGAAGTCGCCGGCGGGCGTGGCGTTCGGCCCGATCATCGGTCTGCTGGTCTTCGCGTTCTTCACCTCGCGGTTCATCCTCTTCGTCACCGCCTGGGCGGCCACGGCGAAGGAGAACGAGCAGGAGGAGCCGGTCGAGGTGCCGGCGCCGGCGGTGATCCGGCCCGAGGTCGTCGTCCGGTCCGGGCCCAGCCCGGCCGCCGCCGCGGGGCTGCTCGGGGCCGGCGCGGTGACCGCCGTCGGCGGGTTCCTCGGCCTGCGGGCCCTCCGACCCCGCCGCTGACGGGACCGTTCCCGACGCGCTAGCGGTGGCGCCGCCGGGCGAGCACGATCCCGGTGCCCGCCACCAGCACCAGCGCCGCGGTGACCGCCACGGCCCACGCCGGGACCGGGGTCGAGGCGGGGGCCGGCGCCGGGGCGATCGCGACGGGCGCCGGGGCCGGCGCGGGGGTCGGCTCGACGGGCCGGGAGTCGACGAGGGTGCCGACCGAGGCCGTCGCGGGGAGGGCGAAGCCGTAGTCGAGCAGGGCCCCGGCCTGCGCGACCATCCGGACCGGGTGCTGCTCGCCGCGGACCATCGCGACGACCAGCCGCCGGCCGTTGCGCTCGGCGGCGCCGAGGAACGTGTGCCGAGCGGCGTCGGTGAAGCCGGTCTTGCCCGCGAAGGCGCCGGGGTAGGTGTGCAGCAGCGGGTCGTCGTTGGCGATCTGGAAGCCCGGGCGGTCGGCGAAGCCCGGGAAGGGCACGGTCGGCGTCGCCAGCGTCTCGCGCACCAGCGGGTCCCGCAGCGCCACGCGGAACAGGACGGCCAGGTCGTAGGCCGAGGTGGACATCCCCGGGCCGTCGAGACCCGACGGCGTGGCGGGACGGGTGTCGAGCGCCCCGAGCTGCTCGGCGCGGGCCTGCATCGCCTGCAGCGTCGCCGGGACCCCGCCCATCGTGCGGGCGAGGGCCATCGCGGTGTCGTTGCCCGAGTTGAGCAGCAGCCCGGCCAGCAGCTGCCGCACGGTGTAGTGGCCGCCGGGGCCGATGCCCGCCTTGCTGCCGTCGACCCGGACGTCCTCGGGCGTCGCGACGACGTCGGCGTCCGGGTCGAGCTGTGCCCGCACGACGAGCGTGGTCAGGATCTTCAGGGTCGACGCGGGGCGTTGCCGCCCGTGCGGGTCGTGGGCGGCGAGGACGGCACCGGAGTCGAGGTCCGCGACCACCCAGCCCGTGGCGCTGACGGCCGGCGGTGGGGCGGCGCCGTCGGGCAGGACGTCGCCGCAGGCGCCGAGCCGCGGTCCGCCGACGGGCTGCTGCGGCACCGGGACCGGCGCCATCGCGACGGTCTCCTCCCGGGCCGGCGGGCCGGAAGGGGCCTCCTGACCGGCACAGACGCCCGCGGGTGCCGGTGCGGCGAGGGCGGAAGGCGGGGCCGGGGCCGGGGCCGGTGCGGCGACCGGCGGCCCGGCCGGTGCGGCCGCGGCCGTCGCCGTCGGCCCCGCGAGGAGCAGCGTCACGATCGCGGCGCCCAGTGTCCCCACCGTTGCCCGCCCCCACCTGCGCACACCGCGACGATAAGGCGACGCCGCCCGCTCGCCCATCCGCCGTTCGCCTGGCTCCGCCGCCCGTGCGCGGGAAGTGGTGCTCCCGCACCACCCCCCACGTGCGGGGTGGGTCAGCGCTCCTCGAGCCGGGCCTTCATCCGCTCGAGCGTCCGCGCCATGCCGTCGACCATCATCCCCTCGCGGTCGCGGCCGAGCAGGCCCGTGGCGGCGAACAGCTTCGCCGGGGCCGCGAGGGCGCCGGTGCGCTCGCGCCACTCGGTGAGCTGCGTAGCGCCCTCGACCGGCTCGGTCCGGAAGCCCCAGGTCATCGCGCTCTCCAGCACGGAGAACGCGAACGCCTTGCCCGGCACGCTCTCGATCACGCGGCAG
The DNA here is from genome assembly GCF_021343995.1 of Pseudonocardia terrae. Lineage (GTDB taxonomy): Bacteria > Actinomycetota > Actinomycetes > Mycobacteriales > Pseudonocardiaceae > Pseudonocardia > Pseudonocardia terrae. The sequence goes on along the minus strand of NZ_JAJTTE010000094.1, from coordinate 2,788 downwards.
TGCGTGCGCCAGCGGATGCGGCCGTGTCGGTTGAAGCCCACGAACCGCGCCCCGAGCACCGGGCCGGTCGCGCCGGCGCGCCACGCCCCGCCCGTGCACTCCGGGCTCCACTCGCCCATGCGCGTGATGTCGCTGACCAGCGCCCACACCTCGTCGGGGGTCGCGTCGACGACCACGTTCGTCTCGTCCACGATCCACATCCTGCCCGGCCTCCGGCAGGATCGATCGGGTGACCACGGGGGACCAGCACGAAGATCGGCGCCGGGACCGGCACCTTGACCACGGTGATCGGGACTGGGACCGGCTGCGCGCGGCGGCGGTCGACGCGGCGGCCGCGGCGTACGCGCCCTACTCCGGGCTGCACGTCGGCGCGGCCGCCCTGTGCGACGACGGCCGCCTCGTGACCGGCTGCAACGTCGAGAACGCCTCCTACGGCCTCACCCTCTGCGCCGAGTGCACGCTCGCCGGGCAGCTGCGGATCACCGGCGGCGGGCGGTTCGTCGCGGTCGCGGTCCGCTCGGGCACGGGCGCGCTGCTCATGCCGTGCGGCCGCTGCCGTCAGCTGCTGTACGAGCTCGGCGGGCCGGACTGCGCGCTCGACACCCCACGCGGGATCCGGACCCTCGCCGACGTCCTGCCCGACGCCTTCACCCTGTGACCCGGCACCCTGTGACCCGGCACCCTGCGAGCCGACCGTCGGCCGACGACCCGGGACCCGAGGAGCACGCGTGACCCACTCCGCCGTCGACGTCATCGCCACCAAGCGGGACGGCCACCGCCTCACCGACGCGCAGATCGACTGGGTCGTCGCCGCCTACACCCGCGGCGAGGTCGGCGACGAGCAGATGGCGGCCCTCGCCATGGCGATCCTGCTCAACGGCATGGACGACGCCGAGACCGCCCGCTGGACCCTCGCCATGATCGAGTCCGGGGAGCGGCTCGCGCTGCCGGACGTCGGGCGCCCGCTCGTCGACAAGCACTCCACGGGCGGGGTGGGGGACAAGCTCACGCTCGCGCTCGCGCCCCTGGTGGCGGCGTGCGGTGCGGCCGTGCCGCAGCTGTCCGGGCGCGGGCTCGGCCACACCGGCGGCACCCTGGACAAGCTGGAGGCGATCCCGGGCTGGCGGGCGGAGCTGTCGACGGACGAGGTCGCGGCCCAGCTCGCGGAGGTCGGCGCCGTCGTCTGCGCGACCACGCCCTCGCTCGCCCCGGCCGACCGCAAGCTCTACGCGCTGCGCGACGTCACCGGCACGGTCGCCTCGATCCCGCTCATCGCCAGCTCGATCATGAGCAAGAAGATCGCCGAGGGGACCGACGGGCTGGTCCTCGACGTCAAGGTGGGCAGCGGCGCCTTCATGCGGACCCGGGAGGCCGCCGAGGAGCTCGCGCGGTCCATGGTGGCCATCGGCGCGGCCGACGGTCTGCCGACCCGGACGCTGCTCACCGACATGTCGGTGCCGCTCGGTCGGACGGTCGGCAACGCCCTGGAGGTCGCCGAGGCGGTCGAGGTCCTGCGCGGGGGCGGGCCGCCCGACGTCGTGGAGCTCACCCTCGCCCTCGCCCGCGCGATGCTCGGGCTGGCCGGGATCGACGTGGACCCGGCGGAGGCCCTGGCGTCGGGCCGCGCGTTCGCGGTGTGGGAGCGGATGATCGCCGCGCAGGGCGGCGACCCGGGCGCGCCGTTGCCGCGGGCGACACACGTCGAGACCGTCGACGCGCCGGCCTCGGGCGCGCTCACCAGGCTCGACGCGCTGGCCGTCGGCACCGCGGCCTGGCGGCTCGGGGCGGGCCGGGCGCGCAAGGAACACCCGGTCCAGGCCGCGGCGGGGGTGCGCCTGCTGGTGGGTCTCGGCGACGAGGTGCGGGCCGGCGAGCCGCTGCTCGAGCTGCACACCGACACCCCGGATGCGGTGGCGGGCGCCCGCGCCGCGCTCGGCGACGGCCTCGCGATCGGGGACGAACCGGTCGATCGGGGCCCGCTCGTGCTCGACGAGGTCGGCGCCTGAGGGCGTTTGCGCAGCTCATCACCGTTTCCGCGGCGCGGCGCGCCCGGGCGGGCCCGGCAGGAGGGATCGACGTCCGTCGGGCACCATGGAAGGGATGCGCGAGTACCGGAGCCCCAGCACGCCGGCTGGTCCCCGGCCCGAGGACGTGCCCGGGCCGGCTCCGGCGCGCGTGGACGACGCCGAGCCCTCCAGGGAGGAGCTGCGCGACGACCGCGCGCCCGCCCCCGGACCGGCCGCGCCGAACGGTCACCGCGCGGACGACCCGCCCCCGGACCGGCCCGACGGCCCGGCGGACTGGTTCGACACCCGCCGCATCGAGGGGCCGGTGCGTCGCCCGGAGCAGCCCGACGCCGGTTCCCACGCCCGCACCGACGCCCGCACTGACGCCCCCACCGACGTGGGGCGCCCGGACGCGGCGCGCGCCGACGCCCGTCCCGACGTGAGGCGCCCCGCCGCCGGGCCGGGCGTCGCACCCCCCGGTCCGGGGCACGCCACCCCGGGCCGGTCCGACCGCCCGTCGGGCTCGGGGCGGCCGAGTGCGAGCCGGTCCGGCCCGCCGCGCCAGACCGATCCCCAGCCCCACCCGGCCCAGCCCGGCCTCGCTCAGCCCGGCCCCGGTCGCACCGGCGCGCCCCAGCCCGGCGGGCCGGAGTTCGCCCCGGCGCAGCCCCGCCCGGTGCAGGCCGATGCGGATCGGCCCGGCGGGGGCCAGCCGGGCTCGGCTCAGCGCGGCGTCCAGCCCGGACCCACCCAGGCCGGACCCACCCAGGCCGGACCCACCC
>NZ_JAJTTE010000093.1 GCF_021343995.1 Pseudonocardia terrae | reverse complement strand
ACGCCAAAGATCAACTAGCGGCACGACCCAAGATCGACAGTGGATCCAGGCTCAGGAGTGGTGCCGGGCCCGGTGCGCGGCGAGGACGTCGATCCCGAAGTCCGTGGTCGGGTCGCGCCACACCGAGTGGGCGTGGTTGGCCCCGCGCTGGGTGTTGTCCCACTCGACGAGCAGCCGAGGGCCCTGCAGCCGGTAGTAGTGCGGCTCGCCGACCGCGGTGGGCCCTGCCCACGCGACGTGCACCTGGTCGAGGGCCCGGTCGTCGTCGTAGCGCGGGACGGGGGAGAACCCCGCCGGGGCGCGGTCGAGGTAGGTGGTGAGCAGGGTCCGCAGCACCTCGCGCTGGCCGGGGTCGAGCTCGGCCGCGGGGAGGCCCTTCGGCTCGGTGCTGATCGCGATGGCCTCGTGGTCGGCGCCGTCGAGCCCGCTGGCCTCGTCCATGGCGTCGCTCACCGCCTGCAGGTGCCGCTGCTCCGCGGAGTCGGCGAACCGGCCGCGCCAGATGCCGGCGAGCGGGATCACCCGGTCGCCCTCCGCGACCCGGGTGCGGTTGCCCGCCACGATGTCCGACGGCGCCCGCGGCAGCAGCGTGGCCCGCGCGGCGAGCTCGGGTCCCAGCGACCGGACGAGTTCCCGCGCCAGGTCCTCGACGCGGGCGAGCGGGCGCAGCTCGGCCCCGCCGAGCAGGGCGGAACGGGCCGGGTCGGCGCCGAGGAAGCACGGCGTGCAGGCGACGAGCGCGCCGTCGACGACCAGGTTGTTCAACGAGACGTGGTGCCCGCCGAAGCGCCACCCCCACGGCCCGGGCCCGGACGGGTCACCGAACACCCGCAGGTAGTACATCCCGGGGTCGCGGCCGCGCTCGCGGTCGAACCGGGCGACGAAGCCCTCGGCCTGGTCGAGCACGTTCTCCAGGCCCATGACGGTCGCGACGGTGACGTAGGCCGGCGTCGACAGGCCCGACGCGACCAGCCGCATGGCCGCCCGCTGCTGCGCGGGCCGCTGCTCGTGCAGCGTCAGGCCGCCGTGGTCGGTGGGGGTGTAGAACCAGCGCCGCCGCTCGGCGTCCGTCTCCTCGTGCGCGGTGGGCGCGGCGCCGCCCGCCGTGGCCCGCTGCGCCGGATCGAGCGAGTCCAGCCACGCGGCCGCGGCTTCGCCCATCCGCGCGGCGACCTCCCGCGCGCCCGCCCCCGCCCTCGCCGTCGAGCCCAGGTCCACCATCGTCCGACCGTAGCGTCAGGCGGCCGCGGTCCGGACGGAGCTGCTGTCGACGATCACCCGGCCGAGCGGGACCAGCGACACCGGGATGAGCTTCAGGTTCGCCAGGGCCAGCGGGATCCCGATGATCGTGATGGCCAGCGCGACCGCGGTGGCGAGGTGCGCGATGGCGAGCCACCACCCGGCGAAGATGATCCAGATGACGTTGCCGATGACCGAGGGTGCCCCCGCGTCGGGCCGCCGGACCAGCTCGCGGCCGAAGGGCCACAGCGAGAAGTCGGCGATCCGGAACGACGCGAGGCCGAACGGGATCGTCACGATGAGGATGCAACAGACGATCCCCGCGATCACGTAGCCGAGCGCGAGCCAGATCCCGCACAGCAGGAGCCAGATGATGTTGAGCAGGGTCCGCATGGTTCCTCCCGTCGCCGTACCCCGATCCTGCCTGCGGCCGTCGCCCGGGGGCCTCACCCCGGACGGACGACGTGCGTGCAGGTCCTCGGGGACAGACCGTCAGCCGGACCGGCGGTGTTCCAGGAGCGACGGGCCCGCACGCCCCGTGCCGGACGGCCCTACCTCGCCGGGTCCCTGGGCCCGATGGTGACGCGGCAGGTGCACCGTGGCGGCGGCGCGTGGGGGAGTGCCGGGGCTTCGTGGGTCCGCCGCCCGCCCGAGGAGGCTGCGATGAGCACGACGGACGTCCGGAGTGACGAGGCCCGCGAGCCGGTGGGTGCCGCGACCGTCGACCTCAAGCTCGAGGTGGTCGTCATCCCGGTCGCGGACGTCGACCGCGCCAAGGGGTTCTACGCGCGGCTCGGCTGGCGGCTCGACGCCGACCTGCCGTCCGACAACGGCTTCCGGGTCGTCCAGTTCACCCCGCCCGGCTCGGCCTGCTCGATCCAGTTCGGCACCGGCATGACGGTGGCCGCGCCCGGTTCGGCGCAGGTCCTCTACCTCGTCGTCCCGGACATCGAGGCTGCGCGCGCGGACCTGGTCGGCCGCGGCGTCGCGGTCACCGAGGTGTTCCACCCCGGGACGCCCGGCGCGCAGTTCCGGCCCGACGGTTCGGGCCTGCGGGTCGGCGAGCCCGGACCGGGGCACACCAGCTACCGGTCGTTCGCCACCTTCCGCGACCCCGACGGCAACGGCTGGCTGATCCAGGAGATCACGCGGCGGCTGCCCGGCCGGGTCGACATCGCCGAGACGACCTTCACCTCGACGGCGGACCTGGCGGCCGCGCTGCGGCGGGCCGAGGCCGCGCACGGCGAGCACGAGAAGCGCACCGGCCGGCCCGACGAGAACTGGCCGGCCTGGTACGCCGCCTACATGGTCGCCGAGCAGGTGGGGGCGGCCCTGCCGCGCTGAGAGCCGTGTATCGGCGGTGCTGGGAGGCGTTGTCGGTGCTGGGAGGCGTTGTCGGTGCTCGGCGGCGTTGTCGGGTGCCGGGCGGCGGCGTCGTCGGTCGCGGTGCTTGTCCGGGTCGTGGCGCTCTCGTGCGGCACGAGGGTCGGGTCAGGCTGGCGATGGCCCGACGGCAAGGGGCACGACGGCAGGCTGCCACCAGCACCACCCCCTCACCACGATCAACCGATGAGCAGTCAGCCCACGGGCTGGAGGAGGGGTGGTGGTCGTCGGCGGGGGGTGCGGCTGAGGTCGATCCAGGACGGTGGGATGAACTCCGGTAGGCCGTCGGCCATGAGGGCTTCCCAGTGCGAGTGGTGGATCAGTCGGTGGTGGACCGCGCAGAGCATCACCAGGTTGTGCAGGGCGGTGGGGCCGCCGTGTTGCCATTCGTGGACGTGGTGGATTTCGCACCGGGAGGGTGGGCGGTCGCAGCCGGGGAAGGCGCAGCCGCCGTCGCGGGTGGTGACGGCGCGGCGGAGTCCGTCGGGGACGGTGCGGGAGAGGCGGCCGATGTCGAGGGGCACCCCGCGGCCGTTGAGGACGACCGGGATGACGGCGGCGTCGCAGGCTAGTTGGCGCAGGGTGGGGGCGGTGAGTTGGCCGCCGAATTCCAGGGAGGCGGACGCGGCGCGGCGCTGCAGGTCTTCCAGGCGCACGGTGATGGTGAGCTGGGGGCGGCGCCCGTCGGTGTCGGGTAGCCGGCCGCGGGAGAGGACTTGGGCGCACACTTCGGCCAGCGCTTCGGCGTGGCGTTCGGCGGCGGTGCGGGGGTCGTCGGGGTCGCGGGGGGCGGCGCCGGCGTCGATGGCGGCGGCGATGGCGTCGAACAGGGCGGCGTCGTCGTAGCGGCCGGTGAGTTTGCCGCCGGGGCGGCATGCGAGGCGTCTGCCGGTCTCCGAAGCGCGCGCATGGCTCGGCCTGCGCGCAGGGGAGATCTCGAGATGGCCGTGGAGCGCAGGCCTGCTCGATGATCGATGTCCGGTGTTCGGGTCGCGTCGGCACGGCAGGACTGCGGCACCGCAGCAGGGGCGTGCGCGGAATCGGTGAGCACGCGTTGCGGCCCCGCCCGCCCCGCCAGCCATGATCGTCAGCGCGGTGCAGTCATGGCCGTCGACGCCGCCGTGAGTGCACGCGAGCGCCGATCACGACGACGACCCGAGATCGCGGTCCGCCACTCACCAGCCCGCCCGCCACTCACCAGCCCGCTCGCCACCCACCGGCCCGCCCCGCCACCGGCCCCGGCGTACTCCGCCACCGACTCTGGCGCGCCACCGGCCTGCCCGCCGCGCTACCGCCCGCCCCGCCCCGCCACCGACCCCGGGCCGCCCCGCCACCGACCGGCGCGACCCACCACCAAGAGGCGGACCCGCCCCGCTGCGCGTCCCGGCTCGTCTCAGCCCGCCGGAACCGACTGCCGTCCCGGCTTCCGTGGCATCAGCAGCGCCGCGACCCACCCGAGCACCGCGAACGCGCCGACGATGACCAGGGCGGAGAAGTACTGCCCGCCTCCGGGGATCGCGCCCGCGACGAGCGAGCCGGCGATCGCCACACCGAGCGACGAGCCCAGGTTCGAGACGCTGCGCGAGACCCCGGAGATGTCGCCCTGGACCTCCTCCGGCCAGGCCGACTGCACGAGGTTGACCGACGCGGTCAGCATGATCCCGACGCCGATGCCCATGAGGAACAGGCCCGGCACGTAGCTCCAGACGCTCGGTCGGGTGCCGCCGAGCGCGAGCAGCAGGGCGAGGCCCAGCGTGGTGACGAAGAACCCGAAGCGGATCAGCCGGCGTTGGCTGTGCCGGCGGGCCATCCGTGGGGCGGCCGCCGAGGACAGCAGCAGGCCGATCGTCGCGGGCATCAGCAGCAGTCCCGTCTGGATGGCGGAGAACCCGCGGACCTGCTGCAAGAACACCGAGATCACGAAGAACGCGCCCTGCAGGACCAGCCACTGCAGGTTCTGCGTCAGCAGGCCCAGGTTCGAGGTCAGGTTGGTGAACAGCCGCAGCGACACCAGCGGGGTGCGGCCGTGCTTCTCCCGCGCCCGCGCGGCCACGGCGAACAGCGCCAGGACGACCACGCCGAGCCCGACGTAGATCCACACCGGGGACACCCCGCCCGCCGGGACGATCACGGCGCCGCCGATCGCGTAGTCCTTCGTCGCCGTGCCCCACCCGTAGGCGCCGCTCTGCAGCACGCCGAACACCACGAGGAACAGGCCCAGCGCCGAGAGCACCGCGCCCACCCAGTCGAAGGCCGGGCGCCGCTCCGGCAGCGGCGGGTCGACGATGCCGCGGCCCAGCCACGCGATCGCCGCGACGATCAGGACCTGCAGGAGGAAGGACGCCCGCCAGCTGATGTAGCTGGTGATGAGGCCGCCGATCAGGGGGCCCGCCGCCGCGCCGATCCCGGCCGCGCCGCTGACCACGCCGAAGTAGCGGGCGCGGCTGGTCGTGTCGTCGAACAGCACCGTGATGAGGATGTAGATCGGTGGGATGAGCAGCGCCGACCCGACGCCCTCGAGCAGCGAGTAGCCGAACATGAGCAGTGGCAGGCCCTGCGCGAGCGCGGCGAGCAGCGCGCCGGCCCCGTACACGATCAGCCCCAGCAGGAAACAGAACTTGCGGCCCCAGATGTCCGTGAGCTTGCTGCCCGGGATCATCAACGCCGCCATGGTCAGCGTGAACAGCGTGATCGTGGTCTGGATCCCGGTGACCGAGGTGCCGAGGTCGTCGGCGATCGAGGTGATCGCGACGTTCATGTTCGACGCGGCGTAGCTCGCCACGAACTGCGCGAGTGCCAGCGGCAGCACGGCTGCCTTCGCGGTCGCCGGCGCGACGCCGCCGGCCCCTTCGGTCCTCGTCATGGTCGTCACCCTGTGGGCGGGAGCACCGGGTGCACCTCGCCTCCACGAGGTGATCGGCGCGGGCGCTCGGGGTGGGCGGGCCCGGTCCTGCAGAGCGACGTGCGGTACTGACGGGCGGCCTCAGGACGCGGCGGCGGACTCCGCGGCCCCCCGGTCGATGACGACGTCGGCGAGCGTCAGCCGTTCGCCCTCGGCCTGCGCGCGGAGCACCTCGGCGCTGCTCACCCGGGCGGTGTGCGAGCGGCACCCGGACGGACCCGGGGTTAGCCTCTGTCGCATGAGTCTCGCGCTCGGGTCGCTGTTCACGTTCGACAACTCCTACCTCCGCGACCTGGGCGAGCTGTGCGTGCCGTGGGACGCCGCCCCGGCGCCGGAGCCGGCCCTCGTCGCGCTGAACGAGGAGCTCGCGGCCGAACTGGGGGCCGACGCCGAGGCCCTGCGCACGCCCGAGGGCGTCGCGGTCCTGGCCGGGAACGCGAAGCCGGAGGGCGCCGCCTCGGTGGCGATGGCGTACGCCGGGCACCAGTTCGGCGGGTACGTCCCGCGCCTCGGCGACGGGCGCGCGCTGCTGCTCGGCGAGGTGCTCGACACCCGCGGGCAGCGCCGCGACCTGCACCTCAAGGGGTCGGGGCGCACACCGTTCGCGCGCGGGGGCGACGGGAAGGCGCCGCTCGGGCCGATGCTGCGCGAGTACGTGATCGGCGAGGCGATGCATGCGCTGGGCATCCCGACCACGCGCGCGCTCGCCGTCGTCGGGACCGGGGAGCAGGTCGCGCGGGACCGGATGGAGCCCGGCGCGGTGCTGACCCGGGTCGCCGCCAGCCACATCCGCGTCGGCACCTTCCAGTTCGCGGCCGCGACCCGGGACACCGGCCTGCTGCGCCGCCTCGCCGACCACGCGATCGCCCGCCACCACCCGGCGGCGGCCGAGGCCGACAACCCCTACCTCACCCTCTACACGAGCGTGGTCGAGGCGCAGGCCGAGCTGATCGCCCGCTGGATGCTCGTCGGGTTCGTGCACGGCGTGATGAACACCGACAACATGACGATCTCCGGCGAGACCATCGACTACGGGCCGTGCGCCTTCATGGACGCCTACGACCCCGCCACCGTGTTCAGCTCGATCGACCACGGCGGCCGCTACGCCTACGGCAACCAGCCCGGCGTCGCGCAGTGGAACCTGGCCCGGTTCGCCGAGGCGCTGCTCCCGCTCCTCGGCGAGGACAGCGACGCCGCGATCACGGTGGCCACCGAGGTGCTGCTGTCCTTCGCCGACCGCTACGACCGGCACTGGCGCGCGGGGATGCACGCGAAGCTCGGGCTGGCCGACGCACCCGAGGACACGTCGTTGGTCGACGACCTGCTGACGCTGCTCCAGGAGCGGAAGGCGGACTTCACCTCGTTCTTCCGGGTCCTGTCGCGGGCGGCGGCCGGCGATCCGGAGCCCGCGCGGGCCCTGGTCGGGGAGGGGTTCGACGCCTGGTCCGAGCGGTGGCGCGCCGCCCTGCCGGCCCGCGCGGGGACCGAGGTCGCCACGGCGATGGACCGGGTCAACCCCGTCTACGTCCCGCGGAACCACCTGGTCGACGAGGCGCTCACCGCCGCGGTGGCGGGCGACCGGGCCCCGCTGGACCGGCTGCTCGCGGTGCTCGCCCGTCCGTTCGAGGAGCGGCCCGGGCTGGAGGCCTACGCCCTCCCTGCCCCGCCGAGCTTCGGTTCGTTCCGCACCTTCTGCGGGACGTGACGTTCGTCCCGTATGCGTGAATCGGTGGGGCCCGGGGTACCCGGGCGCCATGCCGATCGTCGAACGAGTCAAGCGCTTCCTGCAGAGCCCCCGCGGGCGTCAGCTCACCGACCAGGGTCGCCGCCTGGCCGCCGACCCGCGCAACCGTGAGCGTGCCCGCAGCATGCTGACGCGGTTCCGCAACCGCTGAGTCCGTTCTCGGGCGGCGACTGCTCCGGCGCGGCGGCCACTTCAGCGCGACTGCAGCCCCGGCGTGGCGGCCGCCGCTTCGGCCCCGCTGACCGCGGGCTGACCTCGGGCCGACCTCGGGCCGCGCGGTAACCGGTTTGCCTCCCCACGGCCCCGGGCCGGAAGATCCACTGCATGGCAGTGGACCCCCGCACCGGACGATTCATCGGCTCGTCGATCGGGCTCGTGTTCGGGGTGGTGTTCGTCCTGGCCAACACCGGGGAGTTGGCCCCGGGTCCGCGGCTCGCGCTGCGGCTCGCGGCGGTGGTGGTCGCGGTCGTGCTGGCCGTCGGCACCGTCCGGCAGCTGCGGCGGGCCGGCGCCGACGAGCCGGTTCCCGGTCGCGGCGGCTTCGATCGGCGGTACGCCGCCGTCGTGGCCGCCGAGGTCCTCGCACTGGCGGTGGGCCTCGCCGTGATCAACGGTGTGCTGCAGGCGCCGCGGTTCGCGGTCACGTGGGTCGCGTTCGTGGTGGGCGTGCACTTCTTCGGCCTCGCCCGCATCTGGCGGCTCCCGCAGTTCACCGGCCTCGGCGCCGTCGTCACGGCCCTCGGGGTGGCGGGTGCCGTCGCCGGGTTCCTCGGGGCCGGTCCCGCCGTGATCGGCGTGATCTCGGGCGTGCTGTCCGGCGTCGCGTTGTTCGCGTGGGTGGGGCTGGCCCTGCGGCACGACTGACACCGGCGCCGACCACCCGGACGGGGAGCATCCCGGTCCCGTGACGGCTCGTTGATCACCCGATCGGTCGAGCGGTGAAGGGGTGGGGGATGCGCAACGTCGCGCGTACGGCGGGGATCCGGGTCGCGGCGGTGCTCGCCGCGGTGACGGTCGGGCTCGGAGCCTCGGTCGCGACCGCGGCCGCGGAGGAGGACGGGCCGGCCCTGCAGGTTCCCGAGCAGGCCCTCGCGCAGAGCCTGAGCTGCACCGGCGACCTCGGCGACGCGGAGCACCAACCCGTGCTGCTCATCCCGGGCACCACACAGACGCCCGCCGAGTTCTCCTGGAACTACGCCCGGGCGTTCGCGGCGGAGGGGCGCCCGTTCTGCACCGTCGAGCTGCCGGACCGCGCCATGGGCGACATCCAGGTCGCCGCCGAGTACGTCGTCGCCGCGGTGCGGACCATGAGCGAGCGGGCCGGCGGGCCGATCGACGTCGTCGGGCACAGCCAGGGCGGCATGATCACGCGCTGGGCCCTGAAGTTCTGGCCGGACACCCGGCACGACGTCGACGACCTGGTCGGGCTCGCCCCGTCGAACCACGGCACCGTGGTCGCGAACGGGATCTGCCTCGCGCCGGGCGGGTGCGCCGCCGCGATCCAGCAGCAGCGGGCCGACGCGCAGTTCCTCGCCGTCCTCAACGCCGGGCGGGAGACCTACGACGAGGTCGACTACACCGTGGCCTTCACCGACCTCGACGAGGTCGTGGTGCCGAACGTCGAGACGCCGCCGCTGCTGCCCGACGCCGCGCCGCCGGCCAGCTCGGTCCTGCGTGACGGCGGCGCCGACGTCCGCAACGTCTCGCTGCAGTCGATCTGCCCCGCGCACCCCGCCGACCACCTGACGATCGGGACCAGCGACGCGGTGGCCTACGCCCTCGTCGTCGACGCGCTCGACCACGACGGCCCCGCCGACCCGGACCGGATCGACCGCGCCGTCTGCCTGCAGCCCTTCCAGCCCGGCGTGGACCCGGCGACCTTCCCGACCGACTTCGCCGAGGTCCTCACCTCGGTCGCCGACGCCCTCGCCACCAGGCCGCGGGTCGCGGCCGAGCCGCCGCTGCAGCCCGACGCCGAGACCGCCTGACGGCCTGCGCTTCGTCGGGCAGGATGTCCGGTGTGTCCGTTCCTGAACGCGTCGTGTGGGCCGTCGACCTGCTGGACCCATGGCCGGACGAGCGGATCCTCGAGATCGGACCGGGGCCGGGCGTGGCCGCCGACCTGGTCTGCCGGCGCGGGGCGCGGCTGCTCGCCGTGGACCGCTCCGCCGTCGCCGTCGAGCGGACCCTGCGGCGCAACGCCGCCCACGTCGCGTCCGGCCTGCTCGAGGTCCGGGCCGCCGAGCTGGCCGCCCTCGACCTCCCGGCCGGCGGGTTCGACGGCGCGTTCTCGGTGGACGTCAACGTCTTCTGGACGCGCTCGCCCGCGGCGGAGCTCGCCGTGCTGCACTCGGCGCTCCGCCCCGGCGGCCGCCTGCACGTGTGCTTCGGCCCGACCGGGCCCCAGCCGCCGGACCGGATCACGACCGCCGTCGGCGGTGCCCTCCGGGCGGCGGGTTTCGACGACGTGAGCGTGCGGTCCGAACCGACCGGCCTCGCCGTCTCGGGGTTCCGAGCAGGCGGGATCAGTGGCCGGTGACGGCGTCGCCCGCCGTACGGTCGAGGAGCAACGCGGCCGCGGCCGGCACCGCGAGCACGACGGCGAGCAGCACGAAGGCGACGCGGTAGGGCCCCGCCGCGCCCCCGACCACCGGCACCGCCTCGCCGAGCCGCACGAGCAGGGCACCGACCGCGACGCCGAGGCCCGCGCCCAGCTCCTGCAGCGTGGAGAGCAGCGTGTTCGCGTGGTTCATGCGCTCGGCCTCGACGTCGGCGAACGCGACGCTGTTGTAGGCGGTGAACCCGGTCGAGCGTGCGATCCCGCTCACCAGCAGCAGGCCCACCAGCAGCGCCAGCGGCGTCGTGGGCTGCAGGAACGCCATCGCCACCAGGCAGGCCGCGCCCACGGCGATCGACGCCAGCAGCACGGTCCGGATGCCGAAGCGGCGCATCATCGGGGTCGTCGCCGGCTTGATCGCCACGTTCCCGACGAACAGCGCGATCACCACCGCGCCCGCCTGCGCGGCCGACCAGCCGAACCCGACCTGGAACAGCAGCGGGAGCAGGAACGGGATCGCGGTGATCACCGCGCGGTACACCGAGCCGCTCGCCGCCGTGACCCGGTAGGTCGCCAACTGCAGGATCCGCAGGTCGACGAGGGGGCGCTCGGCGCGCAGCAGGTGCCGCACCGCCAGCCCGACGCCGAGCACCGCCACCACGAGCGCGGCGATCGTCGTCGGGGAGAAGCTCGAGCCGAGCCCCTCCAGTCCGACGATCAGCGCGGCGACCCCGATCGCGGTGAGCACGAAGCCGCGGCGGTCGAGCGGGGGCGGGGTCTCGGCGCGCAACCCGGGGACGATCCGCAGCGCCACGCCCAGCGCGGCCAGCCCGAGCGGCACGTTGATCACGAAGATCCACCGCCACGACGCGTACTCGGCCAGCACCCCGCCGACGACCGGGGCGAGCACAGGCGCGAGCAGGGCCGGCCAGGTCAGGTACGCGATCGCCCGCACCAGGTCCGTCTTCGCGGTGGTCCGTAGCACGACCAGCCGCCCGACCGGGACCATCATGGCCCCGCCGGCACCCTGTACCACCCGTGCGGCGGTGAGCGCGCCGAGGTCCGGCGCCAGCGCGCACCCGGCCGAGGCCAGCACGAAGATCGCCAGTGCCGCACAGAACACCCGCCGGCCGCCGAACCGGTCGGCGAGCCAGCCGCTGACGGGGATGAGGACGCCGAGGGTCAGCACGTAGGCGGTGATCGCCACGTTGACGTCGACCGGGGCCACCCCGAGATCCGCCGCGATGTGCGGGGCCGCCGGGGCGATCACGGTGCCGTCGAGGATCTCCATGAAGAACGCCCCGGCGACGAGCAACGCCAGGCCCCGCTGCAGTGCCACCGGGGAACCGTAGCCGGACGGGTAGGGTGCCGGGCCCCGAACGCGCGGGCCTCCCGCGCGGTCGGGAGCCCGACCGCCATCGACGTCGAGCTCACCGCCCCACTCGGCTGACGACCCACGACCCCGTGTGAGCGCGGGCCCGAGGGGTAGACCCGGGGCATGGCCGAACACGTCGACGACACCCTCTGGAACGAGTTCCACCGCGTGGTGAACATGACGTCCCGCGAGCTGGAGGACTGGCTGCGGACCGACTCCGCCGACGTCGACGCCGAGGTGGAACCCGACCACGCCGGCACACCGACCGGCCGCGAGGTGCTCGCCATCCTGCGCAAGCGCCGCGAGGACCTCACGGCCGCGGACGCGGAGTGCATGCAACGCGTGGTCGACCGGGTGCTGTCGCAGCGCCGCGACGACCTCGAACCGACCGCGGGCCAGGCGGCCTGGCGCCGCAAGCTCATGCGCCTCGGCCACGACCCGCTCAAGCCCGTGGACGCCTGAGCCTGAATCCAGGCTGAGGCACCCAGCCCATCGACCTCACGTACCTACGGCGACCCGCCGCGCGCCCCGCCGGCGGGTGGCGTAGGGCAGGGCGAACAGCCAGAGACCGCTGAACAGCAGCACCGCGAGCGGGAGCAGCGGCAGGTAGTAGACCCAGAAGGGCAGCACTCCCGCCACGGCGGCGAAGCAGACGACGACGGTCACCGTGAAGACGAAGGACGTCCAACGGTGGATCTGGCGGATCGCCTTGTTGCGGTTCATCGGGGCCTCCTGGAGGGACGACGGGGACGAGGGTGGGGCTCCGGTCCGGATGGTGCTGTCGACGACGTTCACGCTAGGAGCGGCCGGGCGGCGGGGCTTCTCGATTCCTGACGGGTTCGCGCGACGCAGGTTGCCGCCGGAACCCGGGTAGGCCGTACCCATGACCCGACCCGAGGAGCCCACGGACGGCGAGCACGACGACACCGTGCTGCGGGGCGCGGAGATCCTGCACGGCGACGAGGTGCTCGAGGGGGAGGGCCCGCAGAGCGATGCGGGGGAGGGACCGGACCCCGACGCCGAGGGTCCGGGCAGCGTGAGCGGTGCCGGCCCCGGCAGCGTGGAGCCCTGACGCCCCCGGCGCGACGTCAGACGGACCGGTCCCGCAGCCAGCCCGCCGGATCGGACCGGCCCGCGGCGTCGTCCCGTGTCCAGGTGCGGAAGCCCTCGGGATCACGCCGCTCGAACTCGTCGAGGTAGGCGGCCCGCAGCGCGGTGACGAGGTCGAGCTCGGCGGGGTCGCGGACGCGCTGCAGCCGGGCGCAGCTCAGCCGCCACTGCCGGCACAGCTCGGCCAGGGGGAGCGAGCGCGTCGCCGATCGGGTGCGGGGAGGATCGGGGCGGCGCGCGCGGACCGTCCGGGACACCGCGCCCAGGAGACAGGCCACGGCGAGCGTCGCCAGCACGCCGCCGATCCCGCCGTGGACCGTGACGACCGCTCCCCACCCCGCGAGGACCAGGGCGACGACCGCGAGCCCGGTCCGGACGAGCACGCGGGCGAGCGAGCGGTGCGGCCCGGCCTGCAGGGACCAGACCGCGACGGGCGGCGTCGCGATCACCGTTCCGACGGCCGCGGCGGCCGCGACGTCGGTGGTGAACCCCAGGCACCCGCGCACCAGCAGCGCTGTGCCGGCCACGACGGCGACCGGCGCGAGCCTGCGGGCCAGGATCCTCGGGTCCCCCGACACCATCGCTCCTCCCGGGTGCGACCTCCGCCGGACGCGTACCCGCGGGCGCGCCACCCATGCCACCCACGCCACCCATGCCACCCATGCCACCGATGCCTCCGGTGTCGGTTTCCGCGTGGCCACCGCGGGCACCTTCCGGTCGTGATCAGGACGGTGTTCCGGACCCTCGCGCGGCTGCGCCGGGCCCCGGCGTTCCACCCGCGCGGCGTCCTGCTCGGGGGCGAGCTGCGGATCGACGACGGCGGGTCGGCGGTGGGGGTGGCGCTCGGTCCCGGCCCGCACCGGGTGCTGGTGCGGTTGTCGAAGGGCGCGGGGACACCGGGACTGCTGCCGGACCTGCTCGGTGTGGCCGTGCGCGTCGAGCCGGACGGGACGGGCGACGCCGTCGACCTGCTGTTCACCACCTCGACCGCCGGGGGTGCGGTGCTCGCCCCGGCGCGCGGGTGGCGGACGTCGACCTACAGCACCCTGCTGCCCTACGACACGGCCCTGGGCCGCCTGCGGCTGCTCGTCGAGCCGGAGCCGCGGGAGCCGGACCCGCCGGCGGACCCCCGCACCGTCCCCGACGCCCTGCGGACCCGGTCGTTGCGCTTCCGGCTGGTCGAGGCCCGGTCGCGGGAGCGGCGGGCCGTGGCCACGCTCGTCCTCACCGGTGAGCGGCCCGGCGCGGTGGCGTTCGACCCGGTCCTGCACCAGCACCCGCGGCTGCGCCCGGTGCCCTTTCTCGCGGGGGTGCGCGCGCGGGCCTATCGCGGCTCGCGGCGCGGCCGGCACGCCGCGCCCACGGAGCTGGCGCGCAGGCCCGGCTAACGGTCCTCGCGCCGGCTCGGCTCGGCGTGCACCGGCTCGTGCTCGCCGCCGGGGAACCCGCGACGCACGGGCCCGAGCGCCAGCACGAGGCCGAGCACGGCGAACACGCCGGCGACCACGGTGGACGGCACGTTCATGCCCAGCCAGTCGATGTCGTGGTCCAGGACGCCGAGGATCCCGAACACCACGAACGCGACGCTCACCACGGCGAGCAGCCAGCCGTAGGCCCGGGCGGTGGAGAGCCGCGTGGCGCAGAGCATCCCGATCACGCCCAGCGCCAGCTGCAGGACGCAGCGCAGCGGGTTGATCTCGAGGCCCAGCAGCGTCGACTGCCGACCGTCGGGGCCGAGCGGGGAGAAGGCCGGCCAGAACCCCACGATGCCGTAGATCATCAGCAGCGCGCCGAGGACCAGCGCCCCCACCTGGACCCAGGGGAAGCGGGCGTGCCCCGGCCCCTGCCGCGCGGCCCGTTCCGCGGCCTCCCGGGTGGCCTTTCTGGTGGCCCGATCGGTCATGACTCCTCCTCGCGGGACGACGCGAGTGCGGTCGGCACCCACCGTCGTCGCCTACCCCGCCCCCCGTCCGGCATGCGCCGATCCCGGTGTGCGACAGGTACTGCGCGCTCGCGGTGGGGCCGGACGGCCGGCAGCACCGGCGTCCGCCGCCACCTGCCGGGCGACGGCGGAGCGGGCGCGCTCAGCCCGAGCCCGAGCCCGGGACCGGCTGCCCGGCCTCCTCGCGGCTGCCCGCGCGGGTACGCCGCGGGTCCGGGGCCGCCTCGGCGGGGAGCCGGTGCAGGAACTCCTTCTCGAGCTCGAGCATCCGGCGGGTGTGGGCCTCGAGCGCGTCCTCGGAGCCGCCGAGGACGGTGTCGTGGCGGGTCTCGTGCAGATGTGTCATCTCCCGGCGGAGGTCGTCGTCGTCGAGCTCGGCCGGCGGGACGCCGTGCGATCGATCGGTCATGCCCGGCTGCTACCCGCGGGTGGCGGTGGGCATGCGGATCAGGTCGGGTTCGCCTCCGGCCCGGCGCCCGGGATCGCGCCGGTATCGGCGCTACCGGCGGCATCGGCAGTGTCGGTGGTGGCGGCGGTGTCGGCGAGATCGGCAGGGCCCTCCCGCTCCGTCCGCCCGGCGTCGGGGGACGCCTCGGCCCACCGCCCGACGCCTGCGCCCTGCGCGTAGGACAGGTGCCCGCCGAGGGCGCCGGCGACCCCCAACGGCAGCGCGCCGACCAGCGACAACAAGGCGCCGGTGCGGTGGCGACCCTGCCGGCGCGCGACGTAGGAGGCCCCGAGGAAGGCCGCGGACACCACGTTCCCGGCCGCGTGGAGCATCCCGACCCGGCGGCGGCGGTCGTCGAGCCCGCTCCAGTCGGCGAGCCCGGTCACCGCCGTCGGCAGCAGGCTCAGCATCCCGGCCCCCACGACGCGGCGGGCCGCCTCCTCCTGCCCGCCGGCGGCGTCGAGCAGGGCGGCGGAGACCCAGGCGCCGATCGGCACGGTCACGAGCAGTGGATGCACCGGATGGCCGAGCCAGGAGCCGCGCAGCGCCCCGTCGAGCCGGCTCCCGGTGAGGACCCGGCGCAGGCCGCGCTGCACGGCCGCGCCGACGTCGTCGCCGACGCGGACGGACTCGGTGGCGCGCAGCGCCCGGACGATCGGTGAGCCGCTCATACCGCTGGCCTACCCCTTGGCCGGGGGTTCACGCGCCACCGCCCGG
>NZ_JAJTTE010000092.1 GCF_021343995.1 Pseudonocardia terrae | reverse complement strand
CCCGGCAACACCCCAGCACATCCGAAAAACCAATCCCCCATGCACACACCGAATAGCCGTGCACCGGCCACCGCGGGCTTACGCTCGACGCCGTGTCGAACCAGCCGTTGATAGCGCCGTCCATCCTTTCCGCGAACTTCGCCCGGCTCGCCGACGAAGTGGCTGCGGTGCGCGGAGAGCCCGGCCGCGGCGCGGACTGGCTGCACGTGGACGTCATGGACGCGCACTTCGTGCCGAACCTGACCCTGGGCCTGCCGGTCGTGCAGTCGCTGCTGGCCACCACGGACCTACCGCTGGACTGCCATCTCATGATCGAGGAGCCGGATCGCTGGGCGATCGGCTACGCGGAAGCGGGTTCGTACAACGTCACGGTGCACGTCGAGGCCGCCGAGGACCCGGTCATGCTCGCGAAGAACCTGCGCGCCGCGGGCGCGAAGGCGGGGCTGGCGATCAAGCCGGGCACGCCGCTGGAGCCCTACGTCGACGTGCTCAAGCACTACGACACCCTGCTCGTGATGTCCGTGGAGCCCGGATTCGGCGGCCAGACGTTCATCGCCGACGTCCTCGGCAAGGTGCGCACCGCGCGGACGCTGGTCGACACCGGCCACCTGAACCTGGTGGTGGAGATCGACGGCGGCATCAACGCCGACACGATCGAACAGGCCGCCGAGGCCGGCGTCGACTGCTTCGTCGCCGGCTCGGCCGTCTACGCGGCCACGGATCCGGCGCGGGCGGTGGAAGGGCTGCGCAGCCAGGTGGAGGCGCTTTCCGAGCGGCCGACCTGATCAGATACCGAGCAAGCGCCGCAGATCCGGGGCGTGCCGCCGGGAGACGGGCACCAGCTCGTGCTCCCGGGAGTCCATGATCAGGAAGAGCTCCCCCTTGAGGCCCCGTTCGATCTCGGCCACCCGGCGCAGGTTGACCAGGTACCCCCGGTGCACCCGGCGAATCCCGTAGGGCGCCAGCGCCCGCTCGACGTTGTCCAGGCCTCGGGTCGCGGCTTGGATGCGGCCGCGCTCCGTGACCAGCCAGACGATGTTCCGGTCGGCCTCGGCGTAGCGGATCTCCGACGGCGCCAGCAGGACCAGCCGGTCGTTGCGCATCCCGATGACGCAGCGGGGCAGCGGACCGATCGCCTGGTCGTCGCCGCGCTCGTAGGAGTCGCCCTCCTGCACCCCGAACTCGCACAGCATGCCCACCACGTGGTTCACGTCGACGACGGACCGCATCGTCAGGGGCACGTCCCCTTCGCCGGGACACACCGGCAGCCGCGCGTAGCCGCTCCACTCCGTGTGTCCCTGCGCCCGGTCCTTGGCCCATCGCACCACGTCCGGCAGCCCGGGGATGTCCGGGATCCAGCGCTCCGCCGGTTCGGACGCCCCCGCGACGATCGGGGTCTCGCCGGCCAGCCCGAGCATCGCGACCGCCGCGTCGTTCGCGGCGATCACGTTCCCGCCGCGGTCCATCGCCATGAACGCACCGCGGGCCTGCGCGCACCTCCTGGTGAACTCGGCGATCACCTTGTCGGCCTCGTAGATGGCGCGTCGGTAGATCTCCTGCTCCACGCACGAGACCGCCTTCGTGAGCCACGGCGGCACCAGCTTGGGCAGCGAGGCGTTCCACCGGGAGATGTTGATCGACGCCACCGGCGCGCCGGTCACCACGTCACGGATCGCGATGCCCGCGCACGCCCACTGGTGGAACGCCTGGCACCAGTGCTCCGGCCCGGTCACCGTCACCGGACCGGACACCTCGAGTGCGGTGCCCATGCCGTTCGTGCCGGTGCACTCCTCCGACCACGACGACCAGGGCGCGAGATTGTGCAGTTCGGCGCGCCGTTGTGCAGAGGGGTCGCCCCAGGTGCCGAGGACCCGCCCCTCCCCGTCCGTCACGGTGACGACGGCGCCGTCGCGTTCGACCTCCTTGCCCGCCAGCGCACCCACCCCGCCGAGCGCGGTGAAGATCACCCCGTTGTCGACCCGCTGGGCCTCGTCGCCCCGGGCCCCCGGGGCGACGTCCAGCGTGCGGTCGACCTCGTACCGATCGCGGCACCGGTACCAGGAGGCCAGGATCTCGGGCCGAACGCCCGTCTCGATGTCCTCGCCCGCGGCGAAGTCCTCCCACGCGCGAGCCACCTCCTTGGCCGACGAGGTCGCCACCAGAGATCCGTCGGGCGCGCGGTCACGTCCGCTGGGCCTGCTCGGTGCGATCACCAGCGGCGGCACTCTCCCGGTCATAGCGACGACCTCCTTGTCGCTGCGCTTCGGAGATCCGTAGATCACCGAGCACACTTACAGAAATGACAAAAATATCTCGACACGCACACACGCTCCAAGGCATTCTGCGCTGTTTAGCCATATCAGGTTGGAACCCCTCCGATCGGAGGGGCCACAGAACTACCCGATCGGAGGGGCCGGTCAGGGTAAACTGCACAGATCCGCCGGAAAGGCGATAATACGTGCCCCCCGCCCCCACTGCGGTTCCCACCGCTCGTGGGTGCACGGCCGCCGCTGATCACCGATTCACCACCGTTCGTCAGGCGTCAGCCCACGCTTCTTGCCCTCGATTCGAGGCGCCGTTTAGCGTGCCGGGAAGGCCACATCGCCGCGCCCCGGCCCGACAGACCAAAGGCGGTCTCCCCATGGCACAGGTACGCCAGCTCGACCCGCACTCTCGCCGCCGAGCTGAGGCGACGACGCACCAGGCGTGGGAGCGGTTCGCGGGGGGCGAGGACGACCTCAGCGGCGTGCGGCCCGAGATAGCGATCTCCTGGCACCGGTGCCGGGACCAGTTCCGGGTGGACCCCCGCCTCACCAAGGCTCCGGCGGCGGTCGCCGAGGTCGACCACGCGCTGGGGTACGACGTCGTGATCGCCGAGCTCGGCTTCCGCGCCGCCGCGATGGCGCACGAGGTGAGCAGCGTCGGTGGCATCGTGACCATCGCCGACGCCGCCGGCCGGGTCCTTGCCCAGTGGGGCGACGAGGGCACGCGCGCCGTCGCCGCCGAGGCCAACCTGGCGCAGTGGTTCTGCTGGTCCGAGGGCGCCGCCGGGACGAACGGCATGGGGACCGCGCTGATGTCTTACACCCCCGTGCTGATCCGCGGCGCCGAGCACTGGTGCCAGGCGTTCCACGACTGGACCTGTGCGGGGGTGGCGGTCCGGGACGCGGTGACCAGGAAGCCGGTCGCGGTGCTCAACATCTCCTGCTGGCGCAGCGATCTTCCCGGAACCGCGGGTGCCTGGCTCGGCAACGCCGCGAAGACTGCCCAGCGCATCCTGCGCCAGCACGCCAGGGACGACGGCGCCGAGCTGATGGCGGCCTACAACCACATGAGGTCGGGCTCGGCCGCGGCGCTCGCGGCCGTGGATCCCGCGGGTCGGGTCGTCCTCGCCGACGACACCGCGGGCGTGCTCCTCGGCATCCCGGGCTCCACGCCTGCGCCCGATCCCGCGGTGCGGTGGAAGCCGGAGCTGCCCGATTTCATCCAGGCCGCCAAATACGCCGCCGAGCAGGCGTCGCGCAATCCCCACTGGGCAGGCTCGACTCAGATCTTCACCAGGCTCGCCAACGAGCCGACGTCGATCACCTTCCGACCGGTGTTCCTGTCCGGGCATCTGGTCGGCAACATCGTCTCGTTCGGCGTGTCGGACGGGGATCCACTGCCCCGCGAGGGAGAGGACGGACCGCCTCGCGTGCAGCCGCGTCGGATGGTCGCGACGCGCGAGAACCGAATGGTCCTGCTCCGGCTCCCTGAAGTCTGCTTCGCGCAGTCGGACGGCAACGACGTGTGGCTGTCCACCGACGAGGGGCTGTTGCGGTCCGCATCCCCCGGCCTCGACCGGCTCGAGGCCGAGCTGAGCGACTCCGGTTTCCTGCGAGTGCACCGCCAGTACGTCGTGAACCTCAGCCGCGTCCGGGAGGTCGAGCGCCGGGACAGGGGCGAGCTGGTCCTGGTCATGGACGACCCGGCCGAGACGATGGTGCCGGTGTCCCGGCGGAACACGCCGACGGTGCGCCGGGCGCTCGAGATCTGACCCGGCGAGCGCGGGGAGCGCGCTCGTAGGGGGCCTCTCAGCCTCGGTACCTGTGCACGTCGCAGACGCAGTACATGAGGCGGCAGCTGAAGCATGCGGGCTTGTCGACGCACGTGATGCAGGGCCCGCAGTGCACCGGCCTGGTGTGGTGCGCGAGCTCGTCCAGCCCGTAGCGCTCGCCGCAGTACAGGCACGGCGGACGCTCCTCTTCCTGGACCGTCGAAGACTGGATCACCATATCATCACCGTTCTTTCCGTGGCCGGTGCTGATACACCGAACCGGTGGCCGAGCCGCTCGCCGGAGCGGCTCGACCACCGGTCGATCAGAGGGACTTGCCTGTCACAGGGAGAACACGATCAGCGCGGCACCGTGCCCCTGACCGGACATGCCGGGGACGATGCCTTCCAGCCAGCCACCCCAGCCGACCGGTACGGCGATGTACTGCTTGCCATCGACCGTGTAGGTGCTCGGGCTGCTGTGGTGACCGCTGCCGCACTGGAAGCTCCAGAGCTTCTCGCCCGTCTCGGCATGGAGCGCCAGGAACTCACCCGTCGGGGTGCCGGCGAACACCACGTTCCCCGCCGTGCTGAGGGTCGACGCGGCCATCGGCATGTTGTTGAGCCGGTACCGCCACTTCTCCTCACCGTGGGAGTCGAACGCGCTGACCGACCCGGCCATGTTGTCGACGTCGACCTCGACGGCGGCACCCCAGTAGGGCATGCCTTCCTTGAACTCGCGGCGACGCCGGGTGGCAGTCGCGCCCACGTCGGCCACCGGAACGTAGAACAGGTCGTGTTCAGGGTTGTACGACGCGTGGGTCCACTCCTTCGCGCCGGCCGGACCGGGGAAGAAGTGACAGGGCTCGCCCTCCTTGTCCGGGTACTTGCGCGGGGTCACCTTGCCGTCGCGGGTGATGACGCCCCAGTCGATCCGGTCGACGAACGGTGTGACGTGCTGCAGCTCGCCGTTGGTGCGGTCGAGGACGAACATGTACCCGTTCTTGTCGAAATGAGCGAGCAGCTTCTTGCCGTCCCGCTCGAACAGGGTCATCTCCATCGTGGAGTCGTAGTCCCACAGGTCGTGCGGGGTGAACTGGTAGTGCCACTTGATCTCGCCCGTGTCCACGTCCAGGGCGACCACGCTGTCGGTGTAGAGGTTGTCCCCCTCGCGGACCGCACCGTCGAAGTCAGGAGCCGGGTTACCGGTGCCCGCGTAGTAGAGGTTCAGCTCCGGGTCGTAGGTGCCGGTGACCCAGTGGTTCCCACCGCCGCGCTGCCAGGCCTCGCCGTCGGCGGGCCAGGTCTCCGAGCCGGGCTCACCGGGCTTCGGCACGGTGTAGGTGCGCCAGCGCTGCTCGCCGGTCTCCAGGTCCCAGGCGTCGATGTGGCCGCGGACGCCGTACTCGCCACCGGCGGAACCGGTGATGAGCATGTCCTTGATGACCAGCGGAGCGATCGACGCGCTCTCGCCCGCCCGCACGTCGCCGATGGTCTTCTGCCAGATCTTCCGGCCGTTGGTGGCGTCGAGCGCGACCAGCTGCGCGTTCTGGGTCACCATGTAGACCTTGCCGTTGGCCACCGCACAGCCGCGGTTCACGTTGGCGCAGCACAGCGTCACGTCGATGGGGATCGCGTGCTTGTAGCGCCACAGCTGCTCGCCGGTCTTCGCGTCGAGCGCCCAGAGCCAGCCGTCCCAGCCGGTGACGAACATGACGCCGTCGACGATCAGCGGGCAGGCCTCGAACGCGTAGGTCGAGGTCGAGGCGATCATCCCGGTCGCGCTCGCCTGGAAGATCCAGGCGACCTTCAGGTCCTTGGCGTTCTCGGCGTTGACCTGGTCGAGCAGGCTGTGCCGCTTGCCGTCGTAGTCGCCGTAGTAGGTGATCCAGTTCTGTGATTCATCGCGCGCCCGGAGGATGCGCTCGTAGTCGATACCGCGCGTCACGTCCGGCGCACTGTGGGGCAGCTGGGAGAGCTGGCCGTGGTTGAACGCTTTGCCAGCGTCGACGTACTCGAGAGTCATGGTGGTTCCTGCCTTCTACGGCCGCGGCTGGGCGGGTCGGTCGAGCTTGGCCTCCGGCGGCACCTCGCCGGTCACGACGATGGCGGCGGTCAGACCTCGGCCCTCGTCGTTGCCGGCGGGCGAGCCGTACCAGTAGCAGCCGGGACCGTCCAGTTCGAGCGTCGCGCTGCCCTTGGAGTGGTTCACCAGGCTGATGAACTGCTTGTCGCCGTTGCTGGGCAGCAGGCAGGCGTGGGTGTTCTTGTCATCGTTGATGATCGTCAGCTCGAGTGTGCCGGCGTGCGGCAGGATCAGGACCGCTGGTTCCCACACCATCGCGTCCTCCGGGATCCGGATGGTCGCCTCCATCGTCCCGTCGGCGCGCTCGGTCGCCTTGGCGATCGAGCCGGTACCGAGCACAGCACCGATGGTCGCCTTGTTCTGTCCGCCGAGTTCGGCCAGAAGGTCTTCTCGTTCCTGGACGATCGTCATCGGACTTCACCTCCTCGTCATCGAGAAATGAGCATGTCGGCCGATTTCGCGGAATCATCACGCTCGCGTGAGCACTTCGCGACGGCCGAACGTGGCGCGGCACGCCGGTTACAGGCACCGAATCTATGTTCTCTTCGCCGCTGAACCTGTAACGAGTACGTACTCTAACCCGGAGCAAGCCATTCCGATATCTGTCACCGCTAACCGGGTCGGATCCGCCGTTCGCCCGGCAGTAGGTACCGTTCGTACCGGCCGGGCCGGCACGTCCCCGGAACCGCCCCCGACAATCAGATCTCCGAGCAGCGGGAATCGGCCTCGACGACGGGCTCGAGCACCGTCCCCGGTCACCCGTCCGGGGGTCATCTCAGGTCGAACCGGTCGAGTTCCATGACCTTCACCCACGCCGCGACGAAGTCCTCGACGAACTCGCCGCCCGCGTCGTCGCTCGCGTAGATCTCCGCGAGTGCCCGCAGCTCGGAGTTCGAGCCGAAGAGAAGGTCGACGCGGCTCGCGGTCCACGTCACCTCGCCGGTGCCCGCGTCGCGGCCCTCGTAGATCGCCTCACCGGGGTCCCGGTGTCGCCTCGGCGCCCACACTGTCCCCGCGTCCAGCAGGTTGACGAAGAAGTCGTTCGTCAGCATCCCGGGAGTCGAGGTCAGCACCCCCGCCGGGGAACCTCGGTGGGTGGCTCCGAGCACTCGCAGCCCGCCGATCAGTACCGTCATCTCGAGCGGGCTCAAGGTCAGCAGGCTCGCCCGATCCACCAGCAGATGCTCCGCCGGCACCCGACAGCCGTCGCCCAGGTAGTTCCGGAAGCCGTCCGCCCTGGGCCGCAATGCGCCGAACGACCGGACGTCGGTCCACTCCTGGGTCGCGTCGGTGCGCCCGGCGCGGAACGGAACGTCGACCTCGTAGCCACAGGCCGCGGCAGCGTGTTCCACCGCAGCGCATCCGCCGAGCACGATCATGTCTGCCAGCGAGATCCGCTTGCCCCCGGTCTGGGAGGCGTTGAACCGTTCCTGGATCGCTTCCAGCGCGGGCAGGACGACGCCCAACTGCTCGGGCTCGTTGGCCTCCCAGCCGCGCTGCGGCTCGAGCCGGATCCGTGCCCCGTTCGCCCCGCCGCGCTTGTCGCTGTCGCGGTACGTCGACGCCGACGCCCATGCCGTGGCGACGAGCTGCGTCACCGTCAGACCGGATGCGAGGATCTCGACCTTGAGGGCGCCGACGTCGTTCGCGTCCACCAGCTCGTGGTCCACCTCCGGCACCGGGTCCTGCCAGATCAGCCGTTCGGCCGGGACGAGCGCCCCCAGGTACCGCTGGATCGGCCCCATGTCGATGTGGGTCAGCTTGAACCAGGCCCGCGCGAAGGCGTCCTCGAACTGGTCCGGGTGCTTCAGGAACCGCCGTGAGATCGCCTCGTAGGCCGTGTCCTGCTGAAGCGCGAGGTCCGTGGTGAGCATGACCGGGTGGTGTCGTTTGTCCGCGTCGAAGGCGTCCGGCACGGTGCCCTCGCCCTCGCCGTCGCTCGGGATCCACTGCCACAGGCCCGCCGGACTGAGGGCGACGTCCCACCTGTACCCGAAGAGGGTCTCGAAGAACGTGTGGTCCCACTGGGTGGGCGTACGCGTCCACATGCCTTCCAGCCCGCTGGTGACAGCGTCCGCCCCCATGCCTCTGCCGTGCCCACCGAGCCAGCCCAGGCCCTGCGCGGAGAGCGGCGCGGCCTCCGGCTCGGGCCCTCCGGTCACGTTCGGGTCCGCCGGGCCGTGTGTCTTGCCGAAGGTGTGCCCACCCGCGATGAGCGCCACCGTCTCCTCGTCGTCGAGCCCCATCCGGGCGAAGGTCTGGCGAATATCGCGCGCCGCGAGCACCGGGTCGGGATTGCCGGCGGGCCCCTGCGGATCGACGTAGATCAGCCCCATCCCGCTTGCCGCCAGTGGCTCGTCGAGCTCGTGCAGGCCGTGGTATCGATCCTCGGCCAGCCACGTGCGTTCCGGGCCCCAGTACGTCTCGTCGGGCTCCCACACCTCCGTGCGACCGCCGCCGAACCCGAAGGTCGTGAAGCCCATCGACTCCAGTGCCCGGTTGCCGGCGAAGACCATCAGGTCCGCCCAGGAGATCCGGTTCCCGTACTTCTGCTTCACCGGCCACAACAACCGGCGCGCCTTGTCCAGGTTGCGGTTGTCCGGCCAGCTGTCGACCGGGGCGAAGCGCTGCATACCGGCACCCGCACCGCCTCGGCCGTCACCGACACGGTAGGTGCCAGCGGCATGCCAGGCCATGCGTAGGACGAGCGGACCGTAGTGGCCGAAATCGGCCGGCCACCAGTTCTGCGACGTCGTCAGCACGTCGTCGATGTCCCGGGCCAGCTCGTCGAGATCCAGCGACAGGAACCGATCGGCGTAGCCCGCGTCCGCGGGCCGATGCCGGCGCAGGGGCCTCAGGTCGACCCGATGTGGCCACCAGGCGCGGGCACTGCCGCTGGGCGCCTGATTCCGAGTGCTGTCCAGGACCTCGTCGTAGGTGCGGTAGACGTGCGTGTCGGGATGCTTCGGCATCGTTGTCCTCCCCCGATCGGGCCGCACTAGCGAGCACCGGCCACGGGCGTGGCCGCGGAAGCGGCTCTGGAAACCGACTCCGGGACCACGGGGAGAGTCCGGCGAGCCTCGACGCGGCGCCGGCGATGCAATTGTCTTCTACCGGCCGATCCGAACCACGAACCACGAATCGCCGACAGGGAGTCGACGCAAGGCCTGCGCCTTGCGTCGACTCGGGCGAACGGTCGAACCCGTCCTGTCAGGCCCGGTAGAAGTACCCGGTGGCCTCAGCGCACACCTCGACGACCGTGTACTCCGGAGTTTCCCAGTTCATGTCTTCCTCCTCGCTGTCGTGATCCGCGCGAACTCGGGACAACGTCTCGTGATCCGCGGTCACGAAGAAGCATCATCGACTTCACGGAGCCGCGGCAACAGACCGCGAACCAGTGGCCTGCAATCCGTGCCGAACGGTGCTCCGGAGCACACGAGCGGAGTGGGCTCGGTCACTCCCGCGGCACCGGCGCAACGCGACTCATGAGGACACCTGCCATGGCCATAAGGACTATCAATGTGCACCGACCGAATCCGCGCATAGACTGCTGATGTGCGAATCTACCTCGGCTCCGATCACGCAGGACTCGAACTCAAGAACCATTTCGTCGAACGGCTCGCCGAACTCGGCCACGACGTGACCGATGTCGGCCCCGATGCCTACGACGCGGACGACGACTACCCACCGTTCTGCGTCGAAACGGCGCGGCTCGTCGTCGCAGACGAGGGCAGTCTCGGTCTCGTCATCGGCGGTTCCGGGAACGGTGAGCAGATCGCCGCGAACAAGGTGCCTGGCGCCCGCGCCGCACTCACGTGGAACGTCGAGACCGCCCGGCTGGCCCGCAGCCGCAACAACGCGTTGCTGGCCGGGATCGGCGCCCGGATGCACCGGGTCGAGGAGGCCGAGCGCATCGTGGACGCCTTCCTCAGCACGGAGTTCGAGGGCGGCCGCCACCAGCGCCGGATCGACCTGTTGGTGGAGTACGAGCGCACCGGCGAACCGCCCGCGCTTCCGGGAGAACGGCATGGCTCCGAGTGACAACTGACTGAGAACCAAAGAATCACGACCTCAGCCGTCGTCGTCGCCCGCTTCGGGCTCCTGGATCGGCTGAGCCGGACCTCTTTGTGGCTCGACTCGGCCGAGCGACGGAGGGTTCCCGCCGGTGGGGAATCGGTGTGACCCCGCCGACCATGGCCACGCCGATCATGACGCTGACAGTGTTCGTCGCCACCATCGCACGCTCGCCGAGCAGTCGCAGCTCGACCAGCGCCCTGCGTCGGCGCTTCACCACCAGATCGCCGTAAGGCAGATGTCGCACGCGGGATAGGTACCGTCGTGCTCACAGAGCAGGCGATTCCTCTTCACCTCCTGTTGCCACGCGGCCCACCACGTTCGGACGCGCACACTCCACGGAGCTACCGCCGAATCGCGCCGCTGGAATGTGCTGGCCTCCCAGGCCGATGCTGGCCGTCGAAACGACTCTCCTCTGACGATACGGATGTTCCTGCACCTCCGAGATCAGGGCCGCTGGAGCGAGCTACCGCGCCTCGATCGCCATGTCGATCCTCGAACGCCCCGGCCGCGCCGTGGTCCTGGTCGACGACGGCTGCGCCAACGCCGCCGACGCCGGCCTGCACACCGAGCGGCCCGAGGCCCTCCTGTCGACCTCCGCCGAAGGGTCTGCGTCGACACGATGAGCCTCGCGGGCCCGGAGGACCTGGGCGCGGCGGGGATGCGCGGCGGCGACTCCCTGCCGATGAGTTCCAGAGTCGACGGCTGCTGCTACGACGCCGCCGAATAAGCGTGGTGATGACCCGAGCACCGCCCTGTTCGGTACGAATGCGACGCCCGCGTATTCGGCCACCTCCGCACCGTCACGTGAAGACGATCGGCAGGATGATCGCCGCAGAAAGCAGTGAGATGCCGCCCACCAGGTCGGTGCGTACCGGGACGAGTCGCGCGGCGAAGCGCCCGAGGCACAATCCCGCCAGCGACATCACGGCGGTCATCGCGCCGAAGGCGGCGGCCGAGACGACCGGAGAGAACCCGAGCAGCCCCAGTCCGGTGCCCGCCAGGAGATTGTCCAGACTGAGGGCCAGCGGCATGCCGAAGAGCGTCACCCATGGTTGGTCGACCTCCTCCGGCACGGGCCTCCGCAACGCGGTGACGATGAGGAACACGCCATAGAGGCCGAGGACCACCGGTCCCACGTACTCGGCGACCGACCCCATCAGATCGCCGACGTAGTGCCCGAGGACCCCTCCCACCAAGGGGGACAAGAAGTCCCAGAACCCGAAGACCAGAGCGATCTGCACCGCGCGGCGGAAGCCGAACGGAACCGTTCCGAGCGCGACCGACGACCTGAAATTGTCGAGACTGAGAAAGAAGCCCAAGGCCAATATCTCGATCATCCGTACACCGATCCCGATTGCGCAGAAACGTTATTCGGTAAGGAGGAGCGCTTTTCCTGACTCACCCCGAAGAGTCTAGAATCAATCATTCACCGCCCGCAATGACGCGCCGCAAATCCCGGATCGGCTACCGTTCACCCACTTCTCGGGACCGTCCGCACCGTCGTCACCCCGTCCCGGCCGAGGGCCCGGCACTCACGGCATCCGGGTCGCGGCCGCGGGGATGCGCGCGCCAGCGGGGATGGTCCCCGCTTGCGGACGGCGGAGAGCCGCAGACCTGTCTGCTCCGCGCGGCAGCGAAGGCGGTCCCTCCTTGGACGGGATCCTGTCCGAGGAGAAGTCGTGCTCCCCGCGCCGGCGGGGTGGTCCTACCCGTGGGACAGCACCATTGGCCAGGACAGGTGCTCCCTGCGGAGGCGACGACCGAGCGCGCCTGCTCGCCCTCGGCCGGGGCGCGATTCCGGCAGGGTCACGCAGGTCGACGCGGGTGTGCCGGCCATGTGCGACGACCACCGTTCGACCGCCCACGGCCGCCGATCGCTCGGGTGACGGAGGCAGCCGAGCCGATCATGCCTCCCGCGGCCGAACGGCGCGTCAGGCGGATCGCTGCTCGGACCCGACCATCCACACCGTGTCCGGCTCCGAGCACAGCACCATGGACTGCGTGGTGGTGCGGCCCGAGTGGTTGCGGACACCGCATAGCAGTTCGCTCGAGGTCACCCCGGTGGCGCAGAACAGAACGCGTCCGCCCCGCACCAGGTCGCCGGTGTGGAGGACCGTGTCGACGCCGTCGGACCGCAGCCGGACCTGCAGCGACCCACCCATGCAGAACAGGGCGGCCGCGGCGACGACCGCCTCGCCCGCCCCCCCGGTGCCCAGTAGCACGTCCACCGGGCCCTCGGGTCGCGCCGCGGCGATCGCTCCCGCGACGTCGCCTCCCTGCAGCGCGTGGACCCGCGCGCCCGCGTCCCGGATCGCCGTCGCGAGCTCCCGGTGCCGCCGCCCGTCGGCCACCGCGACCACCACGTCCGACACCGGCACGCCCTTGACCGCGGCGACCGCGCGCAGGTTCTCCGCCACCGGTCGGGTGATGTCGACGACGCCGGCGTAGTCGGGGCCGACGGCCACCTTCTCGACGACGACGTCGGGCGGCGGTGCGTACAGCGCACCGGGCTCGGTGACGGCGATCGCGGCGAGCGGGTTCGCCACGCCCTCGCCCGTTGGCAACTCTCCCGGTGGCAGGGCGTCGTCTCCCACAGTGATGCCGACGTCGCACACCGGCCCGTCACCGGACCCGACGTCGTCGCCGGGGAACAGGACGGGGGCGTCGTTCCGCTCGCCCCGACCGATCACCACGGTGCCACGCATGGCCACGGCCCCGAGGTGGTCGTACATCGCGACGGCGGCGGCCTCGCCGCTGTTCCGCTCACCGCGGCCGACCCACCGGCCGGCCGCGATCGCAGCAGCTTCGGTCACCCGCACGAGCTCCAGCGCGAGAGCCTGATCAGGTCCCCGGGAGACCCCGGTGACGGACCATTGCCGAGTCACCTGCACGGAAGGGGCACTCAGCGTGCGGCAGCGTTCGCGACGGCGCGCTCGGAAAGCGCCTTCTGGGCGGCGACCCAGTTGTTCTCGTCGCCCCGCCAGGTCTCCAGCGCCGGTCCGACCAGGGCCCGACCGAAGGAGTACGTGAGCTCCCAGGGCAGCGGGTCGAGACTCTGCATCGCCCCGAGGTGCTGCGTCGCCACCTCCGGGCTCTGCCCACCGGAGAGGAAGGCGATTCCCGGCACCGACGGAGGCACGGTCGCGCGCAGCGCCTCCACCGTGGCCTGGGCCACCTCCGCCACCGTGGGCCGCTCCCCGCTGTCGGTCCCGGCAACCACCATGTTGGGCTTGAGGACGATCCCGTCGAGCTGCACCTGCATCAGGTCGAGCTCCTGGAACAGTGCCTCCAGCACGGCGGTCGTCACCTCTCGGCAACGCGCCAGCGAGTGAGCGCCGTCCATCAGCACCTCGGGCTCCACGATGGGCACCACGCCGCCCTCCTGGCAGAGGCCGGCGTAGCGGGCCAGCGCGTGCAGGTTCGCGCGCACCGCGCGGTCCGACGGCGTGGTGTCACCGATCGTGATCACTGCGCGCCACTTCGCGAACGTCGCGCCGAGCCGCGCGTACTCCGTGACTCGTTCCCGCAGCCCGTCGAGACCCTCGGTGATCTTCTCGTCCGGTGCTCCCGCCAGCGGCTTCGCCCCCGTGTCGACCTTGATCCCGGCGAGGATCCCGATGTCCTCCAGGTACTCCGGGAACGTGCGGCCGTTGGACAGTCGCTGGTGGAACGTCTCGTCCGCGAGGATGATGCCGCTGATCGACTCGGCGAGCTGCGGAGTGGTGACGATCAACTCCCGATACATCCGGCGGTTCTCGGCGGTCGGCTCGACGCCGACCTTCTCCAGCCTGGCCGACATCGTCCCGATGCTCTCATCGGCGGCGAGAATGCCGCGCCTGTCGGACACCATGGTCTGTGCGATCTTGTTCAGGGCTGACACTGTCGTTGCTCCTCCTGTTTTCACGACGGATTCAGCGATCAGGCGATCGCTTCGTGGACGTCGATCGCCAAGGTCTTCCGCGGCCGCTTTCGGGTGCGCGAGCCGGCCTCTCTCGACTTCTGAGCCGCCCCGATGGGGCATACCGGAGAACCCTTCGAGGCGGCGATCTCGACGAGCTCCTGCGCGTACTCCGGAAGAGCCCGGCGCCCGCTCCACGCCGCGAAAATGGGCTTGGCGGGCATCTCCTGGTCGACGGCCACCCGATGCAGCCGCCCTTCCGCGAGCTCGGCCCGCACGGTGGAGACGTTCAGCACCGTCACCCGACGGCTGGTCGCCACCGCCTGCTTGATCGCGGCGTTGGACGGGAGCTCGACGTAGCTCTGGGAGGCGTCGGCGGCCCCCAGCAGCTCGTCGGTGAACTCCCGGAGCCCGGAGCCGCGCTCACGCAGTACCAGCGGCGCGGCCGCCAGCTCCGGGACCGTCAAGGGGGCGCTTCGCGCGGCCCACGGATGTCTCGAGCCGACCACGACCGCCAGCTCGTCCTCACAGATGTTCCGGGTCACCAGGTCGTCGCGGTGCTGCCGGCCGTGCCCGCCCGCCTGACACCAGCCGTCGATGAAGGCGAGATCGACATGGTTCGCCGCGATCAGCCGGCACAGCGCGTCGACGCTGCCGGTCTGCACCTCGACCCGCGCTTCACCGAATGCGAACCCGGAACGGTTCAGCCACTCGGGAATCAGATGCTCGGAGATCGCCGGGCTGCCCGCGATCCGAAGTCGTTTCGCCTCGGAGGATCGGGCCCGGCAGCCGAACTCCAGCAGCTCCTGCGCCGCCTGCATCACGTTGCGGGCGTACTTCGCCAGCATCTCGCCGTCCTCGGTGAGCTTCGACCCGGCGGGAGAGCGTTCCAGCAGTCGAAGACCGAGCCGACGTTCCATCGCGCTGATCCGGATACTGGCGGCGGGCTGAGAAAGGCTGTGCGCCTGAGCGGCCTTTCCCACGCTGCCGCAACTCTCGACCGACAGCAGCAGATCGAGGTCGGCGAGCTGAGGCATCTTGGACGGAAGCACCATTGTCTTCACCCTCTCGCTCCTGACCAGCGACTCGCGGTACCCAGCGAGATTGCTGACCGGGATTAAGGGTGGTCAAGCCGCCGAAGACGAACGCACGTCACGCGCTCATGAACGGCGTGCACCGCGTCATCTATGGGCCGGCTCTCGAATCACGCGGCGGTGACGGGCCTCACGTTCCCTTTCGTACGACCAGGGGTGCCGTTGGTCGTCGGTGAGCCGCTGTTCGTTCGATCGCGCTTCAACGCGGCATGGGCGACGTCCTTGGCGCCGACGCTCCCCTGGTTCGTCGAGCCTTGGGGCCTGGGTGGGTCTTCGCGCTGTCGGCGGAGCTGGCGGGTGCCGTAGCGCTTGAGGCAGCGGCGGATCTCGGCGTCGGAGCGCGCACCAGTACCTCGACGCCGTGGGCGTTGGCGAGGCCGAGGAGGCGTTCGG
>NZ_JAJTTE010000091.1 GCF_021343995.1 Pseudonocardia terrae | reverse complement strand
GCTCAGCGGCCCCCTGCTCAGCGGCCCCCTGCTCAGCGGCACCCTGCTCAGCGGCCCCCTGCTCAGCGGCCCCCTGCTCAGCGGCCCCCTGCTCAGCGGCCTTGCGCTTGACGACACCCTGCTCGGCGACGCGGGCGCGGGCGAACGGGGTCGGCGCGCCCTTCGCCGCCTCGGTCAGGCGCGCGGCGCGGGCCGCGGGCGTGAGCGCAGGTGCCTCGGCCTCCTCCTCCGCCCGGACGGGTCGAGCCGTTGTCCGGCCTGTCGGCCCCTGCTGCGCGTCGATCGAAGCGGACGTGCAAACCTCGGCCGGCCACTGTGCCGTGGCGGCAGCGCGGGGACCGGCAGCATCGACATCGGCCCCATGCAGCGAGCCGGCCAAGGGGCCGGAGGCCGCGCCCACAACGTCGGACGTCCCTGTGTGCCGGGGGTCGGCGTCAGCCTCGACCTCGGCCTCGACCTCGTCGGCGAGCGAGGGGGCCGACGCGGGCTGCGCACCGCCGGCGGTCGCGCGGCCGTCGGCGCGTTCCGCACCGGCCCTGTCCCCGCTACCCGGTTCACCG
The DNA here is from genome assembly GCF_021343995.1 of Pseudonocardia terrae. Taxonomy (GTDB): domain Bacteria; phylum Actinomycetota; class Actinomycetes; order Mycobacteriales; family Pseudonocardiaceae; genus Pseudonocardia; species Pseudonocardia terrae. The sequence continues at coordinate 16,692 of NZ_JAJTTE010000091.1, read as the reverse complement.
ACGGACGACTCCTCCGGCGCCTGGCCGGGTTCGCCGGTCGCGGCGCGACGGGCCTCGGCCTGGATCGCGGCAGCGTGCTCGGCCGCCGCACGGTGGGCGCGGGCGCGGGCCAGCAGGACGTCGGACTGCACGGGAAGCGGCGCGGTGTCGGCCTCCCGGACGGCCACGGCGTCGGCCACCGTGCGCGGGCGCGCCTGGTCGGCGCTCCCGGCTCCGACCGCCATGGCAACCGGGGCGGCCTCGGGTGCCGGACGCGGAGCGGGCATCTCGCCGACGGACTCGCCGGTCCAGTCCGCGTGCGTGGGCTCGGCCACGGGCCGGCTCCTCGCCTTGCCGCGCAGCGCACGCACGACGACGATCACGACCGCGATCACCAAGGCCGCGGCCCCGACGCCCAGCGGCACGAGGACGTCAGCCGAGAACGCCTGCTCCATGGGCGCGCACGCTACGCCGATCTACGTCACGGTGCGCAATCGTTCTATCCGGAGCGTGACCCCGAGGTCGACCGGTCCGAACGGGCCGCGTCGTCGCGCCCGGACGATCGTCCAGAGCCGGACGATGACGCACCCGAACCGTTTCTCTCGCCCTTCGACGTGCTCCCGCGCGACTCGTCGGGAGGCCCTGACCTGCCGTTTCGTCCCTTCGAGGCGTCGCCGGGCGGGGCGGGCGCAGGCCGTACCGCGCCGACCTTGACGGTCTCGGACACCTCGTCGGCCGGTCCCCTCGCCGTCGGCTCGGCCTTGGCCTCGGGCGTGTCACCCGGCGTGTCCGACCCTGCGGAGGGCGCGGCCGCGCCCGACTTTTCAGCCGATCCGGTGTCCCCGGATCGCTTCACCGGGGACCGCGCCGAGACCGCCGACACCGCGACGGTGCGGTCCGGTTCCACCTGCCGCGCAGGCGGTTCGGGCTTCTCGCCGTCCTCATCGGACGACGTGAGCGGCACCATCGCGGTGGCCGGCTCGGCGTCGTCGTCGAGCTCCGGGCGGTTCTCGCCGCGGGCCTCGGACGCGGGCAGGAAGAGGTCGCCGGGCGCGGAACCGGGCGCGGCCTCGGGAAGCCGGACCGCCGTCGTCTCCTCGGCCGGGGAACCGGCCTGGGAGACGGACTGCGAACCGGGCTGTGACGGCGCCTGCGACGGCGCGGCACCCGGCAACGGCTGGGCGGCGGCCCCCGCGGCCGGACCCTCTGCGGGCGCCGGTCCGGCCTTCGGACGCGGGCTCGGCCGGCCGGGCCGTTCGGTCCGCGCCTCCTCCCCCTTCGGCGGCGAGGACGCGCCGGCCGTCGGCGGGGTCACGGCGAACCGCGCGGTCGGGGCGCCGAGCAGGCCCTCGAGCTGGCCGCGGAGACGGGTCAGCTCGGCGACGACGGCGTCGCGCTGGCGGCTCAGCTCGGCGAGCTCGGTCCGCGCACCCTCCTGCTCCTTGCGCAGCGACTCGGCCTCGTTCCGGGCGTCGCGCCGGGCGGCGGACCGGATCTCCTCGGCCTCCTCCTCGGCGGCCTGCAGGATGCTCTGCATCCGGTCGGTGAAGGAGCCGATCATGTCGGGCGACTCGGGTCCGCCCGGCCGGGCCCGCGGCGTGGGACGCGGGCGGGCCCCCGGGGGCGGCGGTCCCTGCTGCGGTCCCGGCTGCGGGCCCATCGGGCCGCCGGGGCCCATCGGGCGCTGCGGACCCATGCCCGGCTGCGGCCCCACGGCGGGGAACGGGTGGCTGCGGACGGCGTCGAGGTCCGCGCGCATGCGGGCCAGGACCCGCTGCAGGCGCGCCACGTGCTCGTCGACCTGCCTGCGGTCGTAGCCACGGAGCACGACGTCGAACCTCGGGGCACCGAGCGAGCGCTCACCCCCGTCAGCCGTCATGTCCCGACCCTTTCCGTCGCCGCCCCGCCACTCACCTCGCCGAGGGTAGGGAGATCCGTACTCGCGTTCAGAAGCGTTCACCCTAACGGAGCACGACTCCACCCGGCCAGTCGACTTGCGACAGCGGGCCGTGGAGCACTCACCCTCGCCACCGTCCCACGCGCGCCGACGCGCCTACCATCGGGTTCGTGGACACCTCGCTCAAGTCGACGCTGCACCGGCGCGGCCTGCGGATGACGCCCCAGCGCCAGCTGGTCCTCGACGCGGTCCGCGAGCTGGGCCACGCCACACCCGAGCAGATCTGCACCCAGGTGCAGCGCGCCGCGCCCGCGGTGAACATCACCACCGTGTACCGCACGCTCGACCTGCTCGAGGAGCTGCGGCTCGTCCGGCACACCCATCTCGGCCACGGTGCGCCGACCTACTCCGAGCGGGAGCACGAGCACGTCCACCTCGTGTGCCACCACTGCGGCGCGGTGAGCGAGGCGCCCACGGCCCTGATGGAGGCGCTGGCCGACCGGCTGCGCGAGCAGGAGGACTTCGAGCTCGACGTCACGCACGTCGCGCTCTCCGGGCGGTGCGCGAGCTGTCGCGATGCCGACCGGAAGGTGGCCGAGGAGCTCGAGGAGAAGGAGACACACGCGTGACCGAGGTCCCCGAGCAGACGGTCGAGCAGCCGGACCCCGACGCCGCCGTCCCCGCCCACCGCGGCGACCCGCTCGCCGAGCAGCGCGCGATGGCCCGCTCGGCCGCCGTCGTCGACCGTTCCCACCGCGGCGTGATCGCCGTGCCGGGCGAGGAGCGGCTGAGCTGGCTGCACCTGCTGCTGAGCCAGCACGTCAGCGAGCTACCGGAGGGCGCCGGCACCGAGGCGCTGATCCTCGACGCGCAGGGCCGGGTGCTCCACCACGCCCTCGTCTCGCACGTGGGCGACACGGTCTGGCTCGACACGGAACAGGACGACCTGGCCGAGCTGCTGGCCTACCTGCAGAAGATGGTGTTCTGGTCGAAGGTCGAGCCGCGCGACGCGACCGGCGAGCTGGCCGTGCTGTCCCTGGTGGGGCCGGACACCGCCGCCGTCCTCGCCGCGGCCGGCCTCCCGGCGCCCGAGGGGGCCTACGCGAGCGCCGCAATCCCGGAGGGCGGACTGGTGCGGCGCATGCCGTGGCCCGGACCCGACGCCGCCGACGTGCTCGTCCCCCGCGCCGAGCGCGACGCCTGGTGGGCGAGGCTGACGGCCGCCGGCGCCCGCCCCGCCGGGACGATGGCCTTCGAGGCGCTCCGGGTGGAGGCGCGGCGCCCCCGAGTGCATCTCGACACGGACGACCGGACGATCCCGCACGAGGTCGGCTGGATCCCGTCGGCCGTGCACCTCACCAAGGGCTGCTACCGCGGCCAGGAGACGGTCGCCCGCGTCGCCAACCTCGGGCGCCCGCCACGCCGACTGGTGCTGCTGCACCTCGACGCCGGCGACGAGGAGCTGCCCGTGACCGGCGACCCCGTCCAGAAGGACGGGCGCACCGTCGGGCGTGTGGGGAGTGTCACACAGCACCACGAGCTGGGCTCGGTGGTGCTGGCCCTGCTCAAGCGCTCGGTGCCCGTCGACACCGAACTGGTCGCCGGGACCGGGGAGCGGACGTCGCCCGCGGCCATCGACCCGGACTCGTACGTGCCCGACGACGGCGCCCCGCCGCCCGGGCGCGCCGCCCAGCTCCGCGTGCGCTAGCCGTCCCGCTGCCGGGCCGCGACCCGGCCCCAGAAGTCCCGCAGCCGGCCGTAGCACTCGGTGGCCTCGTCGAGGTCCCCCGCGCGCAGCAGCCGCAAGGCGCGCCGGACCTCGTCCGCCGAGTCGTCGGCGCGCAGGGCGGCGTCGTCGAGCAGGTCGACGAGGCCGCCGTAGTCGAGCTCGACGATCGAGGTCCGGTCGAAGCGCTCGAGCCAGCCGTGGGTCTCGGCGAGCACCTCCGCGGGCCCCTCGTCGCCGAGGGCGGCGCGCACCACCCGCTCGGCCTGCGCCGCCCGGCCGAGCGCCTTCCTGATCGGCACCCGCCACCAGACGCGACGCTGCGCATCCAGCCTGACCTGCCGTTCCTCGGCGTCGACCAGGGCGAACCAGGGCAGCGGGACGGTCCACGCGGCCGTGACGACGTGGGCCGCGGAGTCCCCGAGCTCGGCCACGGCCCGTTCCGCCCGGCGACGCGCCGCGGACTCCGGGACGACGAGTGCGGAGGACCGCAGCAGCGGGTCCTCCTCGGCCAGGAAGCCCAGCACGGCCGCCGCGGCGCGCGGGCGCGTGTCGAGCGGGCAGACGAACGGTTCGCCACCCTCCCCACCGAGGACCAGCACGTCGACCGGGGCGCCCGCGCCGCCGCCGGCGTCGCCCGGGAGGAGCCGCCCGTGCAGCATCGCCCGCAGGCACACCTCGCGCTCCCGCCGGCCTGCCCGCTCCGGCCGGACGGCCCCGCGCGCGAGCCCCGCCCGCACGGCGGCGCCCGACGCACCGTCGAACGCGCGCAGCGGCTCGTAGACCCGCAGGTAGGAGAGGAACGGCGACGGCACGGTCCGAGATCCTTCCGCACCGGCCCGCCCGGCGGACACGGCCTCCGCACGATCCGGTGGCCTGTGCGGCGCGGACCGCGCACGGAACTCGGTCACACCATGCATGCCACGTCGCACGCTCGCGGTCCCGCACGGTACTGTGGAGCCCAGGACAGTGATGACACAGACGGGGCCGCCGAGACATCCGGCCGCCCCTTCCCTGTTGTAAGGGGGACCAGCCATGGGGCGCGGACGAGCCAAGGCCAAGCAGACGAAGGTGGCCCGAGCGCTCAAGTACAGCTCCCCCACCATGGATCTCGACGCGTTGCAGCGGGAGATCGGCAGTGGGACGGCGGTAACCGACGACGACGAGTCGTACGACGAGTACGCCGAGCGCTACGGGTCGTACGCCGACGACGAGGACGACGAGCGCCGCTAGCGCGGTCCTCCCGCCCACCGCCGGGGCGGCTGTTCAGCACCACCGCACGTCACGACGCGCCCTCCCACCCGTCGCCGGACGGGTGGGAGGCGTCCGTCGTGGCCGTTCGCCGTGTCCCCGTGCCCGCACGGGAACGTGAGCCTTCCCACGGTCGTCGCGCCACGCCCGGGCGGCGGACCGCCCCGGAGGCCGACCACGCTGCGCCGTCAACGAGCTCCGTCGCAGGTCAGCGCCGTTCCCGGCGCATCGCCGGGAATGGGATCGGACGTACCGCCCACCCTGCGGCGATCGATCTTCACCCGATAGCCTCACGCCGACGAGAAGGCGGTGAGCGATGCGCGGGAACCTGTTCGCGGTGGCGGTGGACCTGGTGGTCCTGACCGTGCGCCACGACCAGCTCAACGTCCTGCTCGTCCGGCGCGCGGAGCGGCCCTACGAGAGCCACTGGGCGCTGCCCGGCGGCTTCGTCCGGCCCGACGAGGACCTCGGGGACACCGCGGCGCGTGAGCTGGTCGAGCAGACCGGCGCCGCCACGCAGGGCGCGGTGCAAGGGCACCTCGAGCAGCTGGGCGGGTACGCGGCACCGGGCCGGGACCCGCGCGGCCGGGTGCTCAGCATGGGCTATCTGGCGCTACTGCCCGACGTACCGGACCCCGAGCCCACCGGCGCGACGGCGGCGTTCCTTCCCGTCGAGGACGTCTACGGGCTGGCCTTCGACCACGACACGATCCTCGCGAACGGCGTGGAGCGGGCCCGGGCGAAGCTGGAGTACACCACCCTCGCCGCGACCTTCTGCCCGCCGGAGTTCACGGTCACCGACCTGCGCCGGGTCTACGAGGCCGTGTGGCGCACCGAGATCGACCCGCGCAACTTCCAGCGCAAGGTCACCTCGACGCCCGGCTTCCTCATCCCGACGGCCACCCGGGTCACCGGGGGCCGTGGCCGGCCGCCGCAGCTCTTCCGCCGTGGCCCGGCCACCGCGCTGCACCCGCCGATGCTCCGCGAGCCCGTCGCCGTGGCCCACGCCTGACCCGCGGACCGCTCCTCAGAAGCGGGGGTGCTCGCCCACCAGCTGCACCCGGGACCCGACCTCGCCGGAGGTCTCGCCCTCGGCGCGCCGGACGTCGCCGAGCACCCAGGCCGGCACGTGCCGGGCGGTGAGGACGGCGAGGGCGCGGTCGACGTCGTCGGGCGGCAGGACCGCCACCATCCCGACGCCCATGTTGAAGGTCTTCTCCATCTCGCCGCGCTCGACCCGGCCGCGGCCCTGGATCAGCTTGAACACCTGGTCCGGGGTCCAGGACCCGCGGTCGGCGACGGCCACCAGCCCGTTGGGCAGCACGCGCTCGAGGTTGCGGGCCAGCCCGCCGCCGGTGATGTGCGCGAAGGTCCGCACGCCGGTCTCCGCCGCCAGGGCCAGGCAGTCCCGGGCGTAGATCCGGGTCGGGACCAGCAGCTCCTCGCCCAGGGTGTGGCCGAACTCCTCGACGTGCCCGTCGAGCGGCATCCGGGCGATGTCCAGCAGCACGTGCCGAGCGAGCGAGTAGCCGTTGGAGTGCAGGCCGGAGGACTCCATCGCGATGAGCACGTCGCCGGGGCGGACCCGCTCGGGCCGCAGCATGGCCTCGGCCTCGACGATCCCGATCCCGGTGGCCGACAGGTCGTACCCGCCGGCCTCCATCAGGCCCGGGTGCTCGGCCGTCTCGCCACCGAGCAGGGCGCAGCCGGCCTGCTGGCAACCCTCGGCGATGCCCTTGACGATCGTGGCGACCTGCGTGGGCACGAGCTTGCCGACGGCGATGTAGTCCTGCAGGAACAGCGGCTCCGCGCCGCAGACCACCAGGTCGTCGACCACCATGGCGACCAGGTCGAGGCCGATGGTGTCGTGCTTGTCCATCGCCTGCGCGATGGCGACCTTGGTCCCCACCCCGTCCGTCGACGCGGCCAGCACCGGCTCGGTGTACTTGCCGAGCTTGGGCGCGAACAGCCCGGCGAACCCCCCGATCCCGCCCAGCACCTCCGGGCGCGTCGCCTTCTCGGCGTACGGCCGGAGCTGCTCGACGGCCTCCTCACCCGCCTCGATGTCCACGCCCGCGGCGGCGTAGCTGGCGTGCGGGTCCTGCTCGGGGGTCGACGGGGAGGTCGGCATGGGTCGGGCTCTCGTTCCTGGAGGGAGGTCTCGGACGCGGGGGCACCCGCGTCCGCCGGGTCGGCGGGCGTGCACCGCCCCGGCCGCCCGGCCCGCGGTGGCGGACCGGGCCGGCACAGGCCTCAGGGCCTGTTCAGCGCTTCCGCAGCACCGTAGCCGACGGACAGCGGCGCCGGGGTGTCCCGGGCGTTCTCCCGCAGCGGCCCGGGGTCGCCGGACGCCGCGCCCGCGGCCTCGAGCGCCGGGGCCTCGAGGAGGTGCTTGCCCAGGCGGGCCTCCTCCGGCAGCGGGATCGGGTACTCGCCGTCGAAGCAGGCACAGCACAGCCGGCTGCGGGGCTGCTCGCTGGCCGCGACCATGTTGTCGACCGACACGTAGGCGAGCGAGTCCGCCCCGATGGAGCGCCGCACGCCCTCGGTGTCCAGCCCGCTCGCGACCAGCTCCGCCCGGCTGGCGAAGTCGATGCCGTAGAAGCAGGGCCAGCGCACGGGCGGCGAGGCGATCCGGACGTGCACCTCGAGCGCCCCGGCCTCGCGCAGCATCCGCACGAGCGCGCGCTGGGTGTTGCCGCGGACGATCGAGTCGTCCACCACGACCAGGCGCTTGCCGCGGATGACGTCGCGCAGCGGGTTGAGCTTGAGCCGGATCCCGAGCTGGCGGATCGTCTGCGAGGGCTGGATGAAGGTCCGGCCGACGTAGGCGTTCTTGACCAGGCCCTGGCCGTAGGGGATGCCCGAACCCTGGGCGTAGCCGATCGCAGCCGGGGTGCCGGACTCGGGGACCGGGATCACCAGGTCGGCCTCGACCGGGGCCTCCTGGGCCAGCCGGCGCCCGATCTCGACGCGCGCGCCGTGCACCGAACGGCCGGCGATCGAGGTGTCCGGGCGGGCCAGGTAGACGTACTCGAAGACGCAGCCCTTGGGTTCCGGGGCGGCGAACCGAGCGCTGCGCATGCCGTCGGAGTCGATCGCGAGCAGCTCGCCCGGCTCGACCTCACGGACCATCGAGGCACCGACGATGTCCAGCGCCGCCGTCTCGCTCGCGACGACCCAGCCCCGCTCCAACCGGCCGAGGACCAGCGGGCGGACGCCGTGCGGGTCGCGGGCGGCGTAGAGGGTGTTCTCGTCGGCGAAGACGAAGGAGAAGGCACCGCGGACGCGCGGCAGCAGCCGCATCGCGGCCTCCTCCACGCCGGTGTCCGCGGCGGAGGCGGCGAGCAGCTCGGCGACCAGGTCCGAGTCCGTGGTGGCCTGCACCCCGGAGTCGCGACCCTTGTCCTGGAGCTTCCCGACCTCCTCGCGCAGCTCCGCGGTGTTCACCAGGTTGCCGTTGTGCCCGAGGGCCAGGCCGCTCCCGGTGGCGGTGGTGGTGAAGACCGGCTGCGCGTTCTCCCAGGTCGTGGACCCGGTGGTGGAGTACCGGCAGTGGCCGACGGCCAGGTGACCGCGCAGCGAGGACAGGGTCTGCTCGTCGAAGACCTGGCTGACCAGCCCGAGGTCCTTGAAGACGACCATCCGGCGGCCGTCCGAGACGGCGATGCCGGCGGCCTCCTGCCCGCGGTGCTGCAGGGCGTAGAGGCCGTAGTAGGTCAGCTTGGCCACGTCCTCCCCCGGAGCCCAGACGCCGAAGACGCCGCACTCCTCCTTGGGGGAGTCGTCGACCACGGGGTCGGCGGTGGCGGAGGGGGTGTCGGAGTGGACGGGGGTCTCGTTCCGGCTGGAACTCAACGCACTCGCTCCTCGGGGAACTCGGGGTGGCGGCTACTCGATGGTACGCCGCCGCAGGCCCGGAACCCATCCAGCGGGACCGGCGTCACCGAACCACCGGCCCTGTCCGAGGTCGCACCCGAGCCGGCGGAGCCGCTCCGCCTGCACGTCCGTCTCCACCCATTCGGCCGTGACCTCGAGGCCGAGTGCGTGCGCCATGGCGACCAACGAGCCCACGATGCTCTCGTCCACGGGGTCCGGGCTCTCGTGCCGGAGCCCGTCGATGAACGAGCCGTCGATCTTCAACGCGTGCACGGGCAGGCGGCGCAGCCACGCGAGGCTGGAGTAGCCGGTGCCGAAGTCGTCGAGGGCGAGGCGCACGCCCGCGGCGCGCAGCGCGGACAGCGCGTCCATGGTCGCGGGCTCGTCGCCCAGCACCGCCTGCTCGGTGATCTCGAGCTGCAGCCGGTCCGGGGCGAGCCCGGTCTCGGCCAGCCGGGTGACCACCTCCTCGACGAACCCCGGCTCCGGCAGCTGCACCGGGGAGACGTTGACGCTCACGTAGGGCGCGTCGACGCCCAGTTCCCGTTGCCAGGACGCCGCCTCCCGGCAGGCCTCGGCCAGCACCCACCGGCCGAGCGGCACGATCGCGCCGCTGCGCTCGGCGAGCTCGATGAACCGGCCGGGCCCGAGCAGCCCCTGCTCCGGGTGCTCCCACCGCACGAGCGCCTCGACGCCGCGCACCGACCGGTCGGTCAACCGCACCAACGGCTGGTAGGCCAACCGGAACTGGTCCCGCTCGACGGCCCCGCGCAGGCTCGCGAGCAGCGCGAACCGGGCCGCCTCCCCGGCGTCGCGCTCCGGGTCGAACACCGCACGTGTTCCACCGCCCTGACCTTTCGCCCAGGACAGCGCCACGCCCGCCGCCCGCTGCAGCTCGGCCGGGCACTCCGACGCGGTGCCGCCCTGGGCGATCCCGATGCTGGCCGTGACCCCGATCCACCGGCCCGAGACGTGGAAGGGCGCGGCGAGGGCCTCCAGCAGCCGGTCGGCGACCGCCGACACCTCGCCGACGCCCTCGGGGTCGGTCAACAGCACGGCGAACTCGTCGCCGCCGGTCCGGGTGACCAGGTGCGGACCGGCCGCGGTGCGCAGCCGGTCGGCCAGTGCGGCCAGCAGCTCGTCGCCCACGGCGTGCCCGTGGATCTCGTTGACCCGGCGGAAGTCGTCGACGTCGATCGCGCACAGCCCCACCCGGGTCGCCGAGCCGGCGAACGCCTGCTGCACGGCCTCCTCGGTGATGTCCCGGTTCGGCAGCCGGGTGAGCCGGTCGCGCGACGACGCCTCGACGAGCCGCGTGCGCAGCCGGTACCGCTCGGAGACGTCCTCGATCACGCCGATGAGGTGGCTCGGCCGGCCCGTGTCGTCCCGGATCAGCGAGCCGGTGACGTGTCCCCAGACGTACATCCGGGTCGGCCCGGCGAACCGGACGTCGATGCTCACGGTGTCCGGGGTGCCGGAGACCAGGCGGCGGTAGGAGGCGTCGAAGGCCTCGTAGTCGTCCGGGTGGATGAAGTCGGACACGGGCCGCGGCAGGCTGGGGCGCTCCAGCATGCCCAGCATCCGGCAGGCGGCCGGGTTGAGGTCGACGACCTCGCCCTCCAGCGTCGCGATCGCGATGCCGACCGGGCCCTGGGTGTAGATCGTGCGGTAGTGCGACTCGCTCTCCGCCAGCGCCTTCTCGACGTCCCGGCGGGCCCGCAGGGTGGCGCGCATGAGGTCCTCCTGCGCCTGGTGGGCGCGGAACCTCAGGGCCCCGGCGAACCCGGCGGCCAGCTCGTCGAGCGCGAGGGACAGTCGCTGCCGGTCCAGCGGCGAGGTCATGCCGAGGGCGCCCGGGGCGGCCTCCCTCAGCAGCCGGACGGTGCCGGGCAGGACGTCCTCCGGCGCGGCTCCGACCAGCCCGGCCCGGTCCCCGCAGAAGCCCGACGCGGCCAGGTCGGACCCGATCCCCCGGACGGCCAACGGCCAGAAGGGTTCGGCGCGCAGCGCGGCCCCCAACCGGGTGAGCAACGACGCGAGCACGCCCGCGTCCTCGATCCCGGCGTTCGGCAGCAGCTCGGCCCAGCGCTCCGCGAGCGAACGGATCTCGGGACCCGGCTGCTCGCCGAGGATGCCGCCGAGCCCGCCGAGCGCTCCGGCCGCAGCCGTGCGCAACAGTCCGGCCGGCAGGTCGTCGGGGCCCGGGAGGCTACCCGCTGCCACCACGCAGCCACCTCCCGTCGCCCCTCGGACCCGTCCGTGTGCCGATCGGGGCAATCTTCGACCTCATGACGCCGTTTCGCCACCAGTACGGCGCAGGCGTCGCCCGTTCCGGGGATCGGGCGGGCCCACCGGACGGGGCCTTCAGCGCAGTGGGAGCAGCGCCCCGACCTCCGGGGCGCGGGACCCCGAGGCGCTCACCGTGCCGGATCCCACGGCGTTCGCCCAGTTCAGACGGCCCGTCGCGAGCGCGAGCCAGGTGCGGGCGTCCATCTCGACGATGTTCGGCGGGGTGCCGCGGGTGTGCCGCGGCCCCTCGATGCACTGGATCGCCGCGTAGGGCGGGATCCGGACCTCGACACTGTGCCCCGGCGCCCGCTCGGCCAGAGCGGCGAGGGACTCCTTCACCGCCTCCTTGATCACGCTGCGTGGCGGCGTGGTACCGCCGGCCAGCCACGCGTCGAGCAGATCGGCCTCGTTCGCCGGGTCGGTCACGGGCTCGGTCACAGGGTCTCGGCGCCCGCCCGGGCCTCGCGGCCGGCCTCGAACAGGGCGGGCAGGGTGCCCTCCCACGCCGCGCGCAGCTCGGCGAGCGGCAGCGTGGGGATGTCGTCGATCGTGAGCCCGGCGCCCGCCGCTCCGCCCGACTCCTCGCTCGCGCCGACCGTGCCGAGGCGCTCGGCCGGGACGCCCGCCTCGGCGGCCGCGGCGAGCAGCGCGTCGGCCGCCTCGGGCGCCACCGTGACCAGCACACGCCCGGTGCTCTCGGAGAACAGCGCGACGAACGGGTCCACCGCCAGCGCGGCCGGCAGCGCGACGGCCGCGCCGTGCCCGCCGACCAGGGCGGCCTCGACCAGGGCCTGGGCCAGGCCGCCCTCGGACAGGTCGTGGCTGCCGGTCAGCACGCCGGCCTGCGCGACCAGCAGCTGCGCCAGCCGCTGCTCGTGCGCCAGGTCCACGGCGGGAGGCTCGCCGCCCAGGTGCCCGTGCACGACGTGCGCCCACTCGCTACCGCCCAGCTCGTCGGCCGTCGACCCGAGCAGGACGACGACGTCGGCCTCGCGGCGGAAGCCGGACGGGACGCGCACGGCCACGTCGTCGATCACGCCGAGCACGCCGACGACCGGGGTCGGCAGGATCGCCTGCGTGCCCGTCTGGTTGTAGAAGCTGACGTTCCCGCCGGTCACCGGGATCCCGAGCTGGGCACAGCCGTCGGCCAGGCCCCGGACGGCCTCGGAGAACTGCCACATGACGTGCGGGTCCTCCGGCGAGCCGAAGTTCAGGCAGTTGGTCACGGCGAGCGGCACGGAGCCGGAGGTGGCGACGTTCCGGTAGGCCTCGGCCAGCGCCAGCTGCGCGCCCGCGTAGGGGTTCAGCGCCGCGAACCGGGCGTTGCAGTCGGTGGCGACGGCGATGCCGCGGCCGGTGGACTCGTCGATCCGGACCACGCCGGCGTCGGCGGGCTGCGCGGCGGCGGTGTTGCCGCGGACGTACCGGTCGTACTGGTCGGTGACCCACGCACGGCTGCAGAGGTTCGGCGAGGCGGCCATGCGCAGGATCTCGGCGCGCAGCTCGGACGGCGCCGAGGGCCGGGGCAGCGCCGCCGGGGTGTCGGCCACCAGCTCGTCCTGGCCGGGGCCCCGCTCGACGGGGCGCTGGTAGACAGGGCCGTCGTGCGCGACGGTGCGCGGCGGCACGTCGACGACGGTCTCGCCGTGGAAGTCGATGACCAGCCGGTCCCCGTCGGTGACCTCGCCGATCACCGTGGCGATCGTGTCCCACCTGCGGCAGACGGCCATGAACGCCTCGACGTTCTCCGGCGCCACGACCGCGCACATCCGCTCCTGCGACTCGCTGGAGAGGATCTCGGCGGGGGTCATGCCGCTGGCCCGCAGCGGGACGGCGTCGAGCTCGATGTGCATACCGCCGTCGCCGGCGCTGGCCAGCTCGGAGGTCGCGCAGGAGAGGCCGGCGCCGCCGAGGTCCTGGATGCCGACGACCAGGCCGGCGTGGAACAGCTCCAGGCAGCACTCGATGAGCACCTTCTCGGTGAACGGGTCGCCCACCTGGACGCTCGGCAGCTTCGTGCGGCCGGTGCCCTCGCCGAAGGTCTCGCTGGCCAGCACCGAGACACCACCGATGCCGTCGAGCCCCGTCCGCGCGCCGAACAGGATGATCTTGTTGCCGGTCCCGGAGGCGAAGGCCAGGTGCAGGTCCTCGGTCCGCATCGCGCCCACGCACAGGGCGTTGACCAGCGGGTTGCCGGCGTAGCTGGCGTCGAACACGACCTCGCCGCCGACGTTGGGCAGCCCCAGACAGTTGCCGTAGCCGCCGACACCGGCGACCACGCCCGGCAGCACCCGCGCGGTGTCCGGGGCGTCGGCGGGGCCGAACCGCAGCGGGTCGCCGACCGCGATCGGCCGTGCGCCCATCGCCATGATGTCCCGGACGATGCCGCCCACACCGGTCGCGGCGCCCTGGTAGGGCTCGACGTACGACGGGTGGTTGTGCGACTCGACCTTGAACGTGACGGCCCATCCGTCGCCGATGTCGACCACCCCGGCGTTCTCGCCGATACCGGCGAGCATCTTCTCCTTCATCGCGTCGGTCGTGGTCTCACCGAAGTAGCGCAGGTGGACCTTCGAGGACTTGTAGGAGCAGTGCTCGCTCCACATCACCGAGTACATCGCCAGCTCGGCGTCCGTGGGCCTGCGGCCCAGGATCTCGCGGATGCGGGCGTACTCGTCGTCCTTGAGACCCAGCTCGCGGAAGGGCTGCGGCTGGTCGGGCGAGGCCGCGGCGTTCGCGACGGTGTCGATCGGGATGTCGGTGACGGTGCGGGCGTCGAGCTCGGTCACGGGTACCAGCGTAAACGTCGCGGAGGACTGGTTCGGCGAGCCGTCCGTCTCACCAGATTCGATGAGCGTCGCTAACGAAGATCGCCCGGTTCCCGTTCTCCACCTCCGACGGGCGGACCGTCCAGGTCATCGGCATCGACGCGTGCGAACCCGGTACGTACGGCGGCGACGAGGCGACCGAGCAGGCGCGGAGCAGCCTGGAAGGGCAGCAGGTCACGCTCACTCGGGAACCCGGCGTCGAGAAGGACCGGCACGGCCACGACCTCCGCTACGTCGAGACGTCCTACGGAAGCGACTTCGGCGAGTTTGCGGTGATCTACGACCACACGACCGTCTACGACGGCCATGGCGCGCCTGCCGCTGACCTCGCCGACCGGCCCATGTCGTGGCCCTGCTGATCGTGATCGCCGTGGTCGTCACGATCGTGAAGTGGCTGTTGATCACGGCCGCGATCCTCGCCGTGCCGTTCGGCGCGTGGTTCGTCTACGACCGCGTCTCGGTGGCGAAGCGGCGGGCGAAGCGGCGGGCGAAGGAGGAACGTGCCGTGACGAGTGCGGTGGAGCGGCGCCGCGAAGTGGAGAGCCGCGCGGTCTTCGACGCGGCCGGCGGCTGCGGCTGGTGCGGTCAGCGCTCCATGCATCTCGACGCGCTGGGCGGCGTGATGCACCCGGCCGCGTTCCACCGTCACGAGATCGAGGAGACGATCGCGGCCACACCACCGCGGTAGGCGCTGCCGCCGCCGGTCACCGGCCGTTCGGCCCAGTCCCCCGCGGCCGGATCCCGGGTAACGTCGGTCACAGGGGTCGGGTGCGGAGGAGGCCGGTCGTGTCGAAGGTCGTGCTGCGCGTCGCGCAGGTCGTCGGAGTGCTGGTGCTGGCGGGGATCGCGATCAGCGTGGCCGTCGGACTGGTCCAGTGGCTGCTGGGGATCGCCCTGATCGTCGCGATCCCGGTGGGCGCGTACTGGATCTACAAGCAGGTCAAGGCGCGCCGGCAGCCGCCGGCGCTGGCCGCGGGCGCACCCGTCACGCTCGGCCCGGGCTCGACGGCGAGCGGAGTTGCGCGCGCGACCGATCGGCGGGCCGAGCTGGAGGGTCGCGCGGTGATCGACGCCGCCGGCCGCTGCGGCTGGTGCGGCTCTGCGGCGCTGCACAAGGACGAGTTCGGCTTCCCGACCACACCGCTCAAGTACCACCGCGCCGAGATCGACGCGATGCTCTGACCGGCTCCGTCAGTTGCCCGGCAGCTTGACCACGCTGACGAAGAAGTGGTCGATCTGCTTGATGGCCTCGATGAAGCCGTCGAAGTCCACCGGCTTCGTCACGTAGGCGTTGGCGTGCAGTTGGTAGCTGCGCAGCACGTCCTCCTCCGCCTGCGAGGTGGTGAGCACGATGACCGGGATCGAGCGCAGCTCCTCGTCCGCCTTGACCTCGGCGAGCACCTCCCGGCCGTCGCGGCGCGGCAGGTTGAGGTCGAGCAGGATCAGGTCCGGTCGCGGGCTGTCCTCGTAGGGCTCCTCGTTGCGCAGGTAGGCCAGCGCGGCCGCACCGTCGGTGACGACGTCGAGGCGGTTGTGCAGGTGCTCCTCGAAGGCCTCGCGGGTCATGAGGACGTCGCCCGGGTCGTCCTCGACCAGCAGGACGTTGACGACGCGGGCGGGATCGGTGAGGGCTTCGCTCACGAGGACTCCTTGCTCGGGACCGCACCGGCGAGGGCCGGGTCGGCGGGGGGCGGGGCGGCCGGGGACATCGGCAGGGTCAGGCGGAAGGTGGTGCCGGGCTCGTCCGCCGCGCCGTGGTCGACCCAGATGCGGCCGCCGTGGAACTCGACGATCTTCTTGGCCAGGGCCAGCCCGATGCCGGTCCCGGCGTAGACCTCCCGGCCGTGGAGACGCTGGAAGATCACGAAGATCTTGTCGACGAACTCGGGCTCGATGCCGATGCCGTTGTCCGACACCGAGATCTCCCATTCGTCGCCGCGCAGGACGGCGTCGACCCGCACGAGCGGCGGCACGTCCGCGCGGTGGAACTTCAGCCCGTTGCCGATCAGGTTCATCAGCAGCTGCTGGATCAGTGACGGATCGCCGGGCACCGTGGGCAACCCGTCCGCGATCACGACCTCGCCGCCGGTCTCCTCCACGGCGGAGGCCAGCTGGGTCGCGGCGGCCCGCGCGACCTTGCCCAGATCGACCGGCTCGAACCCGGTGGTGGTGCGGCCGACGCGGGAGAAGGCCAGCAGGTCGTTGATCAGCCGCTGCATGCGCTGCGCCCCGTCGACCGCGAACTCGATGTACTGGTCGGCCCGCTCGTCGAGCTTGCCGCCGTAGCGCCGCTGCAGCAGCTGGCAGAAGCTCGACACCTTGCGCAGCGGCTCCTGCAGGTCGTGGCTGGCGACGTAGGCGAACTGCTCCAGGTCGCGGTTGGAGCGCTCGAGGTCGCGGGTGCGGTCGTCGAGCTGCGCGTTGGCCTCCTGCAGCTCGTCGACCTCCCGCTGGATGTGGGCGCGCATGGCCTCGACGTCGGCACCGAGCTCCACGATCTCGCGCGGGCCGCTGCCGAGCACCCGCGTGCCGACCGAGCCCTCGACCACCTGACGCGTCTGGGCCGCGACCCGTCGGATCGGGCTCAGGATGACCTTGCGCAGCCCGATCGCGGCGAGCAGCAGGAACACCGCGGCGACGACGGTGATCGCGATCCCGACGACGGCCAGGAAGGTGATCGACGAGTCGAGCCGCTGACGGGCGGCGAGCCGCTCGCCCTGCAGGTCGTCGAGCAGCCCGGCGGAGGACGCGCGGACCTGGTCGAACAGCTGCCGGCCCTGCTGGACGTCCGGACCCGGCGCGCCCGTCCGCGTCGCGGCGATCGTGGGCTCGGCGTAGTCGCG
>NZ_JAJTTE010000090.1 GCF_021343995.1 Pseudonocardia terrae | reverse complement strand
CGCTGCGATCAGCGGCAGTCTACGACCGGGTGTCTACAAGATCGGGAACGGTCCAATGAGGCGCCGTACGGGCCGTCGACGGCGTGTGCCGCGGTCGTATCGGGTGTGCTGCCGGGCCAGGGCAGGTGTGCGCCTCGGCGGTTGTGTCGGGCGTCGAACGTCCGCGCGCACGAACCGGGCATCAACTGGTCGGCGCCCGCGGCGGCGACGCCCACGGAGCTGCCGCGCAGCGCCCCGACACACCCCCTGATCGACGTCCGGGCAGCCTCCCGCCCGGCGCCGGCGTGCCCGTCGAGCCCGTCTGACCTGGCGATCTGAACGAGTGTTCTGCACGCCACACCGTCGGGGCGGTCAGAACTGACTGTTTCGCTGCTACGGTGCCGGTAAGGCGACGGCGCCCCCTGCCGGGCACCGTCGGCAGCAGTCCGCTGCGACCTCACCCGCGAGACAAGGAGCTCGACCGTGCGTGATGCAGTCATCGTCGAAGCCGTGCGCACCCCCGTCGGCAAGCGCAACGGCGGCCTGTCCGGCGTCCACCCCGCCGACCTGTCGGCGCACGTCCTGACCTCGCTGACCGAGCGGGCCGGGATCGACGCTGCCGCGATCGAGGACGTGATCTGGGGCTGCGTCTCCCAGGTCGGCGAGCAGACCATGGACATCGGCCGCACCGCCGCGCTGGCCGCGGGCTTCCCCGAGACCGTCACCGGCGTGACCGTCGACCGGCAGTGCGGGTCCTCGCAGCAGTCCGTGCACTTCGCGGCGGCGGGCCTGATCGCCGGCCAGTACGACGTCGTCGTGGCCGGTGGCGTCGAGTCGATGTCCCGCGTGCCGATGGGCTCCTCGTCCAACGGCCAGAACCCGTTCGGCGAGAAGTTCCTCGCCCGCTACAACGGGGTGTTCCCGAACCAGGGCGTCGGCGCCGAGATGATCGCCGAGCGCTGGGGCCTCTCCCGTACCGAGCTCGACGAGTTCTCGATCGCCAGCCACGAGAAGGCGGCGGCAGCGCAGAACGAGGGCCGCTTCGACGGCCAGATCGCCCCGGTCACGCTGCCGGACGGCACCGTCGTCAGCAAGGACGAGGGCATCCGCCCCGGCGGCACGGTCGAGGGCCTGGCCAAGCTCAAGACCGTCTTCAAGGAGGACGGCGTCATCCACGCGGGCAACGCCTCGCAGATCTCCGACGGCTCGGCCGCCCTGCTGATGACCACCTCGGAGAAGGCCGCGGAGCTGGGCCTGACCCCGATCGCCCGGGTGCACACCGCCGTCCTCGCGGGCGCGGACCCGGTGATCATGCTGACCGCCCCCATCCCGGCCACGCAGAAGGCGCTGCAGAAGTCCGGCCTGAAGCTGGACGAGATCGGCACCTTCGAGGTCAACGAGGCCTTCGCCCCGGTGCCCATGGCGTGGCTGAAGGACATCGGCGCGGACGTCAAGGCGCTCAACCCCGTCGGCGGCGCGATCGCCCTGGGCCACCCGCTGGGCGGCTCCGGCGCGCGGATCATGACCACGATGATCCACCACATGCGCGACAACGGGATCCGCTACGGCCTGCAGACGATGTGCGAGGGCGGCGGCCAGGCCAACGCCACCATCCTCGAGCTGCTCTGACCCACCCCTGACGAGGGCGCGGCGCCCGACCGGCGCCGCGCCCTCGCACGTCCCACGAGCTGGAGGTTCGCTCACCCCATGGACATCACCGGACAGGTCGCGCTCGTCACCGGCGGCGCCTCCGGTCTCGGCCTCGCCACCGCCGAGACCCTGCTCGACGCCGGCGCGTCGGTCGTCATCGTCGACCTGCCGTCGTCGCAGGGCGCCGAGATCGCCGAGAAGCTGGGCGACAAGGTCGCCTTCGTCGCCGCCGACGTCACCGACGAGGCCCAGGTCACCGCGGCGCTCGACAAGGCGGCCGAGCTCGGCACGCTGCGCGTGGCGGTCAACTGCGCCGGCATCGGCAACGCGATCAAGACCGTCGGCAAGCAGGGCGCCTTCCCCCTCGACGCCTTCACCAAGGTCGTCACGGTCAACCTGATCGGCACGTTCAACGTGATCCGACTGGCCGCGGAGCGGATGGTGCAGAACGAGCCGGTCGACGGCGAGCGCGGCGTCATCATCAACACGGCGTCGGTCGCGGCCTTCGAGGGCCAGATCGGCCAGGCCGCGTACTCGGCGTCGAAGGGCGGCGTGGTCGGCATGACCCTGCCGATCGCCCGCGACCTCGCGAGCGCGCAGGTCCGCGTCAACACGATCGCGCCCGGCCTGTTCGAGACCCCGCTGCTGGGCGGTCTGCCCGAGGAGGCCAAGGAGTCCCTGGGCAAGCAGGTTCCGCACCCCGCCCGGCTGGGCAAGCCGAGCGAGTACGGTCTGCTCGCCGCCCACATCGTGGCCAACCCGATGCTGAACGGCGAGGTCATCCGGCTCGACGGCGCCATCCGCATGGCGCCCCGCTAGGAGGTCCGCAGATGGAGCGCACCCTCTACGAGAGCGACCACGAGGCCTTCCGGGAGTCCTTCCGGAAGTTCGTCGAGGTCGAGATCGCCCCGCACGACGAGCAGTGGAACCGGGACAGCATCGTCCCGCGCGAGGTGTTCGCGAAGGCCGGGAAGAACGGCTTCCTGGGCATGGACGTGCCCGAGGAGTACGGCGGCGGCGGGGTCAAGGACTTCCGCTTCAACGCCGTGGTCATCGAGGAGCTCATGCGTGCCGGGTGCGGCGGCTCGGGCCTCGGCCTGACGCTGCACAACGACATCTGCATGCCGTACTTCCTCACCTACGCGAACGAGGAGCAGAAGCAGCGCTGGCTGCCCGGCAT
Organism: Pseudonocardia terrae; assembly: GCF_021343995.1. Taxonomy (GTDB): domain Bacteria; phylum Actinomycetota; class Actinomycetes; order Mycobacteriales; family Pseudonocardiaceae; genus Pseudonocardia; species Pseudonocardia terrae. The sequence continues at coordinate 14,825 of NZ_JAJTTE010000090.1, read as the reverse complement.
CGCCTCCGGTGAGCTGATCACCGCGATCGCGATGACCGAGCCCGGCATCGGCTCCGACCTCGCCTCCATGTCGACGACGGCCCGCCGCGAGGGGGACCACTACGTCGTCAACGGCGCGAAGACCTTCATCACCAACGGGATCAACTCCGACCTCGTGATCACGGCGGTGAAGACCGACCCCACGCAGAAGCACAAGGGCATGTCCCTGATCGTGCTCGAGCGGGGGATGGAGGGCTTCGAGCGCGGCCGCAACCTCGACAAGCTCGGCCAGCACGCGCAGGACACCGCGGAGCTGTCGTTCACCGACGTCCGGGTGCCGGTCGCGAACCTGCTGGGCGAGAGCGAGGGCCAGGGCTTCACGCAGCTGGTCACCAAGCTGCCGCAGGAGCGGCTGTCGATCGCCGTCGCCGGCGTCGCGGCCGCGGAGGCCGCGCTGAACTGGACGCTGGAGTACGTCAAGGAGCGCAAGGCGTTCGGCCAGCCGATCGGCTCGTTCCAGAACTCCAAGTTCGTGCTCGCGGAGATCGCCACCGAGATCGACCTGGCCTGGCACTACGTCGACGACTGCATCCGCGCGCTCAACGCGGGCGGACTCACCGCGGTCGACGCCAGCAAGGCCAAGTACTGGTGCACGGAGCTGCAGGGCCGGGTCGTCGACCGCTGCCTGCAGCTGCACGGCGGGTACGGGTACATGAACGAGTACCCGATCGCGAAGGCCTACGCCGACGCCCGGATCACCCGCATCTACGGCGGCACCACGGAGATCATGAAGGAGGTCATCGGCCGTTCGCTCGGCCTGTGACCTCGCCTGTGACCTCATGACGGGCACCGAACCCCGGACCCGGGCGCAGCGGACCAGCGACAGCCGCGCCCGGATCCTGGACGCCGCGGTGGCCGCCCTCGTCGAGGGCGGCTACTCCGGCGCCACCACCCTCACCATCCAGGCCTGCGCGGGCGTCTCCCGCGGCCGCCTGCTGCACCACTTCCCCTCCCGCGACCTGCTGCTGGTCGCCGCCGCCGGCCACCTTGCCGCCAAGCGCGTGCAGGACACCGAGGACCGGCTCACGCGGCTGCTCGACGAGGAGGGCACCCGCGACGTCCACCGGCGCGCCGACCGCGTCGTCGAGCTGCTCTGGGAGAGCTTCTCCGAACCCCACTTCTGGGCCGCGATCGAACTGTGGACGGCCGCGCGGTCCAATCCGGACATCGCCGGGGCGTTGCGTCCGACCGAGCGCGGCCTGGGGTCCGCGATCCGCGAGTCCATGGCGCGGATGTTCGGCGAGGAGCTGGCCGGGCACCCGCGCTTCCGCCAGCTCCGCGACATCCTGCTCACGAGCATGCGCGGTGCGGCCCTGACCTACGCCTTCGATCCGCGCGACCACGCCACCGATCCCCTGGTCGTGCAGTGGAAGGACCTGGTCAGGACGTTGCTGACGCTCTGACGCCCTTTCCGCGACGCGTCGGCGCCCGCCCGGGTTGCTTCTTCGTGGGGAATGCGACTTCTCCGGTTGGACCCGTAACGTCTCCGCCTCTGACGCTCCGTGGTCAGCACCCGCTTACTTCGTCACGCTGGGTCGAGCTGGTTGACGATTGAACGCGTCTATACGCCGTTTCGGCCTGTCTACGGGTGGCCGGGCGGGAGCGGCGTCGGACCGTCCAACCTGGCCCTGGCGATCGCGCTGGCCGAGCACAACGCCACACCGTGTCCCGGGTGGCCGACGTCGTCGACACCGGCGACCGGGTCGAGATGGCCGTGGAGTCGCTGATCGACGGGGCGCGGGACGTGCTGACCGCCGACGTCGTCGTCTACGCCACGGGATACCGGCCGACCGACCCGCTCTGGCTGCTCGACCCCGCGCTCGCCGCCGCCTGCACCCGCGACGACGCCGGCCGCCCGGAGGTCCGCCGCGACTACCGGCTGACCACCGGCGCGACCCCGCAGGGCCGGCCGGTGGAGGTCGGGCTGTTCGTGCAGGGCGCGACCGAGCACACCCACGGCATCACCTCGACCCTGCTCTCCACGGTCGCGGTGCGGGCGGGGGAGATCGCGGCGGCGCTGGCGGGCGCGACCGCCCCCGCAGCCTCGCGGGTGCTCACCACCTGATCGCACGTGCTGCGTTATGGAGCCATAACGCGCTTCCGGAGGGCCTGGGGACGCGTTATGGAACCATAATGCGATTCTCGGGGCTCTTTGATCGCGTGAGGGAACCATGATGCGGCCCTCGGAAGTCAGCCGAGGACCTCGGCCAGCTTCGGGGCGACCTGGTCCGCCGCGTACGGCAGGCTCAACGGGCTGGAGTAGCCGAGCGCGCCGGCGAACGGGGTGGTGTAGCCGCCCATGTTCACGATCCGGCCCTGCTTCACGGCGTTCAGGTTCCGGAGGACCGGCGAGTCGTACTGCTCCTGCGTGCGGCCCATCGAGACGATCACGTCCTGGTCGAGCGGGCCGAGGGTCTCGGGGCTGAGCGTCTCGGTGGTCGCCGGGACGTCGAAGTCCAGTCCGGTGAACAGCTGGGCGCGCAGGTCGTCCGTCCCGAGCTTGTACGGCGTGCCGTCGACCATGAAATCCATGGCGAGCGTCCTGCCGGCGAACGACGGCGCGGCGGCGTCCTTCAGCTTCTGCTCGGTCTCCGCGATCACCTGCTCGGCGCGGTCGCTGCGGCCGAGGGCCTGCCCGGTGATCCGGGTCTGCTCCTGCCAAGGGGCGGCGGCACCCTCACCGTCGGGCGTCGGCTGGGCGACGGTCGGCGCGATCGCCGACAGCCGCTCGTAGGTCGGCTGGTCGATGAACGAGTACACGCCGAGGATCAGGTCGGGCCGGAGGCCCGCGATCGTCTCGAGCGGCAGCTCGCTCGACGCCAGGGCGACCGGCTGGGCGCCGTTCTTCGCCGCGGCGGCCCACGGCCGGTCCTGCCAGTCGAAGCCGCCGAAGAACTCGCGCTCGGCCAGCGGCACCACGCCCAGGGCCAGCGCGAAGTCACCTTCGTTGAAACCGATGGTGACGACGCGGGTCGGCTCGGCCGGGATCGTCGTCTCGCCGTAGGCGTGCTTCAGCGTGACCGGGAAGGCGTTCTGCGTCCCGGCCGAGGGCTCGGGTGCGCGAGTCGAGGGAGCCTGCGAGGTGCTGGAGCACGCGGCGGCCACGAGGACGGTCAGCGCGGCCGCGGCGAGCGCCCGCAGGGCGGTGCACTCGGTGCGGCGGCCGGGGCGGGGGACGTGGGACATGCAGGGTCCTTCCCGAACGACGATCACGATCTAGGTGAGGTTTGCCTAACCAACTGATCGTGTCAATTGGGGACGGCCTGTCCGTTTCGTCACTGCGCTCACGGTCGGTGCGGCCGGTAGCGACAGGGTGATCAGTGCCGCTCCGCCCATGCCGCCCACAGCCGCGCGTACACGCCCTCCGCGGCGACCAGGCCCTCGTGTGTGCCCTGCTCGACGATCCGGCCGCCGTCGAGCACCACGACGTGGTCGGCGCCCGCCGCCTGCGTCAGCCGGTGGGCCACGGTGATCGCCGTGCGGCCGGCGAGCGCCCGCTCGGCCGCCGCCTCCAGCACCCGGGACCCGGCGCTGCCCGCCTCCGCGGTCGCCTCGTCGAGGATCGCGACCGGCGGGTCGGCCAGCACGAGCCGGGCCAGGGCGAGCTGCTGCGCCTGCACCGCCGTGAGCGCGTGCGCCCCGGCCCCCACCACGGTGTCGAGGCCCTCCGGCAGCGCCTCCGCCCAGGCCAGCGCGTCGGCCGTGCCGAGCGCCGCACGCAGCTCGGCGACGGAAGCGTCGGGCCGGGCGAGCCGCAGGTCCTCGGCGAGCGGCCCGGCGAACACGTGGACCTCCTGTGTGATCAGCGCGATGGTGCCGCGGACGCCCGCCGGGCCGAGCTCGGCCAGCGGCACTCCACCGAGGTCGACCGCGCCCCGGCTCGGCTCGTGCACCCCGGCGAGGATCGACGCCAGCGTGGTCTTGCCCGCACCCGACGCACCGACCAGGGCGACCCGGGTGCCCGCCGGGACGTCGAGGTCCACGCCGTGCAGCACGGGGTGGCCCTCGACGTAGGCGTGCTCGATCTCCTTGGCCCGGACCCCGCCGTCGACCGGGACGCCCGGCTGCTCGGGCTCGGTCTCCGGGTCCGACGCCGCGACCCCGACGATCCGCGCCAGGCTCGCGGCCGCGGACTGGGCGACGTCGAGCAGCACCCGGACGCCGGCCACGAGGTCCGCGGCGACCCCCGACGCCTGCGCGGCCCGTTCCTGCTCGGGTCCGCTGCGCTTCTCCAGCGGCCCGCCCAGCAGGTGCAGCAGCAGGAGCAGCGGCGGCGTGCCGAGCAGGATCAGCAGCCCGAGCGGGAGCGAGATCCGCAGCAGCGCGACGGCGGCGACCACGAGCGCGTGCCCTGCGCGAGGAGCAGCGGCAGCCCGAACCCGAGGCCGGCGACCCGCTGGGTGTCCGAGGTGGCGATGGTCGCGAGCGCGCCCGGCAGCCGCCCGGCCTCCGCGCCGCCGCGCAGGTCGAGCACCCGCTCGGCGATCTGCAGCCGCAACCGACGGTCGGTGTGCCGTTCGGCGTGCCGGACCCGGCGCGCGCCGAAGCGGTAGCAGGAGGCTAACCTCACCCACCGACGATCTCGGGATGCCGGTGGAGATCGGCCCAGGCGGGCAGCGGATCGGGAAGATCGCGCCGGGCCGCCCACGGTGACGGAGGCACGGGCGCCGGCCATGACGACAGGCGATCGTCGTCGTCGGAAATCCTGTCCCTCCGGGTCTTCTGCGGTCCGGCGCGCCATGGGTAGCGTCGGAGTTCCTGCCCGTCGATGTGCGAGGAGCTCCATGTCCGACCTCACGACGCTGCGCGCGGTCAGCGGCCTGCCCGCCGAGCCGCCCGCGCTGGCCGCGTCCACCCTGGTCCTGATCGACTGCCAGAACACCTACACGCGCGGCCTCATGGAGCTCGAGGGTGTGCAGGCGGCCCTCGACCAGGCCGAGGAGCTGCTCGACCGGGCCCGCAGCGCGGGCATCCCGATCGTCCACATCCAGCACGACTCCGGCCCCGGCACGCCCTACGACGTCCGGGAGGAGATCGGCGCCATCGTGGACCGGGTGGCCCCGCGCTCGGGGGAGGCGACGGTGGTCAAGAACTACCCGAACTCCTTCACCGGCACCGAGCTGGACTCGTTGCTCAAGCAGCACCCGGAACGACCCTTGTTGCTCGCCGGATTCATGACCCACATGTGCGTGAACTCCACCGCGCGCGGCGCGTTCAGCCTGGGCTACGCGCCCACCGTCGTCGGCGGTGCCACCGCGACCCGGGCGCTGCCGGGTACCGGCGGCGGGGCCGAGGTGCCCGCCGCCGCGCTGCAGGCCGCGAGCCTCGCGTCCATCGCCGACCTGTTCGGCGTGGTCGTGGCCGACCAGGGGGAGATCCCGGACTAGTGCGGTGACCACGAACGTTCGCCGGGTGATCGCGTGATCCGGGGGGTTCCTCGCAAGGCGCCCCCGCACCGCCTGTACCGGGCGTACCGGGGTGCGGGGGCAACGCCGCGAGGGGTCGCCCGGGCGCGCGAGGACCGGTGAACGTTCGTGGTCACCGCACTAGGGACCTCCCCGGAGGGGTGTGCGGACGAACCTCGCGCGGCAGCGCGGGGTCCTCAGCGGACTCACAGGACCGCGGGAAACGTGGCCGGGCCCTGCGCCGAGTTCGTCCACGCAGGCCGCTCCTGCCCCGGAGCGCGCCTGCCGGACGTCCTCGGCGAGGAGGCGGCATGTCGCTGGCCCGGTCCCCCATCCGGACGCGCCTGTACTGGGCGTTGCTCGCCGTCGCCCTGGTCGCGTTGTCCGCCTGCGGCTCCGGCTCGCAGACACCGCGTCCCACCGCTCCCGTCGTGGACGGGCAGCTGGCCCAGCAGCTCAAGGGCGCGGTGGGCAACAGCGGAGCCCTGGTGCACCTGCAGGAGCTGCAGAAGATCGCGGACCAGAACGGGGGGAACCGCGCGACGCCGAGCCCCGGGTACCTGGCGAGCGTCGACTACGTCAGCGGCGTCCTGCGCGCCGCCGGGTTCGACGTCGCGACGCCGGACTACACCCTGTCCCGGCGGCGCGGCGGCACCGACGGCGGTGGGGGCCCGACGACCCTGCCGAACGTCGTCACGCAGACCCGCACGGGCGATCCCGCCCACGTCGTGATGATCGGCGCCCACCTGGACTCGGTGAAGCAGGGGCCCGGGATCGTCGACGACGGGTCCGGAGTGGCGGCGCTGCTGGAGATCGCCACCCGCCTCGGCCCGTCGCCCGCGGTGCGCAACGTCGTCCGGTTCGGGTTCTGGGGCTCCGAGGAGTCCGGTGCGCAGGGCTCGAAGGGGTACGTGACGGGCCTGTCCGACGCCGACCGCGCCAAGGTCATGCTCTACCTCAACGTCGACATGATCGCCTCGCCCGACGGCGGCTACTTCGTGCAGGGGGGCACGGGGGACGACACCTCGTCGGCCGGCCCGCCCGGGTCGGCCACGGTGGGCGACGTCCTCGCCGACCAGCTCGGCAGCACCGGCGTGACCCCGCAGCGGATCCCGTTCGTCGGGGACGACGAGACCCCCTTCGTGGCGGCGAACATCCCCTCGGCCGGCGCGGAGAACGGCGACCGCAAGAAGAAGACCGAGGAGCAGGCCCAGGCCTGGGGCGGGCAGGCCGGCGGGGCCTACGACCCGTGCTACCACCAGGCCTGCGACACGGTCCAGAACGTCAACCCGGTGGTCCTCGACCACTACCTGCACGCCCTCGCCGGCACCCTCGCCCACTTCGCGACGACCACGGACACGCTCCCCTGATCGCCCTGCGATCACCGGTCGCGGACCGGGAAGGTCGGAGAGCGACGGTGCCGGTCCACGACGGACGATCAGCGGGTCAGCTCGGTCCAGAGGACGTCGAGGTGCTCGCGGCCCGTGCCGAGGGCGCCGACGGCGACGCGGATCGCGTAACGGCCGTCGACGGTGGTGTGGGTGAGGAAGGACCGCCCGCCGGCGTTGACCCGCTCGAGCAGGGCGCGGCCGGCGGCGTCGTCGGGCTCGCCGTCCGGGCCGAGGACGTGCAGGCAGACCAGGGCGAGCGACGGCGGCGCGGCCAGGGCGAACCGGGGCTCGGCCGCCACCCGCGCGGCGACGTCCCGGGCGAGGGCCACATGTTCGCGGATCACCTCCCGCAGCCCGTCGAGCCCGGCCCCCTGCACCACCGACCAGAGCTTGAGCGCGCGGAACCGGCGGCCCAGCGGGACCTGCCAGTCCCGGTAGTCGACGACCTCGCCGGACTCCGACGCCGGGTTGCGCAGGTACTCCGGCGTGATCGAGAGCGCGGCGGGCAGCGCGGTGCCGTCGCGGACCCAGAGGAACGAGGCGTCGAACGCCGTGGCCAGCCACTTGTGGGCGTCCGTGCAGACCGAGTCGGCGAGCTCGGCGCCGTCGAGCACGGACCGGAACTCCGGGCAGAGCGCGGCCACGCCGGCCCAGGCGGCGTCGACGTGCACCCAGGCGTCCCCCGAGATCTCGCACACCGCCCGGACCGGGTCGATCGCGCCGGTGCCGGTGGTCCCGACCGTCGGGCACACGAGCACCGGCCGCAGCCCGGCCGCGCGGTCCTCCGCGAGCATCGCGGCCAGCGCGTCGGCGGACATCGTGAGGGTGCCGGGGGAGAAGGGGACGGTGCGCAGCGCCCGGGCACCCAGCCCGGCCACCCGCACCGCCTTGGCCAGCGACGAGTGGGTCTCGGCGGTGACGTAGACGCGTTCGGTGCCGTCGACACCGGTCTCGCGCCACTCCGGTGACGCGCGGTGCAGCGCGGCGAGCAGCGCCACCAGCGCGCCGGACGACGCCGAGTCCTGCAGCGACCCGCCCCCGCCGCCGGCGAAGGTGAACGCCTTGCCGAGGCCGAGCGCGCGGGCGAACCCGTCGACGACCACCTGCTCCACTTCGGTACCGGCGGGCGAGGTGGACCAGAGCATCCCCTGTGCGCCGAGCCCGCCCGAGGCGAGGTCGCCGAGCAACGACAGCAACGAGGCCTGGGCGGGGAAGTAGCCGTAGAACCCCGGATGCTGCCAGTGCAGCGACCCGGGGACCACGACGTCGTCGAGCAGGCCGGTCAGCGCGGCGCCGAGGTCGTCGGCCGGCTTGTCGGGCAGGTCCGCGGGCAGGGCCGCGCGGATCTCCCCGGGCCGCACCGCGGGGCGGACCGGCAGCTCCGCCAGCCCGGCGCGGTGCGCGGCCACCCAGTCGACCAGGGCGTGGCCGAGCCGGCGGAACTCCTCGGGATCGAGATCGGGCACGCGGGCGAAACTAGACCGCCGGCTGGGAGACCAGCGAGCCCGCCTGGTTCTGCTCGCGCAGCGCGGTCTTGAGGACCTTGCCCGAGGGGTTGCGGGGCAGGGCCTCGACGATCGCGACCCGGCGCGGCCGCTTGTAGCCGGCGAGGTGCTCCTTGCAGTAGGCCTCGATCGACTCGACGGTCGGCGGGTCGGCCGGGTCCGCGGGCACGACGACCGCGAGCGGGGTCTCGCCCCACTTCGGGTCCGGCACGCCGATCAGGGCGACGTCGCCGATGCCCGGGTGCGCGGCCAGGACGTTCTCCACCTCGGCGCAGTAGATGTTCTCGCCGCCCGAGATGATCATGTCCTTCTTGCGGTCGACGACGTAGTAGTACCCGTCCTCGTCCTGCCGGACGAGGTCGCCGGAGTGGAACCAGCCGCCGCGGAAGGCCTCCGCGGTCTCCTCGGGCTTGTTCCAGTAGCCGCTCATGATCAGCGGGCCGCGGTAGACGATCTCTCCGATCTCGCCCGGCGCGACGTCGTTCATCTCGTCGTCGACGACCCGAACCTCGACGTTCGCCATGGGGGTGCCGACCGAGCCGATCTTGCGGATCGAGTCCTCGCCGCGCAGCAGGGTGGTGACCGGGCTGCACTCGGTCTGCCCGAAGGAGGTGGTCACCTGGGCCTGCGGGAACGTGTCGATCATCGTCTGCAGGAGCGTGGTGGACGCGGGCGCCGCACCCCAGGAGATGCGGGTCAGCGCCGAGAGGTCGCGGTCCGCGATCCCCGGCACCGCGCAGATCGCCGCCCACTGCGCCGGGACGCAGAAGCACGAGGTGACCCTCTCGCGCTCGAGGATGTCCAAGGTCTCGACCGGGTCGAAGTTCCCGGACCGTGGGATGACGACCGTGCCGCCCGCCGTGATCGCGATGTGGGCGCCCGCCACCCCGGCGATGTGGAACAGCGGCGCGGCGGACATCGCGACGCCGTGCGTGCCCGTGCCGCCCAGCGTGGCGATGTTCGAGTAGGAGTGCAGGTAGAGGTTGCGGTGGCTGAGCATCGCGCCCTTGGGCCGCCCGGTGGTGCCGGACGTGTACATGATGAACGCGGTGTCGTCGTCGGAGTTCGGCAGCTCGACGTAGTCCGGCGACGCCGTGGCGAGCACGGCCTCCAGGTCCCCGCCGATCGTGATCACCTGGCGGACGCCCGGCGCCTTCTCCAGCGCCTTGTCCAGCGTGGGGGCCAGGCCCGCGTCGACGATCACCGAGACGGCGCCGGAGTCCGTGAGGGCGTAGGCCACCTCGTCGGCGACGAGCCGGAAGTTGATCGGCACGCAGATCGCACCCGCCCGGAGCGGCGCGATGTAGGCCTCGAGCAGGTCCGCGCTGTTCAGGCCCAGCACCGCGACCCGGTCGCCGGGGGTGACCCCGCCTTCCGTGAGGGCGTTCGCGAGCCGGGTGATCCGGTCGGACGACTCGGCGTAGGTCCGTCGGATGCCGGCTCCGGCGTCGACGAACAGGGGGATCTCGGGGGTCACGCGCGCCCAGCGCGCGACGATGTCGCTGAAGCTCATGCCACGGCCGACGATGGCGCCTGACTGCGTCGTCATGGCGCACAGCCTGCCCAATTGAGCGAACGTTCGGCAAGGTCCGTTCGGGCCCGCCCCTGTCCGCCGGGGTCAGCAGCGTGGCCGCCGACCCCGGCGGGGGCGTGGATCAGTGCGGGTAGCGGTCCCGCAGCTCCTGCTTGACCAGCTTGCCGGTGGGGGTGCGGGGCAGGAAGTCGGTGAAGTCGACGCTGCGCGGCGCCTTGTAGTGCGCGATGCGCTCGCGCACGAAGGCGATCAGCTCGCGCTCCAGCTCGGGCCCTGCGTCGACACCCGGAGCGGGCTGCACGATCGCCTTGACCGACTCGCCCATCTCCGGGTCCGGCACACCGATCACCGCGACGTCGAGCACCGCGGGGTGCGTGACCAGCACGTCCTCGACCTCGCGGGGGTAGATGTTCACGCCACCCGAGATGATCATGAACGCCTTGCGGTCGGTGAGGAACAGGTAGCCGTCCTCGTCGAGGTAGCCCAGGTCGCCCGTGGTGGTCCAGGTCGGGTGGCCCGGGTGGGTCGCGCCGGCCGTCTTCTCCGGGTCGTTGTGGTACTCGAAGGGCCGCTCGTCCCGCTCGAAGTAGATGGTGCCGACCTCGTACGGCGCGAGCTCCTTGCCCTCGTCGTCGCAGATCCGGACCACGCCGAGGCCCGCCCGGCCGACCGTGCCCGGCCGCTCCAGCCACTCGGGCGAGCTCACGAACGTGATCCCGTTGGCCTCGGTCGCGGCGTAGTACTCGTAGAGCACCGGGCCCCACCAGTCGATCATCGCCTGCTTGACCTCGGGCGGGCACGGCGCGGCCGCGTGGATCGCCACCCGCAGCGACGAGTGGTCGTACCTGCGGCGGATCTCCTCGGGCAGCTTGAGCAGGCGCACGAACATCGTCGGCACCCACTGGCTGTGCGTGACCGAGAAGCGCTCGATCGCCGCCAGCGCGGCCTCGGGGTCGAACCGCTCCATGACGACGGCGGTGCCGCCGATCGCCTGAACCGTCGCGCAGAAGCGCAGCGGGGCCGCGTGGTACAGCGGGGCGGGGGAGAGGTAGACGGTCTCGGTGTCGAAGCCGTACATCGGCCCGAACAGGTCGATGTAGGTGTCGCCCGGCTCGTCGACCGCGGAGTCCGGCAGCGTCGGTTTGATGCCCTTGGGCCGGCCCGTGGTGCCGGAGGAGTAGAGCATGTCGGCGCCGCGCGGCTGCTCGGGCAGCGGCTCGGCCGAGACGCCCTCGAGTTCGTCGTCGTAGTCGGGGTAGGCGTCCGAGCCGGGGATCGGGGCGCCGAAGGCCAGCCGGACGTCGACGGAGACCTGGTCGCCGATCGCGGCGGCGAGCCCCGCCACGCCCGCGGACACCAGCAGCGCCTTGGCGCCGCAGTCCGTGACGATGTAGGCCGCCTCCGGCGCGGACAGGTGGTGGTTGACCATCGTGACGTAGAGTCCGGAGCGGCGGGCCGCCCAGTAGATCTCGAAGACCCGGGGCGTGTTCTCGGTGACGACGGCGATCACGTCGCCGCGGCGCAGGCCTGCCTCGTGCAGGTACCGGGCCAGGCGGGCGGAACCCTCCTCGAGCTGGCGGAAGGTCAGCGTCTCGCCGCTGCCCGCCATCACCACCGCGGGTTTGTCGGGTGTCGTGGCGGCGTGCGTGCCCGGGTACATGTCCGTCCTCTTCCTCGATCGACGTCCTGTCGGAACTTCCGATCCTGGCAGACGATCGCGGGCGACGGACGCAGGTGAGGCTCATCTCGCTCGGAGAGCGGGTCCGGGCAGGTGGGGAGCGGCCCGGAACGGGACGAACGGGTCAGGCGGAGGCGGCGGGCGGCTCCGTGCTCTCGAGGGACGGCGCACCGGAACCGGCGCAGCGCTGGGCGCTGACGACCGTGCCGCGCGCCGAGAACCGGTTGTGCAGGCGCAGGGTCGACTCGGGGGTGACGTGCTTCAGCCGTGCGCAGACGGGACAGGTGCCGTACCCGGTCGTGACCTTCTCGCTCACGTCTCGTGCCTCTCTTCTCGCCCACTCACCGGATCGGGGTACCGGTGCGGGTCGGAGGAGTCTACCGAGGAGACGGAGCGTGCCGGGATCACCGCGACGGGTAGGTCTGGTCCCGGCCGGCCGGACGGGTACGGTTCCGCGACGGCCCGGCCGCCGTTCCGTGACCGGCCGGGAACGACGGGCGAGGACCGGGGAATGGCGGCGCCGTCACGGTTCGGTGACGAATGGCTCGCGCTTGCCGCCGGCCTTGCCGCCGAACCGTGACGGATGTTCCGTGATGGGCTCAGTGAGCCGCGTGGTACGCCTCGAGAACATTGGACGGGATCCGCCCACGCTCCGAGATCTTCATCCCCTGGGCCACCGCCCATTCCCGAATCGCCTGGTTCTGCTGGCGGTCGGAAACGGGGCGCGAGGCCGGTGCGGACCCGCCGCCGGCAGAGCGGCGGCCGGTGCTGCGGCGGGCCGCGGCAATGAACGGTGCCAGCGCCTCACGCAGCTTCTCGGAATTCTTCGTCGACAGGTCGATCTCGTACGACTTGCCGTCGACCGAGAACTCGACCTGCTCCTCCGCCTCGCCGCCGTCCAGGTCGTCGATCAGCGTGACCGTGGTCTGCTTCGCCACGTTCCCTCAGCCCTTCTCTGCTCACCGGACCCCTGCCCCTACCGGGCTCCACGCGGGCAGGAAGCATCGCCCGGAGGGTGTCCGGGTGCTTTCCGGGAGCGGAGTGGATCGGCGTGCGGAACAGGAGAATGCGTCGGTGTCGACAATAAAGGAAGGCGTCGCGGAAAGTCGATTCGGGTGCCCTGTCCGGCGGCCGCGCGTCGGGCGGATCACCCCTTCGGAGGTATCCGCCGGGTTTTGCGGCCCGATCCACGATCTCGCCGGACGGATCTGGGGCGACGGATCTCGGCCGACGGATCCGGGGCGGACGGGATCGGCGGGCAATGGCGCCGTTCAGGCGACCGGCGTCCACCAGTCCGTCGCCGGGGCGGGGCCCGTCAGGTCGATTCGTTGGCCCGGAACGGGCAGCGCGAGCGGGATTCCGGCCGTTTCCGCGGCGGCCCGCAACCGGGTCACGGGCTCCGACCAGGGATGGAAGCCGAGATTGAAGGTCGCCCAGTGCACGGGCAGCAGCACTCCGCCGCGGAGATCGCGGTGGGCGGCCACGCTTTCCTCCGGATTCATGTGGATGTCCGGCCACAGATCCGCGTAGGCGCCGATCGGCAGGAACGTGGCGTCGAACGGTCCCCAGCGCTCGCCCGCGCGGGCGAAGGCGGTCGTATAGCCGGTGTCGCCGCCGAAGTAGGCGCGGTGGCGCGGCCCGAGGACGGCCCACGAGGACCAGAGGGTGGTGTCACGCTGCAGGCCGCGGCCCGAGAAATGCCGGGCCTCGGCGCAGACGAGGGTGAGCCCGGCCACCTCGGCCCGGCCGTCCCAGTCCAGCTCGACGATCCGGTCCTCGGGCACACCCCAGGCACGCAGGTGCGCCCCGATCCCGAGCGGCACCAGGAACGGGGCCGCGCCGTGCCGGGGGTCGGCGACCAGCGCCCGGACCGTGGGCAGGTCGAGGTGGTCGTAGTGGTCGTGCGAGATCACCACGGCGTCGACCGGCGGCAGCGCGGTGAGCGGGACGGGCGCCGGGTGCATCCTCCGCGGTCCCACCAGCCGGGACGGTGAGACCCGGTCGCCCCAGACGGGATCGGCGAGCACCCGTCGTCCGTCGATCTCGAGCAGCACGCTGGAGTGCCCGAACCAGGTCACCGCCAGCTCGTCGGCGGGCCCGGGCTCCGGTCGCGCGAGCGGCACGGGACGGCTCGGGCGCCCGGCCCGGCGACCGATGACGGCACGCAGAGCGGCCGGCACCGTCCCCGACGGCAACGCGGTGCCGGGCTCGGTGTTGCGAAAGCGGCCGTCCCGGGCGTGCGGGGACTCGTCGGCGACCCGGCGCAGCTCCTCGGGCGGTGCGCCCATCGCGCGCGGGATGCCCCAGGCGGCTGCGCCGGCCGCGGCGAGGCCGCCGGTGGCGGCGAGTGCGAGAGCGGTCAGCACCCCGGTGCGGAGGGGGAGCGGCGTCGTGCGGGCCACACCTCCAGCCTACGAGCGCACCGGGCGGGAGATCGCTCCGCGGTCTCAGCCGGCTCCCAGCCCTCCGTCCCGGGGCCTACCGGGCATCGCGGTTCGGCTCCGCCGCGGGGCGAGAAGCGTGATCATCACTTGGGGAGCAGGAGGGTCGATTTCTGACCCTCCCGCTCCACGGATGGTGATCACGCTGGGCGGAGGGAGCAGGGGGAGCCGTGGGAGCGGTGGGAGCGGTGGGAGCAGAGAAGCGGCTGGAAGCACCAAAGGCGGTGGGAGCAGGGGCGGTGGAAGTGGTGGGAGTGGGGCCCGAAGATCACCGTGCTGGCCGTATCGCGGCCACAGGTGGCCGTGAACGGCCCGAATCAGCGATCACGGTGAGGCGCAGCCCGGGTCCAAGGTCGTGATCACCGCTTCTGGACGGAGAAGAGTCAGTTGCCGACCTTCTCGGTCCGCGGATGGTGATCAAGCTGGGCAGTGGGGTGGGCATTGGGAGTGGCAGCGGGAGTGGGAGTAGCGGCTCGGGAAGATCACCGTGCTGGCCACGTCCCGGCCATAGGCGGCCCTGAACGGTCCGAAACGGCGATCACGGCGGGCGCAGCACCGGCCGGATGCCGTGATCATCGCTTCTGGATGCGGAGAGTCGAATTCCGACCCTCCCGGGCCATGGACGGTGATCAAGTTAGCTGCAGTGAACCGGCCGGTGGACCGGATGAGTCCGGCATCGTCTCCGGGAACCGGGCCCGGACCATGATCATCGCGTCTGGAGCAGGACGGTCGATTTCCGACCGTCGTCGTCCACATCTGATGATCATGGCCCCGAGACCCGAGACCCGAGACCCGAGACCCGAGACCCGAGACCCGAGACCCGAGACCCGAG
>NZ_JAJTTE010000008.1 GCF_021343995.1 Pseudonocardia terrae | reverse complement strand
CGCTGCTCGCCGCCGCGGTCGGGCTCGCCAACTCCCTGCGGATGCGCCGGCTCCCCGACCCGGAGCCCTCGGGCGCCGCAGAGACGACGCTGGGGTGAGGGCCGCGGTCGTGGTGTCCGCGAGCGCGACGCTGATGTCTCATCCCGCCGCCTCCGGGCGGGGGCGTCGTCGGGCTGACCTGGCCGGGGTTTGCCGGGACGTTGCGGCACAGGAAGAGTCTTCCGGCCCCTCGCCGCGGCCACCGATCCGTCGCACGATGTTCTGATGCTGTTCATCGGGCCTGACGCGGACGAGGCGACCGACCGGCACGAGGGTTTCGTCGCCGGCCGGTACCGCAACGGGGCGTTGTCCGACAGCTGGACCGACGTGACCCGCTGCGCCCACGGCACGTTCACCGCGTTCGTCCCGGCCTGCGAGTGCGGCTGGCGGGGGACGCCGCAGCGTCCCGACCAGCGAGGGCTCGAGCGGTGCCGGGACGCCTGGTCCACCGACCACGTCGCGTCCCTCGCCGCCGCGCCTGCGCCCGGCGGCGCCCGCCGGAGCGCCGCCCCGGTCTAGGAGGAGCCGGACGCCGGCGGGTGAGCCCCGGCGCTCGGTGCGCTCGGCACCGCACGCGCCGAGGACCCACCCCGGCCCTGGTCGGCGAGCACGACGCGGTTGGCAGACTACGGGGATGGCGATCGATCCCACCGGCGCGGACATGAAGGCCTTCCTCGCCGCGGCTCCGGACGAGCCGGTCACGATGCTCAACCTGCTGCGGTTCGTCGAGGGCGGGCGGCCCCGCTACGACGAGTACATCGCCCACTTCCGCCGCACGTCGGAACGGTTCGGCGCACAGATCGTCTACTACGGGTACGGCAGCGCCGCCGTCGTGGCAGAGCAGGGCCAGGACTGGGACGCGGTGCTGCTCGTGCACTACCCGAGCCGGAGGGCCTTCTCGGACATGGTCCGCGATCCCGAGTACCAGAAGGGCACCCATCTGCGGTCGGAGGCCCTGGTCGAGGCGGTACTGCAGCCGACGACCCCGGCAGGCTGACCGGGCGGCCCGGGAGCGCCCGCGTCGCGGTCGTCTCAGATTGAAGCGCCGGCTATCGCTCTGCGTTAGACGGCTCTACCCTCCGCCTCATGAACCCTCCCGCCGGCCGCTCCGCGGCGTCGGCCCTGTCGTCGACCGACGGGCCCGAGCGCCGCGACGGCCAGCGCCTGCGGGGGACGGGGCTGCGGGCCCGGCTGGCGATCGCGGGCCCGGCGTTCGTCGCGGCGATCGCCTACATCGACCCGGGCAACTTCGCGACGAACTTCGCGGCCGGCTCGCAGTACGGCTACCTGCTGCTCTGGGTGATCGTCGGGGCGAACCTGCTGGCCATGCTGGTGCAGAACCTCTCGGCGAAGCTCGGCCTGGCCACCGGGCGGAACCTGGCCGAGCTGTGCCGCGAACGGTTCCCGCGCCCGGTGAGCTGGGGCATGTGGGTCCAGGCGGAAGCGGTCGCCGTCGCCACCGACCTGGCGGAGGTCCTCGGCGGGGCGATCGCACTGCAGCTGCTGTTCGGCATCCCGCTGTTCGTCGGCGGCCTCATCACGGGTGTGGTGGCGTTCGGGCTGCTCGCCCTGCAGAGCCGCGGGCACCGCCCCTTCGAACGCGCGATCGTCGTGCTGTTCCTGGTGGTGCTCGTGGGTCTGTTCGCCACGGTGTTCCGGGTCGACGTCGACGGCGCCGAGGCGGTGGGCGGGCTGGTCCCGCGGTTCGCGGGCACGGACAGCCTGTTGCTCGCGACCGGGATCCTCGGCGCGACCGTGATGCCCCACGTGATCTACCTGCACTCGGCCCTGACACAGCGCCGGCTGCGGGCGGAGGGACCGGAGCAGCAGCGGTTCATCCTGCGCACCACCCGGATCGACGTCCTCGTCGGGATGGGCACCGCCGGGTTGGTCAACGCGTCGATGCTGCTCATCGCCGCCGCTGTCTTCGCCGGCTCGGCCCTCTCGGGGACCGACAGCCTCGACGGCGTCTACACCGGGCTCGAGGCCGCCGTCGACAAGGGGGCCGCGCTCGCCTTCGCGATCGCGCTGCTGGCCTCCGGCTTCGCCTCCTCGGGCGTCGGCACCTACGCCGGTCAGGTGGTCATGCAGGGCTTCCTCCGCCGCCGCATCCCGCTGCTCCTGCGGCGCGCGCTGACCCTGGCACCGGCCCTCGTGGTCCTCGGCGTGGGCGTCGAGCCCACCCGGGCCCTGGTGTGGTCCCAGGTCGTGCTGTCCTTCGGGATCCCGTTCGCGCTGGTGCCGCTCGTGCTGTTCACCCGCCGCCGCGACGTCATGGGGCCCCTGGTCAACCGCCGGCTGACCACCGCCGCCGCGGTCGTCGTCGCGGCCCTGATCATCGCGCTGAACCTGTTCCTGCTGGCGGACTTCGCCGCCGCGGCCTGACCCGCCCCGAGCGGGGTGCCGGTGGCCCCTTCCTGGCCCGGTGCGGGCGCGGCAGGGTGAGGTGGACGGATGCCTCGCCGAGGAGGGGACGCATGACGCTCTACACCGACATCCCGACCCGATCCGAGATCGACGCGCTCTGGCAGGCCGAGCCGCCCCTCGCCGTCTCGATCTATCTGGAGACCGCGCCCGAGTCGTCGGGGGAGGCGGAGCGGATCGCCTACAAGAACGCGGTCCGGGAAGCGCTGGCGCAGTCGGCCGAGGGGGACAAGGAGGACCTCGCGGGGCTGGAGGAGGAGCTCGGCGTCCTGGAGGACGAGGACTCCGACGAGTTCTGGCGGCACCAGGCCCGCAGCCTCGCCGTGTTCGCCACCCCGACCTCGCTGCGCAGCTTTCGGCTGCCGAACCGGCTGACCCCGGTCGCCGTCGGCGGGACCCGGTTCTTCGTCAAGCCGCTGATGCGCGCGGTGACCTTCCCGCAGACCGCGTTCGTGCTGGCACTCGCGCAGGGTTCGGTCCGGCTGCTGGAGACCGTGCCCGACGCGGCACCGCGCGAGGTGCGCGTGCCGGACATGCCGACGGACGTCGCGAGCGCCGTCGGCAAGTCCTCGATCAAGGACCGGGCACCGGTTCGCCGGCTGCAGGGCACCGAGGGGCAGAAGCTGCGGATGGCGCAGTTCTCCCGGCAGGTCGACGGCGCGCTGCGGGAGGTGCTGCCCGGACAGGGGGTGCCGCTGGTCCTCGCCGCGACCGAGCCGCTCGACAGCATCTTCCGCGCACACTGCCGCTATCCGGACCTGGTGCCGCACAGCGTGCCCGGCAACCCGGAGGGCCGCGGCGACGGCGAACTGGTCGCCGCCGCCCGCGAGATCCTCGACGGCTGGTACGCCGATCGGCTGGAGGACGAGAAGCACACCTTCGCCGACCGCGCCCGACAGGGCCGGACCTCGACCGACGTCGCCGACCTGGCCCGCTTCGCCACCCGCGGCGCCGTGGACACGCTGTTCGTCGACATCGACGCCGGCGTCGCCGGGGAGGTCGACGAGGACGGCGAGGTGACGTTCGCGGCCGCGGGAACGGGCGGCCCGAGCGGTGTCGTCGACGAGATCGCCCGGCGGGCCTGGCTCTCCGGTGCCCGGCTGCTGGCCGTCCGGCACGAGGACGTCCCCGGAGGGGGAGACGTCGCGGCGACGCTGCGGTACGCCCCGACCGCCTGAGCGCGGTCCTCGCCGTGCATGAGGGGGCGCCGGCGGGCACCGGCTGGTGGGAGGCGCGTCGACGGGCCCACAGGGTCGCCGCTCCCCTCGGCGTCACGCGGGTGCCGTTGGCGGCGGCGGCCGGTCTCGTCCTGGCGGAGGGGGTCACCGCGCGTGCGCCGATGCCGGCGTTCGACACGGCCGCCATGGACGGCTACGCGGTCGCGGGGCCCGGTCCCTGGCGGCTGTGCGGCCGGGTCCGGGCCGGTGAGGAGCCGCGGACGCGGCTGCGGGCCGGCGAGGCGGTCGAGATCTCGACCGGGGCCCAGGTGCCGCCCGGTGCCGACGCCGTGCTCCGCGTCGAGTCGGCGCGCCGCGACGGCGGGCTGGTCCGCGGGCCGGTGCCGGATCCGGGGACGCACATCCGCCCGACGGGTGAGGACGCGGCGGCGGGCGCGCTCCTCGCGCCGGCGGGCGTCCGGGTCGGCCCGGCGATGCTCGGGCTCGCCGCGTCCTGCGGCCACGACACCCTGGCGGTCCGTCCACGCCCGTGTGTGACCGTCCTGGTGACCGGGGACGAGCTCGTCCGGTTCGGGCCCGGGGGCGCCGGCCGCGTCCGGGACGCCCTCGGGCCCATGCTGCCCTCCCTGGTCGAGCAGCTCGGCGGGTCGCCCGCCGCCCCCCGGTACGTCGACGACACGCCCGGCAGCCTGACCGCGGCCGTGTCGGCCGCCGGGGCGGAGTCCGAGGTCGTGGTGGTCACCGGCTCGACCTCCGTGGGGACGACCGACCAGCTCCGGCGGCTGCTCGCGGACCGCGGAGCGCGACCGGTCGTGGACACCGTGGCGTGCCGGCCCGGCCACCCGCAGCTGCTCGCACCGCTCGGCGACCAGCGCTGGATCGTCGGCCTCCCGGGCAACCCCTTCGCCGCGCTGGTCGCGGTGCACACCCTCCTGGGGCCCCTGCTCGACGGCCTGACCGGGCGTCGCCTGCCGACCCTGGGCACGGCGGTCGTCACCGGGGAGGTCCGGTCGGCGCACGGGGTGACCCGGCTCGTCCCGGTGGCCTGGGACGACGACGGCGCGTCGGTGGTCGCGGGTCATCGGTCGGCCTTCCTGCGCGGGGTGGCCCTCGCCGACGCCCTGGCCGTCCTCGATCCCGGGTGGACCAGCGGGTCGACGGCTCGCGTGCTCCCGCTCTGAGAGGTGCTCTGACCCGGAGGCGCCGACGCGGAAGCCGGCCCGAGCCGATTGACGCGGGCCCCGCCCACAAGGCAGAACTAGCGGGGAGTAGACGGTGCGCGACGGGAGGCGTCGATGGGGACGACGGGCTGGACACCCGAGGAGTACGGGCAGGTGACGCTGCTGCGGGCGGCGAACGGCGGCGGCTACCCCTACGGGAACTCGCTGCTGGTCCGCGGGAGCGCGGGCACACTCCTCGTGGACCCGTCGCTGGCGTTGGTCGAGGACGACGCCCTCCCGGACGCCGACGCCGTCGTCGTCAGCCACGCCCACGAGGACCATCTCGTGGCGATCGACGCCTTCGACGCGCCCGTCCACGTGCACACCGCCGACCTGCCCGCGGTCCGCGACACGCAGGTGCTGCTCGCGGGGTACGGCCTGCCCGCGGACGCCACGGCGGAGCTCGCGGACTCCCTGACGACGGAGTTCCGGGTCCGCAGCCGCCCGGATGCCGTCGGCGTGCCGGACGGCCACCGGTTCGACCTCGGCGACCGCACGGCGACGGTCGTGCACCTGCCCGGGCACACCGCCGGGCACTCCGGGCTGCTGGTCGAGCCGGACGGCTTCCTCTACATCGCCGACATCGACCTCACCTCGTTCGGGCCGTACTACGGGGACCGGGTGAGCAGCCTCGAGGGCTTCGAGCGGTCGATCGAGATCTGCGGCTCCGTCGACGCGCGCTGGTACGGCACCTTCCACCAGAAGGGCGTGGTCGAAGGGGCCGAGGAGTTCCGTCGCAGGCTGCGGGCGTACCGGGAGGTGATCGGACGGCGGGACGAGGCGCTGACGGAGTTCCTCGCCGAGCCCCGGACCCTCGCCGACGTCGTCGACCGCCGCTTCGTCTACCGGCCGCACGTCGAGGCTCCGCACGTCGAGAGCGTCGAGGCGCGCACCGCCGAACAGCACCTGGCCCGGCTCGTCCGCACGGGGGTCGTCGCGGAGGTGGAGCCGGGCCGCTACCGCGCGGTGGCGGGCTGACCCGCGAGCCTCAGGCCAGGCCCTTGGTCGGGGTGTTGCGGGTGGCGTCGCCGAGCTGGGAGCCGCCGTCGACGTCGAGGATCGTGCCGCTGATGTAGGTCGCGGACGGGCCGGCGAGGAACACCGCGGCCTCGGCGACCTCCTCGATCTCGCCCCAGCGCTTCATCGGGATCCGCGCGTAGTAGGCCTCGCGGGCGCTCTCGTCGGGCGCGAGGCGGGCCATGCCCTCGGTGCCCGAGATCGGGCCGGGGGAGATGCCGTTGACGCGCACGTCCGGGCCCCACTCCATCGCGAGCACCCGGACCAGCTGGTTGATCCCGGCCTTGGCGGCGCAGGCGTGCGCCTGCATCGGCATCGCGTTGACCGCCTGGCCCGCGGTGATCGCGATCAGCGAGGCGCCGGGGGTGCGGAGGAGGTCGTAGCAGCCGCGGAAGACGTTGAAGGTGCCGTTGAGATCGATGTCGATCACGGTGCGGAAGGCGTTGGCGGACATCTGCGCCGCCGGGGCGAGGAAGTTGCCCGCGGCGCCGGACACCACGACGTCGAGCGGGCCGAGCTCGGACGCGACCTGCTCCATCGCGCCGCGGATGGCCGTGTAGTCGCGCACGTCGGCCGAGAGGCCCAGCGCGCCGGCGCCGATCGAGTCCGCCGCGGTCTTCGCCTTCTCCGGGTTCCGGCCGACCACGGCCACCCGCGCGCCGAGCTCGGCGAACCGGCGTGCGATGCCGAGGTTGATGCCGCTCGTGCCGCCCGCCACGAACACCGTGCGATCCGCCATCAGGCCGTCGCTGAACGCGCTCATCGTCGTCAGGTCCTCTCCGTCGAGTCTCCGGAGAGCCATCATGGGGTGCTGAACGCACGTTCAGTTCGGTTTTGGCGGGTGATCTCGACCACCGCCGGCCAAGCCCGCGCCCCGCTCACGGCGCCCATACCCCGCCGTGCACGAGGATGGACGGGTGTCGTCAGCTTCCGGCGCCGCCACGCGCGTCGTCCGTGATCGCCTGCGCCCCCCGCGGCCGGGTGCCGGTGCCTCCTCGTCCGCTCGCACCGGGACGACCCGGTAGCGCCGATGGGTCTGTCCGGGCTGATGGACGCCCCGCTGATCGCGGGGCCGTTGCCGACGACCGTCACCGTGCTCGGTGCGGTGGCGGGGGTGGTGCTGCTGGTCGGCCGCACGCGGCGTTGGTGGCTGCGGTCCGTGCCGGTCGCCGCGGTGGTGGGCGCGGTGGTGGTGGGGCTCGTCCTGCTGGTCATGGCGGTGCTCCGGCCGTTCCCCGATCCGCTGCCGCCGCGCGTCCTGATCTGGATCGGGGTGGTCGTCGCGGCGTTCGCGTTGGCGGCGTACAAGCTCCGGCGCGGGTGGTGGCGGGCAGGCGTGGCCGTGGTGGCCGCGCTCCTGGTGCTGCTGACGGGAGCGATCAAGATCAACGCGGTCTACGGCTACCGGCCGACGCTGAACGCCGCCCTCGGCCTGCCCTTCAGCAACCAGGTGGACCTGGCCGACGTGGCGGCCGCGCCGCTGCTGGACGCGCCGCCGGCCGGCCCCCTGGCGTCGGCCTGGTCGCCCCCGGCCGACATGCCGCGCCGCGGCAGGATCAGCGAGGTGACGGTGCCCGGCACCGTCTCGGGCTTCGCCGCCCGGCCCGCCTGGGTGTACCTGCCCCCGGCCTACCTGACGTCGCCACGCCCGCGGCTCCCCGTGCTGGAGCTGATCGCCGGGCAGCCGGGCGGACCCGAGGACTGGCTGCTGGCCGGGAGGCTGTCCGAGGTGATGGACTCGTTCGCCGCGGCGCACCAGGGGCTCGCCCCGGTCGTGGTCGTCCCCGACGCCACCGGGTCCGACCTCGCCAACACGCTCTGCCTGGACTCCCGGCTCGGGAACGCCGAGACCTACCTCGCCCGGGACGTCCCCGACTGGGCCGCGGCCACCCTGCAGACCGCACCCGGGCCGATGGCCGTCGGCGGGTTCTCGTTCGGCGGGACGTGTGCGCTGCAGCTGGCCCTGCGCCACCCGGACACGTTCCCGACCTTCCTCGACGTGTCCGGCCAGGCCGAACCCACCCTCGGCGACCGCGCCTCGACGGTCGCCGCGGCCTTCGGTGGCGACGACGGCGCGTTCGACCGGGTCGCCCCGATGTCCGAGCTGCGCCGGCGGGCCTACCCGGACCTGCACGGCACGCTGGTCGTCGGGCGCGACGACGACACCTACCGTCCGCAGGCCGAACGGGTCGCCGCCGCTGCCCGTGCCGCGGGGGCCACGATCGCGCTCGTCGAGCTCCCGGCCGGACACAGCTGGAGCCTGGCCTCCCAGGCGCTCGGTGCGGCCCTGCCGTGGCTCGCCGGGCGCCTCGGCGTCCTCGCCCCGGCGCCGCCGCCCTCCTGACGCCCGCCGGTCAGCGGCCGAGCAGGGCGCGGGCGAGGGCGGCCGCCTGGGTGGGCCGCAGGTCCGGCAGGTAGGCGCGGCCGATGGCGTTGCCGATCGCGGGGAGCGCGGCGGCGTCGGGATAGGCGAGGTGGAGCGGTCGGTACTCCGGCTGGAACTTGGCCTTGAACGCCAGGAGCGAGCGGAACCCGTAGACCGGCTCGAGCCGCTGACCGATCGCGTCGAGGAGCTTCTGCAGGCCCGCGATGGGCTCGCCGCGGTCCAGGCGGGCGAGCGGGGCGCCGGACAGCGAGACGAACTCGGCGCCCTCCTCCCGCAGGCCGGTCGCGGCCGAGGCGATCAGGAACTCCATGACCCCGCGGAAGGCCCGGTCGTCGGAGCGGCGGCGCATGAAGTCGAGGGTCCACCCGACGATCTCGCCGTCGCGCCGGACCGGGAGCCAGCTCGTCACGCCGTGCACCGAACGGTCGGCGTCGACCGCCACGAGCAGCCGCACCTCGTCGTCGGCGAGCTCGTCGAGGCCGCCGAGGGTGAAGCCCATCTCCGGCAGGCCCTTGTCCGCCACCCACTCCTCGCTGATCGCCCGGATCTGGTCGGTGATCGCGACGGGTGCGGCGCGGAAGGTCGTCCACTCCGCCACGATCCCCGCCTTCGCGGCCCGGTTCAGCGCGGTGCGCACGTCCTGCCACTTCCGGCCGGTGAAGGTGAGCTCCGGCAGGGGCAGCAGGGTCTCCTCCGCGACCTGCACCGTGCTCCAGCCGAGGGCCCGCGCGGCGGAGACGACCTCGGCGCCGACGCTGTAGAAGCAGGGCGTCCAGCCCTGCTCCCGGCAGTGCGCGGCGAACCCGGCGACGGCCGCGGGCACCGACTCCGGGTGTCCGACGGGACCCCCGGTCGTCACCGCCACCCCGCCGATCACGCGATGCGCGACGGCCGCGGTGCCGTCGGGAGCGAACCAGTAGGCGTGGCCCGGCCAGGTGGCCATGTACTGCAGCGATCCGCCCGCCCCCTCCCCGAGGAGGGCGTGCACCCGGGCGAGATCGGACTCGGCGACGTCCGGGCGGCTGCGCAGGAACGTCCGCAGGGCCGCGGCCGCCAGCACGAGCCACACCACGGGACCGATCCACTCGTACAGCAGGGTGGCGCCGTCGTCGGCGGGCAGGAACCCCGGCCCGACCCCGACGAGGTAACCGGGCGGGACCAGCCGCAAGGGCAGGTCGCTCAGCAGGTCGCCGACACCGGGAACGGGGTCGAAGTCGTCCCGCAGCATCAGGCCGAGGGCCACGTAGGCGGCGGCCGCGACGACGAGCGCGCCGACGGTGGCGCGCAGGAGCGCCCGGTACGTGCCGTGCGGCGCCCGGACGTCGAACCGGGCGCGGGTCAGCAGCAGGACGACGACGACCAGCAGCGGCTGGACCAGCGGGAGCAGGATCGCGATCCAGGCCCGCGGGTGCACCCCGACGCCGAGGACGATCCGTTGCTGGGCGTGGTTGGTCATCAGCACCACGGCGAGCGCGGCGAGCCCCAGGTTCAGCCCGACGGCCAGGCCCCAGGCCGCGCGACGCCCGCGGCGGAGCCCCTCGGCCGCGACGAGCAGCAGCACCACCGGCATGACGGACAGCAGGGCCGGGCCGACCCCGGAGAACCGCAGCCGGGCCTGCAGCTCCGCGCACTCCCGGACGTCCCGCGGGTCGAGGGCCGCCGCGCAGATCTGCTTGACCGTGGCGGCGTCGGGCGCGGGCGCGGCGAAGACGAACCGCAGGACCGACAGCGGTCCCACCCGGGACTGGGCCCAGGCCGCGATCAGCGGGCCGAGCGCCGACGCCGCGACGACCAGCGCCACCAGGATCCGTCGCTCCGCCCGGGACGGCCGGGACACGACCGGCACCTCGGCGCCGTGGATCCGGCCGTACAGCAGCGCCCCCACCGCGAGCCCGAGCAGGCCGGTGCACAACCGCAGCAGATCGCCGATCAGCCCCGAGTAGAGCACCAGCATCAGCAGCGCGATGACCAGCACCAGGCGCAGCCGGCGGCGCCACAGCGCGGCCAGGCAGGCGCTCGCGGCGAGGGTGACCCCGACGACCGCGGTGCCCGGTCCGACGGCCACGGAGACGGCCAGCTGATCGGCCCACCGCCCGTCGGCGTACCGGCCGAGCAGCCACACCCAGAGCAGGCCCACCGCCGAGCCCGCGACCTGGACGAGGAGGGCCAGCCCGGCGGCCCGCAGGCTCCCGAGGCGGCGTTCGGCCACCGGCAGCAGGGCCACGATCATCAGCGTCGACAGCACGTACGAGTCCAGCCCACGGCACCACAGCGCCGAGGTCGCCAGACCCCACCAGGCCCCCGAGCGAATCGGGTCGAGTCCCGCCCCGATCGTCGACGCCAGCGCGGGCGAGGGGCCGTGCAGGAGGCTGCCGGTGACGGCCCCGAGCACCCAGATCGTCACGACGAGCAGCACGGTCACCGGGGCACGCCGGGTCAGGCGCAGGGCCCGGGCCCACCGGCCCGGCGGCCGGGATGCCGTCCCGACGTCGGAAAGGTGTGGCTCCACCGCCGCCGTCGGTGTCGTGATGCGTTCCTCCTCTCGAGGAGCCGGCGTTCCCACGTGTGGACCTCCGACCCGGAGACGACCTTCAGCCGGCGGCGCGTCCGGCTCTGGGGACGACCGCACATCAGCAGCCTGCCCGGTGGTCGGCCGCGCGGCGCGCCCGGGGTGGCGTCGTGCGGTTTCCGCTCTATGTCCGGTCGTCACCGCCCGGGTCGGAACCGGCCACGGTCGAGCGGTCGGGCCGGTTCGTCACCGGTGGTCCGCCGGGGTTGCGCCCGTCCCCGGTCGTCGCAGCGGTCGTCGGGAGGAACAGCGGCCGGACCGGGGTGCGGACCACCATGCCCAGCACCGCGACCAGCAGCACCCGCGTGACGAGGTACCCGACCAGGGCGACCGCCGCGCCGAGCACCAGTCCGGCGACGACGTCGCCAGGCCAGTGCACGCCCACGTACACCCGGCTGAAGGCCATCAGCAGGGCGGCCACCAGGCCCGCCCACCGCAGCCATCCCGCGCGGACCCCGGCCCGCGCCGAGAGCCACAGCCCGGCGACCGTCGCCCCGGCCATCACCGCGTGGTCGGAGGGGAAGGCGTAGTCCGTGGATCTGGCCACCAGCACCGTCGTCTGCGGCAGCATCGTGAAGGGGCGGGGTTCGTGGACGGCGGCGACGAAGGCCTGGTTCACACCGACCGCGACGAGGACACCGACGGGCGCCCAGCATGCGGCCGCCACCTGTTCCACACCGCCGGTCCGTCGCGCGTAGGAGAAGTTGACGACCAGGAACGCGGCGAAGACGACCACCCCGTAGGTGGCGAACCCGGCCACCACCGGGTGCAGCCGACCGGTCTGCGCGGCCCATGCGGCGACCTGCTCGAACGCCGACACGTTCAGGGGTCCGGGTAGGCCGAAGGCTCCCGCCGGGACCGGATCGGCCGTCGCTGCCGCCCCGCTCACGATGTCCACGTCACCACCGCTCTCCGCATCGCTCGCAGCATCTCTCCTACGAGACTGTAGGAGGTAACTCCTACGCTACTGTAGTTCTGTGGCGGAGGGCGGGTCGGGCAGTGGCTCCGGGCGGGACGAGCGCGGTCTGCGCCGGCCGGCCGGTGAGCTGGAGAACGAGGTGCTGGCCGTGCTGTGGGCCGCGGACACCGCGCTGATCCCCGCTCAGGTCCACCAGGCCCTCGGCCCCGGGCTGGCCTACAACACCGTGCACACGATCCTCAGCCGGCTGCACGCCAAGGGGGCCGTCGAGCGCGAGCGGGTCGGTCGCGCCCACGCCTACCGCCCGGTCCTCGACCAGAACGGCCTCACCGCGCGGCAGATGCGCACCCTGCTGGACCGCGGGAGCGACCGGACGGCGGTGCTGCGTCGCTTCGTCGCCGAGCTCGGGGGAGAGGACGAGGCCGTGCTCGCCGAGTTGCTGCACCGGGCCGAGGCCCGCAGCCCCGAGGGCGTGAGCCGCCCCGCCGACGCCTGACCCGTCACCGAACCCGGAGCCCCGTCCATGCGACTCGACGTCTACGTCCCGATGCTCGCCGCGCTCCTGCTCGGCGCCGGTGTCGGACCGTTGTCGCGGCTGTGGGTGCCGCACGCCGCGGCGCGCATCCTGGTCGGTGCCGGGGTGATCAGCGCGGGCTGCTGGGTGTGGGCGCTCGGCCTCCTGGGCTGGACGGCGGTCGGCCAGGTCCCGCTGATCGCCCGCTACGGCGGGTGGTCGGTCACCGTGCTGCAGGGCGCCGACCCGGTGTCGCCCGCCGTCGCCTACGCCGCGGTGGGGATGCTGCTCGCGCTGACCGTGCTGCTCGCGGTGTCGGCGGTCCGCCGGACCCGTGCCGTGGTCCGCAGCTGGACGCTCGCCCGTCGCCTCGCCCCCGCCGCGAACGGTGAGCTCATCGTCGTCCCCGACGAGGCCGTCGACGCCTTCGCCCTGCCCGCGTTCCGCCGTCCGGCGGGCCGACGCGCCGTCACCCGGGCCGGCAGTGGGCACATCGTCGTCACCACCGGGATGCTGCAGGCGCTGGGCCCCGACGAGCGGCGGGTGGTCTTCGCCCACGAGCGCGCCCACCTGCACGGCCACGACCACTGGTGGCTGCTGGCCGCACAGCTCGCCGCCGCGGCGAACCCGCTGCTCACCCGGCTCCCCGGCACGGTCGACTACCTCCTGGAGCGCGCTGCCGACGAACACGCCGCCACCGCCGTCCGCGATCGCGGTCTCGCCGCACGCGCCCTGGCCAGGGCGGGCCTCGCCGCGTCACGCGCGCCCGGCCGCCCGTCGCACGGACTCGCCCTCGGCTACGGCGCGACCGCCGTCACCGCCCGGGTCGCGGCGCTGCTCGAGGCGCCGCCCCGCTCCCGGCGGGCCGCCCTCGTCGGCGTCGGCCTCGCGCTGGTGTTCGTCCTCTGCTGCGCGGTCGACGCCGGCCGCGACGTCGAGCACCTCTTCGAGCTCGCGATGTACGCCCGTCACTGACGCTGCGGCCCGGTGGGATCCGGCCCGGAGACGAGGGGAGCCCGCCTCCCCGAGGGGTGACGGGCTCCGGTCCTGCTGGTGTCAGACGGGGCGGACGCCGGTGGCCTGCGGCCCCTTCTTGCCCTGCCCGACCTCGAACTCCACCCGCTGGCCCTCGTCGAGGCTGCGGTAGCCGCTGGCGTCGATCTCCGAGTAGTGGACGAAGACGTCTGCGCCGCCGCCGTCCTGCTCGATGAAGCCGAAGCCCTTCTCGGCGTTGAACCACTTCACGGTGCCCTGTGGCATCTGACTGCTCCTCGCAGGTCCTGGGCCGTCCGCAGGGTGCGGGGCCCGGCCGACGCCGATGGGTGCGTCCCGCCCGTCACGGTGAGGACGGGGCCGCGGCCCATCGCTTCCGTTTCCGCGAGCGTGCAGGACACGGACCTCGAAAACCGAACGACCGCGGGCACCCTACTGCGTCATGCGCCCGGCGGGACAGGACGCGTAGGGTCGGACCCTCAGCAGTTGTCGAGGCGCGTCGCCCGGGTCGCCCGATGAGTCGTCACCACCGGGGCGCAGGGAGCCGGCCATGGCGACCGGGACCGTCCAGTGGTTCGACCCCCGGCAGGGGAGCGGCCTCATCGTGCTCGACGACGGCAGGGAGGTCACCGTGCGCCGCGCCCAGATCGACGGCGGGGGGAGCCAGAGCCTGCGCGCGAGCGACCGCGTGGAGTTCGACCTGCACGAGTCGGAGTCCGGGCTCGCGGTGTCCGGCGTCTTCCGACTCTGACCGATCCGCGCCGTGCGGCGCGGTACGAGCGGCACCGGCGGTGCCGTACCCGAACGCGGGTCGCCCCGCGAGAGATCTGAGGCTTGCATGCCCTCCGCCACCAGCGGATTCACCCTGTACGGCGACGCCCCCGGAGCCGGTGTGCCGTCCGGTCTGCTCGGGGTCGGCAACAGCACGCTCGACCTCCCGACCGGGCGGATCGAGCTCGTCCACCCCCGGGACGCGCTCGACCAGATCTACCAGCAGAACTTCGGCTGGGGTGGGACGGAGCCACCCTACTGGGCGCAGCCGTGGCCGAGCGGGATCGAGCTCGCGGGCGCCGTGGCGCGCGCAGACGTCGGCGGTGCGCGTGTGCTCGAGCTGGGGTGCGGGCTGGCCCTGCCGAGCCTCGCCGCGGCGCAGTGCGGGGCCAGGGTCCTGGCCACCGACCGCGTGCCCGACGCCTTGGCGTTCGCGGCGCACAACGCCCGCCGCAACGGGGTCCGGCTCGACGTGGCGCAGTGCGACTGGTCGGATCCCTGGGCGGCGATCGCGGGTGCTCCGTGGGACCTCGTGCTGGCCGCCGACGTGCTGTACCTCCACGACCGGCTCGACGCCCTCGGCGCGCTGCTGCCCCGGCTCGTCTGCGGCGCGGGCGAGGTGTGGCTGGCCGACCAGGGACGTCCGCCCGCCCGTGACTTCCTCGCCGCCTGCGAGAGCTGGGCGACCGTCGACACGACCGGCACCGCCGATCCCGAGGTGAGCGTGCACCGGCTCCGTCGCCGGAAGTGAACGCACCGTTTGGTGGCGGTCGATATCGGGGATGTCCTGTGCCAGTGGGGAGGCGAACAGGGTGTCGACGCACGCGAACGATCTCGACTGCTCGTTCCGCCGGTACGGGGATGCGATGGTCCTCGCCCTCAGCGGGCCGGTCGACTATGCGACGGTCCGGCGCGTGGGCGCGGCCGTCGAGCGAGCGTTCACCGATCCGGCGTCCGGCACGGTGATCCTCGACCTGAGCGAGGTCGACTTCCTCGGCTCGGCCGGGATCGGCATCCTCGTCGAGGTCGCCGAGGCGCAGCGCCGCGACGGCGTGCCGACGCTGCGGATCGTCGTGGACGGGACCCGCCCGGTCATCCGGCCGATCCAGCTGACCGGGCTGGACACCGTGTTGGCTCTCTATCGATCGCCCGAGGACGCTCTGCGCGACGTCGAGCGGTGGAGGGGATCCGCCTCCGCCTCGTCCGGGACGTCGACATGATCCCTGCCGCGACACGACCGGGCGGCGCACAGGTCCTGGTCTGAGCGGGCGAGCAGATCGGACGAGGGGCCGGCTCCGAACGCACCATCTCGTCGGTGCCCCGGACGGAGAAGCTCCTCGAGGTTTGCATTCGCGGCCCGGTCCTGGTGCAGTGGCGACCACGACGCGTCGAACGCTCCCCGTTCCTCGTCGTTCTCGGTCACGCAGTCGGCCGTGCAGCTCCGCGACTCTCGCGGGGTCCGTCGACCTGGAGGACCGTGACGTGGACGATCTTGCGCCAGAGCGCGTCGGCAGGTGCGCGTCGCGCTCCTTCGCCGGCGAGTTCTCGCGGTACGGCCTGGCCGCTGTGCGCGCGGTGTGCCCCGCGCCGGGCCTGGAGCTGCTGATGGTGTCCGGGGAGCTCGACCTGACCAACTCGGCCGAGGTCGGGGCGTGGGTGGAGGCGCACGGCGCGGAACGGGTGGTGGTGGATCTCAGCGAGGTGGGGTTCGCCGCGGCGCGGGCGGTCGGGCGGCTCGACGAGGCTCGAAGGGCGCTGCAGCGGCGCGGCTGTGCAGTGCGGTTCGTGGTCTCGCACAACCCGCCCCTGGGACGCGTACTGCGGCTGGTCGGGTCGTCGCTCGACCTCTACGACAGCGTGGCCCTCGCCTGCCGGTGACTCGGCGGGCTCTCGCGGAAACACCTGGAGGAGGTGGTGAGACCGTTCCTCGCTGTCCGTCACGGCAGGTGTGCAGCCCCTCGCCGTCCGGGACGGGGAAGGCCGAGGTGATCCCGCAGCGTCGTCCCGGTGTAGCCCTCCCGGAACAGGCCCCGCGCCCGCAGGATCGAGACGACCTGCTCGGTGAACGTCTCCAGGGCGCTCCGCGAGAGGAGAGACAGCCTGCGCTGCAGGTGAGCGTGAGGTCGATGGCGGGTCAAGCCGAGCCCCCGATGGGGGGTGCTCTCAGTCGGCCTCCCAGGCGTTGGGAGACAAGGACTTTGTCCGGACAGCGACGGCGGTACGGCGACCGGTCCGGATCTCCCGGCCGGTCTCCGCCGCCGAGTGCACGGCGCGTCGGCAACGCCTTGACAGCCGGTGGGGCGGTCGGTTTGTCTGATCGAAGTCCTCCGTCGGCGTCCGGCAACCGTCCGGGTGCGACGCACGGGGGCGTGAAGGGGAGCGTCGTGCGCACCGGGCGTCGGATCGACGGGCCGCGGGACGTGCCCCTGGGCGCCGCGGTGTGGTCCCGCGGTCGCCACGTGGACTTCTGCCGGACCGAGGCCGCGCTCTGTCGCTGAACCGGTGACGACCGTCCGCCGCTGACGCCCCTCCCGCCGACGGGGCGCGGCGCTGTCGGTCGTCGCACGTGTCGTGGTCCACCCGGGCCTCCGCGCGCCCACCCGGCCTCATCCCTCGGAGACAGTCATGCCCTTCACCACCCCGAACTCCGCCCCGCGCACGTCCGTGGCGGGCCCCGACTCCTCGTCCACAGCGGATCGGACGGCTCTCGAGCAGCGCCGTGCCGATATCGGGACCCGGCTGCTCGAGGGGCTGGACGCGCTGGTGCGCCGGCACCGCGCCCTGCTCAGCGTCGGCTCCGGAACCCTGCACGCCGAGCTGATCACGGCGGAGGTCGCCCACGAGCTGGCCGTGGCGCGCTCCGCGCTCCGCCGGACCCCGCAGCCGCCGTCGACGCCGGAGCCGCGGCGCGTCCGACCGTTCGACAGCGGCGTTCCGGTGGCTCGCTGAAGGTCCGAAGGTCTCGACCGACCGGTCGGACCTCAGGCCGGTGCCAGGCCCCGGGCGCGGCCCGGGTCCTGCGGTCCCCACAGCGTGGTCGAAACCTCGCGGCGGACCAGGGGCACGACCTCCTCGGCGAAGCGGCTCAGCACCTCCTGCTGCTGCGGGTAGGGCAGGACGGGGTTGATCGAGACCGACTGGACGTCGTGCCGGTAGGACTTGTGGTAGTCGAGGATCTTCGCGGCGACCCGTTCCGGCGTCCCCACCAGGGCGGGACCGTGCGCGACGGCCTCCTCGATCGTGGTGAAGGACATGGTCTTGCCCTTGCGGGGGTCGCCGGCGTGCGCCGCGGCGAGCTTGGCCGCCTGCGCCTCGTAGATCGGCCGGTACTCCGCGATCGCCTGCTCGTCGGTGTCGGCCAGGAACAGTCCGCCGGATCCCGACCCGACGTAGCCGACCGCCGGATCGTGCCCGTGCGCCTCGAGCTGCTCGCGGTACCGGTCGATGAGCACCAGGTAGTTCTCCCGCGGTTGCAGGGCGTTGGCGCTGAAGATCGGGTCGCCCCAGCGCGCGGCGAGGTCGACGGCGGCGGTGGAGGTGGCCGACCCGTGCCAGATCCGGAAGGGCCCGTCGAAGGGCCGCGGGTAGGTCGTCACGTCGTCGAGGTCGTGGTGGTGCACCCCGGTCCAGGACACGTGGTCCTCGCGCAGGAGGCGGCGCAGCAGCTCGTGGTTCTCGGTGAGGTACTCGTACTGCTTCGCCAGGTCGAGTCCGAACAACGGGAAGTGCTTGTCCTCGTTGCCCTTGCCGATCACGATCTCCAGCCGGCCGCCCGAGAGCTGGTCGACCGTCGCGTAGTCCTCGGCCACCCGGACGGGGTCGAGCAGCGACAGCACGGTCACCCCCGTGCTGAGCAGGATCCGCTCCGTGGCCTGGGCCAGCGCCCCGAGCAGGACGGTCGGGGCGGAGGAGACGAACTCACCGGCGTGCCGCTCGCCGACGGCGTAGGAGTCGAAGCCGAGCCGCTCGGCGAGCACGGCGTTCTCCACCACCCGCTCCAACCGCTCGTGCACGGAGATGATCTCCCCGGTCACCGGGTGCGGGGCGTGGGGGACGATGTCGAGGACCTGGAAGCGCATGCGGAAGCTCCTGAAGGCGACGGCCGGAGAGGTGTCGGGCCGCGGTCGTGGCGGCTCTCGTCCTCGCATCCGGGGCGAAGCCTCACAGTAACCACGTTCGGGTGGCGTTGGGGAGCCTCGCAGACGCCGTCCCGGAGTTGTCCGGTCCTCTATGACGGGCTGCCTGGCCGTGTTTCGCCTGATGGGCGCCCTGGCTGCGTTGTCCGGACAAGGAGCGCCGGGTTTCGGCGGCGGGCATCACAGAAGTCACCCAGAGTATTGACGTACGGGCGGTGTTGATCCCTACAGTGGATCCGGCCCCGCGGGGTCACCCCATCCAGAGCGGCCGAGAGACCTGGCTCGACGACGCCGCAGCAACCCCCCGTCGACGGGTGCGGGTGCTCATGCCGGGAGCGATGGAGGAGCGCACGACATGGTTGCACCGACCCCTCACGTACCGCTGTCCGTCCTGGACCTGGCCCCGATCGCGGCCGGATCGATCTCGGCCTGGGCCGGTCGGGCGGTCCGCGCACCCACGAGGAGCCGCCCGAGCCGCCGGAGGAGCGCGTCGTCGACGGCGTGCTGATCCCGCGGCGGTACTTGATCGGCGGGCTGCTGCGGACGCCGCGGTTCCGGGCGCAGCTGGAGTTGCTGCGCCAACCCGGCGCATCGACACCGGCGTACGAGCGGATCGTCGACGACGTCCTCGACCTGCTCGCCGGCAGCTACCGCTCGTCGGAGGGCGTCGAGGTGCACGCGGTGCCGGGCGAGGGCGCCGGCGTCGAGCCGTGGGTGCTGGGCAGCAGTGGCGGCGACAGTGCCGTGGTGGCGGGGGAGCGCGGGCTGCCGTTCGCGGCGAACTACCACGTCAGCCCGGGCACGGTGCTCGAGGCGGTGGCCGCGTACCGCGAAGCGTTCCGGCCGTCGCAGCGCCTGGCCGCCCCCTACGTCATGGTGTCGGCCGACGTCGTCGTGGCCGAGGACGACGCCGGCGCGCGGGAGCTGGCCACGGGCTACGAACCGTGGGTGCACAGCATCCGCACGGGAGCCGGAGCCATCCCGTTCCCCGATCCGGCCGCGGCGGCCGCGTACCCGCTGTCC
The DNA here is from genome assembly GCF_021343995.1 of Pseudonocardia terrae. Classification (GTDB taxonomy): domain Bacteria; phylum Actinomycetota; class Actinomycetes; order Mycobacteriales; family Pseudonocardiaceae; genus Pseudonocardia; species Pseudonocardia terrae. The sequence continues at coordinate 145,469 of NZ_JAJTTE010000008.1, read as the reverse complement.
GACGAGGACCGGGCGCTCGTGGCCGACCGCGTGCGGACGCAGTTCGTCGGCGCACCCGGGACGGTCGCCGAGCGCCTCGAGGCCCTGCAGCGCGTCACGGGTGCCGACGAGCTGCTGGTCACCACGATCACCCACCGGCACGCCGACCGGGTCGTCTCCCAGGCCCTGCTGGCGCAGGAGTGGGCGGCGCGGGCCCGGACCCGTCTTGCCTCCTGAACCTGGCCCACCGATCGCCTCCCCGCAGATGTCCGGACTTTTCCGCAGGTCAGGACGGGTGTGGCGCCGACGACACTTGCACGTTCATGCTCTTGACAACCGGATCGGGTGACGGGTTGAGTGCGAGATGTCCATCCAGAGCGGCCGAGAGACCCGGCTCGACGACGCCGCAGCAACCCGCGCCCACGGCGCAGGGTGCTACCGCCGGGACCGATGGGAGCGGTATGTCGAGCCGAGTGCTCCGGGTGCCCGCGCGCCGGCAGCTGCGCTGCTGGTGGACGCGTCGCCGGCACGTCGACCTCTGCCGTACGCACACCGCGCTCTGTCGCTGACCAGGCGTTCGTCCGCCGGGCGGCCCCGTCGCTGACCGGCTCCACCGCCGGCCGGCCCTGCCGCTGACCGGCCGCTGCCCACGGTCCCGCGAGATGCGGGTCGTCCGTCCACTGTGCTCGGGTGTGCCGTCGTGTCCACCGCTCCGGGGGTCCCACATGTCCACCTGTCCGCACCGTCACGTCCGCGCCGGAGGCGTGCGGTGACCGTTCCCCTGGAGATCCGACGGGTCGACTACACCGATCCGCTGGTCCTGCCGATGCTCGCCGAGCTCGACCACGAGTACTGGACGCGCTACCGGCACACGCTCGGCGACCTCGCCGAGGAGACGCGTCGCGAGCGCGCCCGGTTCGCGCCGCCGGACGGCGGGCTGATCCTGCTGCTCGAGGAGGGCGCCCCGGTCGCGGGTGGTGCCTTCCGCCGGTGGGACGCCGACACCGCCGAGCTCAAGCGGATCTGGACGGACTCGGCGCGCCGCCGCCGCGGCCTCGCCCGGCGGGTCCTGGCGGAGCTCGAGGCCGAGATCTCCGTGCGCGGCTACCGCCGGATCCACCTGACCACCGGCCCTCGCCAGCCCGAGGCGCAGCAGCTGTATCTGGCCACCGGCTACACCCCGCTCTACGACCGCTCCCTCGATCCCGAGGAGATCGGTCCCCACCCGTTCGAGAAGCACCTGACCGGAGACCGCCATGAGTGAGCTCGTCACCGCGCACGCCCCGCCCGTCCGCCACGAGGGCCCGGACGACGACGCCGACCTCACGGTCGTCCAGGCGCGCCACCCGTGGCGGTGGGTGGCAACGGCCGTCGTGGCGGTGCTGGTCGCGATGGCGCTGCACGCCCTGGTGACCAACGCGGCGTGGGACTGGGCGACGGTCGGGCAGTACCTGTTCGCGCCGTCGATCATCCGGGCGGTGCTGCTGACCCTGCAGCTCACGGTGCTGGGGATCGTCGTGGGGTTCGTGCTCGGGACGGTCCTCGCGATCATGCGGCTGTCGCCCAACCCCTTGCTGCGGTCGGTCAGCTGGACCTACATCTGGATCTTCCGGTCCGTGCCCCTGATCCTGCAGCTGCTGTTCTGGTACAACCTCGCGCTGCTCTACAAGTCGATCTCGTTCGGCGTCCCCTTCGGGCCGGCGTTGTTCGAGATCGGCACGATGGACCTCGTCGGACCCGTCACCGCGGCGGTGCTCGGTCTCGCCCTGCACCAGGCCGCCTACGCCGCGGAGGTCGTGCGCTCCGGGTTCCTCGGCATCGACCAGGGCCAGCTCGAGGCCGCCGCCGCACTGGGCATCCCGCGCTGGCGCCGCGTCCGCCGCATCCAGCTCCCGCAGGCGATGCGCACGATCGTCCCGACGGCGGCGAACGAGCTGATCGGCCTGGTCAAGGGCACGTCGGTGGTCTACATCATGGCGCTGTCCGAGCTCTTCTACCAGGTGCAGGTGATCTACACCCGGACCGGCCGGGTGATCCCGATGCTGCTGGTCGCCGCGGTCTGGTACCTGGTGCTGACCACCGTGCTGTCCATCGGGCAGTTCTACGTGGAGCGGCACTACGCGAAGGGCGCGCTGCGCGTCCTGCCACCCACGCCGCTGCAGCGGCTGCGGGCCACGTTCGCCAGGTTCCGCCGGGAGGTGGCCGCGTGAGCAGCACACCGATGGTCGACCTGCGCGGCGTGCACAAGTGCTTCGCCGGGATCGAGGTGCTGCGCGGCGTCGACCTCACGGTCCGGCCTGGCGAGGTGACCGTGGTGCTGGGGCCGTCCGGCTCCGGCAAGTCCACGCTCCTCCGCACCATCAACCACCTGGAGAAGGTCGACCGCGGCCTCGTCCGGGTCGACGGCGAGCTGATCGGCTACCGGCGCTCCGGCCGCAAGCTCCACGAGCTTCCCGAGCGGCAGGTCCTGCGCCAGCGCAGCCACATCGGCTTCGTCTTCCAGAACTTCAACCTGTTCCCGCACCTCACCGTGCTCGACAACGTCGCGGAGGCGCCGATCTCCGCGCAGGGCCGGGACCGGGCCACGGTGCTCGGCGAGGCGCGCGAGCTGCTGGACCGCGTCGGGCTCGCCGACAAGCTGGACGAGTACCCGCGCCGGCTCTCCGGCGGCCAGCAGCAACGGGTCGCGATCGCCCGCGCGCTCGCCCTGCGCCCCAAGCTCCTGCTCTTCGACGAGCCCACCTCGGCGCTCGATCCCGAGCTGGTCGGCGAGGTCCTCGACGTCATGCGCGACCTCGCCCGCAGCGGCACCACCATGGTCGTGGTCACCCACGAGATCGGCTTCGCCCGCGAGGCCGCCGACACCGTGGTGTTCCTCGACGAGGGCCGTGTCGTCGAGCAGGGGCCGCCCGCCCAGGTCCTCGACGACCCCCGCGAACCCCGCACCCGCGCCTTCCTCGGCGCCGTCCTGCGCTGACCCCGGCGCGCCCACCCCACCGAAGGAGACCCATGTCCCGCATCCCCCGGCCGCTGCGCCACCTGCGGTTCGCCGTCGCCCTCCTCGTCCCGGTGCTGGTGGCCGTGGCCTGCTCCGGGCCGGACCCCGACCATGCCGCCGCGCCGCCGTCGGCCACCGGCGCGGCCGTCAACACCAGCCCCGACCAGAACCGGGTGCGGGCGGACGAGGTCGACGCCATCGCGGCGAAGGTCCCCCAGGCGATCCGTGACCGCGGCACCCTCGTCGTGGGCACCACCGGCAGCGGCAACCCGCCGCTCTCCTTCCGGGCCGACGACGACCGCACCGTCATCGGCGTCGAGCCCGACCTGGCCCAGCTCGTCGCCGACACCCTCGGGCTGAGGCTCGACCTGCAGCCGACCTCCTGGGAGAACCTCTTCCTCGCCGTCGAGTCCGGGCAGTACGACGCCGGCTTCTCGAACATCACGGTGACCGAGGAGCGCAAGGACAAGTACGACTTCGCCACCTACCGGGTGGACACGGTGTCGTTCGAGGCGGCGAACGCCGGGAAGGTGCAGCGCATCGAGAAGCCGGCCGACATCTCCGGGCTGACCATCGGCGTGGGCTCGGGCACGAACCAGGAGCAGATCCTGGTCGACTGGAACGCGCAGAACGAGAAGGCGGGGCTCGCGCCCGCGACGATCCAGTACTACCAGAACGTCGGCGACTACTACCTCGCCCTCGATTCCGGCCGCCTCGACGCCTACTTCGGGCCGAACCCCGGCGTCGCGTACCACGTCGCCACCGGCGGCAAGACGAAGATCGTCGGCTCGGTCAACGGCGGGGGTGGCGGCGTGCAGGCCGACATCGCGGCGATGACCAAGAAGGACGACGGGCTGGTCACGGCGCTGAACGAGGCCCTGAACTCGGTGATCGCGAACGGGAAGTACACCGAGGTCCTCGGTCGCTGGAACCTGAAGAACGAAGCGCTGCAGACCTCCGCCGTCAACCCGCCCGGCCTGCCGCGCAAGGCCGCGTCCTGACCCCCGAGGAGCCACTGATGAGCCGCCCCCTGTACCTCGCCGTCGAGCTCGACGGCGAGGGCGCCCATCCGGCCGCGTGGCGCCGGGCGTCGCACGCACCCGCCGCCCTGCTCACACCCGAGCGCGTCCGCGCGCTCGCCCAGGTCGCCGAGAACGCCGGCGTCACCCTCGCGACCTTCGACGACTCACTGCTCCCGCCCGGCGGGGTGGGGCCGGTCGGGCGGATCGGCGCGGTCGAGCGGGCCGCCTTCGCGGCGGTGCACACCAGCGTGCTCGGCCTCGCGCCCGTCGTGTCCACGACCTACTCCGAGCCGTTCCACGTCTCGTCGCAGCTCGCGTCGCTCGACTTCGCCGCCGCCGGCCGGGCCGCCTGGCTGGTCGCCGCGACCGACGACCCGGCGGCCGCTCGTGCCCTGGGGCGGCCGGTCGTGGAGGGCGGGGCGGCGCTGCGGCGCGAGGCCCGTGACGCGGTGCGGGTGGCCCGGGACCTGTGGGACTCCTGGGAGGACGACGCCGCCGTCCGCGACGTCGACACCGGCCGCTACCTGGACCGGGACAAGCTGCACTACATCGACTTCGTCGGCGAGACGTACTCGGTCAAGGGCCCGGCGATCGTGCCGCGGCCGCCGCAGGGGCAGCTGGTGGTGCTGGCGCCGGCGGGGCTGCTGCCCGAGGGACTGGCCGACGTCGAGCTCGTGGAGGGCCGGTCCGTCGCCGAGCTCGCCGGCGCGGGCGCGGGGCTGCGGTTCGCCGAGCTGGAGATCGCCCTCGACACCCCCGCCCACACCGCCGCGGAGCGGCTGGCCGACCTCAACCGGCACGCGCCGTGGCCGGGTGGTCCCCGGCTGCGGTACACCGGTCCGCCGGCCGGGCTGGTCGCGCTCGTGGAGGAGCTCGCCGGGGTCGTGGACGGCGTTCGGCTGCGGCCCGCGGTCCTCGACGAGGACCTGCCGGAGCTGTCCGCCCGGGTGCTCCCGGCACTGTTCCGGTCCGGTACCGCCGCCCGTCCGCGGCCGGGGGCCTCGCTGCGCAGCACCCTCGGGCTGTCCCGGCCCGCCAGCCGGTTCGCCCGGCACCTGACGTCCGTGGAGGGCACCGCATGAGCAGCACCGACTACCCGCGTCCGGAGGCCCAGCTGCACCTGGGCGTGTTCTTCCAGGGCGTCAACCACTGGACGATCTGGTCGCTGCCGGAGAGCGGCTCGCAGATCGACTTCTCGTCGTTCCGCCGCATGATCACGACGGCCGAGCGCGGGCTGTTCGACGCGTTCTTCCTCGGCGAAGGACTGCGACTGCGCGAGTCGGGCGGGAAGATCCACGATCTCGACGTCGCCGGGCGGCCGGACGCGATCACGCAGCTGGCCGCGCTGGCCGGCGTCACCGAGCGGATCGGGCTGGTCGCCACGCAGAACACCACCTACAACGAGCCGGCCGACCTCGCCCGGCGGCTCTCCGGCCTGGACCTGCTGTCCCAGGGCCGGGCCGGCTGGAACGTGGTGACCACCGACAACGCCTGGACCGGCGAGAACTTCCGGCGCGGCGGCTACCTCGACCACGCCGACCGGTACGTCCGCGCCGAGCAGTTCCTCACCGTCGCCCGCCAGATCTGGGACTCCTGGGACGCCGACGCGGTAGCCACCGGCGCCGATGCCGAGGAGTGGGCCGATCCCAAGGGCATCGCGACCGTCGGGGCCCGGACGAGCCAGTTCGACGTCGAGATCACCCCGACCCTGCCCCGCAGCCCGCAGGGCCACCCGGTGATCTTCCAGGCGGGCGACTCGGCCGAGGGCCGCGACTTCGCCGCTCGCAACGCCGACGTCATCTTCTCCGCGCACGGCAGCGACTTCGCCGACGCGCTGGCCTTCGCCACCGACATCCGCGCCCGGCTCCGCGCCGCGGGCCGGCCCGAGGACGCGCTCCGCATCCTGCCCGGCACGGAGATCATCCTCGGCGACACCGAGGAGGAGGCCGCCGAGAAGGCCCACCGGCTCCGGCTGCACCAGGTCACCCCCGCGACCGCGCTGGCGATCGCCGGGCAGGTGTGGGGCTTCGACCTGTCCGGCCGGGACGCCGACGGGCCCCTGCCCGCCGAGGACCCGGTCGTCGTCGAGCCGACGGGGGAGATGGGCAGCCGGCGGTGGAAGGACCCGCGCGAGATCGTGCGGACCTGGCGCGAGACCGCGGAGGCGCGCGGGCTCAGCCTGCGCGAGACGGTGATCGCGCTCGGGCCGCAGCGCGGGCACGTCGGCACGCCGGGCGGGCTCGCCGAGAAGTTCGCGCACTTCGTCCGGGCCGGCGCGGTCGACGGGTTCAACGTCTCGCCGTACCTCACCCCGGACGGACTCGACGACATCGTCGAGCGCCTGGTGCCCGAGCTGCAGGAACGCGGCGTCTACCGGGAGCGCTACACCGGCACCACGCTGCGCGAGCACCTCGGCCTCCCGCGCCCCGAGGGTCCCCGGTGAGCTGAAGGGCCCCGAATGCCCCCGGTCACCCTGCACTGGTTCCTCCCCACCAACGGCGACGGTCGCCGGCTCGTCGGCGGCGGGCACCGCCAAGAGCCTGGAGATCGCGCCGAATCTGTGGGCGGGCGTGGGTCTGGTCCGCGGCGGGGCCGGGACCGCGCTGGTCGAGAGCCACACGGAGGTCGCCGACCGGATCACCGAGTACCACGAGGCCGGCATCGACGAGTTCGTCCTCTCCGGCTACCCGCACCTCGAGGAGGCGTGGTGGATGGGGGAGGGCGTGATGCCCGTCCTGCAGCGCCGCGGGCTGTGGGAGCCGCCGACAACCGGCGGCACGGTTTCCGACGGTCCCCGGACCGCACCCTTCGGCTCGCTCGGTCGTCGCCGAGCCGGAGGAAGGCGCCGGACCCGTGACGCCCGGGCCTCGTCCCCGTGGCCCCGCCCCGGCGGAGCGGGACGGGGCCACCGGTGCCTACCGCGTCAGCGCGCGATGGAGTGCACGTTGCTCGGCTCGGCTGCCGGGTCGTGGTTCGCCGCGCCGTCGGTGTCGACGATCGCGCGCAGGATCAGGCCGCCCTGCAGCTTCACGATCCGGGAGGTCAGCGTCGTCAGGTAGCGGGCGCCCTCGCGGGGATCGAGCACGGTCCGCGGGCTGATGTCCAGGGCGGCTCGCTTGACCTTCGCCACGAGCTCGGCCGGACCGGGCTGGTAGAGCCAGGCCGGTCCGGACGGGCCCTGCGGGCCCTGGACCCCGGGCAACCCGGCCGGGCCGGGCGGCCCCTGCTCGCCCTGCGGGCCCTGGGGTCCGCGGACCCCCGGTGCACCCTTCTCGCCGCGCTCGCCCTGGGGGCCCTGCAGCCCCCGCGGTCCCGTCTCGCCGGTCTCCCCGATCACACCTCGAGGGCCGGGGGCGCCGGGCAGGCCCTGCTCGCCCCGGGGCCCCTGCTCTCCCTGCTCGCCCTGCTCTCCCTGCTCGCCGGGCTGTCCGGCGGGCCCGGCCGGGCCCTGCTCGCCCTGCGGTCCCGTCTCACCGCGTTCGCCGGGCAGGCCGGTGGGGCCGGCCGGGCCCTGCTCGCCCTGCGGTCCGCGCGGGCCCGTCTCACCGCGTTCACCGGGTAGGCCGGTGGGGCCGGCCGGGCCCTGCTCGCCCTGCGGTCCGCGCGGGCCCGCCTCGCCCTGTTCACCGGGCAGGCCGGTGGAGCCGGGGATGCCCTGCTCGCCCTGCGGACCGGTCGGGCCCTCCGGCCCCTGCTCCCCACGCGGCCCGATAGGCCCCTGGAGACCCGTCTCGCCGCGTTCGCCCACGGGACCCACGGGCCCGGCCGGACCCTTCGGGCCCCGGTCGCCCGCCTCGCCGGGCGGGCCGGCCGGGCCTTGGGGGCCCTTGTCCCCGCGCTCGCCGATCGGCCCGGCGGGGCCCGTCGAGCCCTTCGGCCGGCGGTCGCCCTGCTCGCGAGCGCCGCGACGCGGGCCCGTGGCGCCGCGGTCGGCCTCGGCGACGGGGACCCCGACCGGCGTCACCGCAGGCTCGCTGGTGGCGGCGCTCACCGGCACCGCGGTCGTGGGCCGGGTGGCCACCGGCTGCGTGCGGTTCGTCTTCGCCGGCGTCGACCTCGTGGTCGTCGGCTCCTCCTGAGGCATGCTTCGTTCCCCTCTCGACTGCGGTGGAAGTGCGGGTGGTCGCGCTGTTGTGCCCCCCGCGCGGTCCCGGGTCGCACCGGCTCGCTCGACGGACCGGCCGGTCATCGTTCAGTGGTCCGGGCCTCCCGGGTGAGGTCGGACGGCTCCGGTGCTACCCCGGCGATTCGGCGCCCACACCTCCGTGGTGGACGGCCCGCCCGACGGTCAGGGCACTGCCCCCACAACGGCCGCACCTCGACGTCTCCGTCCGGCCGCCGCCGGTGCGCGGAACGACGGACGGCGGGCACCCCCTACCGACCCCAATGACGAAGGCCGGCGTGCCGTGCCCCACACCCCGCCCCGCCGCGACCGGCTCACAGCTCGACGCGTGAGCCCATCACGACGGTGCGTTCCACGGGCAGCTTGAAGGAGACGGCCGGGGTGGCGGCGTTGTGGGCGAGCCCGATGAACAGGCGCTTGCGCCAGACGTGCATCCCCGGCTGGCTGCCGCGTTCCAGTGACATCCGGGACAGGAAGTAGGAGGCCTCCGCGGGGTCGACGTCGAGCTCGTCGGCGCGGCCGTGGGCGTAGCGCAGCACGGCCGGGATGTCCTGCTCGTCCTGGAACCCGAACCGGGCGGCGACGTGGACGATGCCGTCGTCGGCCGGCCCCAGCTGATCGACGGTCACCCGCTCGGCCATGTCGATGTGCGGGACGTTCTCCGCGACCACGGACACGATCACGACCCGCTCGTGCAGGACGTGGTTGAACTCGACGTTGGCCCGCAGCGCCAGCGGGGCCGTCTCGCTGGTCGGGTGCGGGAAGACCGCCACGCCGGGCACCCGTGGGATCCGCTCGACACGCATGCGCTCCACGAACTCCGCCAGCGGCCCCTCCCGCTCGACGCGACGGCCGGTGACGATCAGGCGGCCGCGCTGCCAGGTCGTCATCACGGTGACGACGAGGACCGCCACGAGCAGCGGCAGCCATCCGCCGTGGGTGACCTTGGTCAGGTTCGCCGCGAAGAACAGCAGCTCCAGGCCACCGAACACGACGGCCACGAGCACCAGGCGCCACCGCGGCCAGTGCCAGGCCGTGGCGGCGTAGAACAGCAGCAGGGTCGTCGTGAGCAGCAGGGTGCCGGTCACCGCGAGGCCGTAGGCGGTGGCGAGCCGCGCGGAGGACCCGAACAGCAGGATCAGGACGAGGACCCCGCCGAACAGCAGCCAGTTCACCGCGGGCACGTAGATCTGCCCGCTCTCCCGCTCGGAGGTGTGCCGGACGGTCAGCGCCGGCAGGTACCCGAGCCGGACCGCCTGGCGCGACACCGAGAACGCGCCGGAGATCACGGCCTGCGAGGCGATCACGGTGGCGACCGTGGCCAGGACGACCAGCGGCAGCCGTGCCCAGGCCGGTGCGAGCAGGTAGAAGGGGTTGTCGATCGCCCGCGGGTCGTTCAGGATCAGCGCGGCCTGTCCCAGGTAGTTGAGGATCAGGGCCGGGAAGACCAACGAGAACCAGGCGAGCCGGATCGGGCGGCGGCCGAAGTGGCCCATGTCGGCGTAGAGGGCCTCGGCGCCGGTGATGGCCAGCACGACGGCGCCCATCGCGATGAACGCCGTGTACGGGCGGTCGACGATGAAGGCGAGCGCGTAGCTCGGCGAGAGGCCGAGCAGCACCCCGGGGTGCTGTGCGATGTGCGGGACGCCCAGTACCGCCAGCGTCAGGAACCACAGCACCATGACGGGTCCGAACAGCCGCCCCACCCGGTGGGTCCCCCACCGCTGCATCACGAACAGCGCGGCGAGGATCGCGACCCCGATCGGCAGGACCAGCTCGGCCAGCTCCGGGCGGGCCACCTCGAGGCCCTCGACCGCCGAGAGCACCGAGATCGCCGGGGTGATCAGCGAGTCGCCGTAGAACAGCGACGCCCCGAGCACCCCGAGCGCCAGGGCGACCGCCGCCCGCCGGGCGAACGGCGCCGAGACCTTCCGCACGAGCGCGGCGAGCGCCATGATCCCGCCCTCGCCGTCGTTGTCGGCGCGTAGGACCAGCGTGACGTACTTCAGCGTCACGATGATCGTGACCGACCAGAAGATCAGGGAGACCACGCCGTAGACGTCGTCCACCGTCGGCCGCACGGCGTTGTCGTCGATGGAGAAGACCGTCTGCACGGCGTAGAGCGGGCTCGTGCCGATGTCCCCGAACACGATCCCCAACGCACCGAGCACCAGGCCCGCGAGCCCGCCCGAGTGCACAGCCGGGTGCGCCGGTGTCGCGGGCGGACGCGGCGGCTCGGCTGCCGTCGCCGCGGGAGCCTCTGGCTGATCCACCCGCGCAGTGTGCACCCGCGGCGGGTGCCGGGCACTCGTCGGACAGGGTGTGGTCGCGGCCTACGCCGAGGTCGACGCGGCGACGGCATCGGTGTGCCCGGCCCCAGGTGGTCACGTCCCGGCCGTGTCGCCGAACCGTGGAGGGGCCGAGGATCACGCCTCTTCGAGCGCTTCGCCGAAGTCCTTCAGGAACCGCAGGTGCCGCTGACGGGAGAGCAGGTGCCCCGCGCCGATCGCGGCGGCGACGGGCCACTCGAGGATTCCCAGGGCGGCCAGGGTGGCCAGCCCGCCGAACCAGGCCAGCGAGTCGGGGGCGGGCAGCCGAACGGTGCCCAGGCCCGGGATCTCGACGCCGACCGAGTTGTTCTGCACGTTCTTCTCGATCGCGCGCAGCAGCTCGCCGTGGCCGACCCGTACGTGTGTCCCGGCGGCGCTCTCGGTCGCGTGCGGCTCCGCGCCGGCCGGAGTGGTGGTCGTTGACATGGCGGTCCTCCTCGTCGAGGCCGCGGGCGGACCCGGTGGGGTGAGGCCGCTCATCGTGCCTCCGCCGGACGTCCGGGACATCGCCCACCCAGGTGAGTGCACACGACGATCCCGGGCGCGTCACACGACTGCTCGCCGACGATGAGTTCGGGTGCGCCGGGCGGTCCACTTCCCCATGGGCACTCTCAGCTACACGATGAGCATCTCCCTCGACGGCTACATCGAGGACCCGGCCGGCGGTATCGCCTTCTCCGAGCCGGACGAGGAGGTGCACCGCTTCGCCAACCAGCAGACCCGTGAGACGGCGGCATTCCTGTTCGGGCGCGGCCTCTACGAGGTCATGGAGGAGTTCTGGACGTCGCCGGAGCGGGCCGCCGGGCACGAGGTGGAGGCGGAGTTCGCTCAGCTGTACGCCGCGACGCCGCGGATCGTGTTCTCCGACTCGCTGGAGTCGGTCGCGCCCGGATGCCGGCTGGTGCGCCGCGTCGACGCGGTCGAGGAGGTGGTCCGGCTCAAGAAGGAGACCGAGGGCGACCTGTCCGTCGGCGGCGCCGGTCTGGCCGCCTCGCTGCTGGACCTGATCGACGAGTTCCGCCCGAGGGTGGTGCCGGCCTTCGTCGGCGGCGGTAAGCCGTACTTCCCGCTCGGCGCCGACCTGCGGCTGCGGCTGGTCGAGCAGCGCGCCTTCCGCGGCGGCACCGTCTACCTGCGTTACGAGAGGATCAGCTGACGGCGCACGTGTGTGATCGGACGGCACCGAGATCGCGGTCGAGCGGCCGGAGCAGCCCGCGCGTCCCGCTTCGCGTACCCGGTGCGAAATCTGCCGTGTGCAGGGCGAAGGCATCTTCTGTTCATCCGTGGTTTGCGTCACAGTCAGTCGGGGCAGACGCACGGGTCGACGGCAGTGCGCGGTGAGGCGAGGTGACGTCGTGGCGGGTAGGACCAGGCAAGCGGAGAAGAGCGCGGGCGAGGGCATGGCAGAGGTGGCCGCCGCTGCGGACGGCGGTAGCTCCACGGAGACCGAACAAGTACGTCCGGACCAGCCTGCCGAGGGGCGCTTCGAGGGACACCGGTCGGCGACCGTGAACCTCCCGTTCGTGACGGCGCAGTTCCGTGCGCCGGATCTGCACGCGCCGAGGCGCGAGGACTTCGAGGCGGTGGCACGCGGGGCCCGGTCGGTCCTGCCCTCGGGTAAGGCGCTGCTGTTCTTCGGCGGACTCGCGGTGACGGCCGTGGCCGGGGTGATCGAGTGGCCGGTGGCGGCGGCCATCGGGGTCGGGAGCGCGCTCGCGAGCCGGGGCAGGGCGGACGTGACTCCGCGACAGGGGCAGGAGCAGCCGGTGCGGGCGGAGACCGGTGATCCGGCCGAGACCGGTGGCGGCCGGGGCGGAGCGTCCTGACCGAAGCGTCCTGATCCGGTTCGAGGGTCCGGTCGGAGGCACCTCCGGCCGGACGGCGTCCCGGACCCGTACACACGGCCGCCGGCACGCGGGCGGCGCGTTGTCTCTCCGACGTCGTGACCGCGGGAGCACCTCGTGCTGCAGCGCATGGTCGACCTGGCCGCCGCGACCGCCGGGACGGTTGCCGGCACCGTCGTCGGCCTGGCCGGCGGCGTCGTCGACGTGTTCTCGATGGTCGGCTCCGGGATCGCGTCCGCATCATCGGAGCGGGCCCACCTGCCCGTACGGGGTGTCCATGCCGACGCCGACGCGGCGGCGGGCGTCGAGCGCGCGATCGAGCGGCACCCGGGCGTGCGCCGCGCCGAGGTGAACGGCGTGCTCGGCTCGGTCATGGTCGAGTTCGACGCGGAACGGGTGCAGGCGCGCCACATCGCCGAGATCGTTCGGACGGCCGAGGAGGAATGCGGCCTCGCAGCCGCGCCGCGCTCCCGGCACGAGCATCCCGGGCACCCGGCCCGCGCGCTGCGGGAGGCGGCCCTGCTGGGACTGCACACCGCCGGCCTGGCCTACACCACAGTGGGCCGGGCAGTGCCCCTCCCGCCGGTCGCGTTCCTGGGCACGGTGGCCTCGTTGATCGACTCGACGCCCCGGCTGCGCGCGTTGCTGGTGTCGGCGTTCGGCGAGTCGGTGACCGACGTGGTGCTGAACGACGCCGCGGCGATCTCCAACGCGGTGGGGAAGCGGCCGGTCGGGCTGGTTGCCGACGCCTGCCAGCGGTACGTCCTGCACCGGGAGGCTCACACGCGGCGGAAGGCCTGGATCGGTTGGGAGGGCGCGCTCGCCTCCGTGGGAGGCGGCCACCGCGCTGCGCCGGTCGTGGAGCGGCGTCGACCCGTGATCCTGCCGCCCGGGCCGGTGGAGAAGACGACCGACCGGGCCGCGCTACTCGCGGTCGGTGTCAGCATCCTGCTGCTGGGCCTGGCCGCGCCGACACCGCCGGCCGGCGCGGCACTCGCCGCCGGCGTACCCAAGGCCGCGCAGGCGGGCCGACAGGCGTTCGCCGCGCGCGTGGGGCGTGACCTCGCCGAGCGGGGGAGCCTGCTGATCGACCCCGCGGCCCTGCGGCGCCTCGACCGGGTGTCGACGATCGTGCTCGACGCGGACGTGCTGTGCACGGGGCGACACGTCGTCGACGAGGTGGAGCCCGTCCTCGAGTCGACCGAGCGCGAGATGTCCGAGCTCGTCGAGCGCGTACACGACCTCGTCGACCTGCGCCGGCCGATGCGGCGCCGCACCAGTGGGGGCTGGTCGGTCGAACCGGTCGGCCACACCAGGGCGCCGACGGCGCGGATCCGCGAGGCCGCGGCCGAGCTGGGTCGACGTGCCCCCGTCGTCCTGGCTCTGCGCCGCGACGGCGCGCTCCTCGCCCTGGTCGGGGTGGGAGAGGAACTCGACCCGTACGCCGAGGCGATCGTCGCAGCTGCCGGCCGCGCGGGCCTGGTGCTGGTGGCAGGTTCGCGCCAGCTGGCTCGGCGGCTGGACGCCGACGGCGAGGTGGCGGGTGGGGCGGATCTCGCCGATGCGGTCGCCTCCCTGCAGCGCGACGGTCACGTGGTCGGGTTGGTGAGCCGCGACGCGGCTGCCCTCGACCGTGCCGATCTGGCGATCGGGTTCGTCCCGGGCCGTGCCGTCGCGCCGCCCTGGACGGCCGACGTGCTGTGCAGCACGGCGGCAGAGGTGTGCCTGGTGCTCGACGCCGTCGACCCCGCCGCGTCGACCAGCCGTCGGGCCGCGCAACTCGCGGTCGCCGGATCCGCGCTGGGCGGGGTCCTCGCGCTGCTCGGCCCGCCGGGCGGCGCGAGCGGTCGGGCGACGGTCGCGGTACACACCGCGGCCCTGCTCGCCTTCGGCTACGGAACGTGGTCCGGGTCGGGACCCGGGCGGCGGCCGGCACCGGTGCCGTCGGACCGGACCCCGTGGCACGCCATGTCGACGCGTGCGGTGTTGGAGGTCCTGGGCAGCTCCGGGACGGGCCTGACCGAGCAGGAGGCGCGGCGCCGCCACGGCGAGCGGCCGGCCGCCGCCGACGAGTCCGAGGTCGGCATCCTCCGGGCGTCGATGGAGGAGCTCGCGAACCCGGTCACTCCGGCGCTCGGGGCCGGTGCCGGGATCTCCGCGGCGATGGGATCGCTCCTGGACCCCCTGCTCATCCTTGGCGTGCTGGCGGTCAGTGCGCTGATCGGTGGAGGGCAGCGGGTCGGCGCGCAGCGGGCGCTGCGCACACTCCGGCACGGCACCGCCACCCGGGTACGGGTGCGGCGCCATGACTCCGAGTCCGAGCGCCGCAGCGACGAACTGGTACGCGGCGACCTGGTCCGGCTGCACGCCGGTGATGCCGTGCCCGCCGACTGCCGCGTCCTCACCGCCCACGACCTCGAGGTCGACGAGTCGTCCCTGACCGGGGAGTCGATCCCTGTCCGGAAATCCCCCAGGGCGAGCAGCGCCCGCGCGGTGGCCGACCGCCGCTCCATGCTCTACGAGGGCACCGTCGTGGCGGCCGGGCGCGGGACCGCGGTCGTGGTGGCCACCGGGGGCGCCACCGAGGTCGGCCGGAGCCTACGTCGCAACGGGGAGGAAGCGCCGCCGACCGGCGTCGAGGTCCGATTGCGCGAGCTCACCGCGCGGGTCCTGCCGCTCACGCTCGGGGCGGGTGCGCTGGTGATCGGGATCGACCTCCTCCGTCGGCGACCCCCGGCCGCGGCCCTGACCCGTGCGGTCGGTCTGGCGGTGGCCGCGGTGCCGGAGGGTCTGCCCTTCGTCGCCACGGTGGCCGAACTCGCGGCCGCCCGGCGGCTCTCCGGCCGTGGGGCCCTGGTCCGCAACTCCTCGACCATCGAGGCCCTCGGCCGGGTCACCGCGCTGTGTTTCGACAAGACGGGCACGCTCACGGAAGGCCGGATCAGCCTCCGTCGGGTCTCCGACGGCACCCGCACGGTGGCCGTGGACGACGACCCGTTGACCGACGAGATGCGGGACGTCGTCGCGGTTGCGGTGCGGGCGAGCCCGTTCCGCGCCGCCGCCGGCCAGGTGACCCACCAGACCGACCGGGCCGTCCTGCGCGGCGCGGAGCGGCTCGGGATCGCCGCGGAGAACGGCCACGCGGTGGTCGAGCAGATCGACGAGCTGCCCTTCGAGACCCACCGCGGCTACCACGCGACCCTGTGGCAGGGGCGCAGTGGCGGCCGCATCAGCGTCAAGGGCGCTCCGGAGGTCGTGCTGCCGCTCTGCACCAGGAGGCTGCGGAACGGGGACACGTCCACCGTGGACGACCGGGCTCGAGCGGAGATCGACGCCGAGGTGCACCGGCTCGCCCTCGGCGGGCACCGGGTGCTCGCCGTCGCCCAGCGCCGCGTGTCCGGGCTGTCCCGACTGGCCGAGGCGGACGTGACCGGGCTGGAGTTCCGCGGCCTCGTCGCCCTGGTGGATCCCGTCCGGCCGACGGCGGCACGCTCGGTCGCCGCGCTGCGCGCCGCCGGAGTCGAGATCGCGATGATCACGGGCGACCATCCCAGCACCGCCCAGTCGATCGCGGCCGACCTCGACCTGCTCGACGGTCGCGGGGTCCTGACCGGCGCCGACCTCGACCGGCTCGACGACGCGCAACTCGGCGAGGCGATGACCGGCACCGCGGTCTACGCGCGGGTCACCCCTGCACAGAAGGCCCGGATCGTCCGCGTGCTCCAACAGGCCGGCCACGCGGTCGCCGTCACCGGCGACGGGGCCAACGACGCCGCCGCGATCCGGCTCGCCGACGTCGGGATCGCGCTCGGCTCCCGCGCCACCCCGGCCGCGCGCGAGGCCGCCGATGTCGTGATCACCGACGACCGCATCGAGACCCTCACCGACGCCGTCGTCGAGGGCCGGGGCATGTGGGCGTCGGTGCGGGACGCGCTGTCGATCCTGCTCGGCGGGAACCTCGGCGAGGTCGCCTACACCGTCGGCACCGGGCTGGTCGGGGGGCCCGGGAGCCTCAACGCCCGGCAGCTGCTGCTGATCAACATGCTCACGGACGTCCTGCCGGCCATGGCCGTGGCCGTCCGCCCGCCGCCGGACGTCAGTGCCGAGAAGCTGCTCGCCGAGGGGCCCGACCGCTCTCTCGGCGGCTCCCTGATCCGGGACATCGCCGTGCGCGCGAGCATCACGGCGCTCGCCGCCGGAGCCGCCTGGCTGGCCGCGCGCCCGGTGAGCACCCCCGGGCAGGCCGGCACCACCGGACTCGTCGCCCTCGTCGGTGCACAGCTCGGACAGACCCTGGCCGTGCGCGGACGGACGCCGCTCGTGGCGCTCGCCGTCGCCGCCTCCGTCGCGCTGCTCGCCCTGGCGGTCCAGACACCCGGCATCAGCCATGTCGTCGGCTCCCGCCCGTTGCTCCCCCATCAGTGGGGGATCGCCGTGGTCGCGTCCCTCGCCGCCACCGTCGCGCAGCTGCTCGCCCAACGCGTGACCGACCGGACCGGCGCCGGTCCGTCAGCAGCCGGTCACCGTACGTCCACCTCGCCCGTTCCGGCCGGTCATCGAAAGCCGTGAAACTCGGTCCACCTCGGAGGAAGGGGTGGAGACGATGAGCGAGATCCTCACGGCGGTGCTGGTGACCGCCGCCGCGGCGCTCCTGGAACGCCTCGCTGTGCGCCTCGCCCGCACCCTCTGGGGTGCACTCCGTCCGGCCACCGCGTAGCCGGGTCGGCTCGACCGGGGCCCTGCCGAGCGTCGGCCGAGGAGTCTCGTCCGGCCGAGGCCACCGAGCCCGCCGGACGGATCACGGGTGTCGAGTCACGGAGTGGCGGTAGCGCCAGGCCCCGGTGTCGTCGGGAAGCTCTTCGACGCGTTGGCCGTGGCCGGTTGGGTCGGCGAGTGGGCCTTCGAAGTCGGTGTCGGCGCCTGACGAGCACGCGGCCGTCGGTCCGCGCAGCGTCGAGGACGAGCGCACCGCTGGTCATCGGTGGTGCCCCCGGCAGGATTCGAACCTGCGACACCCGCTTTAGGAGTCTTCTCTCACGGCTGTGCACGGCTCTCACCAGCGGATTATGAGGAGTCTCTGGTCGTTCCCTTAGCTCCACAGGCATGTGTGGGCATCAGTTCGCTCCATGTCTGGCTCCATGCTCGCGTGCGACAGCAGATGGCCGCGGCTGCTGGACGTTGCGGTGGGCGCGAATAGTCCCGATCACGCGCGGCTCTGTAGCGTCGTCTGCGTGAGCACGGAGAAGCGGGAGAGCCTGCGACCGGATGGCTGGTCGAGCCTTACGTCCCGTGCGCAGCGCTTGTCTAGGGCGCTCGTCGCTCCGCTTGGCCGGAGGTGGACCCACACCCAGGCAGTGGCGTCTCGCGCGGCGTCTGCGGAGGCGGCTGTTGACGCCTTGGAGCGCCAGAACCTCGTCGCGGCCGCGTGGTTGCACGACATCGGATATTCACCCGAGATCGGGCACACCCGCTTCCACCCTCTCGACGGCGCTCGCTACCTGCGCGACGAGGGCTGGCCGGAGATCATCGTGAACCTCGTGGCCCACCATTCGGGCGCCCGCTTCGAGGCGAAGCAACGCGGCTTGGCGGACGAGCTGGCGGAGTTCCCGTTTCCGGATGGGCCCCTGCTCGACGCGCTCGCGCTGGCGGACCTGACGACCGGGCCGTCGGGGGAGCCGCTGACTTATGACGAGCGGATCGCGGAGATCTTGCGTCGGTACCCGGAGGACGATCCGGTGCATCAGGCGTGGCTCGAGGCCGGACAGGTGCTGCGGGAGTCGGTGCGGCGTGCGGAGGCCCGGATGGTCAGCGGGTCAGCCTAGGTACGGCTCTGTGCGGGTCCCGTCGAGCGCGTGGTCGATCCGCGTCCGCATGGACTGGTGGATGCTGAGGGCGGGCAGGTCCGCGGGGTCGACCCACTTGGCGGCCTTGGTCTCGGTGCCGTCCTCGCGGGGCTTCTCGGACTCGTCGACCGGCACGGCGTGGAAGCAGAGGGAGAACTGTTGGCGTACTTCGCCGTCGTCGTACTTCATGACGTGGCGGGGATCGGTGTAGGTGCCGACGAGCCCGGTGAGGCGGACGTCGATGCCGGTTTCCTCGCGGACCTCGCGGATGGCTGTGTCGGTAATGCTCTCGCCCGGGTCGTGCCCACCGCCGGGGAGTGCCCAGTAGTCGTTGTCGATCTTGTGGATGAGGAGGATCTGACCGGAGCTGTTTCGGACGGCAACGGTCACCGAGGGGACCACGCTGTTGATACCGGGTGCGTCCGGGTCGTCGAAGTAGTCGACGCGGCCCATGTGTGCTCTACCTTCCGGGGGGTTCGGGGTCGGCGATCTCCCACACGCGCTCGAAGGAGCGCATGTAGTGCTCCCACAGTGAGCCGCCGTCGAGGCGGCGGATGTGGAGCATCGGGTTCTGGCCTGCGAGCGAGCCGAAGGCGTGGCCGTTGATGAGCGCCTGGTCGTCGAAGCGGTAGATGGAGTTATAGAGGATCGTGCCGTGGGTGCGGACCTCGACGCCGGGTAGGCCGGCGACGTCCTGCAGGTAGCGCCGCATCATCTGGATGCGGCCCTCCAGGCCGCCGGTGGTGCCTTCCTCCTCGGCGCGCTGAATGACCGCGGGTGAGGTGTGGTCTCCGACGACGAAGCGGAAGCGGACGCCCTCGGCGGCCTTGGCGCGCACGACCGGCAGGATGTTGTGCTGCTCGACGAGGAACTGGCCGGAGAACACAAGAACGTCCATGGCCTCGCGGACTTCGTGGATGAGCTCGGTCCAGAGCGCGAACGGGACCGCCGAGCGGGACGGGTAGAGGTGGATGAGCTCGGCGACGCCGTTGGTGGGCGCCGAGGGCTGACGGGGGTTGGCTGGCCAGAGGTGGGTCTCCTCGACCCGGAGAAGCGCGGCCACGCGCTGGCGGGTTGTGCGGTGCGGTGTGCGGCCGTCGGCGTTGACCCATCGCTCCACGGTCTTGGGGTCGACGTCCACCTGCGCGGCGATCTGCTCGATCGTCAGGCTGGCCGCGTCCATTGCGGCCTGGAGGCGGATGTTCGGCACAGGATCATCATCCACAAGTCGGGACGTTCTCGGGACGTTTTCGACCAACCGGGGTCGTCTTGGACGTCTGGAAACGGCCCGTGAAGTGCGGTTTTGGCGTCCGTGCTTCCGCGGTCCACTGATACCCATGAAGCCGACCGAAGGCCCAGGCTGCCACTCAGCACCACTCGTGACTCGCATCGAGTGTGCCTCCGTGTCCGAGTGTGCCCCCGTGTGCGCCCTGCCGGAGGCGTTCCCGGAGATCCACGCTGGCGCCTATGACGCCAGGCGGAACGGAGAACAAACAAGATCAGGTCGCCTTGCCCACCGTGCGCTCCAGGGCTTCGATCCGCCGCCGCAGATCGCGGAGTTCCCTGCGGACCGAGGCGAGCTCGTCGGGTGGCAGCGGCTCCGACAGCGGCCGCCCGCGGAGGACGTTTCCGAGGTGCTCCCTCGGCCAGCCCAGGGCGGTCGATAACGAGACGAGGGTGCGGGGCTGCCGGCGGCGGGTGTTCAGCACGTGGACCAGCTCACGGACCGTCGTCAGCGACACCCCGGACTTGGCGGCGAGGTCGGTCATGGTCATGCCTAGCTCGTCGAGCCGCGCACGCATCGCGTCGCCCACGGCAGTCCAGTCCTGGTCCACGCAGCCTCCTGTGGTGAGTGCTCGTCGAGCGTAGCTAGAGCGCGATCCCGAGCGCGGTTCACACCCGCAAGACTGTTGACGGACTATCAATTTATGACCAAACTGAGCGTGAAAGTGGCAACGGAGGGATGAGAGGGATGACTGACAAGCGCGAGGTAGGGGATGACGAGACGCCTCCGATGGGCGACAGCTGGCGGGGATCGGCGGGACGCCCCGCGTTCTACACCGCCGCGGAGACAGCGGAGATCCTCCGGCTGGACGAGTCAACGCTGTACCGGCACCTCCGGAACGGGACATTCCCCGGACTCAAGATCGGTGGCCGGTATGTAGTACCCGGGGCGGTGATCGAGCGGCTGGTCGATGACGTTCTGGCCACCGGCCGCTGCGTCGATCTGGGGAAGTGGACAACACGGTGGCGCCACGACCAGGTCGCCGCGCTCGCGCGTCTGACGACGACGGACGTCGAGCTTCCCGGAGGTGTGGCGTGAGCGCGGTCGGTGTCCTGATCTTCATGTCGGTGCTCGGCGCGTTCATCTGCGCGAAGGTGCGGGCCGCGGGCGGCGCAATCGTCTTCTCGCTGGTCGCGTTGGTGCTGTTCATTGCTACGCCGGTCGGTCAGGGGCTGCCCGACGCGATCGGGTCGTTCCTGACCGCGGTGGACAACGCCTCGACCCCGGCGCTCAACGGCGGCGGCCAAGAAGCGGGTGTCGGGCAGTGAGCTCGCATGGACAGGCAGGGCGTTCAACGGCGGGTCGGCCCGGCGACGGGTTCTTGGCGGGACACAGCCGCCGGGCCGATCTCTCCACACATCAGCAGACGACAGGAGAGGTTCCGATGGTAGGCCGAGACAGAGACAAGGAGCAGGCCTGGGCGGCCCGCGCGCGGTGCCGAGGGATGGACACCGAAGTGTTCATCCCGGTCGCCGAGGTCGGCCCGGTTCGCGACGGCGAGGTGGCCCGCGCCAAGGCCGTCTGCGCCGAGTGCCCGGTGCGCGAGCTGTGCCTCGACTGGGCGCTGGTGGCACTGCCATACGGCGTGGCAGGCGGGCTCGACGAGCAGGAGCGCGCCGAGTTGCGCCGCGACCGCGGCGGGTGGATCTCCGAGCGCATGCGGCCGACGCTCGCCGTTCCGGTCGGTGCAAGAGACCTCCCGCCCCGAGAGCGGGGCGAGGTGATCGCCGCCGGTCGCCAGGCGCTGTCCCAGGGGATCTCGCGCCCGCGCGTGGCGGTCGAGTTCGGAGTCTCGCGGCGCACAGTCGACCGCTGGGCCGCCGGCCTTCACTACGGGGGTGTCCGATGAGCGCGATCTCGCGTCGGCTGCAGACGCTGTTGGAGGAGGTCGCGGTCGAGCAGTTCGAGGGCCAGGTGGTCGTCGAGCCGATCGAGGGATACCAGATCCTGACCCGCCGACGACTGGCCGACCCGCTGCCCGGAGTGCAGGCCGCGGCGGTGCTCCGCGACGCCGCCCGGCGGGTGCTGGTCGACGCCGTCGAGGCCGCGCGTGCGGCGGGCCGTTCGTGGGATGAGGTTGGCGAGGCTCTCGACCTGCCCGACGACGCCGAGCCGGCCGGCGAGGTGGCGTTCGCGCTCGTCGTCGAGCGACGCGAGCCCGAGCGCCCGCAAGAGCTGTTCCAGGTGCCCGCGACGTCATGGCGCTGCGGCTCGTGCGGCGAGCTCGTGAGCGATCGAGGGCCGTTCGAGTCGCACCCGGTCGACAACGAGTCCGGCCACGCCGCCGACTGCGCGCGGCACGTCGCGGACGTGCGTGCGTGGCGCGAGCGCACCGGCTGGGAGGACTGACCGATGGACGTGTTGTGGAGCCCGACCCCGCTGCTCCTGCTCGGCCTGGTCGCCGCGGCGGTGCTGGTCTGGGCCCGACGGGCTCGAGGAATCGCCCTCGGTCTGGGGCTGCTCGCGTTGCTGCCCGCGCTGACGATCCTGTGGGCCTTGCCGTGGCCGCTGCTGCTTGTGCCCTCCCTCGGGCTGCTGGTTCTCGTGCGGTACCGGTGGTCGCGGTCGGCGTCGGTCGTGTCCCGCTGGGGCGCACGGTCACGGCGCAAGTCCGGTGTCGCGTCATCGCTCGACATTGTCCGGTTCGGCGGGTCCGCGGCGATGCTGCGCCGCGCCCCCACCGTGCGTCCGTCGTTGGAGGCGCGGTCGCGGTGGGAGCTGATGACCCTCCCGGTGCCCGAGGTGGCGGTGCGGTTGTGCCGCTCCGGTGGGCAGTGGGTGTGGTCGTCGAACGAGAACGTCGTGCTCACCGTCGGCGGGCCGCGGTCCGGCAAGTCCGGCTGGCTGGCCGGGCAGATCATCGACGCCCCCGGCGCAGTCCTAGCCACCAGCACCCGCCTGGACCTCCTCGAACTGTGCACCCCCTACCGCGAGCGCAAGGGCCCGGTCCTGGTGTTCAACCCGGCCGGTCTCGGCGACGTCGCCTCCACGGTCACCTTCGACCCACTCACCGGCTGCGAGGACCCCGTCGCCGCGGCGGAGCGCGCAGCCGACCTGCTCTCGGCGGTGTCGTCCTCCGGCGGAGGCGACCGCGAGTACTGGGAGCTCCAAGGCCGCCGGGTCCTGGAGGCGCTGCTGCACGCCGCCGCTCTGGGGCACAGGTCGATGCGGGAGGTCATGGACTGGACCGCCGACCCCGAGACCGCGCGCAAGGAGGTGACCGCGCTGCTGCGCCGGTCGCCGGAGCAGGGGTTCGGGGTGTCGTTCGAGCAGTTTGTGACCACCAACGACCGCACCCGAACCTCGATCACCTCGACCATCATGCCCGCGCTCGGTTGGCTCACCTCCGCACCCGCACGAGCCGCCGCAGGCCTTGGACCTGAGGGCGCCCGCCCTCTCGACGTCAGCGACCTCCTCACCGTGCGGGGCACGGTGTTCCTGCTCGGCGGTGAAGAGTCCCCGACCGCGCCGCTGGTGTGCGCGTTGACCGGGTACATCGCCCGAGAGGCCCGCCGGATCGCGGCCACCAAGCCGGGCGGCCGCCTCGACCCGGGGCTGCGGCTCGCGCTCGACGAGGCCGCGCTGATTTGCCCCGTCCCCCTTGAATCGTGGACCGCGGACATGGGCGGGCGTGGGGTGTCGATCCTCGTCGTCGTCCAGTCCCGCGCGCAGCTGCTTGCCCGCTACGGCGAGCACGGCGCGGCGACAATCCTGAACAACGCCGGCGCGGTGATGGTGTTTGGTGGCACCCGAGACCGCGACGACCTCCAGTTCTGGTCCACCCTCACCGGCGAGCGCGACGAACCTGCTGACACCCTCGACCAGCGAGGGAACACCGTGGCCCGGGGCACCCGCAAGACCTCGGTGTTGTCCCCAGCGCAGATCGCGAACCTGCCCGCCGGGAAGGTGCTGGTGATTCGCCGCGGCATGCCGCCGGTCGTCGGGTGGGCACAGATGGCCTGGAGGCGCCGCGATGTGCGCTGGACTCGGCTGTCCCGCCGACGCCCGCACATGGCCGGACGGGTCGTTCGCACCGTGGACAAGGTCCCGGCGGCCCGCTGGGTCCTGCGGCGCTGGGTGCCCGGTTGGCCGGGCCCGCAGTTCACTCGACCCGCCTCGCCCGCACTGCCCGGCGACGTCCTGGTCATCGACGGAGAGATCGTCCCGACCCCCGCGAGGGAGGAGTAGCCATGTCCGACAACGCCTTCTCCATGCAGGACTGGCCCGAACCCGACCCCGCATCGGTGCCGCTGACTCGCGCCGAGGCCGTCGAGCTGCTGGCCGAGCAGACAGGCCGCTCCCGCGACGTCGCCGAGACGATGGTCCGGGACTACCTCGACGACACAAGCGCCCGCCTCGGCTACTCGGTGCACCAGTGGGGGCTCGACACCGGCGACGTCGCCGAGATCCGCCGCGGCTACGAATGGGTGGACTACGAGCGCGGCGAGAACCCGGCTGACGCCCGGGCCCGAGCTGCGGTCAACGCCGCCGGGTGGGCCGAGACCGCCGCCGGGGTCGGCCGTGAGCAGAGCCCCGGCTACGCCTCCCGTGCCGAGCAGCAGGCGGCGGTGTGGGCCGAGCGGGCCGAGGACGGGTGGTCGGCATGATTCCGCCCAACCCTTCCGAGCCGGATGCCGCGGTGGCGGGCCTCGCTCGTGAGGTCGACGGCCTGCGCCGGCTGGTCGCCCCGCTCCCGGCCCGGGTGGACACCGTCTCGCAGCTGCTCGCCGAGCTGGGGGAGACCGTCGTCGCGCTCAACGCGCGGAAGCCGCCGACCCCGGCGCCGTCCTGGCTGTTGGCTCCGACCGACCTCGAGGTGACCGGGCGGCTGCTCGACGAGCTCGCGGGCTGGCTCGCGCAGGTCTACCTGCGCTACCCGGACGCGGGCGAGTCGTTCCCGGACTGCTGGTGCTGGCATCCACACGTCGTCGAGGAGCTGCTCTGGCTCATGCACGCCTGGGCCGCCGCGTATCAGGGCCCGGCGGCGTCGGTGGCGCTGGCGGGGGACTGGCACGACCGCCAGCGCCCCGGCGTGGTCCGGCGAATCAAGGCGACGGCGGGGGTGTGCTCCCGGGAGAACCACCAGATCCGACCCGGCTGGCCGGACCGGATCACCGGCGCCCCTGCGGTTCCCTCCGAGGCTGACCTCGGCCGGATCGGGCAGTGGTGGGCAAGCGCCCGCGAGGAGCCGGCACCCGAACCGCCACCGTCGGACAGCTCGATCGCGACCACGCTGCGGGGAGGTGCATCGTGAGCTGGAAGCGGTCGGTGGTGTGGCTGCCCGGGCTCGCCGTAGCCGTCGGGGCGGCGATCGCGACCGCGCACGGCCTCTATGAGGTCGCCGTCGCTTCCCGGGTTCCGGAGCCCCTCGCCTGGCTCTACCCGCTGATCACCGACGGGCTCGCGCTCGTGGCCTACGCCGCAACCGCACGGCTACAGGGTTCGGCCGCCCGCTACGCGTGGACAGTCGTGGTCGTCGCTGCCGGGATGTCCGGGCTCGCTCAGGCCGCGTTCCTTGCAGGCGACGCCGGAGCGCTCGCGGCGCCGGCGTGGCTGCGGTTCGGGATCGGGGCCTGGCCCGCCGTCGCGGCCGCGGTGGTCGCGCACCTGCTGTACCTGCTCGCCGAGGGCGGCCGTACAGCGAACGACGGTGTTCAGCGTTCAGCCGGTGCCGTACAACCCGAGCCTGCGGCAGCGATCGATCATCCTGTCGACGCGCTTGCGTTGGGCCCGGCTACCGCCGGGCCGGGGTTGACCGACAACCCGCCGAACGGCACCGATGGACACGCGAGCGCGGCGTCCCCGGTCCAGCCGACCTCACCCGCTCCCGCACCGGCCCGCGAGAAGGCCCAGAACCTCGCCCGCGCGCACTTCGAGCGTCACCGCGCTTGGCCGACCGTCTCCGAGCTCCAAGACACCGCCGGCGTCTCCCGCGGCACCGCCTCCGCCGCGCTCAAGTCGCTCCGCGACGACGACACCAGCTCTGAGACCGCACCCATCTCCCTGCATCTGATCACTAACACGACCGACTCCACCCACTCCGACACCAGTCAGCAGACGAACGCATGACAACGACCAAGAACCACGACCACAGCCACAGCAACTACTCCGAACGAACTACTCAACGACCAAGATCAACGGACTCACACCTATGCATCACGATCCGAGGGGAGGGGCCGGCCTCCGGCCGCCCGATGCGCGCAAGCGTCTCCGCCGCCCTGCAAGTTGATCTCCACAACGTCATGTTCAAGATCGTTTCAGGGTGGTCGGGATGCTGACCGTGTCGTCGGGTTACAGCCCGGAGTACCTGCTCAAGGAGGTCGCCACCGGGCGGGAGAACTACTACACCGGCGCCGTGACCGAGGGGGAGCCGCCGGGCCGCTGGTGGGGTCGCGGCGCCGAGCAGCTGGGTCTGACCGGGCTGGTGGATGCGCAGGACATGCGGGCGGTGTTCGAGCGGTTCCTCGACCCGCGCGAGGACGGCTTCCGCGACCCCGCCCGGTGGGACGAAATCGGGACGCTCGGGCACACCGGGCGGCGGTTCAAGACCGAGGACGAGCTGTACAACCTGGCCCTTGAACGCGAGCCGAACGCCGGCCCTGAACGCCGTGCCGAACTGCGGGTGGAGGCGGGCAAGCAGGTCCGGCAGAACGTCGCCTTCCTGGACGTGACGTTCAGCGTTCAGAAGTCGGTGACCCTGCTGCACACCGCGTTCGAGGCCGAGGAGACCAAGGCCCGTAGAGCCGGTGACACGGTTACCGCGGACGCGTGGCGTCGGTTTCGGGGTGCGGTGGAGGACGCGATCTGGGCGGGCAACAACGCCGCCCTCGACTACCTGTCGGAGAAGGCGGGCTACTCGAGGGTCGGGCACCACGGCGGCGCCGCCGGCCGCTACGTCGACGCGCATGACTGGGTGGGGGCGTCGTTTTTCCAGCACGACTCGCGCGACCACGATCCGCAGCTGCACATCCACAACCCGATTCTCAACCGCGTCCAGGGCCCGGACGGGCAGTGGCGCACACTCGACGGCCGCTCGATCTATCGCTGGCGTGGTGCCGCCGGCGCGGTCGCCGAGCGCACCACCGAGGAGCGTCTGACCCACGCGCTGGGGATGGCGATCGCGACCCGCCCGGACGGCAAGGCTCGCGAGGTCGTCGGGGTCTCGCCCGAGGCGATGGCGCTGATCTCGTCTCGCCGACGAGATGTGACCGCCAAGGCGGCGGAGTTGATCGAGGGGTTCGAGGCCCGGTTCGGTCGGGCCCCGAACGGTCTGGAGCGCGACCGCCTCTCGCGCCAGGCGACGTTCGCTACCCGTCGGGCGAAGTCCCACGACGGGGAGACCCGCGAGCAGGTCCTCGACCGGGTCGATGCGCAGCTGCGCGCCGAGGTCGCCGACGGTCTCGCCGGCGTCGCGAAGGCGGCACTCGACGCCCGTGGTGCTGGGCCTGCCCCGCAGGAGTGGTCGCCGCAAGCGGTGATCGAGACCGCGCTCGCCGACGTCCAGTCCCGCAAGGCCGGCTGGACCCGCTCAGACCTGGTCCGGGCGATCAACGCCGCCCTGCCGGACACGCTCGGCA
The DNA here is from genome assembly GCF_021343995.1 of Pseudonocardia terrae. Taxonomy (GTDB): domain Bacteria; phylum Actinomycetota; class Actinomycetes; order Mycobacteriales; family Pseudonocardiaceae; genus Pseudonocardia; species Pseudonocardia terrae. The sequence goes on along the minus strand of NZ_JAJTTE010000008.1, from coordinate 118,468 downwards.
CGCCCGAGGGCTCCGATGTCGGGAAGCTGCTGGACCAGCTCGCCGACGAGGCGATCCAGCACGCCACCCCGCTCGACGCCGCCCGCCCGGCCGAGGACGCGCTCCCGGCCGAGCTGCGCCTCGCCGACGGCTCGTCGGCCTACCAAGCTCCGGGCAGGCAGCTCTATGCCACGCCCGACCATGTCCGCACCGAGCGACTCCTCGTGGCCGCCACCCGCGGCGGGGGAGCGGCGACCGTCTCCGCGCCTGCGGTCGATGCGTTCCTGGCGAACCTGCGGGAGTCCGGGGTAGAGCTCGGCGTCGACCAGGCCGCCGCGGTCCGCGGGGTCCTCACCTCCGGCGCGCGCGTCGAGTCGCTCGTCGGCCCGGCCGGGACCGGCAAGTCCTTCGTCGTCGGAACCTTGGCCCGAGCGTGGTCCACCCACCCCGACCCCGAGACGGGAGCCGAGCGGCGGGTGTTCGGGCTGGCGACCTCGCAGATCGCCACCGAGGTCCTCACCGCCGAGGGCCTGACCTCCCGTAACGTCGCCCGCTGGCTCGCCACCCAGGACCGCCTCAGCGCACCCGAGGCCGAGCACCGCACCACCGGGGACGACGCCACGTGGCGGCTGCGCGCCGGCGACCTGGTGGTCGTCGACGAGTCCGCGATGACCGACACCCCCGCCCTCGCCGCCATCCACCGCCATGTTGACAACGCCGGGGCGAAGCTGCTGCTCGTCGGCGACCACCGCCAGCTCGCCGCCGTCGGCGCCGGCGGAGGAATGGACCTGCTCGCCGCAGCCGGCGCGCGCTACGAGCTCGCCGACGCCCGCCGCTTCCGCGACGAGTGGGAACGTGCCGCGTCCCTGCGGCTGCGCGCGGGCGATGAGTCGGTGCTGCGCGAGTACCACCGGCACGGCCGGCTCCTCGACTCCGGCACCGTCGCCGAGGCCGAGCAGTCCGCGACCCGCGCCTGGCTCGGCGACACCCTCGCCGGGAAGCGGTCACTGCTGCTGGTCGACACCAACGACCAGGCCGCCCGCCTGTCCGCGACCCTGCGCGCCGAGCTGGTCCGGCTCGGGCGCGTTGCCGAACACGGCGTCCCGCTCGGGCTGCAGGGCACCTACGCGGGCGTCGGAGACCTCGTGGAAGCCCGCGCAAACGCCTGGGACCTCGCCGGCGTCGAGGGCAACCGCCGCGGCCCGATCAACCGCGAGACCTACCGCGTCCTCGCCACCCGCGACGACGGCTCCCTCGAGGTCACTCCCGACCTCGAGCCGGACGCGGTCGAGGCGCAGCGGATTGTCCTGCCCAGCGCCTACGTGCGGGAGAACCTCGCGCTCGCCTATGCCTCGACCGTGAACTCCGCGCAGGGCACCACCGTCGACACCAGCCACACCGTCGTCAGCCCCCGCACCAGCCAGTCCGCGCTCTATGTCGGTATGTCCCGCGGCCGCGACGACAACACCGCCCACATCACCACCCGCACCGGCCCGGACGACGCCGCGGACGGCACCGACGCCCACCAGGTCCGCCGCGACCCGGTCGCCGCCCTCGCCGCCGTCCTCAACGACACCGAGCAGAGCGCCAGCCGCTCCGCGCTGGCCACCGCCACCGAATCCGCCGACGAGACCGCCTCGGTCCGTACCCCGGCCGAGCTCCTCGCCGACGCCGCCACCCTCGCCGCCACCCAGCGCACCGCGACCTGGCTCGACGAGCTCACCGCCGACGGCACGCTGGCCATCCGCGACCGAGCCCGCGTCGCCGCCGAGGACGGCGCCGCCTCGTTGACCCGGGTCCTGCGCTCTGCGGAGATCGCCGGGCGCGACGCCCGCCAGGTCCTGCGGGACGCCATCGCTGACCGACCCCTGGACGGAGTACGGAACGCCACCAACGTGATCTACCACCGCATCACCGAGGACCACCGCTTCGACCCCGTCGGCGGCTCCTGGGCTGACTGGACCCCGAGGATCGACGACCCCGACTGGCAGCACTACCTTGACGAGCTCGCCACCGCCGCGGACCGCCGCGCCGCCGAGCTCGGCGCCGAGGCCGCCGCGGCTGCGCCCGCCTGGGCGGTCGCGGCATTCGGCGAGGTCCCCGACGATCCGACCACCCGTGACCTCTGGATCGACGACGTCGGCCGCGTCGCTGCCTACCGCGAGCTCCGCGGCCACGACAGCGACGACGACGCCCTCGGCCCCGCACCCAAGCCCGGCCAGGTCGAGCAGTTCGCCGCCTACCGCGCTGCGTGGCGCTCCCTCGGCCGACCGGAGATCGACCGCGAGGAGCTGGAGCTGTCCGACGGCCAGCTCCGCGTCCGCATCCGCGCTGCCGAGCGCGAGGCCGCCTGGGCCCCGCGGTACGTCGGCAACGAGCTCGCCGGTACCCGCCAGGCGGCAGCCGCCCATCGTCAGGCCGCCGCCGCCCGCGCCGCCGAAGCCGAGTCAGCGCCCAGCGAGGCCCAGGCAGACCTCCGGCGCGAAGCAGCCGAAGGCGCTGCCCTCGCTGAGGTGCTGGACGAGCGCGCCGGACAGCTCGCTCAGCTCGACGACGCCCGCTCCCGCTGGCTCGCCCACACCGCCGCAACCCGAGCAGCAGGCGACCGCGCCCAGGCCGAGCTCGCGCTACGACGTGCAGGCGCCGAGCCCGAGCAGCAGGTCACCGCCGACGAGTGGCTCGCCGCGCACCGCGACGCCGACGTCGCCGAGGACCCGCACCGCGAGATCACCGAGGACTACGAGCTGCTCGACCGCCGCGCCGACGACCGCTTCGACGAGCCAGAACCTCCTGCGCACGATGTCCGCGAGGAGTCCACGCGGGAGCCGCTCCAGCTCGAGGAAGACGCCGTCCGCGTTCCCTCAGCCGAAGAGGTCACCACCTCACTCGACCGCGCCCACCGCGCCCTCGTCGAGATCAACACAAGGGACGCCTACGACGCCGGCCGCGAAGCACAGGAACGAGCGGCCGACCTCAACCGCTGGAGTGCAGATGATAGGGCAGCCGAGGAGGAGCTGACCCTCGTCGACGAGGGGTGACGCGCCGGTGCCTACGGCCGAACAGCCGTAGGCACCGGCGCGGCGTTCACCAGCCGCAGGTCCGGCACAGGTCCGCTCCGCCGCCACGCCCACCGCAGCGTCGCGGCCACCGCCTCGACATACCCAGGCCGATCCCCGTACAGCCGCTCCTCCGGCGGCTGCGCCTCCATGCCGACCGCGGCCACGTACTCCGCCTCGATCAGCTCCTCGAACGCTGGCCGCGAGCGATGCGTGATCGGCGAGAGCGGCAGCCGGCGTCGCCCGTTCAGCTCGACCGTCGCCCCAGCAAGCCATCTGCAGGTCATCGCGACGCCGCCCGCGACCCAGTCCGTCCCGCGCCGTACCGCGGACGAGTCGGCTTGCGCCTCGGCGGCGCACCAGAGCTCCGCGAACTCCTCATGCCCGACCCGCAGATTGCTGGCCGGGATTGAGGAGAGATCGCGTGCTGTGACGCGCATGACGCCAAGAGTCGCACACGACCCCGACAGTGTGGAGGGTCAAGAACCCCGGCTATGAGGGCGGTGACCTTGACTGGGACGATTAGCCGATGACTTGCCATCCCGCAGGAAGGCGTCGGATGGCATTGGTCGGCGTTCTCGCGGTGCTGCTCGTGGCTCCCGGCGGTGGCCTGGCAGGCGCGAGGCAGACGAGCTGCGGCGGAGGCTGGCTGGCAGCTACGTCCCGACTGCCCGTCAACAGTTCGCCGAAGAAGCGGCCCGAGACATCTACGCGAAGGCGAGAGGCGCGAACGAGGCGCTGAAGTGGAGTGAGCGGCTGTTGGCTGAGGTCTACCGCCGTAGTTGAGTAGATGGCGACCAGCCATGATCACCGGGGGCTTGGAGTCATCATCACACTTGGGTAGCGATACCTGGCGTGAGCTAACGAACCACCTGTACGCGGCGACGAGCGGAACAGAAATGCCTTACTACCCAAGAGGTCCCCGTGCGTCGCTCTGCCCCCTTCGTCGTCATCGCCGCCGCTGTGTTCGCTCTGGCTGGCTGCTCCAACAGCGCGTACCCGACGCCGACTGTGGACGTCCCGACGGCAGCCGCTCCGACTACTCCGAGCGCACCTACCTCGGAGCGCGGCTTCCTGGTCAAGCAGATCGGCGAGACGGGCGGCTGGGGCGTCAGCAACGGCGACATCTCGGTGAAGTTCGTCGTCGACAAGATCACGGTGGATCCGCAGTGCACCAACAGGTTCGCCTCTGCCTCTGAGCACGGGCACTTCGTGCAGGTCGACATGCGTGTGGAGACGACTCCGACCATGCCGACGAACATGGGCTACCAGATCAACCCGTTCTCCTGGTCGGCCGTCGGTGCTGACGGCGTGACTGAGTCGAGCATCGCAACCGGATCCAGCTACTCGTGCATCGACAACAGCAAGCAGCTCACGACGCAGATGACTCCCGGCTCGAAGTACCGGGGTTCGTTGGTATTTGACGTCACCAGCCCGACGGGCACGCTGCTCTTCCCGCACCCGAACCCGAGTCTCGGTGGCTGGGAATGGACGTACGGCGCTGCCTAGGAGCTCGGATGATCGTCGAGTCCATCTACTGGCGTCGCGACCTCTACAGGTACAGCCGGGACTTGCGTAAGAAGGCGACTCAGACCAGGTGGCCAGAGTCTGCAGTTGCTCTGCGGGAGAAGCAGATTCTGCTTGGGTGCTTCTCTGTCCGGAAGCTCATGGAAAGTGGGAAATTGCCGGACGCATTGTCTGACCAACCAATCGAGACGGTGGTCCTTCCGCGCAGGCAGCCCTTCCAGCCGAGTGCGGCGATGATGTATCCGTTTGATATCTTCGACATCCGCAAGTGGTTCGACCTCACGGTGTCCCGGGAGTCAAAGACAGCTACCCACGTACTGATCAACCAGATCATCCACAGCCGGGTGCTGGTCTACATCCTAAAGCCTGAGTGGGACCAGGGAGACGCAGTTGTGTTGGTGGCTTCCGACCGTGGTTTAAAGGCGCAGGTCATCGGGTTGTGGCTGAGCGAACTGGCATTGCTGTTCGAGCGGGTGGCGATCACTGAGCCGACGTCCCAGTCCGCGGTATAGGACCAAGGACGTGGCGATTACAAGCGAGTCACCGACGCAGGGAAGCCGGACGACCGGCTTGCGGAGTGGGGCTTCGCTACACATGAGGAGGTGGCCGCCTCGATGAAGCGCCTACGCAGTCCGGCGACGTCGGAGCGGCTTGATCTCGCACTCCGCGCGCTGGAGAAGGACATAACCGAGTTCGAAGCCACCCTGGACGAGGGGACACCCTAGCTCGGCAGCGGATACCCGACCCCCTCAAGGTGGCCGCGCCAGACGTCCTCGAGCTTCGCTGCCGTTTCCGGCTCGAGGAGTTGCCCACCCCCGTAGACGCTGTTCCAACTGTGGCCCGGTACCTGAGCGACCAAGTCGTCGATGTCGAGCCGGTCTTCGGGAAGGCATGACGGAGTCCCACGAGACGTCGACGGTGTGGATGGTCTTCCTCGGGTCATCCCAGTGCGGGCGCTCGGTGATGTTGCCGCTCTCCAGGTATCCGCTCGCCACGATGCCGCGGTCGTTGTACTGCCGGAGCAGGTAAACGCGATCGCCCTTCTCCGCACCGCGCCTTCGGCTGCCGAAGCTCCACCAGGTCGAGATCCTCTCCTCCCGGGACGACGCGGCGATGTCGCTGGCGTAGTCATCGGGGTTGTAGCTCTTGTCGCTGCTGTCCCAGATGAGCAGGAAGGAGTTCATGGCTGGACCCTTCCACCGACTGAGGTTCGGCGGAAGATGGTCAGTGACTCCGCGACCTCAGAGCCGCCCTCACCGCCGAGCAGCACGCTCGATGCGGCGGGGACGGGAATTGCTGCGCTGACCATCGAGTGCCGCGACCATGACGAGCTGGCGCGCTTCTACGCCGCCACGCTCGCCGGACGGATCAAGACAGGAACCAGGACTCCATGGTGGTCTCCGTGGCCGGGCTGACGCTGGTATTGCACGCCGACCCGGCTACTTAGAGTCGCACACCGCACCGACAAACTCCAGGCCATGTTGTCGACCGTGTCGACCGCCTCCTCGGGAGCGGCTACTGCAGGTATGACTGCACGTGGCGGGCGATCGCAGCTGCGAGACCGACTGGGACGGCGTTACCGATCTGCTTGGCGATCTGGATCTTCGAGCCACACCAGGCGAAGGTTTCCGGGAACTCTTGCAGCAACGCTGCTTCGAGGTGGGTGATGACGCGGTTCACCCGCCGCTCCGGACGGTCGGCCTCCCACTGGGGGTGGAGGTACTGGCCCTTCTCCGGCTTGAAGAATTCAGTACGGATCGTCAGCGAAGGGTGGTCCCACCGCATGCGCCCCATGACATCGGTGGTGCCGGTCTTCTTCTCTCGCCAACACCGCGGCAGCAGCTCGTCAGGCAGGTCGAAGCGGCCGCCGCCAGGCGGGATGCAGTCGTAGCGCAAGAGCGACTGCTCGCGTGGCTTGCGTCCGAAATGAAGGTCCAGCCACTTGAACTCGCCCGGCACTACGCGACCGAAGTAGTCGGTCTTGGTATCGGGGAGTTCAGTGGTGTCGGGACGTTCGGGCAGAGCGCTGATCGCGTCGCGCACCGTGCGCCAAGGTTGCGTGCCAGACAGTGTTGGGAATTTCGAATGAGTCGGCTCGGGGTGCGGGATTCGGCCGACACGTGAGCCGATGATGATGGTGCGAGTCCGCCTTTGTGGAACGCCGTAGTCGGCTGCGAGCAGCAGCCCGTGGGTGAGCTCGTAGTCCTCGATCATGCCGTGATCGGCTTCGTCGCGAAGGAGCTGGAACTCAGCGCTCTTGTGGAAGCGGTCAACGTTCTCGATCACGAAGACTTGAGGACGTGCAATCTGCACGAACCGCAGGTACTGCTTCCAGAGCTGATTCCGAGGGTCGTTGACGTCCTTACTGCCGAGGTTCGAGAAGCCCTGACATGGTGGGCCACCGATGACGACGTCGGCGTCAGGGATGTCGTCGTCGGCGACCTCGGCGATGTCGCCCCAGTGGATGTGGTCCTCGCCGTAGTTGGCGGCGTACGTCGCGGCGGCGTGCAGGTCGTGCTCGACCGCGAGGACCGGGTTGAAGCCATGCCGGGTGAAGCCTGCGGTCATCCCGCCGCACCCGGCGAACAGGTCGATGAGCGTCGGGGCCTTGGTCACGAGGGTGATGTTATGCGTGACCACCGACAATCCCGGGCTGGCACGCCAGGGGGCACTCCAGGTGCGCCAGCCGGCTCTAAGCTGCCCGTTCGTGGCACAAGCTGACTCATGGGCGTCGTCACCCGGGGTGCGGGCGAGCATGCGCTCCAACCGGGGCCGGGACACGCGCCCGGAGCTGGCGTTGCGATCGGCGGTACACGCCCTGGGACTGCGGTATCGAGTCAACGCGCGACCGATACGGGCACTGCGGCGCACCGCGGACTTGGTCTTCACCCGGGCTCGGGTCGCAGTGTTCCTCGACGGCTGCTTCTGGCACGGCTGCCCGCAGCATCACACTGTGGCCGCCACGAACTCGCGGTTCTGGGCTGAGAAGGTCGACGCGAACCGGCGCCGTGACCGCGATACCGATCAGCGGCTGGCCGAGGCCGGTTGGGAAGTCGTCAGGGTGTGGGAGCACGAAGATCCGTCTGCGTCCGCACTTCGGGTCGAGGCCGTCGTGCGCAGCCGCGGTCCCCACTGATTTATCTTGACCGACGAGATTGCTGGCCTGGGATGTATGTAGTCCCGCGCCGATCTCTGGGCCGCCTCATGCTAGTGAAGATCACGTGCGAGGCTCGCGTGGTCCAGCTGGAGAGTCACGCAGCCCGGGTTCGACGACAGCTTGGATGTGGCAGGCGGGGTGAGTGCTGGTGGATGGTGAGGCGCGATTTGTGTCGGAGCGGCGGCGTTTCCATACCGCGCTGCTCGCTAGCGGGGTGCTGACGGTGAGTGACAACGGCGTGGCCAGCAACGCCGACAGCGGTAGCAAGGCGAGCAAGGCCTACGCCCTCCACATCGCCAAAATGCTGAACTCCGAGACTGGGGTACGGCGACTGGCTGGGCAGACCTCCGGTGGCCAGTTTGAACAGCTCTGCGCTGACTTCCTCAGCGCGACGTTCCCACGGCTTGAACACCTACGGCCCGGGAACTGGACGATCCGCAAGATCGGCGGCCGCGGCCCTGGTGCCGGAGTCGCGCAGTATGAGCAGTACCGCCACCTCGTTGAGCTCACCCGCGCGGTCGAGGAGAACCCGTCGCTGCGCACGGTCCTCGGCAACGGCTACGCCATCGCCCCCGACGTGGTCGTCTCCCGCGCCCCCGTCGCTGACGACGAGATCAACACGCCGGCACTGCTCGTCGACGGCAGTGTCGCGACCCGCGCCTCGCTCCGCGCAGCCGTGCAGCCCCAGGAGATCTTGCATGCAGTGATCTCATGTAAGTGGACGCTCCGCAGCGACCGAGCGCAGAACGCCCGCAGCGAGGCTCTCAACCTCATCCGCAACCGCAAGGGGCGGCTCCCTCACATCGCCGTGGTCACTGGCGAGCCCACGCCGGCCCGCATCTCCTCCCTCGCGTTGGGAACCGGTGACCTCGACTGCGTGTATCACTTCGCGTTGCCCGAGTTGATCGACGCCGTCCAGGCCGACGGTGGCGGTGACACCGCGGAGCTGCTCGACACCATGATCCAAGGCAACCGCCTCAAAGACATCGCGGACCTGCCGCTGGATCTGGCGGTTTGAAGGCGGCGATCCGCGCAGGCTTTCCTCGGCTGCTTCGAGATCCTCTGCCGGGCCCTCAGCCGAGGCTGCTGCCCTCCCCCGAGCCGCGAAGTCTGAATGGCCTCGCGGACGGAGTCTGAGCGAGGAGGCGGTAAGAGCTGCTCTCCAGGACTGACCTCACCTTGACGGCGACACATCGATCACAGGGTCGTCAGAGGCGCTGTCGATCGCACGGAAGCGCACTGCGGGGCCGGTGTCGGGCATGACCGAGTTCGGGAGGTAGATGCGCGGCGCCATGATCGGTGGGGCCTTCGGATTGTTCTGGTCCTGGACGAGGTAGCAGAGCAAGGCACCTTGTCGGGGAGCTATGTAGCCCCGCAGGCTGGGATCGTCCGAGGCGGCCGCACCGACCAGACGCTCGGCTGCGACGCGGTGCCGAGGTTCCGTCGGCTCGCCGAGAACGTCGCCACGTGTTTCACGCCGCTGTCGCCGAACCATACGAAGGTCGCCGATCCCGTCAATTTTGTATGCGGGGCTGGGGGGCGCGAGTTGCGGCAGGACCGCGACGAAACGGTCGAGGCCCGCCAGGGCGCTTTCGAAGAAGTTCAGCCATGGGAGGACCCGACGTTCCCCGTAGTTGGGAAGCCAGATGTGTCGCGCGAGCACGTCCCACAGGCTCTTCGGGTCGACCTCGGCGAGTCTCGCCTCGAACGTACCGGTCTTGCCGAGAAGCCGCACGGTCTGCGTGAGCCCCTGGATGACGCACTCCCAGAGCGTAAGATTCGCGCGCAAGGCGGCGTGATCGGTTGGAAACCCGACCGGGCCGAATTCGGGCTCGGCCTGCTCTGCGAGCTCGGTGTTGAACATCTTGTTGTTAGCGGTCGGCTTGAGCCAGAAGAGGTGCTGGCTCACCAGCGGCGGAATGTCCTTCGGGCGCACTTGCGGTCGGCCGTTGACCCGCCGGGAGTATACAGCGAGCTGTTTGCGGAACTCTTCCTCGTCCTGCACGACTGCGTCGAAGGCGTCGAGAAGGTTGACTCTGGTTTTGCCCTTCTTCTCGTTCGTTCCGATGAAAACGCGGACAAGGTCTCGGTAACCAGGTCGGAACCCGAACCAGCGGCCCGCCTGAGTCAGGGTATCGTGCGCACCTGCGACTCGGCGGAAGTAGGAAACGGTGAGGCCCTCGACCGTGAAGCCACGGCTGAGTTTCGTTCCGCCGACCAGGACCCGCCAAACACTTCCTCTGTCGAAGTCCAGCTGTTGTTGATTGCGTTGGATGTCGGCGTCGCCGTTCACGACGATCACCGGATTGTTGGCGTGTTCGGATATCCTGCCGACAGCGGCACCCACGTACTTCTTCAAGTCGTCGAACCCCGGCTCCGTTGGTATCCCGTTCTCTCGTCTCGCTGCAGAGACCGGCAGAATGTCGGCCTCGTAGAGTTTTTTGAGGCGACGGAGTCCGCTTGGAGAACCGTATCCCCCGGTGCTCCAGAGCTCCTTGACCTTGTCCGCAGTCGCTCCATGGGCGGCCATTCGGACGGATTCGTGAATGAGCATCGTGTGATGCGCGAATCTTAGGCTCGGATCGACGTCGAGACGGTAGAGCTTCACGGCGCCGGTCAGGACGAAAATGTCGAGCGCACGGCGGAGCTCGTCATCGCGCTCCTTGGTGTCCTCGTCCCCCATAAGCTCCCGGACGAACGCCCGTTGATTCGATGATCCGATCGGGCGCTGCGAGATCGGGGTGGTGCCGAAGTCCTTCCCTATGTCGGAAAAGTCCGACGCGCCCATGTAGCCGGAGGGCCGCTTCAGGCCGATTACGAAGTCTCGGGGGAACAGATCCTCGGTGTCGCCTGGATCGATGAAAACGTTGGCAAAGGGGGTGGCGGTATAGCCCAAGTACTGCGCTCGCGGCATCTTCTTGAGGAGCCCGGCTATCGCCTCGTTGATTTTTGTGCGCTCGGCTACCTCTTTACCTTCCCGACGGGCCTTCTCGACTTTCGCCGGATCGACGGTGTTGACCGAGGCTTGATCGGACTCGTCGTCGATAATTAGGGCAGGGATGTCGAGGAGAGCGGAGCCGACCTGGGATAGGTCCGCGGCCAACTTTTCGAGGACGTGCCTGTTCTTCTTGATGACGAAGATCCCGGCCGGTACCCGCATGAGGTTGTCGGGGTGATGAAAGGGGAGACCTTGATATTGTTTCACGGGCCGGAGTTGCGTTGCAGTTCCGAAGAGCCTCTGGTAGTCGGCCGCCTTTCTCGTGTGGCGGACGAGGCTGGGGCGGCCCGCCGCCTCCGGCTTGACCCCGATCTGTAAGAACTTCTTCGGCCAGTCGTCGTCGTTCGCGTAATCGAACCGGGGGTCGCTACTAGCCTCGTCGATCGTCCTGTCGCCGATCAGGTTTTCGATACCAATGAGCTCCATGTCCAGGCGCCGCTGTGTCTGCCCACGCAGCAGCTCGATCGTCCCGGTAAGGATGAAGATGTTCCGGTAGCCAGCGTCGATGGCCTTGGCGACCACGCCGGTGAAGTTGGCAGTCTTGCCGCTCTGGACGTAGCCCACAACGAGCCCTTTGGCCCCGTACGCCTTATCGGCGGAGGGATCGGCTATCTGCTCGACGATGTCGTCGGTGGCCTGGTCCAGCTCTCCGATAGGGGTCGGCGCCCAGCCCTTGACGTCACGAAGGTGACGGCGGTAAGCGTCCCAGTAGAAGCGGCCCACCTTCCGATTCGGGAAGTACCAGGGATCGACTTGGGTCCCTGTGATGACAATCGTGTCGTCTGCGTGTGGCGGGTAATGCGCTGTTGCCCAGTCCGCGAGCGCCGACCCGAACCCGAGACGCGTGTAGGTGAGCTGCCGGCGCTCCGGGGAGCCGGCATCGGTGCCGACCGCCCACTCGGCGGTCTGCTCGGCGTCCCATCCGGCCAGGAGCGGCCCGAGCGCCTGCCGGATGGGGTCGTTCGGGCCGTTTGTCTCGAGATGGGCCAGCAGGGACTCCGGTGACACATCACCGCCGTCGTCGTAGTCCTCGGCTTCGAGAGCGGCGCGCTTGAAGAGGTTCTTCGGGAGGTCGTTCATCGAGCCTAACGCGGCGAGGTAGGCCATGGTCGATACCGTCATCCGGCGTTCTCCTTGGGTGCGACTAGGCCGACGAGCTCGCGGGGTGGCGTGCTGGCCGGATAGGTCTCGAGATCCAGCTGGTAGCTGACCGAAGTGATCAAGGCCGCGCGGGGGACCGCCTGGACGAGTCGCTCAGACGTAAGAGCGGGGAATCCGGCGTCGACCAGGAGGGTGATGGGCGGACTCCGCAACGTCCACCGTGTCGGGTACAGGTCTGCATCGGTATCGCGGTAGGACCCGGCTACAAGCTGCCTGGCGACGTGCGGCTCGGCCGGGCCGGACAGCACTCGAACGGAGTCCACCAGTTCCGGGAGGGTGCTGCCTGGGCCTGCGCCAGCGCGGGTGATCTGCAGGGACAGCAGGTATAGATCACGGCCGGGCTTGGGTTCCAGTTGAGTGGCGGAGGAGATCCAGTGGGTGCGACGGTCCGCGGCCGTGGTCTTGACCTCGAGGTCATCGCTGCTCAGGGAGAAGTCGTGCTCCTCGCGTTTGCCGCCGACCCAGGCGTCGACCGCGGCGTCCGGTCCGAGCGATGTGATCAGGTGTTTCAAGGTCAGAAGCTCGCCGACGAGGCCGATCTGGTCTGCCTCTGACAGGGCGCCCCGCTGCACGAGCAGCTCGCGGTAGGAGTCCAAAGCGTCGTTGACGGCGGCAGCGAAGCTGCGTCCGTTGAGCTGGATCGCGTCGAGGACAAGGCACAGCAGGGGATAGAGATCCTCGAGCCTGTGCGTCGTGCGCACACTCAGACGGAACCAGTGACTGCCCCGCCAGTAGACGGTGTCGGCGTCGAGGTGTTGGTAAGTGCTCAGATCGGGAACGACGCGTGAGCCGCCGGACCCCATGCCGACGTGGATCGACAGTGTTCGCGTCACGGCGGCGACGATGAGGTAGGCCTCAGGTCGGCCGGGGATGAGGACGTCCCCAGAGAGCCCCGCCTGCAGATACCGTTGCACGCCTTCGAGGGCAAGATGCCGTCCCTGGTCGGACCGGGAGCTCAATGGTCAGCCTCTGCTTGCGCGGCTGCGCTGAGGACGGCCTGCCACAACTCGACGTTGTCCTTGTCCCGCGGACCGAACGCCGTCCCCCGGAAGATGTCCTCGAGCAGGAGGTAGAGCGCCGCCTTCAGCAGGGGCGAATCGTTGAGGCTGGATCGCCTGTCGCCGTTCACAGTCGCCCTGTAACGACTGTTGAGCCAGAGAGTGGCTGCGCGACGGTCCACCTCGAAGAAGTCGGTGTTGTCGAGACGCTTCCAACGGATGGCCACCGGCTCGCGACCACCGAGGATCGGGAGCTCCTCCAGGATCGCTCGCTTCACCTCCGGCGCGATTCCGGGCCCGGGCGGGACTACCTGCGGCCTTCCGGTGTTACGTGTGTTGCCGAGCTTGTAGGCGCTCTCCGCGTCGCGAAGGTAGTCGGAGAAGGAGGTGCCGTCCTCGGCCTGGGCCTTCTCGATCCCTCGCAAGAGGCTCGGCTTCGGCTGAACGGCGCTCTTCTCCATATTCATGTTGATCAAGTCGATGTTTTCGGATACGTCGATAGCGACCCGGGCAAGTTGCAGGCGTCGGTGCGGGATGGCTGTGGACTTCCAGCCGCCGATCTCGAGCAGACGACGGTTCCGGTAGAAGTACAAGCCCTGGTATTGCTCGGCGGCTCCACCGAGGCGGAATCCGAGCGCTTCGCTTCGCGCGGGCCAAATGTGGCATTCGAGCGCGATGCGGCGATGATCGACCTCTGCCCACAAGGTCTTGGGGTAGCCGCGTGCGCCGCTTCGCCGGTAGCCGAACGGATCGATCGCCTCGACCGTCTGCGGAGCACCGGCGGAGCCGTCGGTGACATCGGCGGCGTCAATCGTCACCGTTACCTTGCCCTGCTCTAGCAGGGCATGGAGAGTCGTACCGAGATGCGCTCGGATCTGCTGCGTTGTTCGGGAGATGTAGTCGTCCACGACTGCGGGGTTGTCGCTGGTGGGGAACTCCCGTACATCGTCCCAGCGCACGATTGTTCCGTGGCCAGAGTTTGCGATAGGACCCGCGGAGGCGAGCGCCTGCTCAGCTTGGCCGCTGTCAATGACATCACAAATGAAATCGCGTGTATGTCGGCTCCAGCGACGGCCTATCCCGGGCGCCTCAGCGGCGCGGGTCAAGACGGTTAGTATGTCGGCCTGGCTGAAAGACGCAGACTTCAGCCCCATCCCAAAATGCCCGAGATCGGAGCCCTCATAGGACCGTCTTCTGCCGATGGTCATCGCCTGGTCCAGCTGCGAGTCCGACATGCCACGGCCGTCGTCGACGACGAGCAGCGACCTGGGCTTTCCATCGACCAGAACGAAGCGGATCAGGATGGAGGTGGCGCCCGCGTCCACGCTGTTGTCGACGAGATCGGCTATTGCCGAGTTGAGGTCGTGGCTCAGGCCGATCGCGGTCAACACGTCCGGATCCGGGGGCAGGACTCGATGATCGACTGCGTCCAGGTCCGTTATCCACGTCACTTCGTAGGTCGCCTCGCTCCAGCGCTGTGCCTGCATGACCGGGACTTCAACATCGATCCGGTCGGGTGACGATCTTAACCGAGTGTCCGTGGCGCCGGTGGCGCCCCACACGATCGAGGGATGCGCCGCCTCGTGCCAGTTCAGAGCAACAGCCAATCCGCGACGACGCCAATCGCCGCTGCGTGCTGTAGTCGTCGGCCGGGGCTTGGTCGAGGAGGGCCCTCGTCTAGCACGAACTGGGTTCGTTCGTCGCCGGCGGCTCGCCTGCTCGCTGTGTCGGTCGACGGGCCGCGGCGAGCTCCCAGCGAGGAAGTCCAGCGGCCAACACAGTTGCAGTCCGTGGAGCCGAAGTCGGGGTCGCTCAACGGCCGCCCCTACCTTTGGATTACCGGGAGTTTCCATACGGTGTCGTTATAATGCGGATTCCTTCCATTCCGTCTTGAGTCGTTCTTCCCGCCATTGTGAGCCATTCATCCCCACGGACGGCCTCATATCTGAGGGCGTGAAGGCGCTCGGGGCCGCGGGCCGAGGAATGAAATCGGACGCCCTTCGGGCGGGCCTGTCGGCCCTTGGCTTAGCACGGCCGCACTCCCGGTCAAGGGCGCTCCGCTGCGCTACGCGTCGCTACGCGACAGCCTGCGGGCTGCCCTGGACCGCGAGCCTCCACGGCCGCGCGGGTGCGCCTTACGGCGGCGGGGGGCAGCACCCCGCCACCCAAGGGACGGACCGCCAGGCCAGGACGCCGAGGCGCCGGCCACCAAGTGCATCAGCAACACACGCCGGAGACCTTCGTCGAAACTGCAGGCGGGCCTGTAGACCGAGCGCGGTGCCCGCGGCTCCCAGCCGCCTCTTTGACATCGCACTCAGCCAGCCCGGCGTCGAGTACTCACCAGCGGCCAAGATCGTCTGGCGGGACGCCAGCAACACCGGCGGGCTGAATTGACTCGCATCGTGAAGGACTGCTCCACAACTATCGGAAGGCCGATCCCTTTGCCGAGCGAGCCGCGACCCTCTCTATGATGCGCTCAGCAACTCGTGACGAATCCTTCCACTTCATCGCAAGTCGATCCTGGTCCATCCCGTGCTCTGCGACAATGTCACGTAGTTGTTCGAGTTCGAGTTCGCTCAAGCGCTCACGCAACCCGCCCTCGCCGCCTTCCGCATAGACCGCGAAGGGATCGAGGACACCAGGACTACGCCGTCCAGAGCGTCGCGCAGGTGCCGAATTAGTCACCTCAGCACCGGCAATCATTCCTTTCGTCAGCGCTGTCGCGAATCGTGGAGTGCGCTTCGCCTCGTTCGCAATTGTCGCAATGATGCTTGCTAATCCGGTTGCCAGATCAGGATGAGTTCCGGCCAGGAGGGACAGTGCTTCGGCCGCGTTGTCCACCGCATCATGCGCCCTACTCGGTCCACCACTCGCGTTCATGCGATGTCCTCGACCTGACTAATGAACTCCTTAGCCAATTCTCGGAAGGCCTCGTAGCCGCCTTGATAGCTGTACTTCTGCCTAAGTGTCGAGGTCGTCGAGAATTCCGCCGACGCGGCAATCGCGTTGCCCTCCGGAATCCGGGTATCGAACACCGGTGGTAAGTTCTCATCGTCAACCAGTCGCCGTAGGGTCGCATGGTGGACCTTCGACGCTTCCCGGAACTTAGTGATCACGATGCCGAGTTCGTGTATAGTCTCTCCGAGACTATCTGCAAACGCGCGGACGCGCGTCTGAATTTGAGGGATTCCGTAGGTACTCAGCACGTCAGGAATTGTCGGGATGATGTACCCGTCCGAGATTCGGAGGCCATTTAAAGTTACGATGCCTAGGTTTGGCGGACAATCGACAAGTACGTAATCGTAGTTGTCCAGAAGAGGTCGAACTGCGCGCCGGAGTAGATCGGTCGGATTGTTCGAGTAGAAGCGCCCCGAAGGCATGCCAGCCAGGCGATCCTGGACGTCAATCAGGTCCAGCGAACTCGGCAGCAGATCAACAGTCTGTACATCTGTGACCGCACTGACTTTCCGCTGAAGCGTCGAGTTCAGGTCAAAGCGAGCTGGCTCATCATCCCGCCGAAGGGCATCGGTGAACAAACTGACAAGAGTGTGGCCCGCGCCGTTCAGTTCACGCCATCGGTCCTCACCAATAAGAACCGTCGTTGCATTTGTCTGCGGATCGAGATCAATTACCAGAACCTTCTTGCCGAAGTCGGCGGAGAGTACCTCGGCCAGTCCCACCGTGGTTGTCGTTTTGCCAACGCCACCTTTGAGATTGATCGTCGAAACAACATGCGCCATGTGTCGGTTCCTTCTCCTAAGGTATCGAGCGGCGACGTCTCGGTTGAACACGGGCCCGGCACGCAGCTCAACCATGGGTCGCGGAAAGCGTGGGTCGCGCGCACGCCAATTGGCAACGACAGTCCGACTGACGCCGGCTAGCTCCGCGATTTCGGCAAGGCCGACCAGGTCGCCGTCGTCGGACCTGTGAACGTCGTTCACAGGATGAAGTGTGAACGACATTCACGCCCCTTGTCAACTGCGCATCTGCTGGCAACTGCAGCCCGGACAGGCCGAGCGCGACATCGACTGAAGCGATACGCCAGTGGCCGAAGCTTCCCCGCTGGTCGAAGCGCGGACGCCAAGTCTGCTCCAACCGGACGCCAACCAGCAGGCCCGTCGCCCGTCTCCTCTCATGGGCGGACAGCGCAGAGGAGTTGTGCTGCGACCTGGCCGCGCGATGGGGGGTTTGGGTGGCTGCGATCGCTGTGCCGCCAGCGCCAGGGCGACCCGACTCCAGGCGCTCGAGTGCTCGCGGCCCTTTGGGATGTCTGGTCCTATTCCTCATCGTGCTGGGCGCTCTCGCGGTTGCTTGTATCTCGAAGGCTGAAGGCGAACGCCGGTCACTTCCTCACGAGTGCAGAGAGGGCCCGCCTGCCTACTCCGCACGGTCGACCTGTCAGCCAGGCGGCGAGGCTGTCGTCGTCACGCGCGTCGTTGACGGCGACACCGTCGAGCTCGAGGACGGTAGCCAGATCCAGCTGATCGGCATTGACGCACCCGAAGCCGACGAGTGCGGCGGTGCGGACGCTGCTTCGTTTGTGCGTCGCGAGCTCACCGACCAGGTCGTCCGCGTCTACGCAGACGCCGAGGATGGGGTCGACAGGATCGGGCGGCCACTCAGGTACGTGCGCTACGGCGAGAGCGCCGGCTCGACCAAGGACCTCGCGCACGAGATGATGCGGCGGGGACTCGTACGACGGTTCCCGGCGTACGCCGGAGATCCCGTCTACACCGTCGAGCTCCAGAGCGCCTACGAGACGGCGAGGGCCGCAAGGCTGGGCATCTACGGCTCGACCTGCGTCCGCGTGGTGTCGCCGCGGCCGGACACCAGCACCTCCGACTACTTCGACGACCGCACGAACCGGCAGGTATCAGATCGCGACCGCTACCGCGACGTCAGTCCACGTCCTGACGATGACGATGACGTGACCGCGCCGCGGGATGACGACAAGAGCGACCTCTACCCGGGCTACACAGGACCCCGCTGTCATCTGCCCGGTGGCGAGACTTACCGGCCTTGCTAGCGAATCGCCAGCGGCCGCAGATTTCGTCCATAGTGGACTTCTTGGCACTGTCGGTGGCAATGAATCTGGTCCGCTTGAAGCCAGTACAGGCAACAGAGACAGGATTGAAGTGCTTCTGACCTGCAACATGCAGCACAGGTCACATCGCCGGTTTCCTTTGCAAGGCGGTGTCTCTGGGTTCGCCGGCAGCCCGCGACGACATTTGTCTGTCGCCAGGCTGACGAGTGCGCGCAGCGGGAGTATATCGGCGCTGTGGGCCGGTCAGTGCACGCAGCCAGTCACCGGGATGCTGTGGGGGTCCGCCTGCTCCTGGAGGACGAGCGCGCCGGTGCCCGGATTGGTGGTCATCATGTAGGCGCGGTCGTAGTCAGCGGTGGTCTGCGATCCGCAGCTGAGCGCAGATGTAGCGAACTGTCCGGGAATCAGCATTTGCCGGGGCTTCCCGTCGAGTGTGTAGTCGAGCTGCAGGTCGAATGTCGCTGCACCTTTCGAGATGGAGAACTGCGCGATGATACTCGTTGTCTCGTTGTCCTTAATCGGCAGCGAATAATTTGAAAAGAACATCTCTGACGGCTTGGTGGTCGGCGCAACGCTGTTGTCGACCTGTGCCCTGGTTGGAAGAAGGCCTTGGGGAACTGCGGAGTCCAGGTCGAACACAACCTGCTGGACCGGCTCGTTCCCGCCTTCTTGGCCGTAGCTGACCAGTGTGCCGTTGAGCGCAGCCGATCGACGAAGCTCGATCACGTCGAGCCCCGTTACCCTGACCTCAGAGGATCGGTTCCCCCGAACATCGATGCGGAGCCGTAACAAATGTAGCGGGACGCCACCGGCGGTCTCCATCTTGCCTAGGAGCGTTGCGGCGGAGTCGGGGCCGATGGCGATCCGGGTCGGCTCATCCGGTGCGAGGGTGAATTCGCCACCGAACGCCATCGCGTCAGAGCCGTAGTCGAAGATCTTGCTTGTTCTGATCGCGACATCGGGTCCACTCCGGAACATGTCGGAGATCCTCGAGACGCCGATGACGGGCGTGGCTATGGCCACGGCCGCGGCCAGGGCGACGGCACTAATCGCTGCGACAAGCGTCTTTCCACCCCACGTGAAGGGGCGACCCAGCGCCGCGAGGCGGGCGGCCTTCGTGGTGGACGCCTCAACATGTGGCGGAGCGTCGCCCTTGGCGGTCCGGTTTCGCGACCTCCCGGGCAGGACCGCTGGCCGCCGAATTCCGGCCACTTTCCGCTTCACCGGCGGCTTGTCGACGTTCATGAACCAGATCCCGTTGTTTCGGTCGAGCCGTTCTGAGGACACGGCTCCAGGAATTCTACGGTAGCGATAGTCGAGTCCATCCGTCCTAGTGACAGATTTGCTTCCGCACACTTAGCGGGCCAGAACACGTCGCAGATTTGGTCGGACGCGCACGAGATGCGCGGCAGAACTTTCGGCGGGTGCATCTCGTCGAAGACGGTGGCGATAGCCTCGGCGGAGCCGAACTGAGCTGCGCCGTCCCGGTCATCGATGTCGTAGGCCGTGAAGAGGCACCGCAGGACCTTCGTCGCGGATGCAGTCGCGTCCTGGCCCGCGCTGTCGATGGCCCCGGGACAGGGGGTTTCCTCAAGGGACGAGCTCGATCTGCAGCCGCCGCACAGAAGTGCAGCAGCGAGTGCCAGGAAGACCAGTGCCAGGAAGACCATAGTGGGGAGCCGTACCTTCACGCCGATGAGTCGGTGGAGCCTGCTCGTGCGTTTCACTGGACAACGCCGACGGTTACACATGGTCTCACTCCACGGCGGCAAGGTGCGTCGTACGCCTGCCGTGACGGTTATGGCGTCGGAGATGGGCTACCGCGGCTGAGCCCCGACACGCCCGAGGAGTTACTGCGCTGAGGAGCCACCTATGAGCGTTCTGTAACAACACGTCGCGAGTCAGCGATTGGGGGTACGCCGGCGCCTTCGGTCCGGTGGCGCGCCGCTGCGCGTCGGTCGCAGGGACAAGGGGTATGCATGGAGACCGGGTCGCTCGCTGAGCTCCTCTCCGCATTCGCCAGCATCGTCGCCTTAGCAGCAGCGGTGGTCGCTGCACGGGCCGCAGTGCGCACCAACCAGCAACAGAGCGTCCAACTCTCACATCTGGAGATCGGCGAGGCCGAACGGCGACAGGCGTCACGCGCGGCGCAGGCGAGCCAGGTGACTGCCTGGGTGGAGCTTGCGGTCGACAACGGCACGCCGCAGGTGAACTTCGCCAATTCGTCCGGGCTGCCGGTGTACGGGGTCACCGTAGCGACCGCGGCAGGAACGCGAACTTTTCGTACGACGTACTCCGTGCTGGCGCCGCGCGAGTCCGCGTCGCGGTTGCGCCGCATGGAGGATGTCCTGCCCGCCGGGATCGCGTGGTCCGACCTGCTCGACGCCGGTGACCTGCGCGCAGCGCTGGTGTTCCGCGACGCCAAGGGGGGCTGGTGGCTGCGCGCCTACGACGGCGGTCTCGAACCGTTCGGCTCGGAGGCCAAGGCCCAGGCAGCGCTGAGCGGTGCGGCGTGACCGCTGCAGAGCCCTGCGAGTGGTCTCTCGCCGCTGAGCGGCTGCTCACCGACGGTTCCTATCGGCCCGATGGGTCCGTGCTGGCCGAGCTGCGGCTGTCGTGCAACGACGTCGAGGCCGTCGCGGCCGGGGTCCGCCCGCTGGGCATGACAGCGAGGGCGTACCTGCGGTTCTGCGAAGACCTGCTCCATGCTCTCGACCGGGAGGGGGTCACCGACGCCGACGTCCGAATCCAGGGCAGTTCAGTCCGGTTCTACGCACACGCCGCGAAGCGGATGCCGTTCGACGAGGTGGCGCCTCACGCCGTGGATCGGACCCGCCTGTGGCAGGTGATCGACGAGGGTGGTCGCATCCCGGACGAGGACGTTCTCGACGACGCGACACAGCATCTGGACCAGGTCTGGCCGACCGCAGACCGGCCGGCCCGGCGGCCCTTCGACGCCCTCTTCAGGTGCGCGGTGCACACCGATCCGAGCGACTACGACGTCCAGGTCTCCAGTGACCAGATGATCGAGCTTGTGCAGCAGCAGATGGTGCGAGCAGGCGTGGACCCCGGGCGCATCACCTCGACCCACCCGCACTACGCGTTCGTCCGGAAGCGCTACGCGGAGGAGTACTTCCTCTACGTGACACAGTGGTCCGCGCGTCAGTCGGAGCGCCTGGGCAGGTCGGTGAGCTGGGCCCTGTTCCCGAGCTGCGGCCCCCAAGAGGCGCCCGACGGCGACCTCTCCAGCCACTTCCGAGACTCCGACTGGATCATCCGCCGCCCGGGTGAGGATCAGGGCCGGTGACCGCGGTGGATCGAGGTAGCGCGACCCTGCTCGACATCCCGCCGGATGCGCAGGACCTCGCGACGGTCCTGCGCGCTGCCGGACTCTTTGTCCACCGGCCCGACCCGGACGAGTACGTCGTCGCTTCCGCGACCGTCGACGACGATGAGGACCGACCGAGCACCGTCCGCGTCGTCCGTGACGAGCCGACGGGGCCGCTGCGTGTCGAGCTGGTCTGGGCGGGCGGCCCGACCCGTGCTGCAGCCCTTGACCGGGCCCTTGCGGTCACCCGGTCGGTGTCCGATCGGCTGCCCGTCGCCGACCGGTCCGCGCGGGCGGCCGAGATCGACGAGAACCTGAAAGGGCTGCAGCGCCGGTGGACTATGCCGGAGCCCACGGCCCTCGCGCCGGTGCTGCCACTCCGGCTACGGCCGATGAGGGTCACCGTCGACCGCATGGCGGCGGCCGCGGCCGCGCCCGATGGCGAGCCGCTCGGATCGGTGATCGTCAGTCGGGCCAAGGCCGACGAGGTCGAGGTGCTCGTTTCGGGACGCGCGCATGACGACGTGATGTCGGTCGCCGTCGCTGCGACCGGGCCGGACTGGCCGGGCTCGGTTCTGGAGCTCACCGTGACCGACGGGCCAAACGGATCGACCACGTATGTCCTCGCGATGCTCGGCGACGCCGACGTCGCGTCCGGGCGGGTCATCGTCGTCGCGCGATCCGACGATCCGGTTGAGGTGACAGTCGACGCGCAGCCTCGACCCATCGAGGGCCTGAACGCCGACGACGCGCCGCGGGTGCGGCGGTCGATGCTCGGGCTGGATGAGACCGCGCTGGTGTTCTGGCTCGGACTCGCCGACCGCCTACCCGCTGGCGACCCCATCGCCGTCGCGGTTCTCGAGGGTCTCGAGTGACTGCGGAGACGACAACCAGCGCCGCCTTGGACGCTGTCGCCGCCCGCGACAGCGTCCTCGACGATCTGGTCGGGGCGAAGCAGGCGTTTGTCGCAGGGGTGGCTTCGCGCGTGCAGGAGCGGGACATCGCGAGTCTCGCCCCCATCGAACCCGGCTCACCGGAGTGGACGGCGCTCAAGTCGCGGCCGGGCAAGATTCGGTGGCACGAGGGATCCGGTACGGATGCGATCCGCGCCACACTCGTAATGCCGCCGTGGTGCTCCGCGGCCAACGCCGTGACCGCTGTGGGCCGGGCGATCCTCTCCGACGACGAGCGGACAATGATTGCCCATGCCGCGGCAGCTTCTGCGCACTTCGAGCGGGCCTTCTGCGTCGGCGTGGGCGGCAGCGACATCGTGATGTCGACCGACGGTGCCCGGCCTGAACTTACCCGGCTGGTAAACGTCTTAAGCGAGGTTGCCCATGGTCCGGCCGCGGGGTTCGTCGCCCTGCTCGCACGCCACCTCCTTGGCGGACCGGCCTCCGCTCCCACGGCGACCGTGAGCGTGCCCGTTCTGGTCGACCGCAGCCGGGAGGGTCGTGCAGTGCAGCTTTGGGTCGCCCTGCAGCAGGACGGCCCGCCTGGGCTGCATCCCGACCCGGCTCGCATGGCGTTTCTGGTCAGCGATCGGGAGTTCGTCGACGCAGCGCGCACGGCGTGGGCGTCGTGCCCGCTCGCGACGACGGGCGTGTGCGTCACATGGTGGATGTCAGAGAAGGAGGAGCCCTGCGTCGACGTGCACGGGCCGTCGGCGAGTGTGGCCATCGCCATCGCCCTCGACGAATTGCACCGCCGACGGCGCTGGTGGCTGCCCCGGCTACGCATCCTCGCTGTGGGCCAGGCAACGACCGGCCGGCTCACGCCAACGGGAACGATCGAGCCTGTCGGCGGCTACGCCAACAAGATCGACGCAGCAGGACGCGCTGAGCTGGGTGTCGTCCTGCCCAGGAAGTCGGAGCGAGACGAGAGCCTCGTCGAGGCGCTGGCCAAGAACGAGGTCTCGGCCCGCTACGTCGGGGACCTCGGCGAGGCCATCGCCGCCACCCGAACCCGCTGGGACCGCACCGTCGCGCTCGTGCTCGCCGTCGTGCTCGCCGTTGTGCTCGCTGGCGCGGGAGTCGGCATCACGGTCAAGATCCAACAGCAGGGCGTGACGGCGGCCGCAGAGCGGGGCCGCCTCTCGTCCGACCTCGCCGCACGCGCGACGACCCTGCGCCAGACGGATCCACGGCTCGCGGGGCTCCTCGGGTTGGAGGCGCACGAGCTCGACCCGTCGAACGGTCGGGCCGTCGACGCGATCCGCGACGTGATCGCGGACAACGCCGGGATCAGCCGCTCCTGGCAGGCGAGCAGGTCATCCATCAACGCCGTAGCGGTCGATGAGGCCGCCGCACGTGTCTACACCGCGGGCAAGGAGGGCACCGTGCGCGTGTGGGACCTGACCACCGGCGCGGCGCTGGGTGAGACCCCTGAGCCGGCGGATCTGATGGAGCTCGACCCCGGGGCGCCGGTGCTGGCCACGGAGGCGGACGGTCGCATCAGCCTCTTCGGGACCACCTCCGGCGCCCCCACCCCGCTCGGGCAGCTGCCGCCCGCACCCTGCGTCCAGCAGAACGAGCCCGTCCGCCGACTGGGCTTCACCACTGGTGGGGTCGAGCTGGTGGCGGTCTGGGGTTCGGGCACATTTGCGACCTACGACGTCACCACCCACGAGCTACTGCGCTGCGTACGGCTCGGCGACATGGCCGCGGCCCAGCTCGACAGCCGCGTGACGACCAGCCTGGTGCTCGACGCCGCCGTCGTGGCGGGGCAGCCCGAAGACCAGATCATGCTGCTGCTGGCCACCAACCGTGTCCTGGCAATCGGGCTGAGCAGCGGCACCGTCACGGTCGAGCTCACCAAGGAGGACATCCCAGGCGACGCAACGCGGCTCGGAGCGACGACCGCCAAGCTCGCCGTCGGGACGGAGGGTGGGCTGATGATCTGGGACCGCCAGCGCAAGGTGAGGCTGTCGTTCCCGGCCGGTGGCGTGGTCACCGCACCGGCGGCGATTGCGGGCACGAGCTACGCGTTCGCGTTCGCCGGCCCGCAGGGCACCACGCAGCTGTCCGGAACCGCCTTCGACAACGGCGTCGGGCTCGCTCGACCGACCGGCGGCGCGTCCACCACAGTCGCCACCGGTGGGCGGACGATCGTTGCGGGTGAGGCAGGCGGCCGGGTGACGGTGCTGACCACCGGCGCCCCTATCACTCCGGGCAAGCCGGCCACGGCCATTGCCTTCACCGGTGACCGCTCGCTTCTGCTCACCCGCGTTGATGGCGCCGGCACCGCGTACGGACTCGTACTCGCTGACCTGAGCCGGCCAGCCGACGTGGACCAGGCGGACGGCAGCGACGACTATCCTCACCTCGAGACATTCGACACCGGCGGCGGTGTTCTGATCACCGCGGTCGCGTCCGCGGGCGGTACGAAAGCCGCGGCGGGCTTCACCACCACCGGCGGCGCAATCATGCTATGGAAGGGCGACCGCAAGGCGATCACGAAGTCGCTCGGTCTCGCGGCATCGGACAGCGGCAAGCAGGCCGTCCGCGACCGCATCATGGTGCAGGTCGCGCTGGTCCCAGACGCCCACCTCGTGATCGGGCGAAGCGCCTCCGGCCAAGTAGGGATCTGGTCCACCGAGACCGGCGAGCTCGCCGGTACCCTCGACCTCGGCCCCGGATCCACAGCGATGGCCGTGCACGGCCGGCGCGGCGCCTTCGCGATCGGCAGCGGCGAGGGCGAGCAGCTCGTCCTCGTCGACCTTGTCGACCGCCACGAGATCGCCCGGATCGCCGCGCCCGGTGTGACGGGATTGGCTTGGACGGGCGACGGCTCGCACATCGTCGGCATTACCGACGACCGCCGCGTCGTCACGTTTGCCGCCGACCTGTCCGCCGCGGGCCGTAGCTGGACCCTGCCAGCCGGCGAGCCGCCCGGGTTCGTCGCAGCGAACCCCGTCCGCCCCCAGGTGGCTATCGCGCAGGGGACACGGATCCACGTCTACGACGTGGGCTCAGGGACCGAGGCCATGCCCGCCCTCGAGGAACCGCTCGGCAACAGCGTCGCCGACCTCGCCTGGTCGCCCGACGGCACGATGCTGGCCTCGATCACCGTTAAACCGAAGCGGGAGATAACCAGCATGGGCCAGACAGACCTGTGGCGCGTCGACGACCTCGACTGGCGGACCCAGGTCTGTCGCACCGCCGGCACCGGGCTCACCCGCGACGAGTGGGCAGCCAACATCGGCGCCTCCGTCGACTACGTCGACCGGTGCGCGGCATGACCCGCCGCACGGCCGTCGTACTGGCCGGGCTAGTGCTCGCCCTGGCCGGGTGCAGCGCACCCGTCGGGCCGACCGCCGGCTCCGCCGGACGGCCGCCTGCCGCTGCCCCCGCCGTCCTCGCTTTCAGCGACGCCGACGGCACGGCACTCGTCGACACGAACGGCGTCGTCACCCGGGTCTCCTCCGCGGCGGCCGCGGCGGACGGCCTGGTCTGGTCGCCGGACTCACAGCGTCTCGCCTGGCAGGACGAGGCGCCCAACGACAACCCCACCCAAGCCGGGATCGTGCACGTTGTCGACCGCACTGGCACCGAGCACCGCTACCCGTGCCCGTGTCGGGGCATCGCGTTCTTGGGTAACGACCTCGCGTCCTTCACCACGGACGGAGCCGCGCTGACGATCTTCCCGGCCGACGGATCGACGCCCCGGCGGTTGCGGCTGAACCCACCGCAGCCGCTCTACTCGCACCTAGTCGGCAGCGTGGGCGACAACGTCGTGCTCGCCGCCAGCATCCCCGAGCAGCAGGCCGACTTCCGGGCGCAGTATTCGTTGATGACCGTAGACCGGACGGGGGCCGTGCAGCTGCGTGTGGATCGCAGCGGCCAGGTCTCCTACCCACAGCGGGTGGCGTCCGTCCCCGGAGTATCGCGGTTCGCGTGGGTCGATCACCCCAGTAGCGGGGCGTGCTCAGCGAGCGACGACTTGCGCACTGTTGATGGCACCGGGACGTCGAGTCCGGTCGATCCCCCGCGACCCGCAGACGAGCACATGCGCGGCGGCGAGCTGAACGAGGGCAGCCGCCAGGTCGTGTCCACCTCACCCGCCGGCACCGCGACCGTCGTGACCTATGGGCCGCTCGGTGGCTGCCGCCCGGTCTACCCGCAGCGGCTGGTGTCCTACCTCGTCGGCGGAGCGACGCCGACCTACCTTGGCAGCGGGATGCTCGCACTCGCGTTCGGGGCGGACGGCCGGACTGCGCGGATCGTGGCCAGCGACCCGGCGACCCGCGAGCACGCCGCAGCCCTTAGCGAGAGGTCGCCCGCTCCACCCTCCGGCCTCGATCCCGAGGCTGGCCGGCTCGACTTCACCACCGCTGACGGCCGGACGAGCACTCTCGCCGCGCACGCCACGGCGATCGCGTTCACCCCGGCCGAGGCCGCGGCGGGCCAGGCGGTGCCGGACCCGCCAGCCGCACCGTCGCGCATTGACACCGACGTGACCGGCGCGAAGATCCCCACCAGCACGGCCGATCTCCTCGCCGCGATCCGCACGGCCGCCGCCGCCGGCGACACAGCCGCCCTCGCCGAGCTCTGCGCGCACTGTGTCGACGACTCGGTGAGCTGGATCCGCACGGACCGCGGCGCGAGCGCGACACTCGCCCGGTTCGCCGCGACCCACCCGATCGTCTATGGCCCGTCCGTCGTCGTCCCAGGCTTGTCGATGCAGGCCTGCATCGACACCAACGAGCGGGAGCAGACCTGCACCGCCGAGCAGATTGCCGACGCCGGTGTGCTTGGGCTCGAGCCGGGCATCGCGACTGGAAACCTCGACGGCTGGGACGAGTACCACGCGACCGGCCCGCGGTATCTCGTTGTCGAGATGCGTGATGGTGATGCCTTCTGGACCGGGACAACGCTCGCCGGATGAGTACTCGGACCACTTCTCGCATCGTGGGTGTCCTCGCGACGGTAATCGTGGCCGCTGCGTGCGCGGCGGAGCCGGTCGCGGTGCGACCGGCGACACCGGCGGCACCCGCCTCGGCGACAGTCGCGTTCGGCGGCTCCGGCGTCGCGACCGTCGGCGCGACGGAGTCGGACATCCGTGCCGCGGAACCGACAGCGGCGCCGGCGCAGGCGTCCGGGCCGTGCTCATTCATCGCCACGACTGGGACCACGCAGGGCGGCCGTCCGGCGGGCTACCTGCTTGGGCGTGACCACCGCCTCATCGGGTTCTCCCCGCCAGCCGGCACTCGCACAGACCGGGGCGTCGGTGTCGGCGATACGCTAGGACGGATCCGCGCTGCCTATCCCGGGACTCACCTGAGCTGGGTCTACGGTCACCAGGGCACCGAGTGGGTGGCCGTGGTGAGCCAGCCTGGCGCCGACGAGGCTGCCATCGGCTTCGCGTTCGACGGCTCCAACCCAGTCGATCATCCGGACGACTTGGCGGAGGCCATTGATATCGCGTCCGGCTCCCGAGAGTTCGCTTCGGGGTTCGAGCTGTGCAATGAATGACCGCGCACTGCGCATCGCCTATGGCGGACAGCCCTTCGGTCTGCCCTGGCCGTAAGCTTCGCCCGGGCTGGTGCGCCTTTCGGCGGCGGGGACTGAACCGTCCTGGGTGGTGGAGAGGCTCCTGATCTAGCAAGGAGACTGGAGCTGTGGGAGCACCTCGGAAGTGAACCGCCCTTGCCGACGGAGAGGCTCCTGATCTAGCAAGGAGACTGGAGTCGTGGGAGCACCTCGGAAGTTCGATGAGGAGACCCGTGCCCGCGCGGTCCGCCTCTACCTGGACCGTCTGCGCACCTCGGTGCGCGCGGCCAGCGCGACCAGGTGTTGGCGTAGCACCGATTCCAGCTGGCGGGCGTGCCCGAAGCTGAACTCCCGCAACAGCACCCCCAGGGTCGAGGGCGCATAGACCCCGTCGAACAGAGCCGGTGTCCCGCCCGCGCGCAACAGGTCCAGATCGTCAATGCTGTCCGCGCCGGCGCACATCCCGGCGATCACGCCCAGCAGCTTCGGGGCCGGTTCGCCGCCCCAGACTTGATCCGCGGTGTCTTGATCGACACCGCCTCGGCGAGGATCTCCGGGAGCCGGGTTTGCTGGCTCTTCCGGAAACAGAGTGCAGGTGAGGGCGTGATCGTCCCGGCGGCAGAGGTCGTGTCGCTGCGCTGAGGCGGGCCCCGAGAAGTTGATGATGAAGGTTCCTACGCCGAACACCATCAACAAGCCCGGGGACCCGATGTCGCAGCCTACGTGCCCGCCTGCCCAGATCGTGGCCGACACGATCGTCCGGACCGTCGAGCTCGGGGTGCGGATCACCGACGCCGCGCTGCACGGTGAGACCACGGTGCTGTGGTGTGACCTGCTCACCGACGGCCCCGGGTCGTGCCCGGGGTGCGGGTTGGTCGGGGTGTACCGAGACAGCGTCGAGCGCCGGGTCACCGATGTCCCGGTGGTCGGGCATCCGCTACAGCTGCGGGTCCGAGTGCCGCGCTACCGGTGCGTGCATGACGGCTGCACTCGCGAGATCTTCGCCCACGACAGCAGCAGCCTGGCCCGACCCGGTGCTTCGACCACCCGGCGGTGCGCGGAGTATGTGTTGCGCCGCTTGGCGATCGACAAGGCCACCGTCTCCGCGGTCGCCCGAGAACTGGGTCGTAGCTGGGACACCGTGAACAGCGTCGCCGTCGCCGCGACCGAGGCTCTGCTGCGCTCCGCCGGCCCCGCCCGCCTCGATGGGGTGCGGGTGATCGGGGTTGACGAGCACAAGTGGGCCCATGTGTTCGGCGCCGAAGGCGACGGATTCGTCACCGTGATCACCGACCTGACCGCGGTCGTGGCCGGTCAGGGGCGTGCGCGGCTGCTCGACCTGGTCTCGGGACGCTCGGCCCAGGCGCTGAGGACCTGGCTCGAGGCCCGCGACCCGGCCTTCCGCGACGGCGTCCGGGTCGTAGCGATGGACGGGTTCGGCGGCTACAAGAACGCGGCCACCGACGCCGTCCCGGACGCGGTCACCGTGATGGACCCGTTCCACGTCGTCGCGCTGGCCGGGCACAAGCTCGACCTGTGTCGCCAACGCGTCCAACAGGACACCCTCGGCCACCGCGGCCGCTCCGGGGACCCGCTCTACCGCGTCCGCCGCACACACTGCGCACCCGTCTGGGGCTGCTCACCGACAAGCAGCGGACCCGGCTCGAGGCGGTCTTCGCCGCCGAGGAACACGTCGCGGTCGAGGTCACCTGGTGGGCCTACCAGCAGATCATCGCCGCCTACGCCGACCAGGACCGCCGCCGCGGCAAGACCCTCCTGACCGCGGTCATCGACCGACTCCGCGCCGGGCTACCGGCCGGCATCAAGGAACTCGCCACCCTCGGACGGACCCTGCACCGCCGCCGCGCCGACGTCCTCGCCTACTTCGACCACCACGCCTCGAACGGCCCGACCGAGGCCATCAACGGCCGCCTCGAAGCACTCCGCCGCAACGCCCTCGGCTTCCGCAACCTGATCAACTACCGAATCCGGTCACTCCTGCACTGCGGAGTCCTCGCACTCTAGATCCGGAAGAGCCAGTTAAGTCGGGTATTGCACGCTGCAGCTCGTGAGCGTCGGTGCTGAGGTCCACGGGCTCAGCGACGGCGGGTGCCCTGCTGCCCCAGGCAACACCGGGGGTCAGCGCACCCAGTACGGAAGCGCCGTAGGCACCCCCGGCGTGATCATCGTCCACCACTCGTTCGCCGTGATGGTTCTAGCCGGTGCTGCGCCACAAGCGAACAACACCGTGGCAACACGTCTGTTCATGTCGAACGTGTAGATGAACTGAGCTCCCAGCAGCTGGCCGGGAGCGTACCATTGGTCGGCGAGATGACCGCCCGGGTAAATCGAGCGCTGCGTCCAATTCATCGGCGCGATACCGCACACGCGCTCGATCAGGCCGAGCTCGATGCAGTTGATGTCGTCGACCTGGGTGCCGCTGCCCGTTGTATGGACGGCGCAGCCGAGCGGCGTCATGAGTGGGGCCGACGCCGCTGCCGTCTCCGCTATGCTCGATTTGTTCACGCTCACCCCGAGGACCACGAAGAGCGCCACGAGGGCAAGAGCGCCGAGGCTGATCCACCTGATCGTCCGCCCCTTGCTGGACCGCTGCTGCGGCGTCGGCGGGACCTGCCGAATGGGCATGGTGAGTGCCTCGTCCCACGGCTTGAACGACCGCTGCTCCGGCGCCTGCGGGGTCGGCGCAGGCCTCTTCGCATGACGAGGATGGTTTGGAACGCCAGAGGGCAACGACACAAGAGGCCTCCGTGGCCAGGGGAGCAAGCCGTACATCTCATGGTCGTCGGCCGTCTAAGCTCGTTACAAAGATCAGCTAGCGCGCGCCAGCGCCGATCTGACGGCTCAAGGCGGCCGCATGCCGGGCCGGCGCCCGATTCGGTAGGACGTGTCAGCCCGCCTCCGCTCTACTCGACTAATCGCTACAGACGATCGCCCGCTTGCCTCGGCTTACGGCGACAAGTCCGGCGAGCTTGAGCACAGCTATCGCGCGATTGGCGGTTCCTGCTGAAACCTGATAGCGCTCCTTGAGCTTCTCGACGGTAGGAAGAGGGTCACCAGGAGCGAGGGCTCCACACGTGATCGCAGCCTGGAGGTCGGCGGCTATCCGTTGGTAGGGGCTCTCATGGTCAGCTGCAGTCGCGGGCGCCCGCGCACTGATTTCCTCGAGGTGAATCGGCGGCGCGGGCATTCTTACGCCGAAATCCTTGACCGCCCGTTGATCCGCTTCAGCGACCCAAGCCGTGTATGCTCGCAGTGTTGTAGAGCCGCCCCCTCCATGGCCGAGCCGGCCAGCGACAGTTCGGATGTCGACTCCTGCCGTGATCAGTTCGGTGGCTGAATAGTGACGGAGCTGGTGAAGGTGCATATCCCACCCCAGTCGGCGGCACATGCGGACGTACCGATTCGAGATTGAGGACGGGCGATGCCAAGTGCTGTGGTCGATGGCCGGAGAGAAGATGCGGCTTTGTGGCACGAGGTCGACCTCTACCGCGGCCGCCTGTTCTACGCATTGCTGTCGGTAGGCGCGAAGCAGCGCCACCGTGCTGCCGTCGAGGGCGATTCGGCGCTGCTGATGGGTCTTCGTGCCCTTCTCCCAAGTGCGGCTGTTCTCCTGCGCGATGCTGGTCCGGATCGTGAGGACTGCTCGGTCCAAGTCGAGCAGGTCCCAGCGGAGCGCACACAGCTCTCCGCGCCGGGCGTCGGTCGTCATGGCCAGCCAGAGGAAGACACCCCACCAGGTGTCCTTGAAGGCGGCGTTGAGGATTGCGGCGCCTTGCTCGGCCGTCGGAGGGCTGGGCTCTGGCCTCGCACCACGGGGCGGCTCGGCCTGGTCCATCGGGTTGACAGTGATCCAACGCCATCGGACCGCTCGCGCAAGGGCTCCACTGAGACAGAAGTAGGCCTTACGGATCGTGGAGACTGCCAGCGGTCGGCAGACATGGGGCCCGCAACGATCATCGCAGTCGTGGGGGCCGTCGGTAACGTGCTCGATGAACGGGCGACCGTCGCAATGGCGGCGACATCTCCGCAGGAGGGCTTGGTGGGCGTCAAGCGTCTCGCCGTTGAGCTTGCTGACGGGGAGGTGGCCCAGGAGTGGGCGGATGTGCGTCCGGATGACCTGCTCGTAGCGGCTCCGCGTCGTCTCTTCGGCGTCGAGAAGCTCGAGGTAGCGGTCCATGAGCTGGTTGACCGTGGCCTTGGTGCGCGGGCTGCGCTGCTCGTCGACCTCGTTGACCAGCCGTCTGCGGACCTTCTCGGCCTCGGCGGGCGCCTTGGGGCCGGCGGGGACGGTCTCGACCAGATAGTTGCGCTTGCCGCTGAGGGCGTCGACACCTGCATAGACGCGAACTCGCAGCGAGCCGCTGGGCAGAACCTCGATCTCACCGCGAGTGCGCCGCTTCGGGGCGGTAGCGCCGGTCGCCATGGAGCCATCGTAGCCGGGCTCGCTCCACGAATAGCTCCATGCGATCCGGCTGCAACCTCCGAATAGCGGTCTGACCTTGTGCCCCCGGCAGGATTCGAACCTGCGACACCCGCTTTAGGAGAGCGGTGCTCTATCCCCTGAGCTACGAGGGCTTGCGGCAGCATCCTAACGGCGTCGTCCGCTGGCCGTGGGTGACCCGTCGAACACCCGAGGACGCCTGATCGGGGCCTAGGCTGGGAGAGTTCGGCTTTCTGGGTGCATAAGGGGGTCACCGTGCGGTCGGTGCGCGTCGCGCTGCTCGCGCTGGCGCTGGGGGCGTTCGCCCTCGGGACGGGCGAGTTCACCGTGATGGGGCTGCTGCCCGAGGTCGCCGGCGACCTGCAGGTGTCGATCCCCGAGGCCGGGCACCTCGTGTCGGCGTACGCGATCGGCGTGGTCGTCGGGGCGCCGCTGCTCATCGCGGCCGCGACCCGGCTGCCGCGCCGCCGGGCGCTGATCGTGATGATCGGGCTCTACGGGGTGGCGCACCTGCTGTCTGCGGCCGCGCCGGGCTACCACCTCGTGATGCTCGGGCGGTTCCTGTCCGGGCTGCCGCACGGGGCCTACTTCGGGATCGCGGCGATCGTCGCGGGCTCGCTCGCGGCCCCGGACCGGCGGGCCCGGGCGATGGCGCAGATGTTCGCCGGGCTGACGGTCGCGAACATCGTCGGCGTCCCGCTCTCGACGCTCCTGGGGCAGCTCGTCGGCTGGCGGTGGACCTTCGCCGCGGTCGGCGTGATCGGGCTGGCTGCCGCCGTCCTGATCAGGTTCGTGGTCCCGGACGTCCGGCCCGAGGGCGGCCGTCCGCGCCTGGCCGACGAGCTCCGCGCGCTGACCCGCCGCCCGGTCTGGCTGACCCTGCTCATCGCGGTCCTCGGCGGAGCGACCCTCTTCGCCAGCTACAGCTACGTGGCGCCGATGCTCACCGATGTCGCCGGCTACCCGGCCGCCGCGATCACGCTGCTGCTCGCGATGTTCGGCGTCGGCATGACGGTCGGCAACGCCTTCGGCGCCCGGCTGGCGGACATCGACCCGATGCGTGCGATCCGCATGGTCCTGGCCGCCGACGCGGTCGTGGCGCTCGCACTGGTGCCGGCGATGCACCACCCGGTCAGCGCGGCGATCGTGCTGTTCCTCTTCGCCGTCACGACCTTCTCGCTGATCCCGTCGGCCCAGCTGCGGATCATCGACGGCGCCGAGGGCGCCCCGCACATGGCCGCCGGCTCCATGCACGCCGCGTTCAACCTGGCCAACGCCCTCGGGGCCTGGTTGGGCGGCATGGCGATCGCGATGGGCTTCGGGCTGACCTCGCCCAACGTCGTCGCCGCCCTCCTCGCGGTCGCCGGGCTCGTCGTCGCGACGATCTCGGCGGTCGTCGAGCGCCGCAGTGTGCAGCGGGAGCCGGTCACCGTCTGACCTGCGGGCCGGCGGCAGCCGTTCCGGTAGCGCGCGCCGCCCGGACCGGACGAGCGTCACAGGGGCCTCTCAGACGCTTCTCAGAACGCCGCGCGAGACTGACGGCCATGCGAATCCTCGTCGTCGACGACGACCGTGCGGTGCGCGAGTCGCTGCGCCGCTCGCTGGCCTTCAACGGATACCAGGTCGATCTCGCGAGCGACGGGTTCGCCGCGCTCGAGGCCGTCGACGCGCAGCGGCCCGACGCGATGGTGCTCGACGTCATGATGCCCCGGCTCGACGGGCTGGAGGTCTGCCGGCGCATGCGTGCGGCCGGTGACGAGCTGCCGATCCTCGTGCTCACCGCCCGCGACGCGGTGTCCGACCGCGTGGCCGGCCTCGACGCCGGGGCCGACGACTACCTGCCCAAGCCCTTCGCGCTGGAGGAGCTGCTGGCCCGGCTGCGCGCCCTGCTCCGCCGCCGGACGGTCGACGACATCGCGGCCGCGGCGGGGCAGTCGCGCGTGCTGGAGTTCGCCGATCTCTCGCTCGACCCGGACACCCGTGACGTCCGCCGTGGGGAGCGGCCGATCAGCCTCACCCGCACCGAGTTCTCGCTGCTGGAGCTGTTGCTGTCGCACCCGCGCCGGGTGCTGACCCGCGCGCAGATCCTCGAGCAGGTCTGGGGCTACGACTTCCCGACCACGGGCAACGCCCTCGAGGTCTACATCGGATACCTGCGGCGCAAGACCGAGGCCGAGGGCGAACCGCGGCTGATCCACACCGTGCGCGGCGTGGGCTATGTGTTGCGCGAGACGCCGCCGTGACCGAGCGCGGACACTGGCCGTCGGTCCGGGAGCGGCTGGACCGGGTCAGCCTGCGCGCGCGGATCGGGATCCTGGCGGCCGCGGTGGCGGCCGCCGTCGTCGTGCTGGTGTCGTTGGCGGCGTTCCTGATCGTGCGGCAGAGCATCCTGCAGACGCTGGACGACAACCTCTACCAGCGCGCCACGGCCGCCGCGCAGAGCGAGCTGGCCAAGCCCGAGCTGATCTCGACGATCCCGCCGGAGGTGCTGGGGGCCGGGGACATCCGCGTCGCCCTGGTGTACGCCTCGGGCTTCGCACAGTCGGCCGAGGGCCAGGCCTCCGCGCCGCCGCTGAGCGACGCCGAGCTCGCCGTCGCCCGGGGCGAGGAGGACGACAGCTTCCGGACGGCGGCCGGGTACCGGGTCGTCGCGGTGGAGGCCGGCACCGGCCGGGCGCTCGTGATCGCGCAGAAGATGGACTCCACGCAGGCCGTGCTGTCGGAGCTGGCCACGGCACTGCCGGTGATCGGCGGCATCGGGGTGGTGCTCGCGGCGTTCGCCGGCGTGGCCGTCGCCCGGGCCGGGCTGCGGCCGGTGCAGCGGCTGACCGCGGCGGCCGAGCGGGTCACGGCGACGGGGGAGCTGCGGCCGATCCCGGTCAGCGGGTCCGACGAGCTGGCCCGGCTCACGCAGAGCTTCAACGAGATGCTCGGGGGGCTCGCCGCGTCGCAGGAGCAGCAGCGCCGCCTGGTCGCCGACGCCGGGCACGAGCTGCGCACGCCGTTGACCTCGCTGCGCACCAACCTCGAGCTGCTCGCGGCCGCCGACAGGCCGGGC
This sequence comes from Pseudonocardia terrae, assembly GCF_021343995.1. Taxonomy (GTDB): domain Bacteria; phylum Actinomycetota; class Actinomycetes; order Mycobacteriales; family Pseudonocardiaceae; genus Pseudonocardia; species Pseudonocardia terrae. The sequence goes on along the minus strand of NZ_JAJTTE010000008.1, from coordinate 83,209 downwards.
GCACCGATCCTGCCCGCGGAGGACCGCGAGGAGATGCTGGCCGACGTCCGGGCGCAGGTCGAGGAGCTCACCCAGCTCATCGGCGACCTCACCGAGCTGGCTCGGGAGGAGGCCCCGGCCGTGCCGCGGGAACCCGTCGAGATGACCGACGTCGTCGAGCGGGCCCTGGAGCGCGTCCGCCGGCGTGCGGGGGACGTCGAGATCGACGTGTCCCTGGCGCCGTGGACGCTCGTCGGCGATGCCACCGCCCTCGAGCGGGCCGTGCTGAACCTGCTGGACAACGCGGTGAAGTGGAGCCCGCCCGACGGCCGGGTCCGATTGCGGATGGTGCCGCTCGACGACTGGACGATGGTGGTCGAGGTCGCCGACTCGGGCCCCGGCATCGCCGAGGACGACCTTCCGCACGTCTTCGAGCGCTTCTACCGCGCCGACACCTCCCGCACGATGCCGGGCTCCGGGCTGGGGCTGGCGATCGTGCGGCAGGTGGCGGTGCGGCACGGTGGCGCGGCCTGGGCCGGTCGCGCCCCCGAGGGCGGCGCGCTGCTCTCGCTGCGGCTGCCCGGCCGTCGCGGGGACGTCCTGCCGCCCGAGGAGCGCGCCGCCGGCTGACTCAGCCCGCGACGACGTCGGCGAACCAGCGCGTCCACTCCGCGGTCGTCGCCGTTGCGTCGACGCCCGGGGCGTAGGCGTGGTGCCCGACGGCGACCGGCATCCCGAGCAGCGACCGCTCGTGGAAGCGGATCAGCGCGTCGGCGGTCCGGACGCCGAGATAGTGCTCGGTGCGCTTGTCGACCACCCCGGGGCCGCCGAGGAGCTCGACCGGGTCGCCCTCGGCCGGGTCGCCGAGAGCGGCGAGGATGCGCTTCCAGGCGTCCGGCGAGTTCGGTGCCTCGGCCTCGATGTACACCGCCGGGCGGCCGGGGAAGTGGCGGACGTACTCGCCGAGGGTGAAGAGGTAGAGGTCCCAGCCGAAGCCGGTCATGGTCTCGAACTCGTCGCCCCAGTCGTCCTCGGCCATGCCGCTGTGGACGAACCGGAGCACGGTCGTGCCGCCGCTCGCGGCCTCGAGGACGTACTCGATCGCCTGGGTGCCGAAGCGTTGCTCGAGCCGGCGCGGCGGGTCCTCGTCGAACTCGGCGCCGGCCTCCTCGGGATCGGGGCCGGTCATGAACCAGCCGGCCTGTCCCTCCGGCGTCGCGATCGCACGCCAGACCTCCTCGGGGCTCGCGGGCAGGACCACCTCGCGGCGGATCTCGAACGGGCGGCTCACGGCGACTCCTCGGTATGTGTCTCGGTCTCGGTGTCGGATTCGGTGTCCGGCCCGGCGTCCGGCAGGGCGGGATGGAGGGCGACGACGAGGCGGTGCGGCCGCCCACCAGGTGCCGCCCCATCGTGGTAGCGGGCGACCAGTGCGGTGACGGCCTCGCCGAGCTCGCGGGCGAACGCCGCGCGGTCGGCGGCGGTGGCGAACCGGACCTCGCCGTCGACGGCGAAGGTGGCCACCCGCTTGCGGCCGGCGCGGGTGATGAGCGTCCCCACCTCGCGCAGCAGCCGCGCGGCGAGGGCGAGCAGCCACTGGGCCGACAGCCGGTCCGGCTCGCGTTCCGGGTCCGGTGCCACCAGCGCCCAGGCCTGCGGGGACACCACGTACGCGCTCGCGGTCGCCCGCAGCACGCGCTCCGTCATGTTCCCCCTGCGGCGCTCCTCGACGAGCTCGACGAGGCCGTGCGTCTCCAGCGCCCGGAGGTGGTAGTTCACCTTCTGCCTGGTCAGGCCCAGTTCGGCGGCGAGCGAGGTGGCCGAACCCGGCTCCCGCAACGCGCGCAGCAGCCGGGCCCGGACCGGGTCGAGGGCGACCGCGGCGGCCGCCCCGTCCTGGATCACCACGGTTCCCGCCGCCGTCCGGTTCGTCACGGTTGGGACCGTGCCACCGACAACAATTCTTGTCAAGGAAGGAGGTCTTGTCGGAGGCGCTGGGCGCGTCGGCGGGCCGCCCGCCTACCCTGTCGCCGCGGCGGCCGCGGACGCGCCCGTCGGAGCGAGGAGCACGGGACCCCGATGACCGACGACGAGCGCTCCGGCCACGGGGCCGGAGGGCGGCACGCCGCCGGGCGCACGCCCGCCGAGAGCACCGACGGGAGCGACGTCGTGCGTCCCCCCGAGGGGGATCCGTTGGAGCCGACGCCGCCCCGGGGACTGCCGGTGCCCGATCCGTTGACGGACACCGGACGACACGCGCTGATCGAGCCGGACCACACAGCGCCTCCACGGTCGGATCCGGCGGCACGGCCGGAGTCCGCGATCCCGGGGGCGCCCGGATCGAGCGCGCCGGAGATGCTCGCGCACGCCGCACCGGGCGCGGCCGCGTCGGCACCGTCCGGCAGGGCCGCCGACGCCCCGGAGGTGCTCGCGCATGCCGCGCCGGGTGCGCCCGCCTCGGTGCCGTCCGGCGGAACGACCGACGACGGGGAAGAGCCCGGTCGCAGCCGGCCCGGACGGCTGCGGCGGTACGCGCCGCTGGCCGCCGCGGCCGTCGTCGTGGCGCTCCTCGCGGGGCTGGCCGGAGGCTGGATCGGCTGGACCCTCGCCGGGCGGAGCGTGGCCGACGGCGCGCTCGGCCGGCCGCTGCCCCAGGCCGACCCGGCGTCGTCCCAGCTCACCCCCGTCGAGGCGGTGGCGGCGAAGGTGCTGCCGAGCGTCGTGCTGCTCAAGGTCGAGGGCGGCGGGCCCGGCGAGGACGAGGGCTCCGGCATCGTGCTCAGCGCGGACGGCCTCGTGCTGACCAACGACCACGTGGTCTCGCCCGCGGCCGCGGGCGGCACGATCACCGCGCTACTGCAGGACGGCCGGGCCTTGGCCGGACGGATCGTCGGCCGCGACACCGGCTCCGACCTCTCCCTCGTCCGGCTCGACGGGGCGGCCGGGCTCACCGCAGCCGAGCTGGGGAACTCCGACTCCCTGCGGGTCGGTCAGCAGGTCGTCGCGATCGGCGCACCGCTGGGCCTCGACGGCACCGTGACCACGGGCATCGTCAGCGCGCTCGACCGGGCCGTCAGCGTCGGCGGCGACCAGGGCGGGCAGGCGACCGTCCTCAACGCCGTCCAGCACGACGCCCCCATCAACCCCGGCAACTCGGGTGGGCCCCTCGTCGACCTGCAGGGCCGCGTGGTCGGCGTCAACTCGGCCATCGCGAGCACCGGGGGCAACCAGGGCGGCTCGATCGGCGTCGGGTTCTCGATCCCGGTCAACCAGGCCCGACGCGTGGCCGACGAGCTGAACCGGGCCGGGCGTGCGACGCGGGCGGTCCTGGGGGTCACGGTCACCGGCGTCGGGCAGCCCGCGGGCGGCGGCGCCGTTGTCGGGCAGGTCACACCGGGTGGACCCGCCGCTGTGGCCGGGCTCCACCCCGGTGACGTCGTGCTCCGCGTCGGCGACCGCCCGATCGCCGACGGTGACGAGCTCGTCGCGGCGGTCCGCGACCATCAGCCCGGTGAACAGGTCGGACTGACCCTCACGGACCGTCAGGTCACGGTCACCCTCGCGGGTGAGCCCAGCTAGCTACCGCCGGGGGATCCGCGAGTGTCAACCGGCGCAGATCCGGCCCGGGAGCGGCGCGGGGCCCGCGTTTCGGGTCATGATGGAGGTGTCCGTGTCGTGGTGCCCCGCGACCCGGACACAGGGTCCGCGTCGGTGCCGGCACCCCCTCCCAGTGCCGGCGCGGTCCCGCCCTGTCCGGGCGGGCCCGAACCCACCACCCGAGGCGCCGCCCGGTGCCGGGCCCACTACGGTGAGCGCATGGAGATGGCGACCCCGCAGCTCGGCCGTGCCCTCGTGGTGATCGTGGACGACCGGGTCAGCCATGGCGAGACCCAGGACCGCACCGGTCCACTCGTCGCGGAGCTGCTCGAGGAGGCCGGCTTCGTGGTCGACGGCGCGGTGACCGTGCCGGGCGAGGCCGTCGCGATCCGCAACGCGCTCAACACCGCCGTGATCGGCGGCGTCGACCTCGTGATCACCGTCGGCGGCACCGGGGTGTCGCCGCGGGACGTCACGGCCGACGCCACCGCGGGCGTCCTCGACCGGCCGATCCCCGGCATCGCGGAGGCGCTGCGGGCCTCGGGGCTCGCCGCCGGCGCCGTCGACGCGGGGCTCTCCCGCGGGCTCGTCGGCATCTCGGGCAGCACCCTGGTGGTGAACCTGGCCTCCTCGCGGGCCGCGGTGCGCGACGGCATGGCCACGTTGTCGCCGCTGGTCACGCACGTCATCAGCGAGCTGTCGAGCCTCGACGCCTGACGCGCCGGAGGTGAGCCCGGGCGGCAGCGCCCGGGCGTGAGCCGTCAGCCGGGCGGCATCGGGCCACTGCCCGGCTTCGCCCCGGGTGCACCGGCGTCGCCGGCCGGCGGGGCCGTGGTGGGCGTCGGTGAGGGCGTGGCCGGGGTCGTCGGCGTCGCGCTCGGTGCGCCCGTGGCGGTGGGCGCGGTGGGCTCCGCCGTGGCGGACCCGGTGGTGGTGGCTCCGGTCGAGGCGGCGCCCTCGGTGGCGGTCCCGTTCTGCTTGAGGGCGTCGCCGACCTTGCCCTTGACGGCGCCGATCTTGTCGCTGTACTTGTGCCCGGTGGCGTGGTCGACCTTCTGGGCCGCCTTCTCGACCAGCGGGCCGGCCTTCTCCCGCGCCTGCTCGGCGTAGGGGCCGGCCTTCTCCTTGGCCTTCGCGACGTACGGCGCCGCCTTCTCGGAGGCCTTGTCCAGGTACGGCCCGGCCTTCTCCTGCGCCTGGTCGAGGTAGGGCTTGGCCTTCTCCTGCGCCTGGTCCAGGTAGGGCTTGATCTTCTCGAGCAGTTCCTTGGTCATGTCCTGCAGGGTCATGGGGCCCCCTCGTGTTCGCCACCCGGTCACCCGGCGTCCACGGCCATGGTGGCACCGAACCGGGCCCGGTGTGGCCTGGCACCATGGAGGGATGGCCGAACTTCCGGATCGGGTGCGCCGCCGGCTCGCGGAGATCTTCGGCGACACGATGCCCGACGTGACCCGGGACGAGATCGAGGACCCGCGCCCGGCGGACCGGGAGCGCGAGCGCGACGAGGAGTGGTACCGGGCGAACCGCCCCCCGCACCACGACCGGTAGCTCTCGGCACCGGCGCTGCGGCCGGCCTGCCCAGGGCCGTGGAAGGCCGCGGGTCAGGCCTGGTGGCGGCCGACGCTGCTGGAGTCGGCCTGCGCCTTGAGCAGATCGCGGATCTCGGCGAGCAGCTCGACGTCCGTCGGCTCCGCGGGGCCCGGCTCCTCGCCCCGCTTGCGGCGGTTCTTGATCGTCTGGATCGGCAGCACGAACACGAAGTAGACGATCGACGCGACGATCAGGAAGTTGATCGCGGCGGCGATGACCTCGGAGAAGTTGATCAGCGTGCTGGGCTTGTCGGCCTGCAGCTGGATGCCGAGCGCCGGCACGTCCGGCGGCGTGATGGCGTTGAGCAGCGGCTGGATGATGCTGCCGGTGAACGCGGTGACGATCGCGGTGAACGCGGCACCGATGACGACCGCGACCGCGAGGTCCACGACGTTGCCGCGCAGGATGAAGTCCTTGAAGCCCTTGAGCACGGTTCTCCTCCGGTGACCGACGGGGTCGGCCTACGTGATCACTACCGTCAGCGGAGCGTAACGGCGACCTGATCGGAGAGCGAGGCGGCGGCGACGTACGTCGCACGATCGCGCGGCAGCGCGACCAGCGCCGATCGGGTGCGGGCACTGCTCCCACCTGCGGCGCCGCCGGGCTCCAGCACGGTCAGGACCACCGCCGAGTCGGCCAGCACCGTCGGCGCCCCGCCCTCGGGCGCGGCCATGACGACGTCGACCCGGACACCCGGGGTGAGCAGCGCGGCGACGTCCGGGTCGGCGAGGCGGACCGGTACCGCGGCCGCGTCGGGGATGCCGGTGGCGGCCGCCGCCAGCGCGGCTCCGGCCAGCCGGAGGTCGGTGACGGGTTCGCCGGCGCGCAACGCTCCGGCCAGGACGCGGCCCTCGGCCGCCGCGACGCCGACGACGCCTGCGGGCACGATCTCGGCGGGCCAGGTGGCGACGGTCAGGTCGGCCGGCGCGACGACGCTCCCCGGGGCGAGGTCCCGGGCGGCCACGACGACCTCGGCCGTGCGACCACCCCCGGCGGGGGAGAGGGCCAGCACGGCGGCGACGACCACGAGCACCCCGGCGAGGCACCGGCGGACCAGGACGGCCCGCCGCCAGCTCGCCCTGCCGAGGAACGCGGCCACCGCCTCGGCCGGCCCGGACGGGCCGGTGGGTGCGCGGGTGGAACCGCCTGCGCCGGCCTTCGGGGCCGGCCGGGCGCGACGCTCTGCCATGGCCGCGACGCTAGGCCGGGAACAGGTGTGTTCCCGGCGCGATCGCGAGCCTGTGGATGAACGGGGCGGGGTGTGGACAACTCCCGCCCCGGAGGCCTCAGGAGGCGGCTGCGGCCGGGGCGCTGGTGGACGATGAGCTGGAGTCGGACTTGGCGGCCGACCCGGAGTCCGACTTCGTGGACGAGGACTCCGAGGAGGAGCTCGCCCCGTCCGAGGAGCTCGAGGAGCTCACGCTGCTCGAGCCGGACCGGCTGTCGGTCCGGTAGAAGCCGCTGCCCTTGAACACGATCCCGACGGAGGAGAAGACCTTGCGCAGCTTGCCGCCACAGACCGGGCACTCGGTCAGCGCGTCGTCCGAGAAGGACTGCACGGCCTCGAACCGGTGGTCGCAGGCGGTACAGGCATACTGGTAGGTCGGCACGTGATCCTCCGGAAACTGGCACTCTGTATGAGCGAGTGCCAGCATAACCCGTCAGCCCCGCCCGTTGTTCCCCGTCGCGACGGTCCCGGGAGTCGGCAGCACCACACCCGTGACCGGACGGTCGTGCGGATCGGTGGGCACCTCGTCGAGCAGTTCGCCGTCGTGCAACAGCGCGACCACCGGCACGCCCGGGGGTACGGCGCCGAGGGTGCGGTCGTAGTAGCCGCCGCCCCGGCCCAGGCGCCGGCCGGACCGGTCCGCGGCGAGCGCGGGCACCAGGACCAGTACCGCCGTCCGCAGTGCGGCCGGCCCGAGTCGCGGCGTGGTGGGCTCGCGCAGCCCGAGGGGGCCGGGGCCGAGAGAGACCGGGCCGGTGTATGCCGCCCAGTCCAGCGGCCCGGGCCGCGGCGGGACCACGGGCAGCAGCACCGAGCGCCCAGCCGCGCGCAGCCCGTCGAGCAGCGCGAGGGAGCCGGGTTCGGCGCCGATCGGCAGGTACGCGCACACCGGGCCCTCGTGCAGCTCCTGCGCCAGCTCCAGCACGTGGCCGCGGAGCTCCTCGGCCGCGGCCGTGCGCTGCTCCGCCGAGAGCGCGCGGCGGGCCGCCAGCAACCGGACGCGCAGCGCGTCCTTCCGCCGGGCGACGTCGGAGGCCGCGGTGCCGTCACCCCGGGTCCCGGCGTCGGACGGTCCGGCGGTCCGGGAGCCCGGTTCGTGTCGCGATTCACGATCCAGCACCCGGACACGCTAGCGGCGCCGATAGGCTCGCGGGATGAGCCAGCCCTCCGCCCTGCGCTCGGCCGTCGTCCCCGCCGCCGGTCTGGGCACGCGCTTCCTCCCGACCACCAAGGCCGTGCCGAAGGAACTGCTGCCGGTCGTCGACACCCCGGGTGTCGAGCTGATCGCCGCCGAGGCCGCCGAGGCGGGGGCCCAGCAGCTGCTGATCGTCACCTCGCCGGGCAAGGAGTCCGTGGCCGCCTACTTCGAGGCCGCGCCCGACCTGGAGAAGACCCTCGAGGCCCGCGGCAAGGAGGCGCTGCTGCAGAAGGTGCAGCGCGCGCCCGGGCTGATCGAGGTCAAGACCGTCTACCAGTACGAGCCCAAGGGCCTCGGGCACGCGGTGGCCCAGGCCGAGCCTGCCCTGGCGGAGGACGAGCAGGCGATCGCGGTCCTGCTGCCGGACGACATCGTGCTGCCCACGGGCGTGCTGAAGCGGATGATCGAGGTGCGCGCCGAGAAGGGTGGCAGCGTCCTCTGCGCCTTCGACATCCCGAAGGAGGAGATCTCGCCCTACGGCGTGTTCGACGTCAGCGACACCGGCGACCCGGACGTCAAGCAGGTCCACGGGATGGTGGAGAAGCCCTCCGCCGAGGAGGCGCCCTCGACCTTCGCCGCCGCGGGCCGCTACGTGCTGGACCGGGCGATCTTCGACGCGCTCCGCCGGATCGAGCCCGGCGCGGGCGGCGAGCTGCAGCTCACCGACGCCGTGCAGCTCCTCATCGACGAGGGCCACCCGGTCCACATCGTGGTCCACCGGGGTGGTCGGCACGACCTCGGGAACCCGGGCGGCTACGTCCGCGCGTTCGTCGACTTCGCCCTCCAACACCCGGATTACGGCGCGTCCCTGCGCACCTGGCTGCAGGAGCGGCTGGAAAACTGACGCCGTGCGGAGTGTGGACGAGCAGCTCAAACGGGTTCTGGAGATCGCGGTCCGACCCGCGCCCGTGCGCGTGGCGATCTCCGACGCCCAGGGTCTGCGGAGCGCCGAGGAGGTCGTGACCTCCCGAGCCCTGCCCGGCTTCGACCAGGCCGCGATCGACGGCTATGCCGTGCGCAGTGTCGACGTCGTCGGCGCGAGCGAGGCCGAGACCGTCGCGCTGCCCGTCGTCGGCGAGATCCCGGCCGGGTCGCGCCAGCCACTGCGGCTGCAGCCCGGGCAGGCCGTGCGGGTGAGCGCGGGTGCGCCGCTGCCCACGCTCGCCGACGCCGTCCTGCCGGTCGCACACACCGACGCCGGCTCCGCGCGCCTGCAGGTCACGCGCGGGGTGCCGTCGGCGGCGTACGTGCGCCGGGTCGGCGAGGACATCCAGCCGGGGGACGTCGCCGTCCGCCGGGACGACCTCATCGGTGCGGCCCAGGTCGCGCTGCTCGCCGCCGCAGGCCGGGACAAGGTGCTGGTCCATCCGCGCCCGCGGGTCTCGGTCGTCTCGATGGGCGACGAGCTGGTCGACGTCTCGCGGCCGGCCTCGGCCGGGCACGTGCCCGACGTCAGCTCCTATGCCGTCGCCGCGGCCGCGCGCGAGGCGGGCGCCGAGATCCCGCGCCCGCCGCGGCTGGTGCGGTCCGACGCGCGCGAGCTGCGGTCGGCGGTGGAGGACCTGCTGCCGTTCAGCGAGGTCGTGGTGGTGTGCGGCGGCGCGGGCGGCAACGCCGGCGCCGAGGCCAAGGCCGCCTTCACCGGGCTGGGCGAGATCGACACGACCCGGGTGGCCATGGCCCCGGGCTCGTCGCAGGCCTTCGGGCGGCTCGGCCGCGACGCCGTGCCCACCTTCCTGTTCCCGGCGAGCCCGGCCACGGCTTTGCTGCTGTTCGAGGTGTTCGTCCGGCCGCTGATCCGGCTCGGGCTCGGCCTGCCGGACCCGTACCGCCGGCAGGTGGCCGCGCGGCTGACCTCACCGGTGTCGTCGCCGCCCGGGCGGCGCTCGTACCTGCGGGGCCGGCTGCTGCGCGAGGTCGCCTCGGGGGACTACCTCGTGCAGCCCCTCGCCACCGGCGGCACGCACCTCCTGGCCACGCTCGCCGGGGCCAACGCGCTCATCTCGGTGCCCGAGGAGACCACGGACGTCACTGTGGACGAGCGCGTCGACGTCACCCTGCTCTCCGTCCGCCGGTAGCCCCGGTGGCCCATACCCAGCCCGAGTACGCCGGGCGCCACCCCGGCTGGCCGGCGCGGCTGGGACCACTGCAGGTCCCGGGTGGGCGGGTCGAGCTCCGGCCGGTCAAGCTCTCGGACGGCGCCGCCTGGTCGGAGATCCGGATCCGCGACCAGCGGCACCTCATCCCGTGGGAGCCGTCGACGCCGGGCGGTTGGGCCCGGCGCAACTCTGCGGGAGAGTGGCCGGGCCGCTGGTGGCTGCTCCGCTCGGCCGCCCGGCGCGGGGCGGCGCTGCCGTTCGCGATCACCCTCGACGACCGGCTGGTCGGCCAGGTGATGGTCGGCAACGTCGTGCGGGAGCCCCTGCTCTCGGCGTACGTCGGCTACTGGTGCGACGCGCGGGTCACGAACAAGGGTGTCACGACGGCGGCCGTGGCCCTCGCCGTCGACCACTGCTTCGGGCCCGTGGGCCTGCACCGGCTGGAGGCGACCGTGCGCCCGGAGAACGGGCCGAGCCTGCGGGTCCTGACCAAGCTCGGCTTCCGCGAGGAGGGGCTCTTCCGCCGCTACCTCGACGTCGACGGGGCCTGGCGGGACCACCTCTGCTTCGCGCAGACCGTCGAGGAGCTGCCACCGGGCGGCCTCGCGGCGCGGCTGGTCGCGGAGGGGCGGGCCTCCCGGGCCTGACCCGCCCCCGACGGGTGGCGCGGCCGCCCGGAACGGTGCGTCGTCGCGGACAGTGCTCACTCGTACACCACGCGTCACAACCGTCTCGGGGGAATCAGGGAACCCGGGTGTGATGACGGCGCGTCGCTCGCCGGATCCCACGTTCGGGCTCACTACGGTGGTGTCTCCGGGCGTGATCTTGGCTCCGGCTGCCGGAGGGGGACGCGTCTCGACTGCGCCGTTCGGGGGAGGAAGCAGCCGTGCCCAGCTCGCTGATCTTCGCGGGTCTCGTGGTGATCTGGCTGCTCATCCTCGTCCCGGCGGTCGCGCGACGGCAGCAGGAGGTCGTGCGGCCCAGTCCGGCCGCGCTCTCCGGCCGGGTGCTCGCGCGGCCCGTGCGGCACCGGACCCTGGAGGTGTACGGGATGGACACGGACGACGAGCGGGCCGCCGGCACTCTCGCGACGGGCGCCGGACCCGACCCGGAGACCCGTGTGCCCGCCGCCCGTGAGGCCGCGCCCGACGAGCGGGACGAGCCCGCGGACCGCGAGGGCACGGCGCTCCCCGTCGACCAGGACCATCACGAGGACAGCGACGACCGCGGGGAGCACGACGACCCGGACGGCCCCGCCGAGGCCGACCACGTGGCCGATATCGACGAGGCCGACACCGACGTGGCCGATATCGACGAGGCGGACACCGACGTGGCCGATATCGACGAGGCGGACACCGACGAGGCCGATGCGGACGAGGCCGGCCTGTACGAGGCCGACGACGAGCGGGACCGCGACGGGTCGGTGGCCGGGGACCCGGACGAAGGCTACGCCGCCGCGGGCTACTACTCCTGGGACGAGGAGGACCGGCACCGCGACGGCGGGGGCGCCGTCCCGGCCCGGCACGAGCCCCGGAACCACGACGACCTCGAGGAGCGGCGCCGGGAACGCCCGCCGGCCGCCTTCCGGCCCGGCCGGGGCGGGTTCGACGCCGAGGCGGCCGCCCTGGCCGCCCGCGCCCGCTACGCCTTCCGTCAGCGCGTGGTGATCGCGCTGCTGGTCCTGGCCGTGCTCACGGCGGGTGCCGCGCTGCTGGTGCTGCCCGCCCTCTGGTGGCTGCACGGCCTGGTCGACCTCGGGCTCGTCGGCTACCTGGTCTACCTGCGCCGCCAGGTCCGCCTGGAGGAGGCGATCCGGGCCCGCCGCGCCGCCCGGGGGGCCGGCACCCGCCGTCCCTCCGCCGCCGACGACCCCGCGCTCGACGACCGGGCCCGCCGGGGCCGTGAGGCCGCCGTCGAGCCCCGGGACGACGAGGACGGTGGGTTCGAGGACCGCGGGTACGACGAGGGGCCCGGCGAGTCGGCCGACGGGCATGACGCCGAGCACGACGACGCCGGGCACGACGACGCCGAGGACGACGAGGACTGGACCGCCGACGACGGCGAGCCGGACCGTGTCCGCGGTACCGGCGAGCCCGTCGGGGTGCTGCCCGCGAAGCGCCGCACGGTCGACGGCGACGAGTCGGCCGAGGTCGGCTTCGAGCCCGCCCTGCCGCGCCTCCAGCCGGCCCCGCCGCCCCCGCTGCCTGCGGGAACGGAGCTGGTCGACGTCGACGCGGACGACGACGAGCTGCCGCTGGACACCGACGGGAGCCTGCGCGGACCGGTGGGGGCATACCGCCGTGCAGCCGGTGAATAGCGGCTGATATGGTTCCTCCTGCACGGCCGGAAGGCCTGCAGGCCTGGGGCTGTAGCGCAGTTGGTAGCGCGTCTCGTTCGCATCGAGAAGGTCAGGGGTTCGATTCCCCTCAGCTCCACCACGAGTTCACCGTTCCCGATACCGACATGGTCGACGCCGTCGAGGCCCACGCCTCGGCGGCGTCGTCGTACGGGTGACAAGCTCGGTCAGGCCGGCGTGGCAGCGGGTCGCTCGGGCTGTGTCGTTACTCACGAGCGACGTCGTCCCGCACGCCCGTAGCCGGGCCCTCCGGGGGGCCGGGCGGTCTCCTGCCGGCACTGCCGCTCGACGGCGTCCTCCACTGCTCGGCGGCCTCGACTGCTTGGTGGCAGCCCGGCCAGGTCGTCACCGGGTGATGAGCGGCGGGAGCAACGTCCCTTTCTGCGGCCGCCTGCGCGGCGATGAGCGAATTGTTCCGAATGACGCCGATTCGCGGCGGTGCATGATCGGTGGGGTGAATGTTCCACGATATGGAACCCGGGATAGCGAGGCCGGTGGCGCACTGTTGCGACACAAAATGGCGCGCGGGCGACACGTCCGTATGGCACATCCCTTAAGCCGTGCGATACCTCTCCGGGGAGGCGCCGCGTGATCGAGCGGGCGCAGCTATCGACCTATTCTCCAAGGGCTTCACCGTGCACGTCGTGGACGGTATCGGCCCCACCGAGGTGATCACCCCGAGATCCTGAGGGGGCACATCGACCTGTATCCGGAGTACACGGGCGTGATGGTCTCGACGCTGGCGAACATCACCCCGGCGGCCCCGGGAGCGGCGGCGACCGGTTCGGCGCCACCCGAATCCTGGCAGCAGGCCTATGAGCAGGCCGCGCAGTTCGAGGACCGCCGCGGTTTCACGCTCCTGCAGCCGACGCCCTTCCAGGACGGGGAACGGTTGGCGGTGCTGCCCGAGTTCGCGCGGGCCCACGGACTGCAGTCGATGACCGATCTGACGAAACTGCCCTCATTCACCAATGGCGGCCCATCCGAGAACCAGACGCGTTACAAGGGCATTGTCGGAATGCGCCAGGCCTACGGGCTCACCAACGCCGTCTTCGTGCCGTTCACGATCGGCGACCAGTACCCGGCGCTCCTCGACCACCGGGTCGACACGATCGCGATCTTCACGACCGACGGCCAGCTGGCGGCGAACAAGTACGTGCTCCTGAGCGACCCCAAGAACATCTTCGGCTACCAGAACGCCGCACCGGTGGTCAACAAGGGCGTTCTGCAGCGCGAAGGTCCCGAGTTCGCCCAGACCCTCAACGCGGTCTGCAGCCATCTGACGACGGAGGTGATGCAGCGCCTGAACGGTGAGGTGGTGCTCGGGCATCGCACCCCCGCGGACGTCGCGCACGAGTTCCTCGCCGCCGAGTTGTCCGTAGCGGCCCAGTGAGGGCGTCCCGGTGCGCAGCACGCATGCACGGGCGACCGGGCGACGGGTGGGCGGGAGAAGCGTGGTCCTCGCGCAGATCACCAAGGAGCTGGACCTCTCGCTCGTCGAGGTCGGCCTGGTCGGTGCGTCGACACTGATCGGGATCTTCTTCGGCAGCCCGATCGTCGGCTACCTCACCGATCGCTTCGGGAGGCGGCGGCTGTTCACGATCGACATCGTCGCCTTCATCATCCTCGGTGCGTTGCAGCTCTTCGTCACGACCGGTTGGCAGCTGGTGCTCGTGCGGCTGCTGCTCGGGGTGGCGATCGGCGCCGAGTACGCGATCGGCTCGGCGATGCTCGCCGAGCTGAGCCCGTCACACGGCCGCGGCGGGCGGCTGTCCTGGCTGGTGACCATGTGGTACGTGCGCTTCCTGGTCTCGGTCGTGGCCGCCTACGTGCTCACCGACGCGAACGTGCCGTGGCGCTGGATCCTCGCGTCGAGCGCGCTCCCGGCGATCGTGACGTTCGTGCTGCGCTACGGGCTGCCGGAGTCGCCGCGCTGGCTGATGAGCCGCGACCGGGTCGAGGAAGCCCGCCAGATCGTCAACAAGTACCTCGGTGGGGAGTCCTACTTCACGACCGAACAGCTCGCGGGTGAGTCGGTCCGGCCCGCCGAGATGCGCGAGCTGTTGGCGCCCGGCATGCGGACTCGCACCGCGTTCTGCTGCATCTTCTGGTTCGCGCTGCTCGCTCCCTATTTCGCGATCTTCACCTTCGCGCCGCTGGTGTTCTCCACGCTCAACATCTCCGACGAGCGGGTCAGCACGATCGCGGCGAACGGCGTCGCGGCGCTCGGCGCGGTGGCCGGAACGCTCGTCATCGAACGGACCGGCCGCCGGCCGTTGCTGATCTGGTCCTTCTGGGTGACGACGGTCACGCTCGCGGTGATCGTGGCTGGGCGGCCGCACCCGGGATCATCGTGGTCCTCTGTTTCGCGCTCTTCTCGTTCTTCAACGCGATCTCCGGCGATCTCACCGGTGTGTACCCGAGCGAGCTGTTCCCGGCGGAGTTGCGGGCGAGCGGGATCGGCGTGGCCGCCGCGTTCAGCCGTCTCGGCGCCGCGAGCGGCACCTTCTTGCTGCCGCTCGGCATCGCCAGTGTCGGCGTCGGGCCGAGCATGCTCGTGGGCGCGGCGATCTGCGCGATCGGACTGGCCGCGACCTACGCCTGGGCACCCGAGACCACCGGCATCTCGCTCACCCGGACGAGCCAGGTCACGGGGCAGTCGGCACCGCCCCAGCCCCCAGGGCAGGTACCGGCTTCCGTGTGACGCCCGGCCCGGCCGAGGGCCGTCATCAATGTTGGCGATTCCCGTCCACCCCGGCGGGCCCGTGGACAGCCGTGGACACCCCTGTCCGGAGATCGCGGACAGCGGCCTCCGGGCCGGTGGGCGACCGTCCCGGTGATCTTGAAGGAGGGGACGACCTGCACCGACGTCTGTCCATGGACGGAACCGGGGATCTTCCCGGTGGGCACCGGCGTGCCGATACTTCGCCGTGTGCCGGACACGTCGACCGATCAAGGGCGGGACACCCCGCAGCGCTTCTGCGCGGACTTCGCGCGGGAGCTGAGCGGACGCGGGGTCTCCGTCCGCGACGCCGCCGACCGCTCGGGCTGGAGCAAGAGCGCCATCGGCAACGCACGGACCGGGCCCCGGCTGCCGCGTCGCGAGCTCGTCGTCGACGTGCTGTCGGCCATCGGGCTCGACGCTCCGGCGCTGCAGGACTGGACGCTGCGCCACGCCGCCCTGTCCATGATCGATCCGGACGAGCCGGCCCCGGTGGTGGACCCGGCGCTGCCACCTGCGACCCCGGCCCGGTCGCGGCGGTCGCCGCTGCTCGTGGCGGGGGTGTCGGTCCTGGTGGGGGCGATCGTCGCGGGCCTGGTGGTGTACGTCGTCGTCCGGCCGGGGCCGCCCGCCCCGCCCCTGGCCGTCGCGTCGGCGGTCGTGACGGTGCAGAACAAGATCGCGCTCGGCGCCGCGGACCTGGTGGAGGACACCTCGCCGGCCTATCTGTCGGCGCGGCCGCAGCCCTACTGCGCGCGCGAGGGCTGCAAGCTCGACGGGACCGACCTGACCAGCGGCGCGCTGCTGCCCGCGACGTGCACGGTCCACGGCGCCGAGATGTGGAACTACAACCTCGACTCGCCCGCCGTCGCGAACCCCGCTCGGGCCCGCTCGGACCTCTGGTACCGGCTGAGCTGGCCGGACGGGCGCAGCGGCTACCTGTCCGAGGTCTACCTCGAGGCGGGGTCACGCGGCGGGCTCGGCCTGCCCGCCTGCTCCTGAGGTCCGGGCGTCCGGCGCGGCGGAGGGGTCCGTGCCGTGCGCCCGTCCACCTGCGGCACCGTCGCCCGCTCGGGCCGGGCGATGGTGCCGTGCGGTCAGTCCGGCTCGGCGGGGGCGATCGAGGTCGGCGGGACCAGCCCGGCGTCCCCCGGCTGCAGCACGACCATCGTGAAGCGCACCGGCCCGTCGCCCGCGCCGGAGTAGCGGTGCGGCACGTGCGCCTGGAACATCACCGTGTCGCCCTCGCCGAGCTCGTGCTCCACCGTGCCGACGCGGAGCCCGAGCCGGCCGTCGAGCACGGACAGCACCTCGGCGGTGCCGATCGGATGGGCCTCGCCGTCGAAGGCGTCGCCGGCCTGCAGGGTCCAGTCCCACAGCTCGACGACGTCCGGCGGGTCGGTCCCGATCCGGAACACCGCGGTGCTCCCGGCCTCGCTGCTCCACAGGGGCACGGCCTGCTCCGCCCGCCGGACGACGACGCGGGGCGTGGCGTCGCCGTCGACCAGGGAGGTCACCCCGACCCGCAGGGCCTCGGCCAGGTGTACCAGCGTGCCGATGCTGGGGTTGCCGCGCGCGGTCTCGATCTGGATCACCGTGCCGCGGCTGACCCCGGACGCGGCGGCGAGCGCGTCGATGGTCATGCGCCGCTGCTGGCGGAGGGCGCGGACGTTGCGGCCGATCGCGGTGGCGACGTCGTCGGGGGACTGCACCGATCCATTCTGCCGTACTCCGAGGGATACTCGGTTGTACTTCTCCGGTGACGGCCGTACAGTTCAGCGACGTGTCCCCGCTCGTCCAGTTCGTTGTACCCCGCTGATGGCCGCCGGCGTCGCTGCACCGTCGGCCCTGCTGTCCGCCGCCACCTACGGGTTCGCCGACTTCGCGGGCGGGCTCGCCGCCCGCCGCGCGCCCGTCCTCACCGTGACGGTGATCGCCCAGATCGCGGGCCTGGTCGCCCTCTTCCCCGGGCTCCTGCTGGTCCCCGGCAGCCCGAGCGTCCCTGCGGCGTGGATCGGCGCCCTGGCCGGGCTCGCGGGCGCCTCCGGGCTGCTGCTCTACTTCCGCGGCCTCGCCGTCGGGCCGATGGGCACGGTGGCGCCGCTCTCGGCCGTCGTCGCCGCCGGTCTGCCGCTGCTGGTCGGCATCCTCGGCGGGGAGCGCCCCGGGCCGTGGACGATCGTCGGCATGCTGGTGGCGCTGGTCGCGATCGTGCTGGCCACCACCGGTTCCCGCCGGGAGAAGGCCGCACTCAACGGGGTGCTGCTCGGCCTGGCCTCGGGAGCGGGGTTCGGCCTCTTCTTCGTGATCCTCGACGCCACCCCCGGTGACTCGGGCCTCTGGCCGCTCGTCTTCGGACGGATGGCCTCCGTGAGCCTGCTGCTGATCCTCACCCTGATCCGCCGTCCCGGGCGTCCCGGCAACGCCTGGCTGATGGTCGCCAGCGGCGTTCTGGACTCCGCGGCCAACGTCTTCTTCCTGCTCGCCACCCGGGTCGGCTCCCTCGGCGTGACCTCGGTGATCGTCGCGCTCTACCCGGTCGCCGTCGTGCTGCTGGCCCGCGCGATCCTGCGCGAGCGCCTCACGGCGGTGCAGCTGGTGAGCGTGGTGCTGGCGGTGGGCGCCAGCGTCACGCTGGCGGGCGGCGGCTGAGCGGCCTCAGCGCCAGGACGGCAGCCAGAGCTCGGCCTGCCAGTGCTCGGGCGTGATCGGCAGGCCGACGAGGATCGGCCAGAGCCAGGCGAAGTTGGCGACCACGGCGCCGACCCACAGCGCGACGACGAGCAGGCCGGTGCGCCGGCGTTCCGACCCCGCCCGCCGGGCCCGGCCCAGGATGTCGCCCATGACCAGCACGGTGGCCAGCACCAGGAACGGCGCCACCGGCGTCATGTAGAAGAAGTACATCTGCCGGTCGATGTTGAGGAACCACGGCAGGAAGCCGGCCGCGTAGCCGACGAGCACCGCCGCGTAGCGCCAGTCCGCGCGGGTGACCGTGCGCCAGATCCCCCACACCAGGACCGGGATCGCCGGCCACCACAGCGCGGGCGTGCCCACCAGCATCACGGCGCTGGTGCACTCGGTGGCGTCGCAGCCGTTGACCGACGCGCTGGACTCGTAGAAGTAGAGCATCGGGCGCAGGCCCATGGGCCAGGTCCAGGGCTTCGACTCCCATGGGTGCGGGTGTCCGACCGGGGTGTCCAGGCTCTCGTGGAAGGCCAGGACGTGGCCGCTGTAGTACCAGAGCGACCGCAGCGCGGCGGGGACCACCGACCAGGGCCCGCCGCTCCCGACCTGGTTGCCCACGGCGTGCCGGTCGATGCCGACCTCGCTGCCGAACCAGGCCCACCAGCAGCTCAGATAGGTCAGCACGGGCACCAGGAGCAGCGCCCACAGCGCCGGAGCCAGGTCCCGGCGCAGGGTCCCCGCCCACGGCCGCGCGACGCCGGCGGCCCGCCGCGCCGACACGTCCCACAGCACGACGAGGACGCCGAAGAACGCCACCCAGTAGATGCCCGACCACTTCACGCCGCAGGCCAGGCCCAGCAGCACGCCCGTGGCCAGCCGCCACCAGCGCACGCCGAGCCGGGGGCCGAACGGCGACCCGTCGATCCGGTCCGCGACCGAGGCGAGCCGTTCCCGGACGTCGTCGCGGTCCCGGACGAGCGTGCAGAAGGCGGCGAGCACGAAGAAGGCCTGGAAGACGTCGAGCATCCCGACCCGGGCCTGGACGTGCGACACGCCGTCGCAGATCAGCAGCACCCCGGCGAGGCCGCCGAGCAGCGTCGAGCGCGTGAGCCGCCGCGCGACCCGCACGATCATGAGGATCATCAGCGTGCCGCACAGGGCCGCCGCCACCCGCCAGCCCACCGAGTCGTAGCCGAAGATCCACTCGCCGATCGCGATCAGCTGCTTGCCCAGCGGCGGGTGCGCGACGAGCTCGTAGCCCGGGTTGTCCTCGACGCCGCCGTTGCGCAGCATCTGCCAGGCCTGCGGCACGTAGTGCTTCTCGTCGAAGACCGGGGTGCCGGAGTCGGTCGGGTAGCCCAGCCCGGCGAACCGCAGGACCCCGCCGAGCACGGCGAGGGTGATCGCGAGCAGCCAGCTGCGGACGGTGTCGGTGGGCGGCGGGGGCCCGAGCCGGATGGTGGGGTCCGGCTCCGGGGGCCGCAGCGGCGGCGGCGTGCCGACGGTGACGGCGCCGGTGACGTCGGGCTCGTCGTCGGCCACCACCCGGTCGGCCCGCACGAAACCCTTCGCGCCGACGGAGCCCTTCGCGCCCACGGAGTTCACCGAGCCCACAGCGGTCCCGGCCCGCGCCCCGATCGGCTCCACCGGCCCGATCGTAGGCTCAGGGGCATGCTCGTTCTCGCCGCCACCCCGCTGGGCGACGCCCGGGACGCCTCGGTCCGGCTGCGGGAGGCGATCGCCACCGCCGACGTCGTCGCGGCCGAGGACACCCGGCGGTTCCGGGCGCTCGCCGCGGCCCTCGACGTCCCCGTACGGGGCACGGTGCTCAGCCACTACGACGCCGTCGAGACGGCCCGGCTGCCCGGCCTGCTCGACGACGTCCGGGCGGGCCGGACCGTCCTCGTCGTGACCGACGCCGGGATGCCGGCGGTGTCCGACCCCGGGTACCGGCTGGTGGCGGCCGCGGCGGCGGAGGACCTGCCGATCACCTGCCTGCCCGGCCCGTCGGCCGTGACGACCGCGCTGGTCCTGTCCGGCCTGCCGTGCGACCGGTTCTGCTTCGAGGGCTTCGCGCCGCGCAAGACCGGTGACCGGGCGCGGTGGCTCGCGCAGCTCCTCCACGAGCCGCGGGCGGTCGTGTTCTTCGAGTCCCCGCACCGGCTCGGCGACACGCTCCGGACGGCCGTCGAGGTACTGGGACCGGAGCGGGCCGCCGCGGTGTGCCGGGAGCTGACGAAGACCTACGAGGAGGTCCGCCGCGGCCCGCTCGCCGAGCTGGCGGAGTGGGCCGCGGGCGAGGTGCGCGGCGAGATCACCGTGGTGCTCGCCGGCGCCGCGCCCACGGCCGCCCCGCCCGTCGAGTCCCTGGTGCCGGCGGTGCAGGAGCGGGTCGCCGAGGGCGAGCGGCTCAAGGACGCCGTGGCCGCGGTGGCCAAGGCCGCCGGGGTCGGGAAGCGCGAGCTCTACAACGCCACCCTGCAGTCCTCGTGAGTGGCAGGTGCCGCTGCGGCGGCCCTGCCACGCACGGGATCAGTTGCCGGCGGTCGGGGCCGGCGCGGGGGCGGCCCGGCGCTGCAGTGCGCGGGCGACCGGCTCCACGAACTTCGCCGCGATCGGGCCGAGGATCGCCATGATCAGCACGTACGCGGTCGCCAGCGCGGCCAGTTGCGCCGGCACGGCGGCGTAGGACACCGCGAGACCCGCGATGACGATCGAGAACTCCCCGCGGGCGATCAGCGCGGCGCCCGCGCGGGCCCGACCGAGTTTCCCGATGCCCTGGCGCCGGGCCGCCCACCATCCGGTGCCGATCTTGGTCAGCGAGGTCGCGACGGCGAGCACGACCGCCCAGCCGAGCACCGGCGGGATCGCCTTCGGGTCGGTGTTCAGCCCGAAGACCACGAAGAACACCGCCGCGAACAGGTCCCGCAGCGGTTCCAGCAGTCGGGTGGCGTTGTGTGCCGTGGACCCGGAGATCGCGATGCCCAGCAGGAACGCGCCGACCGCGGCGGAGACCTGCAGCGCCGAGGCCAGCCCGGCGACGAGCAGCGCCGCCCCGAGCACCTTGAGCAGGAAGACCTCGCGGTCCGGGCTGTCGACGACCGCCGAGACGTAGCGGCCCCAGCGCAGCGCCACCAGCAGGACGACGGCGATCACCGCGACCGAGATCCCGACGGCCTCGAGCCCGCCGACGAACGTCACGCCGATCAGCAAGGCGGTGAGGATCGGCAGGTAGACCGCCATGACCAGGTCCTCGAACACGAGGATCGACAGCACGACCGGCGTCTCGCGGTTACCGAGCCGGCCCAGGTCGGACAGCACCTTGGCGACGATCCCGGACGACGAGATGTACGTGACGCCGCCCATCACCATCGCCCCGACCGGACCCCAGCCGAGGATCAGCGCCACCGCCACGCCCGGCGCGGCGTTGAGCACGATGTCGAGCACGCCGCCGCTCCACGAGCGTTTGAGTCCGGTCATCAGCTCTGCGGCGGAGTACTCCAGGCCCAGCAGCAACAGCAGCAGGACGACGCCGACCTCGCTGGCCAGCGACGTGAACTCGCCGATGTCGCCGAGCGGGAAGAGCCCGCCGGTGCCGAAGCAGAGCCCACCGACGAGGTAGAGCGGGATGGGGGAGAGGCCGATCCGGCCCGCGAGCCGGCCGAGCAGCCCGAGCCCGAAGAAGACGGCGCCGAGCTCGATCAGTTCGAGCGCGGTGTGGTCCACGGGCTATCCGTTCTTGAGGATCTTGACGGCGTTGTCGAGCCCCTCGGACGTGCCGACGGTGACCAGCAGGTCCCCGGCGGTCAGGGTGAAGTCGGGCGTGGGGGACGGGTGCGCCTGGCCGGCTCGCATCACCGCGACCACCGAGACGCTCGTCCGGGTACGCAGGGCGGTGTCGCCCAGCGTCCGGCCGTCGTACGGGCTGTTCTCCAGCACCGGGATCTGCCGGGTGTGGATACCCGGGAGGTCCTTGTGCTCCTCGTTGAGCTGCGCGACCAGCTGCGGCGCGCCGAGCAGGTTGGCCAGCGCCGAGGCCTCCTCGGCGGTCAGCGGCAGTTCGGCCAGGCAGGCGTCCGGATCGTCGGACTTGGAGAGGATCAGCTCGATCTGGCCGTCGCGGTGGGTGACGACACCGACGCGACGGCCGTTGCGCAGGGCGAAGTCCTTGCGCACGCCGATCCCGGGCAGGGGAGTGACCTCCACGTTCACGCCCCAACGGTAACCCGGACGATCGTGACGTCTCGCAACCGAGGATCGATCGCCGGGATGGCGGGGTGGCTCAGCGGCGCGCTGCCGCGGCCGACTCCGATCACCCTGTCGTGGGCGGCGGAAAGCCGGTTCGTCGCCGGGCCTACGCTGGTCACATGAGTTCCTCCGTGCTGACCGCCGTGGCGTGGCCGTACGCCAACGGTCCGCGGCACATCGGCCACGTCTCCGGCTTCGGTGTGCCCTCCGACGTCTTCTCGCGCTTCCGGCGGATGACGGGCGACCGGGTGCTCATGGTCAGCGGCACGGACGAGCACGGCACCCCGATCCAGGTGCAGGCCGACGCGGAGAACCTCACCCCGCGCCAGCTCGCCGACAAGTACAACAAGGTCATCACCGAGGACCTGCAGGGCCTCGGGCTGTCGTACGACCTGTTCACCCGGACCACGACGTCGAACCACTACGACGTCACGCAGCAGATGTTCCTGTCGCTGTACAAGAACGGGTACATCGTCCCGAAGACCCAGATGGGCGCGATCAGCCCGTCCACGGGCCGCACGCTGCCGGACCGCTACGTCGAGGGCACCTGCCCGATCTGCGGCTACGACGGCGCGCGCGGCGACCAGTGCGACAACTGCGGCAACCAGCTCGACCCCGCCGACCTGATCAACCCGCGGTCGCGGATCAACGGCGAGACGCCGAAGTTCGTCGAGACCGAGCACTTCTTCCTCGACCTGCCCGCCTTCTCCGAGTCGCTGGGCCGCTGGCTGTCCACGCGCACCGACTGGCGACCGAACGTGCTCAAGTTCAGCGCCAACCTCATCGAGGACCTCAAGCCGCGGGCCATCACCCGTGACCTCGACTGGGGCGTCCCGGTGCCGCTCGACGGCTGGAGCGACAACCCGCTGAAGCGGATCTACGTCTGGTTCGACGCCGTCATCGGGTACCTCTCGGCGTCGATCGAGTGGGCCCGCCGCGGCCCCGACCCGGAAGCCTGGCAGCAGTGGTGGACCGACCCGGCCGCCCAGGGCTACTACTTCATGGGCAAGGACAACATCACCTTCCATTCGGTGATGTGGCCGGCGATCCTGCTCGGGCACAACGGCCAGGGCGACCGCGGCGGCGAGCCCGGCACGTTCGGCACGCTGAACCTGCCCAGCGAGATCGTGTCGTCGGAGTACCTCACGATGAGCGGGTCGAAGTTCTCGACCTCGCGCGGCACCGTGATCTACGTCGGGGACTTCCTGCGGGAGTTCGGGCCGGACGCGCTGCGCTACTTCATCGCCGTCGCCGGGCCGGAGAACCAGGACACGGACTTCACCTGGGAGGAGTTCGTCCGGCGGATCAACTTCGAGCTGGCCAACGAGTGGGGCAACCTCGTCAACCGCTCGATCTCGATGGCGCACAAGAACGTGGGCGCGATCCCGAAGCCCACGGCGCCCACCGAGGCCGACGCGGCGCTGCTCGCCACCTCGAGGGCCGGCTTCGACACCGTCGGGGACCTGCTGCGGCGCAACCGCTTCAAGCAGGCAGTCACCGAGGCCATGCGGGTCGTGGGCGCGGCCAACAAGTACATCTCCGACCAGGAGCCCTGGAAGCGCAAGGACGACCCGGACCGCCGGGACACGATCCTGCACACCGCGCTGCAGGTGGTGTCCGACGCGAACACCCTGCTCACCCCGTTCCTCCCGCACGCCGCGCAGAAGGTGCACGAGGCGCTGGGCGGCGAGGGCGTGTGGGCGGCCCAGCCGGAGATCCGCTCGGTGGAGGACCTCGGCGACGGCCCGGACTACTCGGTCCTCACCGGGGACTACGCCGAGCAGCAGGCGACCTGGGAGTCGCGGCCGATCGAGGTCGGCCGACCGCTGGCCAAGCCGACCCCGCTGTTCGCCAAGCTCGCCCCCGAGCTCGGCGAGACCGGCCCGGAGTGGGCCCCGATCCGGAAGTGACCCGCCCTCCGATCGCAGTGGGGATCCATGATGGGTTCAGCAACGGCGTTGTGAGCCGTCATGGATCCATGACGCAGGTGGGCGTCGATGGCTAGGCGCGAGCGTCCGGAGCTCCCCGAGCCGCTGGGCGCGCCCACCGTCGATGCCCACACTCACCTCGACGCCTGCGGCTGCGAGACCGCCGGGGACGTCGCCGCCGCCATGGACCGGGCCGCCGCCGTCGGCGTCGCCCGCGCGGTCACGGTGGCCGACGACCTGGCGGCCGCCCGGTGGGCCGTGCAGGCTTCGCACTGGGACGAGCGGGTGGTGGCGGCGGTCGCGCTGCACCCGACCCGCACCGCCGCCGTCACCGACCCCGAGTTCGCCGAGATCGAACGGCTGGCCGCCGATCCGCGCGTGGTGGCGGTCGGCGAGACGGGCCTGGACTACTACTGGGACTACTCGCCACCCGAAGCTCAGCAGGCCTCCTTCCGGTGGCACATCGACCTCGCCAAACGGCTCGGCAAGCCGCTGATGATCCACGACCGTGAGGCGCACGCCGACGTGCTGCGGATCCTTCGGGAGGAGGGCGCGCCGGAGACCGTGGTCTTCCACTGCTTCTCCGGCGACGCCGCGATGGCCCGCGAGTGCGCCGACGCCGGTTACGTTCTGTCGTTCGCCGGGCCGGTGACCTTCCGCAACGCCGCCGCGCTCCGCGAGGCCGCGGTGATCCCCGACGACGACCACCTGCTCGTCGAGACGGACGCCCCGTTCCTCACCCCCCACCCGCACCGCGGTCGGGCCAACGAGCCCTACTGTCTGCCGTGGACGGTGCGTGGCCTCGCCGGAGTCCGTGGCGTGCAGGCGGATGTGCTCGCCGCGATCACCGGTCGCAACGCCGAGCGGGTCTTCGGGCTCGCCGACCTGCCGCCCGTCGCGGCTGTGACGTCGCCGGACGGTCGGGCACCGCGCTCGGCGTAGCCGACGCACCGTTCGGCGCTGCCGAGCGCGTCGGGGTCGAACCCGGCGACCACGGCCCGTTACGGTTCCGTGATCGCCCAGCCGGGAGGGGTCCGCTCCCCAGCACCGGCGCGGCGACGAGTGACCGGGCGTTCCCCGACGCCGCCAGCCCCGGTCACCGTCACGCGCCACCCCTGCCCGGTCCGACGAGCGTCTGGAAGCCAGTGGTCGACGTATCTGCTCGCGCGCGCCGGCGTGCGGTCCGGGTCCGCCTGGGACTCGAGTCGCTGGAGCACGCCGAGCGGCCGGGCACGACCGACGCGCCGACGCTGCGGCCGGGCCCGTGGCTGGAGTACGACGACGGGGCCGACGAGAGCCCCGCCCCGCCGGAGGACCTGCGCGGGTACGCCGACTCCGGCGCCCCGGTCCAGGACTACGTGCCGGGCTCCTGGTGGACCGAGGCCGAGGAGATCGAGGCGGACGCGGGGCCCGGCCGGGCGGGAGGCGCGTGGCTCGACCGCTCCGACCGGATCTGGGCCGAGGAGGTCTGGGCCGAGAAGGTGTGGGGCGAGAACACCCCGGCCGGTGAGGCGGAGCCCTTCACCGCCCCGTTCGCGGCGGTCGAGGTGTCCCGGACGCCCGCTGCGCTCGAAGCGCCGGTGGGACCGGGCGCCCTGGACACCGTGCCCGCCGGGGGCAGCTGGTTCGACGAGGCACCGACGGGCGGCATGCCGCGGGTGGAGCCCCTCGTCCGCCAGGGCGAGACCGGGCGCATCGACACCGGCGGGTTCGTCGCGCTGGAGGACACGGGCCGGTTCCCGGCACTCGAGGACACCGCTCGGGTCGACTCGGGCGGGTTCCTCGCGGTCGAGGACATGGGGCGGCTCGGCTCGGGCGGGTTCGCCGCGGTCGAGGACACGGGGCGGCTGGACTCCGGCGCCCTCGCCGTCGCCCCGCCTGCACCCGCCACCGAGCCGGACACCCGCATCGACGTCGAGCCCGTGACCGAGGCGTTCGCCGTCGTCGCCCCGCCGGCCCCGGCGCCACCGGAGGCCGAACCCGAGCCGCTGACGGTCACTCCCGCGCCCGCCGCCCCCCGCGCCGTGACCACGCCCACGCCCGCGACCCGGGCCGCGACCACGACCCGTCGCACGACCCCGCCCGCCCCCACCGGCGGGAAGTCCGGGTTCGGTGCCCGCGCGGTCGCCCTCGCCGCCCTGCTCACCCTCACCGCGGGCAGTGCGACGGCGCTGGCGATGGACAAGTCCGTGACGGTGACGGTCGACGGCCAGGACCGCGTCCTGCACACCTACGCCGACGACGTCGCCGGCGTGCTGGCCGCGGCAGGGATCGCCGCGAACCCCCAGGACCGCGTGGAGCCCGCGCCGACCACCGAGATCGCCGACGGCGACCAGGTGATCGTCAACCGGGCGCGGATGCTCACGCTCACCGAGGGCGGCCAGACCCGCAACGTCTGGACCACGGCGTCGTCGGTCGACGAGGCCCTCAAGGGCCTGGGCGTGAACGTCCAGCCGATCCAGATGTCGCTCGCGCCGGACACACGGATCCCGATGGGCGGCCTCGACGTCCGCGTCGAGGTGCAGCGCACGGTCACCCTCGCCGACGGCACCAACCCGCCCGAGCAGATCACCACCAGCGCCGGGACCATCGCCGGGCTGCTGGCGGACAAGGGCATCACCCTCGGCCCGGACGACGTGTCGGTCCCCAGCAGCGACACCCAGCTGACCGACGGCATGCAGATCCACCTCGTGCGCAACGGCGTCGGCGAGGTCGTCGAGGTGCGCCGGACCGACCCGCCGGTGCAGGAGATCGAGGACCCGGAGCTGCCCCGGGGGAAGCGCGAGGTCGTCGACCCGGGTGCGCCGGGCGAGCAGACCGCCGTGATGCGCGTGTACGTGCAGAACGGCCGGGAGGTCCGCCGCGAGCAGATCCGCGCCGGCGCGAGCACCGCGCCGCGAGCGCGGATCGTCAAGGTCGGCACCAACGACGAGCAGCCCGAGGTGCCGGCGATCTCCGACGGCGCCGTCTGGGACCGGCTCGCGCAGTGCGAGGCCGGCGGCAACTGGGCGATCAACACCGGCAACGGCTACTACGGCGGCGTCCAGTTCGACGCCTCCACCTGGCGCGCCTACGGCGGCACCCAGTACGCGCCGCTGCCGAACCAGGCCAGCCGCGAGGAGCAGATCGCCGTGGCCAGCAAGGTCCGCGACTCCCGCGGCGGCTACGGCGCCTGGCCCGCCTGCGCCCGCAAGCTCGGCCTGCCCAACTAGAAGGTGCCCGGCCAGAAGGTTCCCGGGGCGAGGTCGAGGGCCTGCTCCAGGTCGGCGAGGGCCTGGTCCTCGCTCGTCACCTTGATCGCGCGCATGCCCAGTGCGGCGGCCGGCTTGCAGTTGATGCCGAGGTCGTCGAGGTACACGCAGTCCTCGGGCCGCACCCCGAGCCCGGTGCAGGCCAGCTCGTAGATCGCGGGATCGGGCTTGCGCACCCCGACCTTGCTGCTCTCCACCACGTACTCGAACCGCGCCATGATCGCGGCGATCTCGGCGGCGCGCTCTTCGGTGGCGGACATCTGGGCGCCGTGCCCGGCGGGCACGTTGTTGGTGATGCACCCGAGCCGGTGGCCCCGCTCCTTGAGCAGGTCGAGCGCCGCGACCATCCGCGGCCGGACGGCGCCGGAGAGCACCGCCAGGACGACACTGCCGGGCAGGTCGTGGCCGAGCGCGCGGGCCTCGGCCGCGAACTCGGCGTCGAACGCCGCGGCGTCGATCTCCGCGCGCTCGAACCGGGCCCAGGCGTTGGAGTCCGGGTTCGTGGAGTTGATCTGCCGGACGAGGTCCTTGGGCAGGCCGCGTTCGGCCTCGATCCGGGCGAACGCCTCGAAGGGGGAGGCGGTGATCACGCCGCCGAAGTCGAACACGACGGCCGGGAGGTCGGTCATGATGCGACTGTATTACGGCTGCGGCCTGCGCAGAACGAACCGGACGCCGCCGAGGTCCACCTCACGGTCCTCGCGCGCCTCCAGCAGCACGGTGGTCACGGCCTCGGCGGGGCCGTCCCGGAAGGTGACCGTGGCGTCGTCCAGCCGGAGGATGGCGCCGTCGAGCGGGGCACCGGTCGCCGCCGCCCAGCGCTCCGCCGGGCCCACGACCTCGATCCCGCGCAGGTCCGTCACGACCCCGGTCCGGACGTGCTCGCGCCACGGCCCCTCGACGACGGTGAAGTCCTCGGGCGGGTCCGAGACGTCGAGCGAGAGCAGGGCGGCCCCGGTGTCGGCGGGGTGCAGGTGCAGGGACGCCCAGCGACCGCGGGTCTGCGGGCGGTCGAACTCCGCGACCACCCGGATGCCGTGCGCTGCGAGCCGCTCCCGCTGTCCGTCCAGGTCCCCGACCTGCACGATCACCATGTACATGCCCTCGCCGGCCCGCTCCAGCCGGCGGGCCGCGGACGTCCCCTCCCGCACGGGCGCGCAGACCTCGAGGAACCGGTCGGGGCCCAGCGGGTAGATCGCGCTGGAGACGCCGAAGCCCTCGAGCTCGGCCTCGAACGCACAGCGGGACAGGCCCAGGTCCCCGGTGATCCGGGCGTCGAGCGCCTCCGGGTCGCCGGTGAGCAGGGTGAGCCAGCGCAGCCTCAGCATCCCCGCAGTCTGCCCCGTGCACGCGATCCCGGATGATGGATCCGTGACCGAACCCGCCACCTCCCGGCTGCTGGGCCCGGCCGAGGTGCGCGCGCTCGCCGAGCGCTTCGGGATCCGGCCGACGAAGAAGCTCGGCCAGAACTTCGTCCACGATCCGAACACGGTGCGGCGGATCGTGAAGGCCGCGGACCTCACGGCCGAGGACGTCGTGGTCGAGGTCGGGCCCGGGCTGGGCTCGCTGACCCTCGCGCTGCTCCCCGCCGCCGCGCACGTGCACGCGGTGGAGATCGACCCTGCGCTCGCCGCCGCCCTGCCCGGCACGGCCGCCGAGTTCGCGCCCGCGCTCGCCGACCGGCTCACCGTCACGAACCTCGACGCCATGAAGGTCGAGGCCCTGGATCCCGCGCCGACCGCGGTCGTCGCGAACCTGCCCTACAACGTGGGCGTCCCGGTCCTGCTGCACCTCCTCGCGGCGCTGCCGAGCCTGGAGAAGGGCCTGGTCATGGTGCAGCAGGAGGTCGTGGACCGGCTCGCGGCGGGTCCCGGGAGCAAGACCTACGGCGTCCCGAGCGTCAAGCTGGCCTGGTTCGCCGACGCCCGCCGCGCCGGGCCGGTCCCGCGGGCGGTGTTCTGGCCGGTGCCCAACGTCGACTCCGGGCTGCTCGCCTTCACCCGCCGGGAACCGCCGCCCGGCGACGGGGCCGCGGCCGATCGGGGCGGGGTCGGCCGGGCCGAGGTGTTCGCCCTGGTCGACGCGGCCTTCGCGCAGCGGCGCAAGGCGCTGCGGCCCGCCCTCGCCGGCTGGGCCGGGTCCCCCGCGGCCGCGGAGGAGGCCCTGCGCGCCGCCGGTATCGATCCGATGGCCCGCGCCGAGACACTCGGTGTCGAGGACTTCGCCCGCCTGGCCGCCCACCGCCCCCGCTGACCGCGGGCTTTCTGTCGGTGCCGCGCCCTACCCTTTCACCGCGTACCGACCCGAGGAGAACCATGGCCGTCAGCGACACCGGCGCGAGCGCCGAACCCGGCACGCGCCCCGGCGTCTCGGGGCAGCCGAGCCCGTGGCCCGCGCTCTGGGCGCTCGTCCTCGGCTTCTTCATGATCCTCGTCGACTCGACGATCGTCTCGGTCGCCACGCCCGCGATCCAGACGGACCTGGGCGCCAGCGTCGACGCCGTGGTCTGGGTGACCAGCGCCTACCTGCTGGCCTACGCCGTGCCGCTGCTCATCACCGGGCGCCTGGGGGACCGCTTCGGCCCGCGCCGGGTCTACCTCGTGGGGCTCGCGATCTTCACCCTCGCCTCGCTGTGGTGCGGGCTCACGGGGTCGATCGCGTGGCTCGTGGCCGCCCGGGTGCTGCAGGGCCTGGGCGCGTCGCTGATGACCCCGCAGACGATGGCGGTGATCACGCGGACCTTCCGGCCGAACAAGCGCGGCCAGGCGATGAGCCTCTGGGGCGCGGTCGCGGGCGTCGCCACGCTGGTCGGGCCGATCCTCGGCGGGGTGCTGGTCGACGGCCTCGGCTGGGAGTGGATCTTCTTCGTCAACGTGCCGGTGGGGGTGGTCGGGTTCGTGCTGGCGCTGCGGCTCGTGCCCGAGCTGCCCACCCACGTGCGGCGGTTCGACGTGCTGGGCGTGGTGTTGAGCGCGGTCGGGATGTTCCTGCTGGTCTTCGGCATCCAGGAGGGCCAGAGCTACGACTGGGCCGCGGGCGTGTGGGCGTTGATCCTGTCCGGCCTCGCGGTGCTGGCGGTGTTCGTCTGGTGGCAGGGCCGCAACCCGGCCGAGCCGCTGATGTCGCTGAGCCTGTTCCGCGACCGCAACTTCAGCCTGGCCAACATCGCGATCACCACGGTCGGGTTCGCCGTCACGGCGATGGCCTTCCCGATCACCTTCTACGCCCAGGGCGTCCTCGGGCTCAGTCCCACGCGTGCGGCGCTGCTGCTCATCCCGCTGGCGGTGTTCTCCGGGGTGCTGGCCCCGTTCGTCGGCCGGCTCACGGACCGGGCGCACCCGCGCTGGATCGCCGGGTTCGGGATGACCTGCTGGGCCGTCTCGCTGGTCTGGCTCGCGGCCGTCATGAAGCCCGAGGCGGCGATCTGGACCCTGGAGCTGCCGATCGCGCTGCTCGGCGTGGGGAACGCGTTCGTCTGGGGCCCGGTCGCCACCACCGCCAACCGCAACCTGCCGCCCGCACAGGCCGGGGCGGGCGCCGGCGTCTACAACACCACCCGGCAGGTCGGCGCGGTGCTCGGCAGCGCGGGCATCGCCGTGCTCATGCAGTCCCGCATCGCGGCGAACGTCGGCGGGAGCGGCGGGGCGCAGACCGAGAGCATCCGCGCCATCCCGCAGGCGCTCCACGGCCCCTTCAGCACCGCGATGGCGCAGGCCCTGCTGCTGCCCGCCGGGGTGCTGCTGGTGGGCCTGGTGGCCGTGCTCACCTTCACCGTCAGCCTCAGGTCGCCGGTCGCACGCGGTCAGTAGGGTTGGGTGGTGCTCTCCGCCGTTCGTCCTCCGGTCACCGTCCGGGTGCCCGCGAAGATCAACCTCCACCTGGCGGTGGGCGGCGTGCGCGCGGACGGCTACCACGACCTGGTCACCGTCTTCCACGCCGTGAGCCTCTTCGACGAGGTGGCGGTCTCGGCGAGCGACCAGCCGGGCCTCGAGGTGCACGGCGAGGGCGTCTCCGAGGTGCCGGTCGACGACACGAACCTGGCCTGGCGGGCCGTCGAGCTGCTGGCCCAGCGCTCCGGCCACGACCCGGACGTGCGCGTCGTGCTGCGCAAGGGCATCCCGGTGGCCGGCGGGATGGCCGGCGGGAGCGCCGACGCGGCCGGAACGCTGGTCGCGCTCTCGGCGTTGTGGAAGCTGGACCTCAACCGGGACGAGCTGTCGTCGATGGCGGCCGAGCTGGGCAGCGACGTCACCTTCGCCCTGCACGGGGGCACCGCGCTCGGCACCGGGCGCGGCGAGCGGATCGTCCCGGTCCTGTCGCGGCACCCGATGCACTGGGTCATCGCGCTGGCCCGGCGCGGGCTGTCCACGCCGGCGGTCTTCACCGAGCTCGACCGCCTGCGCGGCGAGGAGGAGCCGCCGGAGCGCCCGGTCGAGCCGGTGCTGGGCGCGCTGGCGCAGGGCGACCCGCGCCAGCTCGCGCTCTCGCTGGGCAACGACCTGCAGGCGGCGGCGGTGAGCCTCGCGCCCGACCTGCGCCGTACCCTGAGGGCAGGGGTCAGCGCGGGCGCGCTGGCCGGGATCGTCTCCGGCTCCGGCCCCACCTGCGCGTTCCTCTGCTCCGACGCCGAGTCGGCGGTCGAGGTCGCCGCGGAGCTCGCCGGCGTCGGCGTCTGCCGCACCGTCCGCGTCGCGCACGGGCCCGTCCCCGGGGCCCGCGTCGTCGACGCGGACGAACCCCCACCCGTACCGCCCGCCCCGAGCGGGTCGCCCTGGCCGCCGGCCCGGGCCTGAGAGAGGACAGATGGCCGGACAGAACCTGGTCAACCTGGAGAACGTCACCGCGCACGTCCCGGGCGACGCCTCCCGCGTACTGCTCGACGAGGTGTCCCTCGGCGTCGAGCGCGGCGAGCGGGTCGGCGTCGTCGGCCTGAACGGTGGCGGCAAGACCACCCTGCTCGAGGTGCTGGCGGGGCGCCGCGCACCCGACGGCGGCCGGGTCTCCCGCCTGGGCGGCCTGAAGCTCGCCTACCTGACCCAGGGGGACGACTTCCCGGCCGGCGCGCGGGTCCGCGACGTCGTGCTCGCCCACTACGACGCCGACCACGAATGGGCCTCGGATCCGAAGGCGCGCGACGTCCTCGGCGGCCTGGGCCTGACCTCGCGGAGCGCAGGCGGAGCGAGCATCGGCGCAGACCTCGAGCGGACGGTCGACGGGTTGTCCGGCGGTGAGAAGCGCCGGGTCGCGCTGGCCCGTGCGCTGCTCGGCGAGCCGGACCTGGTCGTGCTCGACGAGCCCACCAACCACCTCGACGTCGAGGGCGTCAGCTGGCTCGCGGAGCACCTGCTGTCCCGGCGTTGCGGCGTCGTGGTCGTGACGCACGACCGCTGGTTCCTCGACGCCGTCTGCACCCGGACCTGGGAGGTCGCGAACGGCCGCGTCGAGAGTTATCTCGGCGGGTACCAGGACTGGGTGTACGCGCGTGCCGAGCGCGCGCGGCAGGCCGACGCGGCGGAGATACGCCGGCGCAACCTGGCCCGCAAGGAGCTGGCGTGGCTGCGGCGCGGGCCGCCCGCGCGGACGTCGAAGCCGCGGTACCGGATCGAGGCCGCCGAGGCCCTGATCGCCGACGTGCCGCCGCCGCGCAACACCGTCGAGCTGCTGAACTTCGCCACGAACCGGCTCGGCCGCACCGTCCTGGAGCTCGAGGACGCCACGGTGAAGATCGGTGAACGGACCCTGCTCGACCATCAGACCTGGCGGCTCGGCCCGGGCGACCGGATCGGGATCGTCGGTGTCAACGGCTCCGGCAAGACCACGCTGCTCAGGTCGCTGACCGGCGAGCGCCCGCTCGACGGCGGCACGCGCGTCGAGGGCAAGACGGTGCAGCTCGCGCAGCTCACCCAGGACCTCGTGGACCTGCCGAAGGACATGCGGGTGCTGGAGGCGGTCGAGGCCGTCGCCAAGTACGTCCGCTTCGGCAAGGAGGAGATGACGGCCTCGCAGGTGGCCGAGCGGCTGGGCTTCCCGCCCGCCCGCCAGTGGACGCCCGTGGGCCGGCTCTCCGGTGGCGAGCGGCGCCGGCTGCAGCTCACCCGGCTGCTCATGGCCGAGCCCAACGTCCTGCTGCTCGACGAGCCGACCAACGACCTGGACGTCGACACCCTGACCAACCTCGAGGACCTGCTCGACGGCTGGCCGGGCACGCTGGTCGTGGTCAGCCACGACCGGTACCTGACCGAGCGGGTGTGCGACACCGTCGTGGCGCTGTTCGGCGACGGGAAGATCACCCACCTGCCCGGCGGCATCGAGGAGTACCTCCGCCGGCGGCAGGCAGCGGGGACCTCCACGGCTCCGCCGCAGGCCACCGCGGCGCCGGCACCGAAGGCCGCACCGGCGGTCAGCGCGGCCGAGCAGCGCGCCGCCCGGAAGGAGGCGTCGCGGCTCGAGCGGAAGATGGAGCAGCTCTCGAAGCGCGAGGAGCAGCTGCACACGAAGCTGGCCGAGGCCGCGACCGACCCGCAGAAGCTGATGGAGCTCTCCGCGGAGCTCAAGTCCGTCGAGGCCGAGCGCGAGGCCGTCGAGATGGAGTGGCTCGAGGCCGCGGAGAAGGCCGAAGCCTGACCCCGACGCATCATGGTTCCATAACGCGCATCTCGCGGCCTTTCTCGCGCGTTATGGAACCATGATGCGGTCCTCGGCTGCCTTACCTCAGCCGCCCCACCTCAGCCACGGAGTGCTGCCAGCGCCTCGGCGCGCCGGCGCTCGTGCTCGGCCAGGTCGGCACGCGCCTTCTTCACGCTCCACCGGCCGCGCAGCAGCGGGACGGTGGCGGCCAGCGCGACCGCGAAGACGACCGCGATCCACATCCACAGCCGCCACTGGTCCCCGGTGATCGCGGCGGCGTGCTGGATCTCGCCCAGCTTGGCCGCCAGGTCCGGCGGGATCGGCTGCCCGGCGGCCTGCAGCTTCTCCGCCTGCGCGACGTAGGGCTCGGCCGCGACCAGGGTGTTCGCCGAGGTCACGACGTGCGGCACGATCAGGAACGACAGGAACACCACCACGCGGATGATCCACGCCCAGATCGCCAGGCCGGTCGCCGTGAGCGCGGGGTTGCGGGCCTCGACGGTCTCGGTGAAGGCCGCGTACCAGGGCACCGCGAACCCGGCCCACGAGGTGGCCAGCACGGCCATGATGATCGCGAGCGTGAGGTAGCTCGGCTTCCCGCCGACCAGGGTGATCAGCACGATCTGCATGGCGATGCACAGCACCGCGCCCGCGAGGATCCACGGCTTGCGCACCAGGAAGCGGTCGACGAGCCCGCCGTAGGTCAGCGAGAGCAGCACGTTGAACGCCCACGCCCATGCGATCACGCTGTTCGACTCGGCGAGGTCGAAGCCCCAGACGGTCGTGAACAGCACGGGCGCGAAGCCGACGATGGTGTAGTAGAAGAGCAGCGCGACCGAGAAGCCGATCGCGGGAACCACGACGTCGACCTTCATCAGCTGCCGCCACGGGTGCGCGAGGTTCACGTTCACCTCGCCCCGCGCGGCCCGCGCCTCGAGCAGCTCGCGGTCCTCCTCGGACACCGCCGCCTGGTCACGCAGCGCCGGGTTGAGCTCCTTCATCCAGACCAGCGCGATCAGCGACACGACGATCCCGACGATGCCGGCGATGCGGAACTGGCTCTGCCAGCTCACCAGCGAGCCCAGCGTGAGCGCTGCGACGGCGGAGGCGAGCAGCGAGCCGGCCGGCGGCGCGACGTTCCAGAAGCCCATCGCCCGGGCGCGGCCCATCTGCGGGCTGAAGTCACGGACCAGCGCCGGCGTGGCCACCAGCAGCATGCCCTCCATGATCGCGACGATCG
Organism: Pseudonocardia terrae; assembly: GCF_021343995.1. Classification (GTDB taxonomy): domain Bacteria; phylum Actinomycetota; class Actinomycetes; order Mycobacteriales; family Pseudonocardiaceae; genus Pseudonocardia; species Pseudonocardia terrae. The sequence continues at coordinate 48,461 of NZ_JAJTTE010000008.1, read as the reverse complement.
TGGACAGGATCATGAATGTCCACTTGTTCTGGACCTGCGTGATGGCGAACGCCGTGATCGCGCCGACCACCAGCATCCCGTAGACGACGATGTTCGCCCGGCCCAGCCGGTCGGCGAGCCCCGCGGCCAGGGATCCGAAGGCGCCCAACAGGTTCGCCACCGCGAGACCGGTCGTGAGGAACAGGAACGACATCCCGAGCTGCTGGGAGACCAGCGTCGAGACGGCGCCCAACGTGTACTGCTCGTAGTAGATGACGACCGTGGCGAGCACGGCGAGCACGAGGCGGGCGTACCGCTCGCCACCGGTGGGATAGCGATCGAGCCTGCGGTCGATCAGGAAGGCCCAGCGGCGGCGTGGGGACGCCTCCGTACCGGTTCCGGGCAGGGTGGAGCGGACGGTCGAATCCACAGTGGAGGTCCTCGTTCCCTCGGCGACGCTGCATCCCGGGAGCGGAGACGGGCGGGTACCCATCTGCCGAACGATCGTTAAGCGGGACGGTAACCCCGGTCACAGCGATGGTCAACGGCCGAGATCCGCAGCCCCGCCGGCAAACCGGACGTCACGGCACGAACCCGGGCGGTCACAGCCCGAGATACGCCGATCGGCGCAGCGGCCGACGGCGGCGGACCGGGGCCTGACAGCTCGCCACGCCCGCTGACACGGCGGGGCGGTCCGGTGTCAGCCGGATGGCAGCGCCCCCGCCGAGAGTGGTGGTCATGAACGAACCGGCCATCCGCATCGAGGGTCTCGTGAAGACCTTCGGCGCCACCACCGCCCTCGCCGGCGTCGACCTGGAGGTCCGGCGCGGCAGCGTGCTGGGCCTGCTCGGGCCGAACGGATCCGGCAAGACCACGACCGTCCGCGTCCTGTCCACCCTCCTGCGCCCGGACGGCGGCCGGGCCACCGTGCTGGGCCACGACGTCGTCGCGGAGGCCCCGGCCGTCCGCCTGCGGATCGGCCTGACCGGCCAGTACGCCGCGGTCGACGACGCCCTGTCCGGCGTCGAGAACCTGCGGCTCATCGGCCGCCTGCTGGACCTGTCCCGGCGCGACGCCCGCCGTCGCACGGACGAGCTGATCGAGCGGTTCGGCCTGGTCGAGGCCGCCGGCCGTCGGGTCAAGACCTACTCCGGCGGCATGCGCCGGCGGCTCGACCTCGCCGCCAGCCTCGTCGGCCGGCCCGACGTGCTGTTCCTCGACGAGCCGACCACGGGCCTCGACCCCCGGCACCGCAACGAGGTGTGGGAGCACGTCCGCGCCCTCGCCGCCGAGGGGACGACCGTCCTGCTCACCACCCAGTACCTGGAGGAGGCCGACCAGCTCGCCGAGGATCTCGTGGTCCTCGACCGCGGGGAGGTGATCGCGAGCGGCACCCCGGCGTCGCTCAAGGCCGACGTCGGTGGGCAGCTGCTGCACGTCCGGCCGCTGCACCGGGCCGACGTCGGTGCCGTCGCCGCGCTGCTCGGCGAGCTGACCTCCGAGACGCCCGCGATCGACCCGACCGGGGAGCTGACGCTGTCCGGCACACCCGCCCGGCTGCACCGGCTCGGCGTCCGGCTCGAGGAGGACGGCGTGCCCCTCGCCGAGCTGGGGCTGCGGCTGCCGAGCCTCGACGACGTGTTCCTGACCCTGACCGGCCGCCACGCCGAGGCCGGCCCCGCGACCGAGGAGGCCGCATGACCACCACCGCGACCGTCACCGTCCCCACGACCGTCCCCGAACCCCCGCCACGCACCGCGGCCCGCCACGGGCCGTCGACGCTGCGGCACGGCGCCACCCTGGCCTGGCGCGGGCTGGTGAAGACGGTGCACTCGCCCGAGGCGCTGATCGACGTCACCCTCCAGCCGGTCATCTTCCTGCTGCTGTTCGTGTACGTCTTCGGCGGCGCGATCGCCGGCGACACCTCGGCGTACCTGCAGTTCGCGCTGCCGGGCGTCCTGGTGCAGACCGTCATCTTCGCCTCGGCCGGCACCGGCACCGGGCTGGCCGACGACCTGCACACCGGGATCTTCGACCGGTTCCGGAGCCTGCCGATCTCCCGGGCGGCCCCGCTGCTCGGCGCCATCGGCGCGGACCTGGCGCGCTACGCGACCTCGGGTGTGATCATGCTGGTGTTCGGTACGATCCTGGGCTTCCGCACCTCCGCGGGCCCGCCGGCGATCGTGGCCGCGCTGCTGCTGGTCATGGCGTTCGCGTTCGCCCTGTGCTGGGTGTTCACGGCGCTGGCGATGTTGGTGAAGGACCCGCGCTCGGTGCAGGGGCTCGGCGCGCTGATCTCGTTGCCGCTGACCTTCGGCAGCAACGTGTTCGTGCCGGCGTCGACCATGCCGGGCTGGTTGCAGGGCTGGGTGGACGTCAACCCGGTGTCGAAGACGGCCGACGCGGTGCGCGGCCTGCTGCTCGGTGGCCCGGTCGCGGGCCCCGCGGGCACCGCGCTGCTCTGGGCGGCCGGCATCACGCTGGTGTTCGCGCCGATTGCGGTGACGCTCTACCGGCGGCGGACCTGAGCCCGCAGCAGGTCCAGCCCGGACGACGGCGGGAGGCCTCGGGCCTCCCGCCGCACGGCGTCCGCCTCGGGGCCCAGCGCCTCCAGCACGCCGACGACGGCGGGGTCCCCCCGGTCGAGGACCCCGCGGCGGGCCTCGGCCACGCCCAGCGCCCGCGCCGTGCCCTCGTGGTCCCCGTGTGCCATGGCCAGCTGCGCGACGGTCTCGGCGACGAAGCCGACGACGGGCCCGTCCTTGCTCGCGTCCGCGGCGGCGACGGCCTCGGCCAGCAGCCCGGCCGCCGTCCCGAGATCACCGGCGGCCAGCTCGACCAGCGCGCGCTGCGTGGCCAGGTGCGCGGTCCGCTGGGCGACGGCGATGCCGCCGGGCTCCGGGTCGATGGTCGCGAGCCGGGCGCGCGCCGCGGCCAGGTCGCCCTCCAGGCGGTCCAGCTCGGCGAGCGAGACGTGGACCATCTCCGGCGAGGCGTACTCGGAGCCGTCGAGCATCCCCAGCGCCTCGGTGTAGAGCTTGCGGGCCAGCGCGTGGTCGCCCGTGCGGGCGGCGAGGCCGCCGCGGCGGACGAGGTACTGCGGCAGGTCGTCGTCGTTGGCGAGTTCGGTGGCGAGCGCGATGGCCTCCTCGAAGGCCGTCGCGGCGGCGTCCGCGTTGCCCGCCCACGCCTCCAGCTCGCCGAGTGTCGTGAGCGTCATCCCCAGTCCGAAGCGGTCGCCGACCTGGGTGAACAGGGCGTGCGCGGCCCGGACGAGCTCGCGTTCGAGGTCGATCAGGCCCGCGTTCTCGGACAGCGTCGCGCGGATCTCCAGCGCGAACGCCCGCACCCAGGGGTCCGGGTGCGTGGTGCTGATCGCGGTCAGCGGTGCCTGGTCCGCGGTCGCGAAGGCCTCGCCCAGCGGCACCAGCAGGTCGAGCGCGGGATGCCGGGGCTGCGGGACCGACTCGGCCTGCACGGCGGCGCGCGCGACGTGCCGTTGCGCCTCCTCCATCGCCCCGCGGCCGAGCGACTCGATCGCCCGGAACGCGGTGACCCGGGCGAGCACGTCGATCGGGGCGCCGTCCGTGGGCAGCTCCCCGACCGCGCGCACCCAGGTCATCGTCTCGTCGGTGGCGCCGCGGATCAGCCAGCCCCAGAACATGCCCGCGACCAGCCGGTACGCGGTCGCGGCGTCCTGCTCGGCGACGGCCCGGCGCAGCGCCCCGGTGATGTTGCCCGCCTCGGCGCGCAGGACGCCGAGCCACCGCAGCTGGTCCCGGCCGCGCAGCTCCGGCTCGGCCCGCTCGACAAGGGCGACGGTCCAAGCCGCGTGCCGCGCCGCCGTCGCCGCCTCCTCGCCCGAGGCGGCGAGCCGCTCCCGCGCGTACTCGCGGATGGTCTCCAGCATCCGGTAGCGGGTGGGCGCCCCGGCCTGCGGGACGGCGACGACCAGCGACTTGTCGACGAGCGCGGCGAGCGTGGTGAAGGGGTCGGCCAGCCCGTCGCCGCACACCTGGTCCGCGGCGTCGGCCGTGGCGCCGCCGGAGAAGACCGCGAGCCGGCCGGCGAGGGCGCGTTCGGCCGCGTCGAGCAGATCCCAGCTCCAGTCGACGACCGCGCGCAGGGTCTGGTGGCGCGGGAGCACGGTCCGTGCGCCGGTGATGAGCAGGCGGAAGCGGTCGTCGAGCCGGGTGAGGATCTCCTTCGGGCTGAGCGCCCGCAGCCGGGCGGCGGCGAGCTCGATCGGCAGCGGCTGACCGTCCAGCCTGCGGCAGATCTCGGCGATCGCGGGGGCGTGCGCGTCGGCCGCGAACCCGGGGGCGACCGCCTCGGCCCGGTCGGCGAAGAGCCGGGCGGCCGCGGCCTCGTCGAGCGCCTCGACGGGATGCAGCCGTTCCCCGGGCACGGCGAGCGGCTCGCGGCTGGTGGCCAGGATCCGCACCGCCGGGCAACGGGCGAGCAGCGTGCCCGCGAGGTCCGCACAGGAGCCGATCAGGTGCTCGCAGTTGTCCAGGACCAGGACGAGATCGCGCCGGCCGACGGCGGCCACCAGCCGTTCGACGACGTCGGGGTGCTCCTCCTGGCGGATCACCAGCTCCGGGCTGCCGACCGCGGCGAGCACGGTCTCCGCCAGCTGGTCCGGGCCGGTGAGCGGGGCGAGCTCGGCGACCGCCCCTCCGGGGCAGGCCTCCCGGGCGAGCCTGGTCTTTCCCGCACCGCCGGGCCCCACGAGCGTGACGAGCCGCCCGGTCCTCAGCAGCTCCCGCAGCCGGTCGGCGTCCGCCTCCCGGCCGACGAAGCTGGTCAGCGGCGGAGGCGGAACGGGGTGCGCCGGACGTGGTGGGACGGGTGCGGGCACGGTGGTGCCGCGCAGGACCTCGAGGCGGGCCTCGTCCAGCTCCGGTCCGGGATCCACGCCGAGCTCGTCGGCCAGCCGCGCGCGCGTCCGGTCGAGCACTGCCAGCGCGTCGGCCTGACGGCCGGTGGCGTGCAGGGCGCGGGCCAACGCGGCGGCGGCGGTCTCCCGCAGCGGTTGCTCGGTGAGCAGCGCGGTCAGCGGTTCCACGCTGCCTGCCGCCCGGCCGAGCACCAGGTCCAGCCCGGCGGCCCGTTCGAGGGCGTCGGCCCGGCGGCCGTCGAGCCGGTCGGCGGCGGGGCCGGCGAAGGGCAGCCGGCGGACGTCGGCCAGGGCCGGTCCGCGCCACAGCGCGAGCGCCTGCCCGACCAGCTCGCGGGCGGCCCCCGGATCGGCCTCCTGCTCGGCCTCGGCGATCCGTTGACCCGCCCGCACACAGTCCACGTCGGACGGGGCCAGCTCGAGGCGGTAGCCGCCGGGCACGGTGGCCACCAGTTCGGGCCCTAGGGCGCGCCGCAGCCGGGAGACCAGGGCCTGCAGGGCGTTCGCCGACGCGGGCGCCGAGTCGGATCCTGTGCCCCACAGGTCGTCGACCAGCGTCTCGGCGGTGACGGTGCGGCCCGGCGCGAGCGCGAGCCTGGCCAGCAGCCCGCGCAGGCGCAGCCCGTTCGGTGCGACGTCGGCACCCGACGCGGCCCACGCCGCCACCGGGCCCAGCACGCCGATCCGCATCGGCTCAGTCTGCCGGGCGCGCGAACGGGGCGCTAGCGATATATCGAAGAACTGTCGGTCAGCGGCGGAGCTCGTCGAGCAGGAAGGCCTCGGCACGGGCGCCCGTGCCGAACATGGACAGCGACAGCGACTCGTCGATCCCGTGCCACCGCGAGGCGGGGTCGCCCACGCCCGTGACCAGGACGGCCGCGCCGGGGAAGGTGCGGGCGAACTCGGCTATGAAGGGGATGCTGCCGCCGATGCCCATCTCCACGGTCGCGGTGCCGAAGGCCTCCGCGAAGGCGCGCTTGGCCGCGTCGTACGCCCCGCCGTTGGCGTCGAGGCTGAAGGGCTCGGCCACGCCCGACCCGGGCTCGACCGTGACCGTCGCGCCCCAGGGCACGTGCGCCCGCAGGTGCTCGGCGAGCTTCTCCCGCGCCGCGAGGGCGTCCTCGCCGGGAGCGAGGCGCATGCTGACCATCGCGCGGGCACGCGGAAGCAGCACGTTCGCGGCCTGCGCGACCGAAGGCGCGTCGATCCCGAGGACGGCGATCGCCGGCTTGTGGTAGATCCGCTCGGCCAGCGTGCCGGTCCCGAGCAGCTCGGCGCCCTCCACCAGGCCCGCCTCGGCGCGCCACTCCGCCTCGGGGATGTCCAGAGCGGCGGCGTCCGTGCCCGTGTTCGCGTGCAGACCGGGGACGGCGACCTCGCCCTTCTCGTCGTGCAGGCTCGCGAGGGCGTGGGTCAACGCGGTGAGCGCGTCGCCGACCGGGCCGCCGAAGACGCCCGAGTGCAGCGGCCGCTCCAGCAGCGACACGTCGATCACGACGTCGACGAGCCCCCGCAGGCTCGTGGTGAGCGCGGGGACGTCGACGGCAGGGTTGGCGGCGTCGGCGATCACGATGACGTCCGCGGCGAGCAGCTCGTGGTGCTCCCGCAGCAGCTGCGGGAGCGTGGGCGACCCGGACTCCTCCTCGCCCTCGATGAACAGCGTGACGCCGACCGGCGGCTTCCCCTCGTACGCACGCAGCACCGCGAGGTGGGTCATCACGCCGGCCTTGTCGTCCGCGGCGCCGCGCCCGTACAGCCGGCCGTCGCGCTCGGTCGGCTCGAACGGCGGGCTGGTCCAGTGCTCGTCGCCGCCGGTGGGCTGGACGTCGTGGTGGGCGTAGAGCAGCACCGTCGGCTGCCCCTCGGGCGCGGGCCACTGCGCGACGACGGCGGGCGCGCCGCCTTCCGCGCGCAGGATCTGCAGGTTCGCCGGGTTCAGGGCGCCGGCGAGCTCCGCGACGGCCGCAGCGCTCGCCTCGGTGTCGGCGGCGTGCGCCGGGTCGGCCCAGATGCTGGGGATGCGCACCAGCCGCTCGAGATCGGCGCGGGCGCCCGGGATCACGGCCTCGACGGCCGCGGCGATCGAGTCACGGGTGGAAGCCACGGGCCCGACCCTACGCCCGTCCCCACCCTCCGGACCGGCGCGGACGGGGCTCCCGGATCGCGTTATGGATCCATAACGCGCTCAGACGGGCGCCCTGGACGCGTTGTGGATCCATGCTGCGCTCGGGCGGGCGGCCTGATCGCGTCATGGATCCATACTGCGACCGGAGAGGCCCGCGAGCCACGTTGTGGATCCGTACTGCGATCACCGCTGTGGGCCTTAGGCTGCGCGCATGTCCCGGTTCCTCGCGATGTTGCTGGAGTCCGCCGCCGACACCTCCCGCGGCATGACGACCGGCGAGCCCGCCGCCCCCGTCCGTCGGCTGTGGAGCGAGGTGCACGGGACCGCGCGCGGGATCGCCGACGCCCTGCGCCGACCCGACGGCGACACCCCCGCCCTCACCCGCGGCGGCGCCGTGGGCGTGCTGGCGGGCGACCCGGCCGTGATCGCCCCGCTCGCACAGGCCGTCTGGCTCACCGGGGGCAGTGTCACGATGCTGCACCAGCCCACCGCCCGCACCGACCTGATGCACTGGGCCGAGGACACGGTCGCGGTGCTGCGCATGATCGACGCGAGCATGGTGCTGCTCGGCGCCCCCTTCGACGCGCTCGCCCCGGTGCTCACCGAGCGCGGCATCCCGTTCCGGGTGGTCGACTCGCTGCAGGGCGACCCGGCCGCCGTCACGCCCGACGCCGACGCCGCCGCCGAGGACGACACCGCGCTGCTGCAGCTCACCAGCGGCTCCACCGCGGAGCCGAAGGCCGTCCGCATCACCCATCGCAACCTGCACGCGAACATCACCGCGATGCGCGAGGCCGCGCGCCTCGACGTCGAGCGCGACGTGATGGTCTCCTGGCTGCCGCTCTTCCACGACATGGGCATGGTCGGGTTCCTGACGATCCCGATGGTGACCGCGCTCGAGCTCGTCACGGTCACGCCGGTGGACTTCCTGTCCCGCCCGCTGCTCTGGGCGGAGCTGATCTCGAAGTACCGCGGGACGGTCACCGCCGCACCGAACTTCGCCTACGCCGTGCTCGCCCGTCAGCTCGCGCGGGCCGAACAGGAGCTGGACCTGTCGTCGTTGCGGATCGCGCTCAACGGCGCCGAGCCCGTCGACCCGGCGGCGGTCGGGGCCTTCGTGGATGCCGGGGCGCGGTTCGGGCTGCGCCCGGAGTCCGTGCTCTGCGCCTACGGCATGGCGGAGACGGCGCTCGGCGTCGCGTTCGCACCGGTCGCGACCGGGCTCGCCGTCGACGAGATCGACGCCGAGGCCCTCGAGGCGGGTCGCCGCGCCGAGCCCGCCGGTGACGGGCCGACGCGCGCGTTCCCGCTGCTCGGACCGCCCCTGCCGGGGATCGAGGCGCGCGTGGTCGGGGAGTCCGGCGAGGTGCTCGGGACCCGCGGCGTCGGGGTGATCCAGCTGCGCGGTGACTCCGTGACGCCCGGCTACCTGACCGTGAACGGCCCGGTCGCCACCCAGGACGCCGACGGCTGGTTCGACACCGGCGACGAGGGCTACCGCGTCGAGGACGGCCAGGTCGTGGTCTGCGGGCGGCGCAAGGACGTGATCATCATGGGCGGGCGCAACATCTACCCGACGGACATCGAGCGCGCCGCCGCGGAGGCCGACGGCGTGCGGGCCGGCAACGCCGTGGCGGTCCGGCTGTTCGCGGGGGAGGGGCAGCGGCGCGAGTCGTTCGCGGTGGCCGTCGAGGCCCGCAAGGCCGACGACGAGGCCGAGGCCGCCGTGATCCGCAAGGACGTGATCGCGCGCGTGGTGTCCGCGGTGGGGGTGCGGCCCGCGCGGGTGGACGTGTTCCCGCCCGGGACCCTGCCGAAGACGCCGTCGGGCAAGCTCCGCCGGGCCGCCACCGCCGACCTGCTGGCCACCCGGTCCTGACGCCGACGGGCCCTCCCGCGCTGGTGCGGGAGGGCCCGTCGGGGGTCGATCGACCAGGTAGTCGATCGACCAGGTCAGCCGGAGAGGGCGTGGAAGCGGTTCTGCGCGGGCTCGAGGCCCTGCTCCAGCAGCGCCTCGGCGGCGTCGGCGGCCAGGTCGACGGCGAACTCCAGCTCCTTGCGCTCGGTCCCGGAGAACCGCTTGAGCACGAAGTCCGCCGGGTCCTGGCGGCCCGGCGGGCGGCCGATGCCGAACCGCACGCGCAGGTACTCCTTGGTGCCGAGCGAGCGGCTGATCGAGCGCAGGCCGTTGTGCCCGCCCTCGCCGCCGCCGCGCTTCAGCCGGATCACGCCGAAGCCGAGGTCAAGGTCGTCATGCACCACGACGACCTCCTCGGGGGGCACCGAGAAGTACCGGACCAGCCCGGCGACGGGGCCGCCGGACTCGTTCATGTACGTCCGCGGCTTGGCCAGCACGACCTTGCGGCCGGCGAGCCTGCCCTCGGCGATCTCGGCGTTGGACCGCTTGTGCAGCGAGAACCGCGCCCCGGCGCGCCCGGCCAGCAGCTCGACCACGCCGAACCCGACGTTGTGCCGGGTGTCGGCGTAGCCGGGCCCGGGGTTCCCGAGCCCGACGACCAGGGCCGTGCCGGCGGAAGGGGCCGGCGCCACGGATCAGCTCTCGGCGGAGGAGTCGCCCTCGGCGGACTCGCCCTCGGCCGGGGCCTCGGACTCCTCGGCCGGGGTCTCGGGGGCGTCCTCGACGATACCGGCGCCCTCGACGTCCTCGGTGGCCTCGAGGTCCTCGGCGGTCGGCGCGGCGACCACGTTCACGACCAGGTACTCGGGGTCGGTGCGCAGCTCGGAACCCGTCGGCAGCGCGACCTGGCCCGCCAGGAACTGGGTGCCGACCTCGGCGCCCTCGACCGAGACCTCGACGTTCTCGGGGATGTTCAGGGCGTCGGCCTCGACCTCGATGGTGTTCAGGTCCTGGGTGATCAGGCTGCCCGGCACGGCCTCACCGGTGATGATCACCGGAATCTCGACGACGACCTTCTCGCCCTTCTGCACGACGAGCAGGTCGACGTGCTCGATGTAGGGGCGGATCGGGTGGAAGGTGACGGTCTTGGTCAGCGCCAGCTGGCTGCTGCCCCCGACGATGTCCAGCTCGAGCACGGCGTTGCGGCCCTGCTCGCGGACGACGGCGGCGAACTCCAGCGACGGCAGCGTCAGGTGCTGCGGGTCGGTGCCGTGCCCGTACAGGACGGCGGGGATCTTGCCCGCCTTGCGGGTGCGCCGCGCGGCGCCCTTGCCGAACTCGGTCCGGGTCTCGGCGGCGATCTTGGACTGGGCCACGGTGGGTCTCTCTCCTCGAACTGCTGATGTCGCGTGCGCGCGGCGAGGAGGCGGCGGAAAGCCGACCACACGTCGATGACGGCGGGCTCGTCGAACAACCCGCCCTCGCCGCGGAACCGCCGACAAGAGTACGCCCGCGCCGGAACCGGCTCGTCGCAGGGTCCATCAAGGCGGCCGCGCCGGGTGTGCTCGTCAGAGTCGATGGTTCCGACGGCAGTGGTCGAGGACCGTCCGGCCTGCGGCGACGAGCCGGACGTCCGTACCCGCTCCGCGCATCGGCCGACCCCGAGAACGTCGAGGGGCGGGAGGCTCGCGCCTCCCGCCCCTCGGCACGTCGACCTCAGGCGTTGCCGTCGAGCACCTGAGCCGATTTCTTCACTCGGATGGACTACCTGCTGCGTTAGGGCTGGATTCCCGTCCTGAGCTGCCGATCGGCTGTTCCCCAGAGTTCCCTGCAATTCCCTGCACGACCTGGCGCGTACCTGCCTGCCGCTGCCCAGCCACGGCGCCAATACGTCCACATCGGATTCGAGGCCCTCCTTCGCCGCCGCCTGTGCACTCCACCCACAGGACGTTCACATACGCGCGCACGCGCGAAACGAAGGCGGGCCCGGGCGCGACGATCGCAGCGCCGGCCACGGGCCTTGATCAGCTGACAAGGAGCTGACTCGTGCAGGATCTCTAGACGTGGCGCCGAGCTGTCCCGGCACCCGGCCACACGACGTTCTGCCAGCATCACGACGGCGGCCATAATCCGCTGACCACACACCCCGTCCGGGCCCCTTCCATGTCGTCGGCCGACTCCATGTCCTTGGCCCGGCTCCATCGGCGTGAGGGATCCAAGGACGCCCCGATCCCGCCTCTGCTCGGTCGGGCCCTCGCCGAGCGAGGGAGGGATGATCCGCGCCCTCACTGTCGTCGGCTCCATCGCCGTGGTCATCGTGTGGCTACAGACCCGCGCCCCTGAGCGCGTCGAGTTGCCGCCCACGCCAGCCGCGCCTTGCAAGGCGACCCACCGGGACACCGCCACCGTCATTTCGCCCCGACCACTAGGGTGGGGCGGAGGTGACCTCGTGTCCGGAGTCGACGAATGTGGCCGCGCACGCCAGCCGCCGCGTCCGCCGCCAGGTGTTCTGGCCGGCGTTCATCCTCGCGTTCCTCGTCGCCGTGTTTGGCGGGGTCGCGTTCGGTGTCTACCTCTGCTCCCGTCGCCCTATGAGATCGGCCAGTCCGTCATGCCCGGTGGAGGCCAGCTCGACGGGATCCACCGGACCGCCGGGGACTTCCTCGACGCGGCGCGGCGCGTGATCGGGGGCGACCAGTGAGCGCCCGGGAGTGGTGGGCCCGCTCCTGGCCCGTGCTGCTCGCCGTGTCGACGGTGTCCGCGCTCGGTGGGCCGGCCGCGGTTGCCTCGTAGCGGCACGCCTGGGACGTCATCGCCCGGGCCGGGGATCCGGTCATGGCGCCGTGGCTGGCGCTGACCACCGACGGGATGCTCGTCGCCGCCTTGGTCGTGATCTGGGTGCGCCGGCACCGCGGCGAGCCGGCCGGCCGCGGCTCGCGGGCGGCGTTCTGGGCCAGCATGGTCGCCACCATCGCGGCGAACCTGGCCGCGGCCGAGGTGACCGTGACCGGGTACGTCGTCGCGCTGTGGCCGTCGGTGTGCCTCACGATCACGGTGGAGCTGGCCGCCCTGGTCGCCCACCAAGGCCGTCCGCTCACCTCGGCCCAGCCCGCGCCGGCGGAGCGCCACGCGGCGGGGCCACGGGCCGCGCCTATCTGCCGAGCAAGATGTGACGGCTCCACGGCGCAGTGCGCCTGGAGCCATCACGTCCGCCCCGACTCGGGCGATTGGTCAAGTCGAACTGACCAACCCTGCGTACACGACTATGTTGTCCCGGTAGCTGCGGGCTGCCCGATCAAGCTCTCCGCCGCAAGTGATCAGGCGCAGCTCGGCACCGGCAACGTCGCCATACACCTTCTGCGTCGGGAACGCATCCTTCGAGTACTGCGCGACCTGCCGCACCTGGAACCTCGCGGTCGACCCGTCGGCCCGGTCGACCATGATCTCGTCACCTGGCTTGAGGGAGTGCAGGTCGTAGAACGCCCCCTTCTGATGGTTCCAATCCACGTGGGCGGCGAGCACGGCGGGCCCGCGTTCGCCGGGGGTGGGTGACTCGGTATACCAGCCCACCTTCGTGCCGTCGGCCGGAACCTCCATCGTCCTGTCCGCCTGCAGCCCGAGGTCAATCACGCCACGGGCGTCCACGTCGATCGCCGGAACGCGCAGCCGGGTGGGGTGCGACGCCGCCATCGTCGGCTGGCCCGACTCTGCCGAAGCCACGACCGAGGTCTGTACCGACGCCGCCGGGCTGTTGCCGCCCGCATCTGTGGTGCCGGCACAGCCGGAGACGAGCACCAGGATCAACGCCGCCACCCCCGCCAGGCGGTTCCCAACTCGGCGGGGATGGCGGTGCGTGCGATTGTGCATGCGTCAGTTGAACTGGCGCCCGCGCCAGCTTGCCGCCGCGGCGGTGGTGGCAACCGCGCCCAACCCGGCCAGCGCGATCAGCGCCGGCGCTGTGACGGGCTCGCCGAAGGTCGACCCGTCCCCGGTGTCCACCCCGCCCACAGGCATGGTGCGCACCTGGCCTCCGCTGGTGCTGCTGTCCTGGGAACTGTCGCTGACAGGGGCCACCGAGTTGCCGCTATCGTCAGCGCTGTCACCGGCATCGGACGCCGAGTCGCCGGTCGCGGGCTCGCCGAACTGGCTCTCGCACGCGATGCCGTCGTTGTCGGCATCGAGGCGCTCGGGGTCGCTGGGGTCAGCGTCGAGCGCTGCCTGCGCCTCGGCCTGGGTCGCGAAGTCGGGGCAGTCGCGGTCGGCCTGCTGAGCCTGGGCGATGCCGGCGAGGGGGAGCGTGGCGCCCGCCGCGAGAACGACGGCGAATGCGGTGTTGCGAAGGCGCATGGAGTTGGGCCCCTTGCTGATGTCGGTCGTAAGCGCGCTTCAGGCGCGCAGGGATCGTCTGATCTATAAATGGGACGGCCCTCGCAGCGAGGTGGTTGGCGGCCGAACGGCCCAATTCGACTGACCGCCCGCACCCGCGGGCCGCTCAAGCCTCTGTCGTGCCGATGCCCGGCTCCGCGCGCACGTCGCCGAGCTCGAGCGCCGCCGCACCACCGGCGCCATCGCCCCGCACAACACGCCGCTGTGGGGCAACCAGCAAAGTGTTCAGCCACGGCGAGTACGGCGAGGAGGCCGGCAAGCTGGCCGAGGCGATCATCAAGCGCGGCCGGGCCCTGCCCGTGATCGCGGTGTTCGCGACACAGCGGCCGGACTCGAAGAGCCTGCCGACCGGGGTGTCGACGAACGTGGGCGTCTGGTTCTGCCTGCGGGTGATGGAGCGAGCTATAAGAACGGGATCCGGGCCACGACGTTCACGCATGGGTGTCGGCGACGAGTCGACCGTCGTGCGCCCCGACTACGTCGACACCGTGGCCGCAGAGAAGGTCGCCGCACGGGCCCGGGCGGCGCGGGAGCGGGCCGGGACGCCGCGGGTGGAGCAGGACCGCATCGTGCCCCTGACCGTCGACCAGGTCGACGCGATCGTCGACGTGATCGGGGACCGGTACAAGGCGATGGTGGTCGCGCAGGCCGGCCTCGGGCTGCGGATCGGGGAGCTGCTCGCGCTGCGCGTCGAGGACGTCGACTTCCTCCGCCGGACCGCCCGGGTCGAGCACCAGATCGACCGGATCACCCGCGAGCGGGTGGCGCCGAAGACGCCGCGCTCACGTCGGACGCTGCCGCTGCCGGACGTCGTCGCGGTCGCCCTGTCCCAGCACATCGCCGAGCACCCGCCCGCGGTGAACGGCACGCTCTTCCACACGCGGGACGGGATGCCGATCATGCACGACTGGTACGGCAACAAGGTGTTCACCGCGGCGGCGGTGAAGGCCGGCCTGCCGGACTCGACGACGTCGCATGACCTTCGTCACCACTACGCGAGCGTGCTGCTCGCGTCGGGGCAGTCGGTCGTCGCGGTCGCCGAGCTGCTCGGCCACGAGAACGCGAGCCTCGTCCTGTCGACGTACGGGCACCTGCTGCCCGGGTCGGAGGACGTCGCCCGGCGGGCAATCGACGCGGCCTGGAACACGGCCCGGGAGCCTGCCGAGCAGGCTTCCGCTGCCCAGGGACGGCCCGAATGATCTTCGTAGCCCTGTTGTCCCTGGTGGGGAGCCTGCCCAGCGACGTGCCTAGGCGTTGCCGTCGAACAGGCTGGTGACCGAGCCGTCGTCGAAGACCTGGTGGATCGCCTCGGCCAGCAGCGGGGCGATCGAGAGCACGGTCATGTTCGGGAACCGCTTCTCGTCCGGGATCGGCAGCGTGTCGGTGAAGATCACCTCGCGCGCACCGCAGGTGGACAGCCGCTCGACCGCGGGACCGGAGAGCACGGGGTGCGTGGCCGCGATGATCACGTCCTTCGCCCCCTCCTTGAGCAGCACCTCGACCGTCTTCGCCACCGTGCCACCGGTGTCGATCATGTCGTCGATGACCACGCAGGTGCGGCCGTCGATCTCACCGACCACGCGGTTCGCCTTGGCCTCGTTCGGCTTGAGCGGGTCGCGGGTCTTGTGGATGAAGGCCAGCGGCGTGCCGCCCAGCGTCTCCGCCCAGCGCTCGGCCAGCCGCACGCGCCCGGAGTCCGGCGAGACGACGGCGAGGTCGGCGCCCGCGTAGTTCTGCTTGATGTGCTCGGCGAGCACCGGCAGCGCGAAGAGGTGGTCCACCGGGCCGTCGAAGAAGCCCTGGATCTGCGCCGTGTGCAGGTCGACCGTCATGATCCGGTCGGCACCGGCCGTCTTGAACAGGTCCGCGACCAGGCGGGCCGAGATCGGCTCGCGGCCGCGGTGCTTCTTGTCCTGGCGGGCGTAGCCCCAGAACGGCATGACCACGGTGATCCGCTTGGCCGAGGCGCGCTTGAGCGCGTCGACCATGATCAGCTGCTCCATGATCGCGTCGTTGATCGGCGCGCTGTGCGCCTGCAGGACGAACGCGTCGCACCCGCGCACCGACTCCTCGAACCGGACGAAGATCTCGCCGTTCGCGAAGGAGTACGCCGACTGCGGCGTGACGGTGACGTCGAGCTCCTTGGCGACCTGCTCGGCCAGCTCGGGGTGCGCCCTCCCGGAGAAGAACATGAGGTTCTTCTTGGGCTGACCCGACATCGCACTCACTGCGCTGTGCCTCCTCGGCCGCTCTCGGCCGCGTCCCGGGCGGCCGTGTCGCTGGCCCGCTCGGCGGCCTCGGCCGCCGGCGTGCCGGGTCGCTTCCGTACGACCCATCCGTCGATGGTGCGCTGTGGCCCGGACGACACCGCCAGCGCCCCCGGCGGAACGTCCTCGCGGACGACGGTGCCGGCACCCGTGTAGGCGCCGTCGCCGATGTTCACCGGGGCGATGAACATCGTGTCGGACCCGGTCCGGACGTGCGAACCGATGGTCGTCCGGTGCTTGGCCACCCCGTCGTAGTTGACGAAGACCGACGAGGCGCCGATGTTGCTCTGCTCGCCGATCGTGGCGTCGCCCACATAGGTGAGGTGGGGCACCTTGGAGCCGCGGCCGATCTCCGCGTTCTTCACCTCGACGAAGGTGCCGATCTTGCCGTCGGCGCCCAGCCGCGCGCCCGGGCGCAGGTAGGCGAACGGGCCCACGGAGGCACCGGGCCCGATCCACGACGACGAGCCGTGCGTCCGGACCACCGAGGCGCCCTCGCCGATCTCGACGTCCGTGAGCGTGGAGTCCGGGCCGACGACCGCCGCGTCGCCCACCGTCGTCTGCCCGCGCAGCTGCGTCCCCGGCTCGACGACGACGTCGCGCCCGAGCCGGACCTGGACGTCGACCCACGTGCTGGTGGGGTCGACGACGGTCACGCCCGCGAGCATCCACCGCTCCAGCACCCGCCGGTTCAGCTCGGCGCGGACCGCGGCGAGCTGCACCCGGTCGTTGACGCCCGCGACCAGCCACGGGTCGTCCACCCGCACCGCCTCGACGCGCAGGCCGTCGGCGACCGCGAGCGCGACCAGGTCGGTCAGGTAGAGCTCGCCCTGGGCGTTGGCGGTGTCGAGGCGGCCGAGGCCGGCGGCGAGGAAGGCGGCGTCGAAGGCGTAGACGCCGGAGTTGATCTCCGTGAGCGCCCGCTGCTCCTCGGTGGCGTCCTTCTGCTCGACGATCCGCAGCACCGAGCCCGTGGGGTCGCGGACGATCCGCCCGTACCCGGTGGGGTCGTCCAGGTCCGTGGTGAGCAGCGTGACGGCGGCGCCCGCGGTCTCGTGGAGCCGCAGGACCTCGCCGAACGTCGTGGCGTCGAGCAGCGGCACGTCCCCATAGGTCACCAGGACGGTGCCGGTCAGGCCGCCGGGCAGGGCGGCGAGACCGCAGCGGACGGCGTCGCCCGTGCCGTTCTGCTGCTCCTGGACGGCGGGCAGGACCCGGCGCGCAACCTCGTCGCCGAGGCGCTCGAGCGCCTCGCCGACCTGCTCGCGGGCGTGGCCGACGACCACCGCGAGGTGCTCCGGCTCCAGCTCCGCGACCGCGTGCACGGCGTGCCCGAGCAGGCTCCGGCCGCCGATCTCGTGCAGCACCTTGGGGGTCGCGGACCGCATCCGGGTCCCCTCACCCGCGGCCAGCACCACGGCGGCGGCGGGGCGGGCGGAAGGGCGGTCGGGCATGGGCGCTCCTCGAGATGGTCGGGTCCCCGATGCGGGGCGAATCCTACGCGGGCCTGTCGGGCGGCTCGTCCGGCTCGTTACCTCGTCCCGCCCCCGTCGTTGTGCTGTCGGCGGGTCGAACGGGACGAAAGGTGCCGAGCGGACAGATGGGAAGGCACAGCAGGGCGCGTTCGCCCCGGGTGCGCGGGGCGGTCGCGGCCGGACTGGTCGGGGTGGGGACGCTCGCCGCCGGTCAGGGTCAGGCTGTCGCGGGGCCCGGCACCCTCGAGGGGACCCCGTGCACCGCGGAGGCGCGTGCGTGCGTGGACCTCGCCGGGAAGAAGGCCTGGTTGATCGACGACGGGAAGGTGGTCCGCGGCCCGGTCGCGACGAGCCCGGGCGGGCCCGGCCACGAGACGCCGCGCGGCGACTTCGTCGTCGAGTGGAAGAACGACACGCACCGGAGCAAGGAGTTCAACGACGCGCCGATGCCGTTCGCGGTGTTCTTCGCCGAGGGCGGCATCGCGTTCCACGAGGGCAGCCTGCAGACGCCGTCGGCCGGGTGCGTCCGCCTGGCGAACGAGGACGCCCGGGCCTTCTACGACTTCCTCCAGGTCGGCGACGCGGTCCAGGTGCGCTGATCCTCCGCTCGTCGTCCCGATCGGACCGGTCGGCGATCCCGCGCTCACCTCGCGTGTATCGGGAACCACGCGGTGGGTTCCTCCCTACGGACCATCGCCGACGGGAGGCCCGAATGCCCACTCGCACCGCACGGACGGCCTGGAACGGAACCCTGGAGCAGGGATCCGGCCAGGTCGAGATGACCAGCAGCAAGGTCGGCACCTACGAGGTCAGCTTCCCCAAGCGCGCGGCCGACGAGGCCGGCGGCACCACCAGCCCCGAGGAGCTCATCGCCGCGGCCCACTCGGCCTGCTACGCGATGCAGCTCTCCGCGCTGATCGGCCAGGAGGGCGCAACGCCCGAGGCGCTCGACGTGAAGGCCGACGTCTCGCTCGGACCGGACCAGGGCGGCGGGTTCCGGATCACGGGCATCGCGCTCACCGTCCGGGGCGAGGTCCCGGGCATGGACGCCGCCGCCTTCGAGCGGGCCGCCCAGGCCGCCAAGGAGGGCTGCCCGGTCAGCAAGGCGCTGACCGGCACCACGATCACGCTCGACGCCGCGCTGGACTGAGCGCGCCCGTACTGCTCCGCCGCCAGGATTCGAACCTGGACCATCGGAACCAAAATCCGAGGTGCTGCCGTTACACCACGGCGGACAGGCCTCCATCCTGTCACGGGCGTGTGCGGCGGCTGCGGCGGCGCATCCGGCCGGGTCGCGGCGGTTGGTTCGACCGAACGGCCGCACCGCGGGGTAACGGCCGCACGGGAGCGGGCGAACCCGGACGTGTCGTGCAGACCGTCGCCGTGGGGGCATCAGAACCGTGACCGATCTCCGTTGCCGGCTGTGCGGGTCCACCGGCCTGCGCAGCTTCCTCGACCTCGGGGCGACGCCCCCGTGCGAGCTGTTCCTCACCGCCGACGCGCTCGAGCGGCCGGAGCCGACCTATCCCCTGCACGTGCGGGTCTGCGAGGAGTGCCTGCTCGCCCAGCTCCCTCCGCTGATCACACCGGAGGAGACCTTCACCGAGTACGCCTACTTCTCCTCGTACTCGACGTCGTGGGTGGAGCACGCGAAGCGGTTCGTCGACTCGTCGAGCGAGCGGCTCGGGCTCGGGCCGGACTCGTTCGTCCTCGAGGTGGCCAGCAACGACGGCTACCTGCTGCAGCACGTGGTCGGACGCGGGATCCGTTGTCTGGGGATCGAGCCGTCGCGCAACGTGGGTGAGGCCGCGCGCGAGCGGGGCGTGCCCACCCTGACCGCGTTCCTCACCCCCGAGACCGGAGCGCACGTCCGCGCGGAGCACGGGCCGGCGGATCTGGTGGCCCTGAACAACGTCTACGCCCACATCCCCGACGTCGTCGGCTTCACCGAGGGCCTGCGCGCGCTCGTCGCCGACGACGGCTGGGTGTCGATCGAAGTCCAGCACCTGCTCACGCTCGTGGAACGGACCCAGTTCGACACCGTCTACCACGAGCACTTCCAGTACTACACGCTGCTCACGGCGCAGCGGGCCCTCGCATCGGGCGGGCTGACGGTCGTCGACGTCGAGCTCCTGGACACCCACGGCGGGTCGATCCGCGTCTGGGCCCGGCCGGCCGCCGTCGCGGGCGAGCCCTCGGCCCGGGTACGCGAGGTGCTGGCGGCGGAGGAGAAGGCCGGACTGCACACCGCCGACGGTCACGACGGCTTCGCCGAAGCCGTCTCGCGGGTGCGCGACGACCTGGTGGCCTTCCTGATCGAGGCGCGGCGCGCGGGACGGACCGTGGTGGGCTACGGGGCGCCCGGCAAGGGCAACACGCTGCTCAACTACTGCGGCATCCGGCCCGACCTGCTGCCGTACACGGTGGACCGCAACCCGTACAAGCACGGCCGGTTCACCCCGGGCACGCGGATCCCGGTCCTGCCGCCGGAACGCATCGAGGCCGACCGGCCGGACTACGTGCTCGTCCTCCCGTGGAACCTGCGCGACGAGCTCGTCGAGCAGCTCGCGTCCGTACGGGAGTGGGGCGGCCGGCTCGTCTTCCCGATCCCGACCCTCGAGGTCGTCTGAGCTGAGAGCACCGGGAGTGATCGTTCGGCCCTGTCGGCGCGGGGTGCGACGGGGGATGCTGTGGGGCGTCACCGACCGCACCACGGCGCCCGTCCGTCGCCGTCCCGTCCGCGAGGAGCGCTGAGCCCGACGATGCTGAGCCTGTTGCCCGAGCGCCTGGACCAGATGGTCCTGCTCGGAGCCCACTGCGATGACATCGCGATCGGGGCGGGCGGAGCGCTGCTCGAGCTCTGTCGGGCGCACCCGGGCGTCTCCGTCACGGCCATGGTGCTGACGGGCGGCGGCTCATTGCGCGAGGAGGAGGAGCGGGAGGCGCTCGCGGCCTTCTGCCCCGGCGCCAAGCTCGAGATCATCGTGCACGACCTGCCGGACGGGCGCGTGCCGGTGCGCTGGGAACGCGCCAAGCAGGCGGTCGAGGAGGTCCGGGCGATGGGGGAGCCGGACCTGATCCTCGGACCCACGGCGCACGACGCGCACCAGGACCACCGGACCCTGTCGAAGATCATCCCCACGGTCTTCCGCGACCACCTGGCCCTCGGCTACGAGATCCTGAAGTGGGAGAGCGATCTCGCGCAGCCGTCGGTCTACCTGCCCCTCGCGGAGCCGGTGCTCCGGGAGAAGGTCACCAAGCTCCTCGAGCACTACGGCAGCCAGCGGGACCGGACGTGGTTCGACGCCGAGACGTTCGCCGGACTCGCCCGGGTGCGCGGCGTGCAGTGCCATGCGCGCTACGCCGAGGCGTTCCACGTCCAGAAGCTGGTCCTGGGCGTAGCGCCGCTCACCGGGATCGACCCCGTCGACTAATGCTCCGCGCGCCGCGGACGAGTCATCCGGTGCACCGCGGAACGGCGACGAGGAGACACCAGTGCGCGTACTGCTGACCGGCCACCAGGGCTACCTGGGCACCGTGATGGCCCCGATCCTGGCGGCCGCCGGGCACGAGGTCACGGGTCTGGACAGCGGGCTCTTCGCCGACTGCGTCCTCGGCTCGCTCGACACCCCGGACGTGCCCGGCCTGGCCGTCGACCTCCGCGACGTCTCGGTGGACCGGCTGGCGGGCTTCGACGCCGTGGTGCACATGGCGGCGCTGTCCAACGACCCGCTCGGCTCGCTCGCGCCGCGGATCACCTACGACATCAACCACCACGCGTCGACGCGGCTGGCGCGGCTGGCCAAGGAAGCCGGGGTGGGGCGGTTCGTGTACGCCTCGACCTGCTCCGTCTACGGCGCCCAGTCCGGCGACGACCTCGTCGACGAGGACGCCCCGCTCAAGCCGGTCACGCCCTACGCCGAGTCGAAGGTGCGGGTGGAGGACGACCTCGTCGAGCTGGCCGACCCCGACTTCGTCCCGGTCTCGATGCGCAACGCCACCGCCTTCGGCTTCTCGCCCCGGCTGCGGGCCGACATCGTGCTGAACAACCTGACGGGGCACGCCGTCCTCACGAACGTCGTGAAGGTCCTCTCCGACGGCACCCCCTGGCGTCCGCTCGCCCATGCCGAGGACATCGCGGGGGCGGTCGTCGCCGCCCTCGCCGCACCCGCCGACGTCGTCCGCGGGCGGGCCTACAACGTGGGGACCGAGCAGAACAACCGGACGGTCGCCGAGATCGCCCGGGCCGTGGTCGACGCGGTCCCCGGCGCGGAGCTGGCGATCACCGGCGAGGCCGGCAACGACCCGCGGTCGTACCGCGTGGACTTCTCGCGGGCCCGCAAGGAGCTCGGCTTCGAGGCTGCGTGGACGATCCCGGCCGGGGCGCAGCAGCTGGCGGCCGAGTACCGGGCGCGGGGACTGACCCAGGAGGCGTTCGACAACCGGTTCACCCGGCTCGCGGTGCTGAAGGCGCGCCAGGCCGCCGGGACCCTCGACGCGGGTATGCACGTGATCCGCGGGTCCTGAGCTGCTACAACGGCGGGTGCCGACGTCGAGCCCCGGAGAGCGAGCATGTGCCGCAACATCCGCACCCTGCACAACTTCGAGCCGCCCGCGTCCCGGTCGGAGGTGGAGGCGGCGGCGTTGCAGTACGTCCGCAAGATCAGCGGGTCGACGCGGCCGTCGCAGGCCAACCAGGAGGCGTTCGACCGGGCAGTGGCAGAGATCGCGCACGTCACCCAGCACCTGCTCGACGACCTCGTGACCACCGCCCCGCCGAAGGACCGCGAGGTGGAGGCAGCCAAGGCGCGCGCCCGGGCGCAGGAGCGCTACGCGCGCTGAGCGCTGCCGCGCGCCCCTTGTCACCAGCCCGGTCCCGGACCCTGCTGCCCGGTGCTCAGTCCCGTGCTCTGCCCGTGCTCTGCCCCGGCTCAGCCCCGTAGCGCCTCGGCCCAGCCCACCCGGGCGCCGGTGCGCAGGACCGAGTTGCGGTAGATCCGGGCCGCGACGGCCACGACCCCGACGATCGCGGCGAGCGTGAGCGCCACCGCGATCAGCACCTCCCACCAGGCCGCCACGCCGAGCGCCTGCCGGGCCGGCATCAGCGTGGGTGCGAAGAAGGGGACGAACGACAGCACCGTGGCGAGGGTGTTGCGCGGGTCCCCGGGCAGCACCGACACCGCGAAGACGAACGGCATCAGCAGCGGGAACATGATCGGGGCGACGAGGGACTGCAGCTCCTCCTGCCGCGACACCATCGAACCCGCCGCCGCGTAGACCGAGGCGTAGAGGAAGAACCCCAGCAGGTACCACACCACCGCCGCGGCCAGGGCCGGCGCGGCGGCGGACGGCGCGCTGAGCAGCCCGGTGGCGCTGCCGACCACGACCCCGATCGCACCCAGGATCAGCAGCTGGAACAGGCCGACGGCGCCGAGCCCGAGCACCTTCCCGGTGAGCAGGTGCACCGGCCGGATCGTGGACAGCAGCAGCTCCACGACTCGGCTGGACTTCTCCTCGACCACGCCCTGCGCGACCGCCGACCCGTAGCCGATCAGCGACATGAACAGCAGCACGGACGTGACGATCGCCAGGCCGAGCCGCTGCCCGCGCTCCGGGTCGTCGGGTTCGAGGGTCGCGACCGCGACCGTGCCCTGCGCCGCGACCGCGGCCGGGTCCTGTCCCGCGGCCCGCAGCGCCTCGTCCTGGGTCGTCTGCCGGACCACGGTGGACACCAGGTTCTGCAGCTCGGTGCCGACGGCGT
The DNA here is from genome assembly GCF_021343995.1 of Pseudonocardia terrae. Taxonomy (GTDB): domain Bacteria; phylum Actinomycetota; class Actinomycetes; order Mycobacteriales; family Pseudonocardiaceae; genus Pseudonocardia; species Pseudonocardia terrae. The sequence continues at coordinate 25,710 of NZ_JAJTTE010000008.1, read as the reverse complement.
CGAGCCCGGTCAACGTCCACCCGGGGGCACGGTCGAGGACCGCGTCGAGGTCCCCGGCCCGCACCTGCGCCGCGCCCTCGGCGGCGTTCACCTCGTGGATCGTGAGCGTGCGGCCGGCCGCCGACGCCGCCTGCTCCAGGGCCGGGACCAGGGGCTGCGCGGCCGGGGTGACCCCCATCGTGTCCGACGACGTCCGGCTGCCGACGAACTGGAAGATCAGCGCGTAGATGCCGAAGATCACCAGGGAGATCACGATCCCGACGGCGAAGCTCCGCGACCGCACCTGCGTGCCGAACTCGCGGCGCGCGACCAGCCCGACCGCCTGCCCCGGGGAGAGCCCGTTCACGCCGCACCCCCCGACACGACGTCCCGGTAGAGCTCGGTCAGCGGCGGACGGTAGGGCGCGAACTCGTGCACCGGCCCGGCCGCGAGGGCCGCGGCCAGTACCTCCTGGTCCGACGACCCGGACAGCTCGACCCGCGTCCGCCGGCCCTCCCGGGCGACGACCGTGACCCCCGCCAGCCCGGCCGCCCAGTCCGACTCGGGGCCGACGACGTCGATCCGCTCGACCCCGCCCGAGCGCAGCTCCTCGACGGTCCCGACGGCGACCATCCGGCCGGCGGCGATGATGCCCACCCGGTCGCACAGCCGTTCCACGAGATCGAGCTGGTGCGAGGAGAAGATCACCGGCACCCCCTCGTCGGCCTTGCCGCGCAGCACGGCGCTCATCACCTCCACCGCCGTCGGGTCGAGCCCGGAGAACGGCTCGTCGAGCACCAGCAGCTCGGGTGCGTGCACGAGCGCCGCGGCGAGCTGGACGCGCTGCTGGTTGCCGAGGGAGAGCTTCTGGACCTCGTCGCGCAGCCGCTCGGCCACGCCGAGCCGCTCGGTCCACGACCGCACCGCACGCTCCGCCTCGGCGGCGGGCACGCCGTGCAGCCGGGCCAGGTAGGTGAGCTGCTCGCCGACCCGCATCTTGGGGTAGAGCCCGCGCTCCTCGGGCATGTACCCGATCCGCCGGCGCACGTCGGCGTCGACGGGCCGCCCCTGCCACCGCACCTCGCCGGCGTCGGCGGCGAGCACGCCGAGCACGATCCGCATCGTCGTGGTCTTGCCCGCGCCGTTGCTCCCGACGAACCCGAACACCTCGCCGGGCCGCACGTCGAACGTGACCCCGGCCAGCGCCGTGCGCCGCCCGAACCGCTTCTCGAGTCCCCCGACCTCCAACACGTGGCCGAACCCTAGTCGATCTCGTGGAGCCGGTGCACGATCTGCCCGTTTCGCGCTGATCCCTCGGGTGGGTCGCCGGATACCCGCCCGCCCGGCCGCCGTCGCCGGGTCCTGTCGGACCCGACGGTTACGGTGGCGCCGTGTCCCGCAGTTACCTCCGCTTCCCCCATCTCGCCGGCGACACGGTCGTGTTCGTCGCCGAGGACGACGTCTGGACCGCCCCGCTCGCCGGGGGCCGCGCCGTCCGCCTGACCGCCGACGACGTCCCGGCCGCCCGGCCCCGGTTCTCGCCGGACGGCACGCTGGTCGCCTGGACGTCGTGGAAGGACGGGGCGCCCGAGGTCCGGGTCGCCGACGCGGAGGGCGGCGCCGCCCGGCGCCTCACGTTCTGGGGGGACGTGCGCACCCGGCTGGCCGGCTGGACCGCGGACGGGCAGGTGCTCGCGGTCTCCGCGATCGGGGAGCACACCGGCGCCAACACCTGGGCGTACACGGTCCCGGCGCAGGGCGGGCGGCCCCGGCGACTGGACTACGGGCCGGTGTCGGCGGTCGCGCAGGGCGACCCCGGGGTGCTCGTGGGCCGCACCATGGCCCGCGACATGGCCTGGTGGAAGCGCTACCGCGGCGGCACGGCCGGCACGCTCTGGTGGGACCCCGAGGGCAGCGGTGAGTTCCGCCGGATCCTCGCCGAGCTCGAGGGCCAGCTCGACGCCCCGATGCTGGTCGGCGACCGCATCGCGTTCCTCTCCGACCACGAGGGCTGGGGCAACCTGTACTCGGTGGACCGCGCGGGCCTCGGCGACCTGCGCCGGCACACGGACCACGGCGGCGAGGGCGCGTCCGCCTTCTACGCCCGGCACGCCACCACGGACGGCAGCCGCGTGGTCTACGAGTCCGCGGGCGAGCTGTACCTCGTCGAGTCGCTCGATCCCGCCGACGACAGCGGGCCGCGCCGCCTCGAGATCCGGCTCGGTGGCCCCCGGACCGACCGCGAGCCGCACCGGATCACCACCGCCGCCTGGGTCGGTGGCGCGTACCCGGACCGGACCGGGCGCGCGAGCATCGTGGGCGTCCGAGGCACGGTGCACCGCCTCACGCACCGCGACGGCCCGGCCCGCACCCTGCTCGCCGAGCCGGGCGTCCGGGCGCGGATGGCCCAGCCCCTCGGTGCGGACCGCGCGATCTGGGTCGACGACGCCACCGGCGAGGACGCCGTCGCGATCTCCCCGCTCGATCCGCACGCCGACGGCGCGACCGCGCTCGTCCGGTACGGCTCGGGTGAGCTCGGCCGGGTGCTGGAGCTGGAGCCCTCGCCGGACGGCTCGCTCGCCGCGCTCGCCACGCACGACGGCCGGCTCCTCCTGCTCGACACCGCCACCGGCGCCCTGCGCGAGCCGGCCCGCGGGGCGGCGGGGGAGATCGCCGGGCTGGCCTTCTCCCCGGACTCCCGCTGGCTGGCCTACGAGGACCCGGTGGAGCCCGAGCTCAGTCGGATCATGCTCGTGCAGCTGGCCGAGGGGGACCGGCCCGACACCCTCGTCGCGGTCACCGAGCCGCGGTTCGTCGACACCGACCCGGTGTTCACGGACGACGGGAGGTACCTGGCCTTCCTCTCGCGCCGCAGCTTCGACCCGATCTACGACGAGCACTCCTTCGACCTCACCTTCCCGGCCTCCTGGCGCCCGTTCCTGGTGCCGTTGGCGGCCCGCACGCCGTCGCCGTTCGGCGCGGGGCCGGACGGCCGCCCCGTCTCCGCCGCCGACGAGGAGCCGGAGGACCTGCCGGCCCCGGAGAGCAGCGACGAGGCCGAGGCCGCCGAGAGGGCCGCCGAGAAGGCCGCGGAGAAGGCCGCGGAGAAGGCCCTGGAGAGGGCCGGCGAGGCGGCGGACGACGCCGCGAAGGACGGGAAGAAGGACGTCCCGCCCGAGACGGTGATCGACGTCGAGGGCCTGACCGCCCGCGTCGTCCCGATCCCGGTCCCCGAGGGCCGCTACCGCGCGCTCGGCGCCGCAAAGGACTGCCTGCTCTGGCTGTGGGTGCCGGTCACCGGTGTGCTCGGCGAGGGCCGGCACGGCGGCGACGACCCGCGCCCGGTCCTCGAGCGCTACGACCTGAAGAAGCGCAAGGTCGACACCATCGCCGACCCGGCCGACGGCTACGCGGTCAGCGGCGACGGCAACCGGCTCGTCGTGCGGGACGGCCGGACGCTGCGCCTGCTGCGCCCGGACCGCTCCGGGTCGTCGGCACCGTCGGAGGGCGACGCGGACGAGTTCGAGATCGACGTCCGGCGCATCTCCGTGACGATCGACCCGGCCGCCGAGTGGCGCCAGATGTTCGACGAGGCGGGCCGACTGATGCGGGACCACTTCTGGATCGAGGACATGGCCGGCGTCGACTGGGCCGCCGAGCTGGAGCGGTACCGGCCGCTGGTCGACGCGGTCGGCAGCGCGGACGACCTGGTGGACCTGCTCTACGAGGTCCAGGGCGAGCTGGGCTCGTCGCACGCGTACGTGGTGGGCCGCGGCGCGGGCGGGGACTGGACGGGCCGGCCCGGCGTGCTCGGCGCGGATTTGGAGCCGGACGGCGACGGCGGCTGGCGGATCGCTCGGGTGCTCCCGCCGGAGACCTCGGCGCCCAGCGCGCGCAGCCCGCTGTCCGACCCGGGCGTCGACGTCCGGGAGGGCGACGTGCTGCTCGAGGTCGGCGGCCGGCCGGTCGACCCGGAGCTCGGTCCGGCCCCGCTGCTCGTGGGCACCGCGGGCACGCTGACCGAGCTGACGATCCGGACGGTCCCGGGGGAGGTGCGCCGGGTCGTCGTGCGGCCCCTCGGCACGGACGCGACCCTGCGCTACCACGACTGGGTCGCGGGGCGGCGGGCGTTCGTGGCCGACCGCTCCGACGGCCGGCTCGGCTACCTGCACGTGCCGGACATGGTCGCCTCGGGCTGGGCCCAGCTGCACCGCGACTTCGCCCGGGAGGCCCGGCGGGACGGGCTGGTGCTCGACGTCCGCGGCAACTCCGGCGGGCACACGTCCCAGCTGGTGATCGAGAAGCTGGCGCGCAGGGTGATCGGGTGGGACGTCGTGCGGCACGGCGCGCCCGCCACCTACCCGGAGGGGGCGCCGCGCGGGCCGATCGTGGCCGTGGTCGACGAGCACGCCGGCTCGGACGGAGACATCGTGACCGCCGCGTTCAAGCGGATGGGCCTGGGCCCGGTGGTCGGCGTCCGGACCTGGGGCGGCGTGATCGGCATCGACAGCCGCTACTCGCTGGTCGACGGCACCCGCGTGACCCAGCCGCGCTACTCGTTCTGGTTCGACGACCTGCACTGGTCCGTGGAGAACCACGGCGTGGACCCGGACGTCGAGGTCGTCGTGCGGCCCCAGGACTGGGTCGCCGGCCGGGACCCGCAGCTGGAGACGGCGGTCCGGATCGCCCTGGAGGCGCTGCAGACCTCGCCGCCGGTGGGCCCACCCGACCCCGCGACCCGCCCGAGCAGGGCCAAGCCGGTGCTGCCGCCGCGCCCCTGACCCGCGAGCCGGCACTCCCGGGCGTCCGGAGGCGACGCCCCGGGAGTGCCGCGGTGGCGCGGGACGTGCCGACCTGCGGGGAAGAAATCGGGCGGGCGTATCGTCGTCACTCAACGACCCCCGTACGGGCACCCGACCCGGGCAGGGGTCTGTCCGCATGCCCTCCCGAGGAGTCCCGTGGCCGCACCACTGTCCGGTCTGCTCACCGCCGCCCTCTCCGACCCCGGCCTGGGTGCGGCGCTCGACGCCGCCCGCGCGGTCGACACCCGCACGGCCGACACACCCGCCGTGCGCGCGGAGGGCCCCGCCGCGTTGCGGCCCTTCCTGGCCGCGGGCCTGGCCGCCGACGGCACGGTCCTGGCCGTGACCGCCACCGACCGCGAGGCCGAGGAGCTGGCCGCGGCCGCGACCGAGCTGATCGACCCGGCCGCGGTGGCCGTGCTGCCGAGCTGGGAGACCCTGCCGCACGAGCGGCTCTCCCCGCGCCCCGACACCGTCGGCCGCCGGCTCACCCTGTTCCGGGCCCTGGGCTCGGAGAACCCGCCCCGGCTCGTCGCCGCGGCGGCACGCAGCCTGATCCAGCCGGTGGCGCCCGGGCTGGGCACCCTCGACCCGATCACGCTGCGGGTCGGCACCGAGTACGAGTTCGAGCAGCTGCTGGAGCGGCTGGTCGAGCTGGCCTACACCCGCGTCGAGATGGTCACCGCGCGCGGTGAGTTCGCCGTTCGCGGCGGCATCCTCGACCTGTTCGTGCCGACCGCCGACCACCCCGTCCGCATCGAGTTCTGGGGCGACGAGGTCTCCGAGCTGCGCGCCTTCTCCGTCGCCGACCAGCGGTCGATGGACGAACCGGCGGTCACCGAGGTCGTCGCGCCGGCCTGCCGCGAGCTGCTGCTCACCGGGCCGGTCCGCGAGCGGGCCGCCGCGCTGGCCCGCGAGCACGAGAACAACCCGCAGCTGCGCGAGCTCCTGGAGCACCTCGCCGAGGGCATCCCGGCGGAGGGCATGGAGTCGCTGATCCCGGCCCTGGTCGGCGGGGAGCTGCAGCTGCTCACCGACCTGCTGCCCGCGCGTTCCCGCGTGCTGGTCGCCGACCCCGAGCGCGTCCGCACGCGCAGCCACGACCTCGTCCGCACCGGGCAGGAGTTCCTCGAGGCCAGCTGGCTCGCCGCGGGCACCGGCGGCACGGCCCCGATCGACGTCGGCGCCTCGGCCTACCGGGACCTCACCGAGGTCCTCGAGCACGCCACCGCGACCGGCCGGGCCGTCGTCAGCCTGTCCCCGCTGCTCTCCGGGGCCGACGACGCCGTGGTGCCCGGCATGCACGAGATCGAGTCCTACCGGGGCGACACCGACCGTGCACTCGTCGACCTGCGGGCGCACACGGCGGCCGGCGGGGCAGCGGTCCTGGTCGTCGCGGGCCAGGGCACAGCACAGCGGAGCCTGGAGCAGCTCGGTGAGGCCGAGGTGCCCGCCACGCTGATCGAGGGGCTCACCGACGCCCCCGAGAAGGGCCTGGTCACGGTCACCTGCGGGCGGATCGCCGACGGCTTCACCGCGCCGGAGATCGGCCTGGTGCTGCTGTCCGAGGCGGACCTGACCGGTACCCGCGCCGGCCTGGACACGACCACGCGGAAGATGCCCGCCCGTCGTCGCAACGCCGTCGACCTCGCCGCGCTGCAGCCCGGCGACCACGTGGTGCACAACCAGCACGGCATCGGCCGGTTCGTCGAGATGCGCGAGCGCACGGTGCAGGGCGCCACCCGGGAGTACCTGGTCCTGGAGTACGCCTCGAGCAAGCGTGGCCAGCCCGCGGACCGGCTGTTCGTGCCGACGGACGCGCTCGACGAGATCAGCCGGTACGTCGGCGGCGAGCAGCCCTCGCTGAACAAGCTCGGCGGCGCGGACTGGGCCAAGACCAAGGGCCGCGCGCGCAAGGCCGTCCGGGACATCGCGGCCGGCCTGGTGCAGCTCTACGCGGCGCGGCAGTCGTCGCCCGGCCACGCCTTCGGCGCGGACACGCCGTGGCAGCGCGAGCTCGAGGACGCCTTCCCCTACACCGAGACGCCCGACCAGCTCGCCGCGATCGACGAGGTCAAGCGGGACATGGAGCGGCCGGTGCCCATGGACCGGGTGATCTCCGGCGACGTCGGCTTCGGCAAGACCGAGATCGCCGTCCGCGCGGCGTTCAAGGCGGTGCAGGACGGCAAGCAGGTCGCGGTGCTCGTACCGACCACGCTGCTGGCCACCCAGCACCTGCAGACCTTCGCCGACCGCATGCGCGCCTTCCCGGTGACGGTGAAGGGGCTGTCCCGGTTCACCGACGCGGGCGAGGCCAAGGAGACGATCGAGGGGCTGGCCGAGGGGACCGTCGACGTGGTCGTCGGGACGCACCGGCTGCTGCAGACCGGGATCCGGTGGAAGGACCTCGGCCTCGTGATCGTCGACGAGGAGCAGCGCTTCGGTGTGGAGCACAAGGAGCACATCACCGCCCTGCGCACCCACGTCGACGTGCTCACGCTGTCGGCGACGCCGATCCCGCGGACGCTGGAGATGAGCCTCGCGGGCATCCGCGAGATGTCCACGATCACCACCCCGCCCGAGGACCGGCACCCCACGCTGACCTACGTCGGCGCCTATGACGACAAGCAGGCCGCCGCCGCGATCCGGCGCGAGCTGCTGCGCGACGGCCAGGTGTTCTACGTGCACAACCGCGTGTCGACCATCGACAAGGCCGCGCGGAAGGTGCAGGAGCTGGTGCCCGAGGCGCGCGTCGGCGTCGCGCACGGGCAGATGAACGAGGACGTGCTGGAGCGGACCGTCAACGCCTTCTGGCACCGCGAGTTCGACGTCCTGGTCTGCACGACGATCGTCGAGAACGGCCTGGACATCTCCAACGCCAACACGCTGATCGTCGAGCGGTCGGACACGCTGGGCCTCTCCCAGCTGCACCAGCTGCGCGGGCGCGTCGGCCGTGGCCGCGAGCGCGGCTACGCCTACTTCCTGTTCCCGCCCGAGCACCCGCTCACCGAGACCGCGCACGACCGGCTCGCCACGATCGCGCAGCACTCCGAGCTGGGCTCGGGCGCGGCCGTCGCGATGAAGGACCTGGAGATCCGCGGCGCGGGCAACATCCTGGGCGCCGAGCAGTCCGGCCACATCGCGGGTGTCGGGTTCGACCTGTACATCCGGCTGGTCGGCGAGGCCGTCGCGGCCTTCCGCCAGCAGGCCGGCGGCGGGCCGGGCGAGGAGGAGCCGGAGCCGCTGGCCGAGGTGCGGGTGGACCTGCCGGTCGACGCGCACGTCCCGCACGACTACGTCGACGGCGAGCGGCTGCGCCTCGAGGCCTACCGGAAGATCGCCGAGGCGGCCGACGAGGCGGCGCTGGAGGCGATCGTCGAGGAGCTGAAGGACCGGTACGGCGAGCCGCCGCAACCGGTGCTCAACCTGCTCGCGGTCGCGCGGTTCCGGCAGCTGTGCCGCGAGCTGGGCATCGGCGAGGTGGCCGGGGCGGGCACGCAGATCCGGATCGGTCCGGTCGAGCTGCCCGAGTCCAAGCAGATGCGGTTCAAGCGGCTGCACCCCAAGGGGCAGTACAAGGCGGCGGCGCGGCTCGTCTCCGTGCCGAAGCCGGCGGCCGGCAACCGGATCGGCGGGGCGGCGCTGCGCGACACCGAGCTGCTCGACTGGCTGACGGCGCTGGTGAAGGAGCTGGCGGCCCCGGTCGCGGTGACTGCCTGAGGGACGCTGGACGGTCGTCCAGCGCTGAGCAGCGGGATGTAACGGCGTGGTCGCGCCCTGCGACCAGCCCCGCGACATGTCGACAGCGGCCCTCCTCGACCGGTTCGCCCTGCGCTACGCGGCGGGCGCCCGGGCGCTGGTCGGGATGCTGATGGCGGTGGCCGCGCCCTTCGCCGACCCGCCCGTGGGTCCGGGGGTCTGCGGCGCGGTGGCGGTCGCCCTGTTCGGGTGGAGCGCGGCCTACCTGTTCCTGATGCGCACCCGGCCGCAGACCTGGGTGTGGGTCGTGGACATCGCGGTGATGTGCGCGCTGTGCCTGGCCCAGTCGCTGCTCGTGGACCCGGCGTTGCTGCTGCGGATGCTGGGGTGGGTGTCGCCCGTGGCGTCGGTCGCGGTCGTCGCGTTGCAGTGGCACGTGCGGCCGCTGCCGGGTGCTGTGGCGGCCGCCGCGGTGTGCGTCGCGTTCGTGGTCGGGGCCGCGGTCGCTCCGGAGGTCACGGTGGGGCAGGCGTTGGGCGTCGGCGGCCTCTGGACGGCCGTGGAGGCCGGGCTGTCCCGGCTGGTGCGGCGGCTGGTGGACCGCGGGGGCGAGGTGGCCGACGAACGGATGGCGCGCCGGTTCGCCGCCGAGCGCGAGGCCGAGCTGGCCCGGGCGCGCCGGGCCGAGCAGCGCGCGCACTGGGCGACGGTGCACGACACCGCCGCGAGCACGCTGCTCATGGTCGGGCTCGGCGGCGTCGCCGGCCGCGAGCCGTGGCTGCGCGAGCAGGTGGCCCGGGACGTCGCCGCCCTGGACGGCGTCCCCGTCGCCGCGGGGTGTCTGCAGGACGTCGTCCGGCGGGCGGTCGGGGGAGCCCGGATCCGGGTGGACCTCGACGTCGACGGCGACCTGTGGTTGCCGGCCGAGGCCGCGGGCGCCCTGGGCGGTGCCCTGGCCGAGGGGCTGGAGAACGTCGCTCGGCACGCCGGGACCGGCCACGCGCAGGTCACCGCGGTGGTCGACGAGGGTCGGGCGCACGTGACCGTGCGCGATGCCGGGCGGGGCTTCGACCCCACGCGGGTGCCGGCGGGCCGGATCGGGCTGGCCCTGTCGGTGGCCGAGCGGATGGCGGGGGCCGGTGGCCGGGCCGTCGTCCGGTCGCGGCCGGGGAAGGGCACCGAAGTGCGGCTGGAGTGGCCGCGGTGAGCGGGCGCGCCGGGGAGGCACCGGGCGATCTCGAGGTCCGGCTGCTCCGGGGCCTGCGGATCGCGCAGACCGTGATCACGCTCGTGATCCTCGTCGGGCTCAGCCTGCCGAACCTGCTCGCCGGGGCGTCGGCGTTCCACCCGGGGTAGGCCGGGCCCGTCGGCTGGGGCCTGTTCGTCCTCGTCGCCGCCGTCGACGCCGTCCTGGTCGCCCGGCACCGCTTCTGGGGCCGGGCCCGCCTCCCGGTCGCGCTCGGGGTGCTGGCGGTCGCGGTCCTGATGGCGTTGACCCTGGACCCCACGCAGGTCGCCGGGCCGGCGCACGTCGGGTACGGCGTCGTCGGCTGGATCTGGGTGCTGCTGTTCGCCGGCGCCCGGCTGCGCGGGTTCGTCGCCCTGATCGCGATGCACCTGCTGTTCGTGCTCGGTCTGCTCGTCGCGAGCGGGCGGACCGACCGGATCACGCTGGTGGCCTTCGCGATCACGGCGGTGGGCGTGACGTCGTTCCAGCTCGCCATCGCGCTCGCCGGGTCGGCGCTGCGCACGGTGGCCCGGCAGGCCGCCGACGCCGCCGCGTCGGAGGCGCGGGCTCGCACGGCGGAGGAGGTCGCCCACACGCTGCACGCCGACCGGGAGGCCCGGTACGCGGAGCTGCGCGCGGTGGCGCTGCCGCTGTTGCAGGGGATCGGCGACGGCACGCTCGCCCCCTCCGATCCCGAGGTGCAGCAGGCGGCGGCCCGGGCGGCCGCGCGGCTGCGCCGGATGTTCGCCGAGGAGGGCGACGCGGCCGACGCGCTTGCCGCCGAGCTCGCCGCACTGATCGACATCGCGGAGCGGCGCGGCGTGGTGGTGCGCTACTCGGAGCGCGGCCGGCGCCCCGTCCTCCCGCCCGACGCCGCCGGCGCCCTGCTCGCGTCGGCGGAGGCGGCCCTGCACGCGGCGCGGGCCGCGGCGCGGGTGACCCTCGCCGGCGTCGGCGGGGCGGTCGTCGTCGGGGTGGTGACGGACGGCGCCGCGCGGGTACCGGTGCTGGACGTCGCGGATGTGGGTACCAGCACGGTCGAGGCCGGCGGTGCGACATGGGTGGAGGCGAGATGGGCCCCTCGATCGTGATCGTCGACGATCACCCGGCGATCGTCGACGGCGTGCGCGCCTGGTGCGCCCGCGCCGAGCCGGAGATCCGGGTGCTGGCCTCGGGCCCGCGCGTGGAGGTGGCGCTCGGGGAGCCCGACGCCGACGCCGTGGTGTTCGACCTGCAGCTCGAGCCGGGCGCGCCGGCGTTCGGGGACCTGACCCGGCTCGTCGACGCCGGCCGCCGCGTCGTCGTCTACTCGCAGCACGCGGACAGCGACACCGCCCTGCGCTGCCTCGAGCTGGGCGCCGCGACCTACCTGACCAAGGCGGAGGGGCCGGAGCACCTGATCCCGGCGCTGCGCGCGGCGGTGCAGGACCGGCCGTACACGCCGCCGGTGCTCGGCGGGGCGATAGCCGCGGACCCCCGGCCGGACCGCCCGGCGCTCTCGGAGCGCGAACGCGAGGTTCTGCTCGCCTGGTTCGAGAGCGACTCGAAGCAGCTGGTGGCGGAGCGTTTCCACCTGTCGGTGAAGACCGTGGACACCTACATCGGCCGGGTGCGGATCAAGTACGCCGACGCCGGCCGCCCGGCCACCACCAAGGCCGCGCTGGTCGCCCGCGCCCTGCAGGACGGGCTGATCGACCTGGCCGGTCTAGGCTAGGACGTCGCAGGCTCCGTCGCCCCCGGGCGGAGCACGCAGAACTCCCCGCCCCAGGGGTCGGCCAGGACCACCCACGTGACCTCCTGCTGATCCTGCCCGACGTCCGTCCGGGTCGCGCCGCGCCGCTCCAGCTCGGCCACCGCCGCGGCCTGGTCGTCGACCGGGTCGACGTCGACGTGCAGCCGGTCCTTGGCGGTCTTGGGTGCCGTCGCGGACAGGAACTCCAGCCACGGCAGGCCGGCCGGCGGGCGCAGGCCGGCCACGCTGCCGTCGTCGCGGCCGACGGGCAGACCCGCCGCCGCGGACCAGAACGCGGCGGCCGCCGAGGGCTCCGGCACGTCGACGACGATCGCGGCCAACGCACCGGTCTCGGCGTACTCCGCGCGGGGATCCAGCACGCAGAACTCGTTGCCCTCCGGGTCGGCGAGCACCACCCAGGGGACGGCGTGCTGGCCGACGTCGGCGGGCCGGGCGCCGAGCCGCACCGCACGTTCGACGAGCTCGAGCTGATGACCGGGCGAGCTGCTCGCGAGGTCGAGGTGGACCCGGTTCTTCCCGCTGTGCGGCTCCGCCACGGGCACGAACACCAGATCGAACGTCCAGGGCGCGTGCGGGGACCGGACGTCGACCTCGTCGTCCGCCTCGTGCGCCACCGGCCAGCCGAGCAGCTCGGCCCAGAACCGGGCCAGGCGCCGCGGGTCCGCGCTGTCGACCACGACGTTGGCCAGCCGGTGCGTCATCGCCGCAGCGTACGGGCCGGATCGGCGGAATGCCCGGACCGACGCGGGGCCCGGCACCTACGGGGCGGTGGACCGCAGGCACCGGGCGCCGTCGACGGTAGGTCGGGTTCGGGCGGGCGGGGATCCGGCGATCGCCCGACACCCCGGTCGGAGCGCCGGCGATCGCTGCCCACGGCGCCGGCGCCGGTGCCGCAGTATCCGCCGCACCCGCCGCAGCCCGTCCCGCCGCGGCCCGACTACGCGTCGTGGGGCTCCCGCGTGGGCTCGACGCTGGTCGACGGGCTGATCCCGGGCGTCGTCGCCTCGCTGGGGCTGCTCGGCCTCGCGGTCTCGAACGATCTCGGGGTCGTCCTCGCGATCGCCGGGGTCTGCTACCTCGCCGCCTTCGCCCTCGCGCTGTGGAACACCTGCTACCGGCAGGGTAGGACGGGGCAGAGCCTCGGCAAGCAGGTGATGGGCACGCGGCTCGTCCGGGCCCGCGACGGCGGGACGCTCGGCTTCTGGGCCACGCTCGCCCGTCAGCTCGCGCACGTCCTCGACGCCGCGCCGCTGTACCTCGGCTACCTGTGGCCGCTCTGGGACGAGCGGCGGCAGACCTTCGCCGACAAGGTGTGCGACACGGTGGTCGTCAGGGCCTGACCGGCGAGAACGTCGTCAGGGCGTCAGCCGCCGATCGCGGCGAGTCCGCGCTGGAGATCCTCCAGGTTCATGGCGGGCACGATCTCGACCACCGCGCCCATCCTGAACAGCGGCTCCTGGATCTTCGGGAGCTGGGCCGGGTCGTCCAGGTCGAAGACCGCGATGAAGGTCCGCCGACCCCGCACGGGCGCGAAGTAGGTGGCCTCGGGCTGGATCAGTTCGATCGTCGCCTGGACGGTCTTGGCCATGTCGCCGCTGACGACGGCCGCACTTCCCTTGTCCACGTCGGGCTGGGCGATGAGCAACATGCGCATGACAGACCTCCGTCCGGTCGGCCGACCCCGACCGCCATGAAGCCCCGGACACCGCGACCAGGTCGGCCTCCGCGTGACGACTCCGGCAGTTCGGGCAGCACAGCCTCCCGCCACGCTCTCCGGAGCCGCAATACGCAGAACTACGAACGCGGTGTGCGACACGATCGCCGTCCGGACGGGCCGGACGGGGTCGGGTGACCTGGCACACGTCGTGCCGTGAGAGGGTGATCGCCGTGCGGAGCATCGGACGCCCGGGCCGGATCAGCCGAGTCGTCGTCGCCGCGTGCGCGGTGGCCGCGGTGGCCGCGGGGTGCGGCAGCGGCCCCGGCCAGGTCGGGTCGGCGGTGATCGTGGCGGACCGGTCGGTGGGCCTCGGCGAGGTCCAGTCCCGGATCGACACGGCGCTGGCGCACAAGGCCGCACTCTCCGCGCAGAGCACCGGCGAGATCGCCGACGCGGACATCGCCCGGTACGTCGTGAGCACGCAGGTCAGCCACGAGCTGATCACCGCGGCCGCGGCGCGGGAGGGGATCACCGTCGGCGAGGACCGGGTCGACGCCCTGCTCGCCGACCCCTCGGCCCTGCGGCTCGACCGCAGCCTGTTCGAGGGCGCCGCCCTGCGCGACCGGGCCCGGGACCGGCTGCTCGCGATCGCCCTCGCCGAGAAGCACGTCGACGGCCTGGCGGTCACCGCCGATCTGGTGGCCGCGACCTCGCAGGCCGACGCCGAGGAGAAGGCCCGCGCGATCGCCGCCGGTGGCGACCGGGCCCGCGAGGTGCTGGCCGACCCGCGCACCGCCCAGCCCGGCCAGACCTACCGCGCCGCGACCGATCCCGACAGCGCCACGACCGTGCTCTTCGGCACCCCGGCCGGGCAGACCGTGGCCTTCCAGCCCTCGCCCGGGCAGGGCGTCTGGCTGGTGCTGCACGTGATCGACCGCGTGACGGACGCGCCCGCGCAGGGCCCGTCGGCGGCCGCGACGATCGACCAGGACACGCTGGCGTCGATCGGGGAGCGGCTCACCCAGCCCGACGCCGGGACGGTCCAGGTCAACCCGCGGTTCGGGATGTGGGACCCGGTCCGGATGCGGGTGGTCGCCGAGGGTCAGCAGGCCGGCAGCATCATCGGGCCGGCCGGGGCCTGAGCCCGGGCCGGCGGCGCCGGGGGAGACTGGACGCGTGGCTGCCACGGTGATCGTCCTGTCCCGGCGGCTCGGCGCCGTCCTGCCGGCCGCCGCGCTGCCCGCCCTGCGCGCCGCCCCCGCCGTGTACGCGGCCCCCTCGGTGCCCGAGGAGCTCGCCCGGGCGGCCGGGGCAGAGCCCGTCGGGGAGGACGCCGGTGACCTGCCGGCCGACGCCGTGCTGCTGACCTGCGAGCCGACCGCGGACGCCGTCGCGGTGCCGGAGCCGGAGGGCGCCGCGCTGCTCGACGCGGTGGCCGTGATGGACCGGCTGCGCTCGCCGGGTGGCTGCCCGTGGGACGCCGAGCAGACCCACGAGTCGCTGCTGCAGTACCTCGTCGAGGAGTGCTACGAGCTGTACCAGGCGATCGAGGACGGCGACCGCGCCGACATGCGGGAGGAGCTGGGCGACGTCCTGCTCCAGGTGCTGTTCCACGCCCGGGTGGCGCAGGAGGCGGCCGAGGGCGCGTTCGACGTCGACGCGGTGGCCGACGGGCTGGTGGCCAAGCTCGTCGGGCGGCACCCGCACGTCTTCGCCGGCTCGGAGCGGATCGAGACGGCGACCGCGCAGGAGGGACGCTGGGAGGAGCTCAAGCGCGCAGAGAAGCAGCGCAGCTCCTCCGTCGACGGGGTGCCGCTGGGGCAGCCGGCCGTCGCGCTCGCCGCGAAGCTGGTGTCCCGCACCGCCCGCGCCGGGTTGCCCGAGGACCTGCTGCCCGCCGGCGACGGGGTGGGGGAGGAGCTGTTCCGGCAGGTCGCGCGGGCGAAGCTGGGCGGCGCCGACCCGGAGGCCGAGCTGCGCACCGCCGCCCGCGCCTTCGCCGAGCGGGTTCGCGCCGCCGAGCGCTCCGCCGCCGCCGAGGGCGCCGACCCGCACGCCCTCGACCCGGAGACCTGGCGCCGCGCCTGGCCCGCCTGAGCGGCGGGGCCGGGCGCGGCGGTCGGGTCCGGGATCAGTTGTCCTGCTGGTTCTGCTGCTTCGGCGCCCCGGCCACCTTCGGCGGCCCGGCGTGCACCAGGTCCTGGCAGCCGAGGTTCTGCCACGAGGTGGTGAGCCGCTGGGTGAGGAAGCCGAACAGCGTCTTCGCCGCGGCCGGGTCCGGCGAGGGCGCGGCCTGCAGGAGGTCGCGGTCCCGGGCCAGCCGGTCCGGGGCGACGGCGGCCAGGTTGCGGCAGTAGGCCGCGCCGTCCCCGGGGTCGCCGGCGCCGAGCGGCGCCATGTCGACCCCGGCCCGGTACAGGTTCGTCTTCGCCGTGCTCGTGCGGTCGTCGACCTTCACCATCGGGTCGTTCAGCGGCACCGTCGCGGCGGGCGCGGGCTGGTCGGCGGCCGCCTGCAGCTCGTTCAGCGCGAGCGAGGAGGTCGGCGCGCCGCCCGCGGTGAGGTCGGGGGCGGTGAACGGCGTGCACCCGAGCGCGGGGTCGATGGCGCTGGCCAGCAGCCCGTTGTCCGACGCGTTGGTCAGCACCGTGCCACCGAGGCCGGCGTTCGCGGGGGCGTCCTGCGCGATCCGGCCGTCGCGGGTGGCGCGGTACCGGGTGACGAGGTTGTCGCTCTGGTCCTGGTCGACGACACCGAAGTCGCGGGTCGTCGGGCACGGCCGGCCGTCGCGGCCGGTGCCGAGCGCCGGGACCTTCAGCATCCCGGCCTTGATCGCGGCGTTCGCCGCGCCGAAGAAGGCCGGGCCGTTGCAGTGCGCGAACTGGCCGAAGGGGGAGCCGGGCGTCCCGTTCACGCAGGTCTGCGCGTCGGCGGCGGAGGTGCGCAAGGTCAGGGTGTCGCCCTGGAACCCGAACCAGACGCCGACCACGGCGTTCGCCGGCAGGGTCACGGGGACGGGCGCGGCGGCGGGCTGCGAGCCCTCGTCGATCACCAGCGGGTGGTACACGGACAGCTTGCCGGTGGCCGGGTCGAGGATCGTGGCCTCGACGAAGGCCGACTGGACCGTGTTCGCCTCGTGGCAGTCGCCGCCGTCGCCGGTGCCGCGCAGCCGGTAGGGCGTGGCGAGACCGCCCGCGGTGAGCGGCGCGGGCGGCACGGTGAGCGTGCAGTTCGGGTTGGGCGTCTTCTGCTTCTGCACGCCGTTCTGCTGGTTGCCGTTCTGGTTCTGGTTGCCGTTCTGGTTCTGGTTGCCGTTCTGGTTCTGTGCGGCGTTCTGCTGCTGGCCGGTCGCCTGCTGCGCGGCGTGCCGGCCACCGGCCTTGCGGCCGTCCTCCGTGCCGGGTTGCGGGGCGCCGTCGGCCGGGGCGGTCGCTGCGGTCTGCTGCGCCTGGTCCGCCGTCGCCCCCGACGTGCCCGCCGTCCGCCCCGCCGCGAAGGCGGGGGGGACCGCGGCGCCGACCGCGACGGCGGCGAAGGCGAGGAGGACCAGCAACAGCGCGGGTCCGGGGGAGCGCCGTGCGCGCTCCACGGTGTGGCGTGAGCCCATCCGGGGAACCTCTCGTCCTGCGGGCGCCGTCCCGGGTGACGCCGGTCCGGGGCCGACGCGCGGGGCGGGCCCGGTCCGGGCCGAGGGGGAGCGCCCGCGCGACGGGACAGACGCTAGATCCGTTGCGCGCCGGAACGAGTCGAGCTGAGAGACCGGGTTGCCCGGCCGCGGCGAACAGCCCTCCCCACGCGACGACACGCCGTGGAGCGGGGCGTTCGGGGCCGGTGGCTGCTCCGGTCGGCGGCAGGTGCTCTCAGTTCGGACACCGGGCCACGGACCGGGACGTCTCAGGCGAAGAGGCCCTGGCCCCAGTACTCCCCGTCACGCAGGCCGGGTGGGACGGCGAAGAGGGCGGAGCCGTTGTGCTCCAGGTACTCCATCATCTTGTCCTTGTTCGCCAACGCCCGCTGGATCGGCACGAACTGCGTCTGCGGGTTGCGGACGAAGGCGAGGAAGAACAGGCCGGCGTCGAGGTGGCCGGAGCCGTCCGAGCCGTCGACGAAGTTGTAGCCGCGGCGCAGCATCTTCGCGCCGTCGTGCGACTCGGCCGACGCCAGCCGGATGTGCGCGTCGGTCGCGATCGCCGGCTGCCCGTCCGGGCCCTTGGCCGAGAAGTTCGCGAGATCGAACTCCTTCTGGCCGCTGAGCGGGTTGCCCTCGCCCTTGCTGCGCCCGACGATCTGCTCCTGCTCGTCGAGCGACGTGCGGTCCCAGATCTCGATGTGCATCCGGATCCGGCGGGCGACCAGGTACGACCCGCCCGTCATCCAGTCCGGCCCGTCGCCGGGCTGCACCCAGACGTTGGTGTCGAGCTCCGTGGGTTCCTCGGCCTTGAGGTTGTTGGTGCCGTCCTTGAAGCCGAAGAGGTTGCGCGGGGTGTCCTGCGCGGTCGAGGTCGACGACGTGCGGCCGAACCCGAGCTGGGACCACTTCACCGAGGCGGTGCCGAAGCCCATCCGCACGAGGTTGCGGATCGCGTGCACCGCGACCTGGGGGTCGTCGGCGCAGGCCTGCAGGCAGACGTCGCCGCCCGAGCGGGCCGGGTCCAGGTTGTCCCCGGTGAACGCGGGCAACGGCGCCAGCGCGGCCGGCATCCGGTCCTGCAGGCCCAGCTTCTCGAAGAACGAGGCACCGAACCCGATCGTCAGGGTCAGCGACGCGGCCGGCAGCCCGAGGGCCTCGCCGGTGTCGGTCGGCGGGGCGTACTTGTTCAGCCCGACCGCGCCGTTCTCGGTGACCTCCTGCCCGGCCGTCATCCGCTCGGCCGCGGTGGTCCATTTCTGCAGCAGCCGCTGGACCTCGGCCCGGTCGGTGCTGGTCAGGTCCAGGGCCACGAAGTGCAGCCGGTCCTGCGCCGGCGTGACGATCCCGGCCTGGTGCGTGTCCCGGAACGGGACGACGCCCGGACGGTCCGGCCCTCCGCCGGAGGCCCCGGCGGCGTAGCCGATCGCCGCGCCGGCGCCGGCCAGCGCGACGCCGGCCCCCGCGTAGCCGAAGAGCCGCCGCCGGGACAGCCCACCGCCGCCGTCGCCGCCGCTGGGCGGGTCGGTGGTCGGCGGCTCGACGGGTGGGCTCTGCGGGGCCGAGGACGGGGACCGGCTCGCACTCACGACGTGACGACTCCTGCGACCTGGGAGACCGGCTCGGCGAGTGCGTCGACGGAGTCGGCCATCTTCTTGGTGTCCTCCGGGGTCAGCTGCGTGTAGAGCACGAAGCCGCCGTCCGGCGTGCGGTAGCCCTCGAGCAGCTTCTCCACGTCGGCGAAGCGCTGGTCGAGCGTCGGGCCCAGGTTCGGGTCCTTCTCGTCGATCACCGGCCGGAGCGCGGCGATCGCGGCCTGGCTGCCCTCGACGTTGGCCTTGAAGTCGTAGAGGTCGGTGTGGGAGTAGCGGTCCTCCTCACCGGTGATCTTGCCGGTGGCGACCTCGTCCAGCAGCTCCTTGGCGCCGTTGGCCAGCTGCGGCGGGCTGAGCTGCAGGGACGGGATCCGGCCCTGCAGATCCTTGAGGTCCGTCATCAGCTGGTCGGCGACCTGGGCGGAGTCCGGCTGCAGGCCGGTGACCCACAGGTCCTTCTCCAGCCGGTGGAAGCCGGTCCAGGCCACACCCGGGTCGCGCTCGTCGTCCTCGCGGCCGTCGACCTTGGGGTCGACGTCGCCGAAGGACTCGGCGACCGGCTCGATCCGCTCGTAGTAGGTGCGCGCCGTCGGGAACTGCGCCTTGGCCTGGTCCACGTTGCCGGCCTTGACGGCGTCGACGAAGCCCTGGGTGGTCTGGATCAGCGCGTCGGTCTGCGAGCTGATGTACCGCGTGTAGCCGGCGGTGGCGTCGGCCAGCTTGGCGTTGGTGTCCGTGGAGCGCTGCGCCGTGCCGGTCACGGTGAAGGGCGCGCGGATGCCGTCGCCGACCATGCCGGGCTTGCAGGCGGTGGTGTAGCTGCCGCCGTCGGGCACCTCGACGAGCAGGTCACGGGACAGGCCGGGGCCGATGTTCTCGACCTCGCCCATGATCCGGTCGCCGGTGCCGTAGAGGTAGAACTCGGTCACCTTCGTGCCCGTGTTCTTCACGGTGAAGGAGATGTTGCCGGCGGGTACCTCGGTGGCGGACACCTCGCAGGTGGTGTCGCCGGCGTTCACCGCGATCGGCCCGCCGCCGCCCTGGGCGGCCGGGGGTTGGGCCGTGCTGGTGCAACCGGCGAGCAGCAGGGCGGTGCCGGCCGCGAGCACGGCGGCGCCTGCTCTGCGGTGATCCGGGGTCCTGCGGGACATGGGCGTTCTCCTCGGTGATGTCACGCGGCGGCGGCGGTGGTGGACCGCGTGCGCTGGGGCAACAGGAACAGCGTCAGGACGACCGCGACGTAGAGGCACCAGACGATGGCCTCCAGCACCGTGGTCCGGGGGGAGAAGTTGAGGACGCCCTTGAGCAGCGTCCCGTACCAGGAGTCCGCCGGGACCTGGGCGCTGACGTCGAACGCCAGCGTGTTCAGGCCGGGCAGGAAGCCGGCCTCCTGCAGGTCGTGGACGCCGTAGGCGAGGATGCCCGCGGCCACGAAGACCAGGAAGAAGCCGGTGACGGTGAAGAACTTGGCCAGGTTGATCCGCATCGCGCCGCGGTAGATCAGGTAGGCGAGCGCCACGGCGATGGCGATGCCGATCAGGAAGCCGATGAGCGGCTGCAGGGTCTCACCCGCGGCCTGGGCGGCGGAGAAGAAGAAGACGGCGGTCTCCAGGCCCTCGCGGCCCACGGCCAGCGTGGCCATGACGACGACGGCCACCGGCCCCATCTTGATCGCGGCCTCGAGCTTGCCCTCCAGCTCGGACTTCAGCGCCCGGGCGTTGGACCGCATCCAGAAGATCATCCAGGTGACGAACCCGACGGCGATGATCGACAGCGACCCGCCGAGGCCCTCGGAGGCCTGGAAGGTGAGGGCCTGCTCGGCGAGGGTGAGCCCGAGCGTGACGACGATGCTGACCAGGATCGCGAACGTGACGCCCGCCCAGACCTTCGGCAGCTCGTGCCGGCGCTCGGTGCGGACGAGGAAGGCGACCAGGATGCTGACGACCAGCGAGGCCTCGAGGCCCTCGCGCAACCCGATCAGGGCGTTGCCCAGCACCGTCCCGCTCTCCTCTGTGTCGGCGTACCTCCGCTGAGGTGAGGCTCAGCGGACCGAGGTGAGGCTAGCTTCTCGATCGGGGGACGCGGTAGGCCCGGTTCGGCGGGCTGAACTGGACCTATGTCCGATTTGCGATGAAGGTCCGGATGTGGATCGGCCGTGACGTGCGGTGCGAGGGCGCTGCTACTCGGTGATGCGCGCGATCCGCGCCCGCACCTCGCCCAGCGCCTCCTGGTACTCCGGGCGCGGGTCCATCACCGTGGCCAGCTGCAGCTGGCCCTTGGCCTCGCCCAGCCGGCCCTGCCGCTGCAGCGCCTTGCCGAGCGCGAAGCGGGCGTAGTGGTCCGCCGGGTCGAGCTCGAGCACCCGGCAGAAGGCCTCCTCGGCCTTGGCGAGCTGGGCCGAGTCGAGGTAGGCGCGGCCCGCGAGCAGGTGGACGGACGGTGCGTTCGGCTGGCTCTCCAGGGCGGGGAGCAGGGCCTGCAACGCGTCGAGCGGCCGCCGGTCGGCGAGGAGCAGCTCGGCGCGGCGGAAGCCCTCGAAGACGCGGTTGCGGGCACGCGGACCGGGTCCCGAAGCAGGCTGACTCGTCATGGTCATTCCTACGGTAGGCCGCGGACGAGCGATCCGCGAGGTCTTGACACGGGGCGACCGCCGGGCACCGGGGCGTGACGTCCACGGCTCGGCGGCGGTTCGCCGCCCTGATCACGGGGCCCGGTGGTTACCCTGACCCGCGAGTTCCGGCGAGCCGGAGAGAACAGGAGCTATTGGGTGGCTGTCATCGAGCAGGTCGGCGCACGCGAGATCCTCGACTCGCGGGGGAACCCCACGGTCGAGGTCGAGGTCGCGCTGGACGACGGGACGCTGGAGCGCGCCGCGGTCCCCTCCGGGGCCTCGACGGGCGAGCACGAGGCCGTCGAGCTCCGCGACGGGGACCCGAAGCGGTACGGCGGCAAGGGTGTCGAGAAGGCCGTCGCCGCGGTCCTCGACGAGATCGGCCCGGAGCTGACCGGGCTGGACGCGGTGGACCAGCGCCTGGTCGACCAGCGCCTCGTCGACCTCGACGGCACCCCGGACAAGTCGCGGCTGGGCGCGAACGCGCTGCTCGGCGTCTCGCTGGCGGTGGCGAAGGCCGCGGCCGAGTCGTCGGGCCTGGAGCTCTACCGCTACGTCGGCGGGCCGAACGCGCACGTGCTCCCGGTGCCGATGATGAACATCCTCAACGGCGGCGCGCATGCGGACACGTCGGTCGACGTCCAGGAGTTCATGGTCGCGCCGATCGGCGCCGAGTCGTTCCGCGAGTCGCTGCGCTGGGGCGCGGAGGTCTACCACGCGCTCAAGTCGGTGCTGAAGGAGAAGGGCCTGTCCACCGGCCTCGGCGACGAGGGCGGCTTCGCGCCGGACGTCGCGGGCGGCACCAAGGGCGCGCTCGAGCTGATCTCCACGGCGATCGGCAAGGCGGGCTTCACACTCGGGACGGACGTCGTGCTGGCGCTCGACGTGGCCGCCACCGAGTTCTTCTCCGACGGCGTCTACCGCTACGAGGGCAAGGAGCTCTCCTCGGCGGACCTGGCGAAGGTGTGGGCCGAGCTGGTCGACTCGTTCCCGCTGGTCTCGATCGAGGACCCGCTGGCCGAGGACGACTGGGACGGCTGGGTCTCGCTGACCGAGTCGCTCGGCGACAAGGTCCAGCTCGTGGGCGACGACCTGTTCGTCACCAACCCCGAGCGGCTCGAGGACGGCATCGACCGCGGCGCCGCCAACGCGCTGCTGGTCAAGGTCAACCAGATCGGCACGCTGTCCGAGACGCTCGACGCGGTCACGCTGGCCCACAACAACGGCTACCGCTGCATGATGAGCCACCGCTCGGGGGAGACCGAGGACGTGACCATCGCCGATCTCGCCGTCGCCACCGGCTGCGGCCAGATCAAGACGGGCGCGCCCGCGCGGTCCGAGCGGGTCGCCAAGTACAACCAGCTGCTCCGCATCGAGGAGAGCCTGGGCGACGCCGCGCGCTTCGCCGGCGAGCTGGCCTTCCCGCGGTTCACGCCGGGGGCCTGACCGCGTGGCGGGTGAGGCGCGGGTCCGCGAGCGGGCCGCCGCCCGGGCGGACCGGGGCGGGGCCGGACAGGCCCGCCCCGCGCCCGGTGGCCGGCGCGTGCGCGAGCCGCGGCTCACCCGCACCCGGAGCCGGGCGGGGACCGTGGTGGCCCGCACGAGCGGGCTGCTCGGGCTGTCCTCGACCCGGCGCGCGGCGATCCTCGCGATCGTCGTGTGCGCGCTGGCGCTGACCGTGGCCGTGGCGCTGCGCAACTACGTGGCGCAGCGGCAGGAGCTGGCCGCGGTCCAGCAGCAGCAACGCGCGCTGGCGGCCGAGGTCGCGCAGCTGCAGGAGCAGAAGGCGCGGCTGTCGAACCCGGACGAGGTCGCGGCCGAGGCGCGCTCGCGCCTCGGCTACGTCCGGCCCGGCGAGGTGCCCTACGTGGTGCAGCTGCCGGACACGCCCTCGCCGGCCGACGTGGAGGCCGCACGCAAGGCCACCCCCTGGTACCGCACCCTGTGGAGCGACGTGACCGAAGGAGCACCCCGATGAGGCCGGCGCTGTGAGCGACACGATCTCCGAGCAGGACCGGGAGTCCGTCGCCGCCCAGCTCGGCCGGCCGCCGCGCGGCATGCGGGCGGTGGCCTCCCGCTGCCCGTCCGGCCACCCGAACGTCGTGCAGACCTCGCCACGGCTGCCGGACGGCACCCCGTTCCCCACGCTCTACTACCTGACCTGCCCGCGGCTGGCCTCGCGCATCGGCACGCTCGAGGCCTCCGGGCTGATGAAGGAGATGACCGCGCGGCTGGCGGAGGACCCGGAGCTGGCGGAGCGCTACCGCCGGGCCCACGAGTCCTATCTCGCCGAGCGGGACGCGATCGAACCGCTGGGCACGAACGTCAGCGCCGGCGGGATGCCCGGCCGCGTGAAGTGCCTGCACGTCCACGTGGCGCACAGCCTCGCGAAGGGCCCCGGCGTCAACCCGTTCGGCGACGAGGCGCTGGAGCTCCTCGGCGACTGGTGGACCGGCACGGACTGCGCCTGAGCCGGCCTCGGCGCCGGGCTCACACGGCCGGGGTCACGCGCTCCAGCAGCGGCTTCGCCGCCGCCACGCCCTCGGGCAGGGTGCCGGCGGTGCGCCACGGGCCGTCGGGCTGCAGGCGGCCGGCCACGAAGGCGTCGGCGACCTCGGCCGGGGCGGTGCGCAGCAGCAGCGAGCCCTGCAGGCACAGCGCGAGCAGCTCGGCCAGGCGCCGGGCCCGCCGCGGCTCCGGGGCGCGGAACTCCACGCGGAGCTGCTCGACGGCCCGGTCGAAGCGCGCGTCGGCCCCCTGGGCGAGTGCGATCTCGTCGAGCACCGCGTCGACGGACTCCGGGGAGCGGGACAGGGCGCGGAGCAGGTCGAGCGCGGTGACGTTGCCCGAGCCCTCCCAGATCGAGTTCAGCGGGCTCTCCCGGTAGAGCCGCGGCATGGGCGACTCCTCGACGTACCCGTTGCCGCCCAGGCACTCCAGCGCCTCCGCGACGACCGCGGGCGTCCGCTTGCAGACCAGGTACTTCGAGGCGGGCAGCGCCAGTCGCAGGAACGCCGTCTCGCCGCGCTCGACGGCCCCGGCCAACCGGATCGCGAGCGTGGTCGCGGCCTCGGACTCCACCGCCAGCTCGCCGACCACGGCCTGCATCAACGGCTGGTCCGCCAGCAGCGCGCCGAACGCCGAGCGGTGCGTCACGTGGTGCGCCGCCTCGGACAGCGCGGCGCGGACCGTCCCCGCGGCGCCGAGCACGCAGTCGAGCCGGGTCATCGAGACCATCTCGATGATCGTCGCGACGCCCCGGCCCTCGTCGCCGACCCGCCACCCGACGGCACCGGAGTACTCCAGCTCGGCCGAGGCGTTCGAGCGGTTGCCCAGCTTGTCCTTGAGCCGCTGGATCCGCAGGGCGTTGCGGGTCCCGTCGGGCAGCACGCGGGGCAGGACGAAGCAGGTCAGCCCGCCCGGGGCCTGCGCGAGCGTGAGGAACAGGTCGTTCATCGGCGCCGAGGTGAACCACTTGTGCCCGACGAGGGAGTACGTGCCGTCGGCGGTCGGGGTGGCGCGGGTGGTCCCGGTGCGGACGTCGGAGCCGCCCTGCTTCTCGGTCATCGACATGCCGGCGAGCAGGCCGGGCTTCGACTCCGGGCGGGCGAGGCCGGGTGCGTAGGTGCGGGAGGCCAGGCCGGGCTCGTACCGCTCGGCGAGTTCGGGCGCGTGCCGCAGCGCCGGGACGGCCGCGTAGGTCATCGAGATCGGGCAGCAGTGCCCCTGCTCCAGCGTGCTGACCAGGTAGAACCCGGCGGCGCGGGCGAGGTGCGCGCCGTCGGCCCAGGGGGCCGCGTGCAGCCCGTGCTCCACGGACAGCTGCATCAGGGCGTGCCAGGACGGGTGGAAGTCCACCTCGTCGATCCGGTGGCCGTAGCGGTCGTGGGTGCGCAGGACCGGCTCGTGCTCGTTGGCCAGCCGCGCGTGCTCCCGGTACTCGGCCGACCCGACGGCCAGGGCGAGGGCCTTGAGGTCGGGCGCCGCGCCCTCGCGGCGCAGCGCGTCGGCCAGTCCGGGGTCGCACTCGAGCGGATCGAACCCGTCGAGCGGCGGGACCTGGTTCACGACGGTGTGGGTGCCCAGCTCGGTGCCCGGTGCCACGCTCATTACCGGAGGGTAACCCCGCGGCCGGTGGTTTCGGGAGCGCACGGCCCCCGGACCGTCCCGCCGGCCGATACGGTGAGCGGGAACGACCCCGAACCCACAGGAGCGCGCATGTCCCGGGTGGCCGCCATCGACTGCGGGACCAACTCGATCCGCCTGCTGATCGCCGACGTCACCGAGACCTTCGACGGCACGAAGGACCTGCGCGACCTGCATCGCGAGATGCGGATCGTGCGGCTGGGCAAGGGCGTCGACGCGACCCGACGGCTCGACCCGGAGGCCCTCGAGCGCACCCGCGTCGCCCTCGGCGACTACGTGGCGGCGATCCGCCGCAAGGGCGTCGAGCGGGTCCGGATGGTGGCCACCTCCGCCACCCGCGACGCCACCAACCGCGAGGACTTCTTCGGCATGGTCCGCGACGTCCTCGGGGTCGAGGCCGAGGTGATCAGCGGCGACGAGGAGGCCCGGCTGTCCTTCCAGGGCGCCGTCGGCGACCTCGACCCGGACGACGGTCCGTTCGTCGTCACGGACGTGGGCGGCGGCTCGACCGAGGTCGTGGTCGGCACGCTCGCCGACGGCGTCACCGCGGCCCGGTCCGTCGACGACGGCAGCGTCCGGCTCACCGAGCGCTGCCTGCCCGGCGCCCCGCCG
>NZ_JAJTTE010000089.1 GCF_021343995.1 Pseudonocardia terrae | reverse complement strand
GCCAGATCCGGGGGCAGCGGTTCGCCCAGGGTGGCGACGAGCCGGGCCCCGGTCGTGCGGGCCGCGGGCACCGAGACCTGTTGGCCGAGCAGGGCCTTGACGGCGATCTCGAGCCCGTCGGCGGCCCCGGGCAGCCGGATGCCGGGCGTCTCCGCCAGGGAAGGTGCCAGGGCCGGGTCCCGGGCCAGGAGCTCGTCCACGGCGACCGGGTCCGCGTCGAGGTCCAGCAGCCGGCGCAGCCGCGCCACCGCCGGGCCCAGGTCGCGGGGCTCGGTGAGCCGCAGCTCCGCCCGCACGTGGCCCGGGGTGCGGTCGCCCAGCCACAGCGCGACGACGCCGGGGCCGTGCGGCAAGCGCAGCGTCCGCCGGTAGACGCCGTCCTCGACGGACTCCGCCCCGGCCAGCGCGCGGCCGGCGAAGTGGGCGAGGAGCCCCTCGGCGTCGAACGGCTCGCGGTGCGGCAGCCGCAGGCTCAGCGTCCCGGCGACCGGCGCCGGGCCGCGCCCCGCGGACTCGCGGCGCAGCACGCTCGGCGTGACCGCGTAGACCTCGCGCACGGTGTCGTTGAACTGGCGGACGCTGGCGAAGCCGGCGGCGAACGCGATGTCCGCCATCGACATCGGCGTCGTCTCGATGAGCAGTCGCGCGGTGTGCGCGCGGTGTGCCCGGGCCAGCGCCAGCGGGCCCGCGCCCAGCTCGGTCGTGACGATCCGGGTCAGGTGGCGCTCGGAGTAGCCCAGCGCCGCGGCCAGGCCGGCGACCCCGGCCCGTTCGACGACGCCGTCGGCGATGAGGCGCATGGCCCGGGCGGCGAGGTCGGACCGGCTGTTCCAGTCCGGCGAGCCCGGGACGGCGTCGGGCAGGCAGCGCCGGCAGGCGCGGTAGCCGTGCTGCTGCGCCGCGGCCGCGGTCGGGTAGAACTCGACGTTGCGCCGCTTCGGTGTGGTCGCGGGGCACGAGGGCCGGCAGTAGATGCCGGTGGTGCGCACCGCCGTGATGAAGACGCCGTCGAACCGCGAGTCGCGCGCGGCGACGGCCCGGTAGCAGCGTTCGATGTCCAGCACGGGTACGACTGTGCCACCCCGCGCCCTCGCGTTCTGGCGGGAATCGGACACCGGCGTGCGCCCGCCGGCGGCCGCGTCAGCCCAGGCGGCAGAGGTCCCCGTCGAGCACGCCCATCCCGCAGGCCCGGCGGATGTCCGCGCGGGTGTCGGGGGAGAGGCGCTCGGCGACCGCGCGCCGGACCCGCTCGTGCCGGCCCTGCCCCGGGCGGCGCTCGACCACGGCGCTCTGTCGCCGGGCCACGGGCACGGCCGGGGTGACGGCGGGAGCCGGCGCCTCGACGGGCTGCGTCGCCGCCGCGATCGCGGGAGTGAGCGCGATCGCGGCCAGCGTGCCGCCGTCGACGACGCCGGCCCCCGCGGGTCCGGGGGCCGCGACGGGCCGGGCCGGGAGATCGGGGGTCGCGGTCGGTGCCGCGACGAAGGTCGGCAGCGGCACGGGTGCGCTCGCCGAGGACAGCGACACCGCCGTCACCGTGCTGCCGGACAGTGCCACCAGCACCGTCCCCGCGATCGCCGTCCGTCCCACCGCACCCGCCGCCACGCCCGCCCCTCTCGTCGTCCGGTACCCGGGCTATCGCCGGCGATCCGGGGGCGTTAGCCCGGACGGCCCAGCGAAACCCGATCGGGTGGTGGTGGCAGCACCACCCCGGCCCCGCGGCAGCACCGCTTCCGCTCGGCAGGCTCGCCGGATGTATCCGGGGCCCGGGTCGGAGAAGTCTTTCGATCGTGACGACCGGACGCCCCGGTCGTCGGGAAGGACGTCATGCGCCCCGCCGCTCCGGCACCTGCGACCGAGGAGCCCTCCGCCCGGATCGACCGACTCGCCCGCGCGGCCGCGACCGGCGACCGCCGCGCCTGCGAGGACCTGATGGCGGCGGTGCACCCGCCCGTGCTGCGCTTCTGCCGCGTGCGGCTCGCGCAGGGCGCCGGCGACGCGACCTCGGCCGAGGACATGGCGCAGGACACGATGATCGCCCTGTTCAAGGCCCTGCCGAAGGCGGACCTGGACTCGGCGCCCTTCCTGGCGCTGGCGTTCACGATCGCCCGCAACAAGATCGTCGACACCGTGCGGCGGCGCGGCATCTCCCGCATCGACCTCACCGATCAGGTGCCCGACGGCGTGTCCACCGCCGAGGCCCCCGAGGAGCTCAGCGTGCGCGCGGAGCAGGCACGGATGGTGCAGCGGCTGCTCGGGCGCCTGCCGGAGCGGCACCGCGACGTGCTGCGGCTGCGGCTGATCGAGGGCCTTTCCGCGGCCGAGACCGCCGCCGTGCTGGGTTCGACGCCCGGCTCTGTCCGCGTGACCCAGCACCGGGCCCTGACCACGCTGCGCCGCTACCTCGCGGAGCGGCAGGGACCGGCCACGGACCGGCGGCCGAGCGGGGAGCTCGTCGCCGTGTGACGCGCCCCGCCGGGTCCGGTACGAGGGGTCCGGAGCCGGCGGGGCGGGACGACTACCCTGGACGCTCGTGTCCCTCACCCTCGGCATCGTCGGGCTGCCCAACGTCGGCAAGTCGACCCTGTTCAACGCCCTGACGCGCAACGACGTGCTCGCCGCGAACTACCCGTTCGCCACGATCGAGCCGAACGTCGGCGTGGTGCCGCTGCCGGACTCCCGCCTGAACCGGCTGGCCGAGATGTTCTCGTCGGCCAAGGTCGTGCCGGCCACGGTCTCCTTCGTCGACATCGCCGGGATCGTGAAGGGCGCGTCCGAGGGCGCCGGGCTGGGCAACAAGTTCCTGGCGAACATCCGCGAGTCCGACGCGATCTGCCAGGTCGTGCGGGTGTTCTCCGACGACGACGTGGTCCACGTCGAGGGCAAGGTCGACCCGGCCTCGGACATCGAGACGATCGCGACCGAGCTGATCCTGGCCGACCTGCAGACGCTGGAGAAGGCGGTCCCGCGGCTGACCAAGGAAGCCCGGATGCAGAAGGACCGCCGGGAGGTCCTCGCCGCCGCCGAGGCCGCGGTGGAGATCCTCAACGCGGGCCGCACGCTGTTCCAGGCCGGTGTCGACCCCGCCCCGCTGCGCGAGCTGACCCTGCTGACCACCAAGCCGTTCCTCTACGTGTTCAACGCCGACGAGGGCGTGCTCACCGACGAGGCCCGCAAGAAGGAGCTGGCGGACCTCGTCGCGCCCGCCGACGCGGTGTTCCTCGACGCCAAGGTCGAGTCCGAGCTGCTGGAACTCGACGAGGAGTCGGCCCGGGAGCTCCTCGAGTCGATCGGTCAGCCGGAGCCGGGCCTGTACTCGCTGGCCCGCGCCGGCTTCCACACCCTCGGCCTGCAGACCTACCTCACCGCCGGGCCCAAGGAGGCCCGCGCCTGGACGATCCACCGGGGCGACACCGCGCCCCAGGCCGCCGGCGTGATCCACTCGGACTTCGAGAAGGGCTTCATCAAGGCCGAGATCGTCTCCTACGACGACCTCGTCGAGGCCGGCTCGATGAACGCCGCCAAGGCCGCGGGCAAGGTCCGCATGGAGGGCAAGGACTACGTCATGCAGGACGGCGACGTGGTCGAGTTCCGCTTCAACGTCTGACTTGGGCCTGTTTCGCCTGGTCAGCCCGCTATGCGGCTCCGTCGTTCGTCAGCTGTTCGTCAGTAGGCGCGTGGACCTCGCCGAGCATGGCCGCGGCGGCAGCGCGGGTGCGGTCCTCGGCGGTCGGCCACAGGTGCGCGTAGGTGTTCAGGGTGACGGTCGCGCTGGAGTGCCCGAGGGAGCGTTGGACCGTCACCACGTCGCAGCCCGCCGCGATCAGGCCGGACGCGTAGAAGTGCCGGAGGTCGTGCAGCTTGGTCGTCGGGCAGCCCGCAGCGGTGCGCGTCTTCCGCCACCAGTAGCCCACGGTGTTCTGGTGCGGCGGGTTGCCGTTCTCCCCGTGGAACAGCCACCGGTCGGCGCCCCGGCCGCGTAGCCGGGCGATGTGCCCCCGGACGATCGTGACCAGGCCGTCGGCGAGGTAGATCGTCCGCTCGCTGCCGTACTTGGGAGCGCGGATCTCGACCCCGCCGCCGCGCTCGCGCTGGACCTGGCGGTGCACGACGAGCCGACGATCGTCGAGGTCGAAGTCTCCGACCTTGAGCGCAGCAGCCTCGCCGAGCCGGAGCCCCGCGAAGGCGGCCAGTGCCACGAACGTACGGAAATCCCTCTCGGCCGAGTCGAGCAGCGTGCGGACCTTGCCGCGGTGGGGAGCTGCATAGCGACGTCGGCGCGTCGTGCTCGCGGCAGCCGGACTCCCTCGCCGGGATCAGCAGCGATCACCCGGTCCTTGACCGCTCCGCGCAATGTGGCCCGCACGTTGTTGAAGCGGGTCCGGATCGTGCCGGGAGCCAGGCCCGGCGGCTGCCGGGGCCACGGTCCATCGTCTGCATGTGCTTGACCCAGGCCTCGACATGGGAGCGCAGCAGCGACCGCATCGGGACGTCCCAGAAGGTCACCGAGCGCGCGGCGAGACTCATCGCGCGTTCGGTGCCCGGCGCCCAGAGCTGCCGTGCGGCCCAGCGCTCGAAGTACTCGCCGAAGGTGACCCGGCCGGCGTTCGGGTCAATGTAGTTCCCGCTGACGAGCGCGGTGGTCTGTTCGTCGAGCCACCGTTGCGCGTCGGTCTTCCGCCTGGTCGTGCGGGTGATCTGCTTGCCGCCCGGGAACGGCCGGTACTGCGCCTGCCAACGTCCGTCGGGCAGCTTCCGGATGCTGGCCACTACACGACCTCGCGGACGAGCGAGTCGACCCACGCACGGACGTCCTGGGGGCGGTAGCGAACGTGACGGCCGACCCTGATGCCACGAGGCCCGTAGTTGCGGCTGCGCCACTGGTAGAGCGTCTGGACCGGTACACGGAGGAACTCGGCGACATCCTTGACGCCCCAGAGCTGCTCGGTCATGACGTCCTCCTGGTCGTGCGCTGCTCACGGATGCGTTCGGCGTGGGCGAGGGCGAGTTCTCGATCGGCGTCGGTGTGGTGGCCGATGCCGACGAGGTGCCAGTCGTTGACGACGATCACCGGATCGTCGGTGGGGTGGCCGAGCTGGTCGAGCTGTTCGGCGAGGCGCCAGGTCCGACGCTCGCCGCGGATGGTGCGGAAGGTCGTGGAGTAGGCGCGGCTCTTGGTGAGGAAGTGACCGCGGAACCCGAGCATGTGCGCCCATTTCCGCAGGTTCAGCTCCGCGTAGTGCGGGAGCCCGCCGAGGTGCCAGGCAGTCTCGATCAGCCGCCGGTGGTGCTCCGCCAGCGCCATGCGCTCGAGGTGGGCGAGCGAGCGGACAGGCCGGTCGGGATGGCCGTCGGTCTTGCCGGTGCCCTTGGTGGCGTACTTGGCGATGTAGCCGGCCAACCGGCTGTCGGTGATCTCCCCGGTGTCGTCGGTGACGGCGTCGTGGGCGGTCGGGGTGATCTCGCGCAGGTCGAGCTGTGCACCCCACCGCAGGGTGAGGGTCGTTCCGTCGGGGCGTTCGACGTCGAGGGCGGTCGCGGTGGCGGCCTCCTGGACGGCGTCGCGCAGGGCATCGGCGGTGAGCCCGGCTGGTGGTGGGTCGGTGGGTCCGTTGGGGCCGTCGAGGCGGAGGGCGGCGTGGAAGTGGACGAGGCCGCGGCGTTGGTACTCGGCGACCTTGGCGTAGGACAGCCGCGCGACTGTGCCGAACCGACGGCCGGAGACCCCGAGGCGGGCAGCCAGGGCGCGGCGAAGAGCGATGGTGAAGCGGTGCCAGAGCTTCCCGGCGTGGGCCTGCCAGAGCACGGCGGCTTCGTAGTCATAGGTGCCGTGGTCGATCGCGCCGCCGAGGCGGGTGTCGTTGTCGCGGTGGTGGGTCCCGCAGGCGCAGGGGATGACGCGGCCCCGGACGGTGAGCCGTCGAGTGTGGACCGGCCCGGACGACGGCGCGGTCAACGTCAGGAACAGCCGAGGCCGGTCGGTGACCGAGGCCGGGACGCCGCGTTCCTGTCCGGCGAGTCCGGCGCGGATGAGGTGGAAGGCGTCGGCGGCGTAGCGGTCCGAGCAGGCCGGGCAGACGGTGTCGCGGCGGTTGCCGCAGGGCGCCCAGACCTCCCCCGTGCGTTGGGCCAGGACGCGGCCGTCGGTGGTGGTGATCGTGGACGAGCCGCGCAGGCGGATCGGGTGGGCGCAGCCGCCGGTGGCTTCCATGCGGGCGCGCCAAGCGGGGTAGTCGAACGAGCGCAGCCGGGCGGTGAGTTCGGCGTCGGTAGCGGTGTCGGTCATCGGGCGTATGCCTCGTGCTCGTGTTCGATCTCGACCGGGTTTGCGACGAAGCCG
Organism: Pseudonocardia terrae; assembly: GCF_021343995.1. Classification (GTDB taxonomy): domain Bacteria; phylum Actinomycetota; class Actinomycetes; order Mycobacteriales; family Pseudonocardiaceae; genus Pseudonocardia; species Pseudonocardia terrae. Next base: position 11,331 of record NZ_JAJTTE010000089.1, on the reverse strand, counting down.
TGGTGACGGGCCAGGCGTTCGGCGCCGGCGCGGTAGGAGCGGGCGCGGCCGAGCGCGTCGCCGGTCTCGGTCTCGACGAGGTAGGTGCCGTCCTCGCGGACGATCGAGCCGGAGAAGTCGGCGGCGCCGCAGGTGACCAGCCCGTGTCCGGGCCGGACGACGTCGACGTGGACCAGCACCCGGTCGCCGGGCTGCGGTCCGGTCGTGGCAACCGCGGCGACGTCGACCGAGGTGGCGGCCTCGGGTTCGGCTCGGCCGTCGCCGGTTACCGCGACCCGGGGGCCGGGCACGAGGCGTCCGGCCGCGAGCAGCTGATGGACCGTGGCGGCGATGTCGGGCCGGGTGGGGATCGCGTGTTCTGCGGAGCGGGTGCCGGGGTGGCGGGTGTGCACGGTCTCGCTGGTCCCGACCAGCACGAATCCGGGATCGGCGGCCTCGCGCAGGGTCCGGTCGGTCAGCTCGTCGTCGATTAGAAGGTCCTGTCCGGCGATCTCCCAGCGCGGGCGGGGGAGCGGGCTCATCGGGTCCACCACCAGGCGTAGCGAGCCTCCACACCCCACTCAGCGGCGAGGGCGCGGGTGGTCTGCCACTCGACCAGGACGGCGCCGATGACCGCGGCCCAGAACCAGCCGGAGCCGGTGCCGAGCACGAGCTAGAGCACCCCGATCACGGCGGAGAGCGCGATGGTGATCTTGAGCCAGGTCGCGGCGGCCCATCCGGTGAAGGCCCACATCACGCCGCCTCCTCACCGTCGATCGCGCGTAGCTCCGGCGGGGCGGGCGGGGCGCAGCGGGCGACGAGCTCGTCGATCTCGTCATCGGTGACCAGGGCGGCGCGGAAGCGGATCGGCAGTCGTGAGCGTTGGTCGATCACGTAGCCGATCCCGGCGTGGGCCTCGTCGCCCGGGATCTCATCGGCCAGCGCCCCACGCTCGCGGGCGCCGTCACCGAGGACCATGTCGACGTGCGAGGCGGCGGTGACGCCGAGGCAGATCCGGGTGGTGAACAGCTCCCGGACGTCGACGACGTCTTTGGTCGGCTCCTGGACGTAGCCCATCACCGAGGTGAGGCAGGCCCGGCCTTGGGTGAGGATCTCGGCGAGCAGCCGCAGGGCTTCGCGGACGTCGGCGCGTTCGCCGTAGGCGGTGAGCATCGCCATCTCGTCGATCACGACCAGGTCGAGCGGTGTCTCGATGCTGACGTCGAGGCGGCGAAGGCCCTGGTCGGCCATATGCTGCTGGCGGGCCTTCATCTCGTCGCGGACGTCGGTGAGCAGCGCGATCGCCTCGGCGGCGGTGATGGCGTGGCGGTGGAACAGCGGGGCTCCGCGGCGGGTCTCGGCCCCGCCCTTGAGGTCGATCACGTGCACCCGGGCCAGGCCGTCGCGGATGGCCGGGCCCATCGCGCGCAGCGGGGACCAGATCAGCGAGCCCATCCCCGAGCCCGATGCGCCGGCCACCACCACGTGTCGACCCGGGACCCCGAGCGTGAACGGGTGGCCGTATTCGTCCTCGCCGATCGGCAGCGCGGCCAGGTCCACCGCCTCCGCCGTCGAGGGGATCGCAGGCGCCGGGATCGGGAAGCGGAACGGCTGCTCTCGCTCGACCACCACCGTGAGCACGCCGGGTCGGTGGCGAGCGACGGCGACCCGGTGCGCGCGCAGGGCGTCGGCGAGGGGCTCGGTGCGGCCGGCCCAGAGGGTGAGGTCCTGGCCGCGGGTCAGCCGTACGCGCAGCGTGTCGATCGAGGGTGTCGCAGAGCGGACGCGCAGCACGCGGGGTGCGTCGATGTGTCCGGTGTGGTGGTTGGTCTGGGCGAGCCCGCAGTCGGCGAGCAGCGTGGCCCAGCGCCGGCCGCGGTAGGTGGTCCAGCGCCGCCAGGTCGCGCGCAGGACGGGGGCGGCGAGGCGGTCGAAGGAGGGCGGGTGCAGCCGGCCCCAGACCACGACCACGAGCGCTACCGCGCCGACTGCGATCACGGTCGGGAGAGCACCGACGAGGACGGCGGCAAGGATCAGGGCGGCGGGGACGAGGGCGAACAGGGGGTGGCGGACGAGCCAGGCGAGGCCGCGGAACTCCCCGCCGACCCGGCGGGAGGAGTGGCGGATGACGTCGGGGTGGGCGCGGTGGTGGCGCAGGGACGGGCGGTCGGTCGGGCGGGCCATGGTCAGACTCCCTTGCGGATGGCGAGCTGGGCCAGGCGCAGGCCCTCGGCGACCCCGGCGCGCCAGGCCTGCTCGGTCGGGATCTCCGGGGCGGTGGCGTGCAGGAACCGGCGACGTTCGCGGTCCAAACGGCGCACCAGGCGCCCGACGCCATGGGCGGGCTGGCGGCCGCGGCCGTGACGGGTTCGTGCGGTGGTCAGCGGCATGACGACTCCTCGAGGGTGTTGGCGGTGCAGGCGATCCCAGTGCCGTGGCAACCGGGGCAGACGCCGTCGCCGGGGCACGCAGGGCAGGGACGGGCGTCGGCGGCGCCGGGGTGGCTCTCGGCGGTGATGCCGTAGCCGTCGCAGCTGTCGCACGAGCCGGAGCCCGTGCAGTCGAGACAGGTGCTCATCGGCTGGCCTTCTTTAGGGGGTGGGCCTGTTTTCGGGCAGGGGGCAGCCACTGCGGAATTGCTGCGATTTCGCCGATCTGAAGGGGGTCGGCTGCCCCATGCCCGGGAGCGGCGCGGTCAGGCCGCGGTGGTGCTGGTGGCGCTGGTCTGGCCGTGTGCGGCTTCGAGCTGGGCAATGACGTCGGCGAGGACGTTGCGCAGGCGGACCAGGTCGCCGTGGTGGCTGAACACGGTCACGTGGACGTCGGTGCCGTCGATGCGCACGGTGGCGCGGTCCTGCTCGGGGTAGAGGTGCGGGGTGTAGCGGGTGGTCTCGAAAATGTGCAGGCCAACCTCCACATGCGTGGTGGGCAGCCAGTCCGGGCGACTCACTTGTCCCCGCTCGGACGCGGCGCCGGAGCCGGAGAGGCGTGCTTGATGCCCATCGCCCGCCAGGCCAACCCGGCGTTGACCCGCCCGGCGCTCTCCATCTGGTACGGCGTGACCCGGGCGTCGATCAGCTCGACGCGGGCGTCCTCGCCGAAGTCCGGACCGGGATCGGTCCCCAGCGTCACCTTGATCTCCTCACCCTTCGGCGCCCGCTCGCCCGGCTTGACCCGCAGCTTCGCGAACAGCGACACCGTGAACTGAGTGGCGCCGTCCTTGTCGGTCACCGGCACCTGGGCGCCGTTGGCGTCCTCGCGCATCTTCGGGGCGGGCGGCTCGACGACGGTCAGCTTGTAGCCGCCGAGGTTGACGGGGATGTCTCGCATTGCTTCTCCTCATCTCGCATGGACGTCTAGGGGAGTGCTAGGCGAGTCCGAGAGTAGAGCATGTCTAGGGGAGTCGCAACGAGAATGTCGGGAAGCCGAATCAGCGCAGCTCAGCGGGCCGGGAAGTCGTACTCCAGGACGTAGGCAGGGGCCGCCTTGACGGTGTCGCAAACCTCGACGGGAGTTCCCTCGGTGTCGAACGCCGTCCGGACGACGACGAGCACCGGGACACCGTCGGGCAGCTCCAGACGGCGGCGTTCGTCGTTGGTCGGCATCCGCGCGGTGACTTCCTCGGTGAAGTGGTCCAGGACATGCCCGGCGTCCTCCAGGCGCGCGTAGATGCCACCGGGGCCGGGGTTCGCTTCGGCGATCGGGGTGCCGTCGGCGATGGAGCGCGGCAGGTAGGACACGGCCACCTCGATCGGGCGCCCGTCGAGCAGATACCGCCGCGAGCGAGCCAGGACCTCCTCCTCGCCCAGGCGCAGGCGCTCGCGCACCTCGGGTGACGCGGCCACGTACGTGATCTCGATCTGGTCGACACCCGGCACAGCGCCAGCCTTGTCGGCCTCGGCAAGGAAGGCCGCCTGTCCGGCTTCACGGTGCTTGCGCGCGAACCGGTCCGACGCAAGCCGCCGGACAGGAGCGGGGGTGCGGACGAAGACCCCACGACCGTGCTCAGCGACGACGCGCCCTTCACCGCGTAGTTCCTGGATGGCCTGGCGTGCGGTCATCCGGGCTACGGAGTAGTGCCGGGTCAGCTCCGCCTCGGAGGGCAGTCGATCGCCCGGACGCAGGTCACCGGCATCGATCGCTGCCCGCAGCTGGTCGGCGATCTGCCGGTACGGCGGACGGTCGTCACGGCGGTCGATGGCGCCGAGTTGCACGGCGACTCCTCCAGTCGTCCAGGGGACTGTAGGGTACCGAGCCAGCCAACCCGGGGGAGGTGAACCCGTGAACGACACTCCCAAGCATTCCGTCAGCGTTGCCGGGATCGTCGTCGACGGCCGGGGCCGCGTCCTGGTCGTGCAGCGCCGCGACAACGGTCACTGGGAGCCCCCGGGCGGAGTGCTGGAGCTGGGGGAGACCTTCGAGGACGGTGTCCGCCGTGAGGTCGTCGAGGAGACCGGCATCCGGGTCGAGGTCGAGCGGCTCACCGGTGCCTACAAGAACCTCACCCGGGGAGTTGTCGCGCTCGTGTTCCGCTGCCACCCGGTAGCCGGCTCACCGACCGAGACCGACGAGTCCCAGCGAGTCCGCTGGTTCACCCTCGCCGAAGTCCGCGAGCACATGGCCCCCGCCTACGCGATCCGAGCCGAAGACGCCTTCACCGAAGGCGTGGCCACCCGAGCCCACGACGGCGTCCAGCTCGTCAGCACCTGACAGCCGCTCCTCGCCGGTCAACTGCTCAAGATCAACGCGATCACACCTATGCATCGTGATCCCGTGCTTGACCCTGTCCGCGAAGGCCGGCTTCGCGAAAGGGCCAATGACCCACGGGCGGCGGTGCCCTGGGCGTCACGCCGAGTGCCCTGCAGGTGGTGACGGGCGCGGGGGGTGCGGCCGATCACGCCAACCGGCGGAGATGCCGAGCCGTGCGACGAGTTGGACGGGCCGATACCCCGCCGTCAAGCACCGCTTTTGCCCCGCTCGGTCTGCAACCGTCGCAGACCACGACTGCCGATGACCAGGGCGTGGTGGCGCCTGATCGTGATCAGCTGAACCCTTGTCGGGTGGTAGCCCGAGTGAGGAGGCTGCCTGAGAGGGAGTGAGCGGTCAGGCGCTGAACTTGTCCGGGTCGGGGCCGCCGCGGGCGCCGGTGTCGAGGGCGTCGAGGGCGATCATGTCGTCCCTGCCAAGGGTGAAGTCGAAGACGTCGATGTTCTGCTTGATGCGCTCGGCGTGCACTGACTTCGGGATGACCGAGAGGCCGTGCTGTAGGTGCCAGCGCAGCACGATCTGTGCCGGGGTCTTGCTGTGGCGCTCGGCGAGCTCGGCGACGACCTGATGCTGCAGCGGGGTGGTGATGTTGTCCGGGTCGGCGGGGTGGTTGATGTAGATGCCGCCGATCGGCGACCAGGACTGGGTCAGGATCCCGCGGGCGCTGTTGGCGGCGCGGATATCTGCCTGGGTGAAGAAGGGGTGCAGCTCGACCTGGTTGAGCGCGGGCACGACGTCGGTCTCGGTGGCGAGCCGGTCGAGGTGGGCGGGGGTGAAGTTGCAGACCCCGATCGCGCGGACGCGGCCGTCGGCGAGCAGCTGTTGCATGGCCTGGTAGGAGGCGATGGTGTCGGCGAAGGCCGAGGGCAGCGGCCAGTGCAGCAGGTACAGGTCGAGCTGGTCGAGGCCGAGCTTGGCCAGGCTGGCGTCGAAGGCGCGCAGGGTCGCGTCGTAGCCGTGGTCGGTGGGCGCGAGCTTGGTGGTGACGAACAACTGGTCGCGGGCGATGCCGGCACGGGCGATGCCCTGGCCGACCTCGGCCTCGTTGCCGTAGGCCGCGGCGGTGTCGATCAGCCGGTAGCCGCTGGCGAGGGCGGTGGCGACGGCGTCAGCGGTCTGCTCGGGCGGGCTGAGGTAGACCCCGAGCCCGAGGGCGGGGATCTCGACGCCGTTGTTCAGGGTGAGGGTGGGGGCGGTGTGTGCCGCGGTCATGCAGGTCTCCTCAGGGGTTGCCGGTCTTCGTCCGGCGGCCACGTGGAATCGAGCTAAACGGTTGAGGCGACGACCGCCGGCGTGGTGGACCAGGCCGACGGCGTCGTAGGACCGGTCAGGTTGTGTGGCCCCGGCGGGCGCGCCGGCGAGTGAGGGCCAGCCCGATCAGGGGCAGCAGGCCTGCGCCAGCGAGGGTGAGCCCGGCCAGGGCGGGGCCTTGGGCGCCGAGGCTGGTGGCGAGGGCGAGCCCGCCGAGCCAGGACCCGGCGGCGATGCCGACGTTGAACGACGAGGTGCTCAGCGAGACCGCCAGGGTGTGCGCGGGCCCGGCGAGTGTGACGACCTGGGCGACCAGCACCGGGTTGGACATCAGCCCGAACAGGCCGAGCAGCACGATCAGCGCCACCGCGGCGATGCTGCTGGTCGACCACAGCGCCAGCGCCGCGAGCACCAGCACGATCGCCGCGGTCGCGGGGATCATGGTGCTGTAGGGGCGGCGGTCACCGCGGCGGCCGCCGAGGGTGGTGCCGGCCAGGGCGCCGGCGCCGTAGCCGAGCATCACCAGCGGCACCACCACCGCCGGTAGCCCGGCGCGGTCGATCAGCAGCGGCGCGACGTAGCTGTAGGCGGCAAACACCGAGCCCTGCACCAGCGCGGTGGCCAGGTACACCACCCAGATCCGGCCTTGGCGCAGCGCGGCGACCTCGGCGCCCAGTGTCGTCTCCGCGCCGCCGCTGTCGCCGGGCAGCCGCCGGGCGATGACGACTGTGGCCGCCGTGGCGAGCACGGCCAGCACCCAGAATGGGCCTCGCCAGCCCATCAGCTGACCGCCCAGGGTGCCCAGCGGTACCCCGATGATGTTGGCCAGGGTGACCCCGCCGATCATCACGCCCATCGCGCGTGCGCTGGCCGCCTGTCCGGCCGCGGCCGCGGCGACGACCGCGCCGACTGCCCAGAACGTGCCGGTCGCCAGCGCGGCGGCGAACCGGGCCATCAGCACCACCGCGAAGCTGGTGCTCACCGCGACGACCAGGTGTCCAAGGGCGAACACGATCAGCGCCAGCACCAGCGTGAGCCGCCGGGGCAGGCGCAGCGTCGCCAGCGCCATTACCGGGGCGCCGACCAGCATCCCGACCGCGAACACCGTGATCAGCAGCCCGGCCTGGGACGGGGTGATGGCCAGGCTCGCCGAGATGTCCGGCAGCAGGCCCGCGACCACCAGTTCGGTGGTGCCCATCAGGAAGGTGACCGCGCCGAGCAGGTAGATCACCGGCGGCAGCTTTCCCGCGCTGCGCGATTCGGACACAGGCCCGGACGGCGCGGAGGAGGTCTGAGAGACCACCAGGGGGTTCCTTTCGAAGAGTTCGACCCGTAGTCCGCCGTGGACGCTGTACGGGTGGATGTCTTCGAGAGAACGCCTGCTCGTGTGGGGGCTCCAGGGCAGGCTTTTCAGGGTTACAGCAGAACCCCTCTCCGCTCGGTGGGTGCTCGTACCGTGGGGGCGTGGACAACCGTCAGGCCGTGCGCGAGTTCCTCAGCACCCGCCGCGCCAAGATCACCCCGGAGCAGGTCGGACTCGTCGCCGGCCCGCGCCGCCGGGTCGCCGGCCTGCGTCGCGAAGAGGTCGCCCAGCTCGCCGGGGTGAGCACCGACTACTACACCCGGCTGGAGAAGGGGAACCTGTCCACCGCCTCCGACAGCGTGCTCGCGGCAATCGCCGAGGCCCTCCGACTCGACGATGCCGAACGCTCCCACCTGTTCGCGCTGGCCCGCGCCGCCCGACCCGCGCCGCCACGGCGCCGACAGTCGGCCCAGCCGAAACTGCGCCCCAGCGTCACCTGGCTCGTCGAGTCGATGACCGGTAGCGCGGCTTTCGTCTGGAACCCGCGCCTGGACATCCTGGCCATCAACGCGCTCGGCCGAGCCCTGTGGGCGCCGATGTTGGATGACCCGGCCCGCCCGGCCAATCTCGCCCGGTTCGCTTTCCTCAACCCCGCCGCGATCGACTTCTACGACCACTGGCCCAGCGCCGCCCAGGGCGCCGTGGCGCTGCTGCGCACCGCAGCCGGTCGCAACCCCCAGGACAAGGCCCTCAGCGACCTCGTCGGCGAACTCGCCACCCGCAGCGAGCATTTCCGCACCTGGTGGGCCTCCCACGACGTCGACCTGCACGAAGCCGGCAGCAAGACCTTCCGCCACCCCGTCGTCGGCCCCCTCACCCTGTCCTTCGACGCCATGCAACTCACCGCCCAACCCGGCCTCAACATCACCGCCTACACCGCCGAACCCGGCTCGCCGGCCGCCGAGAAACTCGCCCTGCTCGCCAGCTGGAACGCCTCCCTGGACAGTCCCAGCGCGACATGACGCAACGGCGCCTGAGACAGCCAAGCAAGGCCAGCCGCACCCGCCGGGCTGCTAAAGCACAGCGACCCGCAGCTCCGACGTTCGGGGTTCAGACTTTCTCTATCTGATCAAGGCGCCTCCGGCGCTGCTCGCGCGGGGCTGCGGCCTCCGGCCGGTCCCCGCGCGAACGAGCAAGCCAGGCGAGGCACCAGGCGATGAAGCGTCCGCTGCTGGCCTCAGTGACGCCTGACTCGGCGAGTGCCCCGTTGTGATGCCGCCACGATGCGGCAGAGGCAAGCCTGACACGCCGTCCACCGCGAAAGTACGCAAAATTGTGCAGATTTCCGCCCCTTGCTAACGCAGCCTTGCGGGGTCTGCGATGTCCGCTGTGAACACCTAGCTGCTGGACGCAACTGATCGATGGCAAGGAACTGGAAACAGTGAAGAAGTTACACCTGAAGCTTGAGAACTGTCACGGCATCCGCTCCCTTGAGCACACCATAAACTTCAACGGTTCGCGGGCCGTCTCCATTTATGCACCGAATGGCACGATGAAGACCTCACTATCGCGAACATTCCGGGACGTTGCGACTGGTGAGCTGTCAGGGGACCGGATGTTCCCCGACAGACAAACTCAGCGCTTGATCAACCATGGCGAGGATGAGCCGCTCGCGGCCTCTGACGTTGTCGTAATCCTGTCCTACGACGAAGAACTCGGGCCGACCGAATCCACCTCGACGCTCCTTGTCAATGCGGCGTTGCGACGGGAGTACGAGTCTCTTCAGAGGGACTTGATGGCCGCGCGAGACGAGCTTGCGGGGCCCTTAAGTCTCAGTCTGGCTCGAAGCAGGATGTTGTAAATGCGATATCTAGCGCCTTCACGCCTGATCCCGACAGCTTCTTTACGGCCCTGATTCGCGTGAGAGAGGAGGTCGCTGGGCAGAGTGGGGCACCGTATTCTGATGTCCCTTATGATGTCATCTTCAATGACAAGGTGTCACCTCTTCTTGATCGCGACGACTTCAAACTCGCGCTCTCTGAGTACACCACGCGCCTGAATGAGATTCTCGACAATTCGAACTTCTTCGGGCGAGAAGCGTTCAACTACTACAATGCGGGAAATGTCGCCAAATCTTTAGCCGAGAACGGATTCTTCGACGCCAAGCACGAGGTCGTCCTTCACGGCGGAGATGGTCAGCAGATTGAAGTATCGACCAAAGCTCAGCTTGAAAAAATGATCAAAGTTGAGAAGGAGAAGATTTCGGACGACGACGCTCTGCGTAAGAAGCTTGGGGCGATTGAGAAGGCCCTAACGAAGAATATTGACACTCGCCGCTTCTATGACTACGTCGCCGCGCACCCGGAACTTCTACCGGAGATGTCGAACCTCGCGGCTTTCCGAGAGAAGGTGTGGAAGTCCTACCTGAAGAAGCATGAGGATCTGTATGGGCGCGTTGTCGACCTATACCGGGCTGTCGAGGGTAGAAGGAGAGAGATCGAGAGAGAAGCTGCCGACGAGCGCACCCAGTGGGAGCGCGTCATCGAGATCTTCAACGCTCGATTCTTTGTTCCCTTCAGGCTCGCGGCGAAGAATAGAGAGCGAGTAGTCCTCGGTCAGGAAACCATCCTTGAGCTGAGCTTTGAGTTTGAGGACGGCGCCGAGCGGGCGGAGGTCGAGCGCGGCGACCTGCTCAAGGTCCTGAGCAATGGGGAGAAGAAAGCGCTCTACATCCTGAACGTGCTGTTCGAGGTTGAGGCTCGTAAGGCCTCATCCCGCGAGACGGTATTCGTGATTGATGATATCGCCGACTCGTTCGACTACAAGAACAAGTATGCGATCATCCAGTATTTGAAAGAGATGGCCGATCAAGAAAATTTCAGGATGATCGTCCTTACTCACAACTTTGACTTCTTTCGGACCTTACAGAGCCGGGGCGTCGTGAAGTACAAGAACTGTCTGATGGCGCAGAAGAGTGAGGGTGGCGTATCCATTAGTCAAGCGTCAGGGATTCGAAACCCCTTCATTAACGACTTCAAGGGGGCCTTCTATTCACATGGAATGAAGAGAGTGGCATGTATCCCGTTCATTCGCAACATCATCGAGTACACTAAGGGGGACTTGGACCCTGTCTATCTCAAGCTGACGTCTCTCTTGCATTGGAAGGCTGACACGGCTGAGGTGGTTCAGTCCGACCTTGACGCTGTCTTCGTTGGCGCGTTTGGGGTCGGTGGGGCCTGGGTCGACCAGACGCAACCGGTGGTCGAACTGATTTTCGAGCAGGCGGTAAAAGCGTTGCACGCTACCGAAGGTATTAACTTCGAGAACAAGATTGTTCTCTCAATCGCGATTCGGCTACGAGCAGAGCAATTCATGGTTGAGGCCATTTCGGATCCGACCGTCACTGACGGGATCGAAGAGAATCAGACGCAGGCCCTATATGCGGCGTATCGTGCGAGGGGGCTTGGAAGCGCCGAAGTTCGGCAGACGCTGGACTCGGTCGTCCTCATGACTCCCGAGAATCTTCACGTCAATTCATTCATGTATGAGCCGATTATTGATATGTCGGACGATCACCTTCGCAGGTTGTTCGCGGAGGTCCAGGCACTGGTATCCGTACCACCAGCCGAGGTCAAGGTGTGAACTCGCGCTGGGCGGTTTGACTTTGTTGCGAAGCCCGAAACGACCCTCGCCGGGCGGCAGGTCTCCGGGATGGCGGCCCGTGCCATCCCGACGACCTCCCGGAGGGCGTACCGCACGGCCACCCGTGGGCGGAGCGTGGCAAGGTCGGGTGCGGTTGCGTCGAGGGCCGCCCACGGGCGTCCGTACGGTCGGTCTGGCGACAGGTCGACGGGATGGCACTCAGTAGGCGCGGGGAGTAGGAGCGCCTCCGGAGTGCTCCCGGAAATCAACGGCAGAAGGCGACGCCGGACCGACGCCCGTGAGAGCTGCGCTGGCGAATCTGCCCAGCGTACGACCCGAGTTTGATCAGCGGAGCGGCGTTGGCGGAGCGGCAGGGCTGTGACCTGCGG
>NZ_JAJTTE010000088.1 GCF_021343995.1 Pseudonocardia terrae | reverse complement strand
CAAGCTGCCCACCTCGATGCGCGACGAGCTCGAGAACCTCAAGCAGCGCCTCGGCATGTAGGAGTTCCCGCGTCGACGGCCCGTCCCGGACACCCCGGGGCGGGCCGTCGCCGTCCGCGGAGTGGTCCCGTACGGGTGCCGTGATCGCACCGTGATCGCGCCGTCGGCGCGTGGTCCGGCGATCTCCGCGCGGCCGACCTAGGATGCGCGCGTCCGAGGCCGCGTCCGGGCGGAGGCCGAGGCGCCTGCTGATCGTCGTCGATCGAAACGGGGAGTCATGGCTGCACACAAGGGAAGGTCCGGGTTCCGCTGGAGCCCGTGGAACCTGCTCCTCCTGGTCCCGTTGCTGATGCTCGTCACGCCGTGGTTCAACAGCAAGGACCCGGTGGTGTTCGGGATGCCGTTCTTCTACTGGTCCCAGTTCCTCTGGGTACCGGTGGGCGTGGTGTGCGTGCTGCTGGTCTACCTGCGGACCAAGGGCGACGGCGAGGGCGCGCCCGACGCCGACGACCGCGTCGACGACATCGACGAGGGGGCCCGGCGATGATCCAGTGGGTGCAGCTGTCCGTCTTCGTGGTCCTCTTCCTCGTGGTGACGGTGATGGGCTTCGTCGCCTCCCGCTGGCAGCGGGGCGGCGCGCTGAACCACCTCGACGAGTGGGGCCTGGGCGGCCGCAAGTTCGGCTCGTGGATCACCTGGTTCCTCGTCGGCGGTGACCTCTACACGGCGTACACGTTCGTCGCGGTGCCCGCGCTGATGTTCGGCGCCGGCGCGCTCGGCTTCTACGCACTGCCCTACACCGTGGTGCTGTACCCGCTCGTCTTCCTGCCGGTGCTGCGGATGTGGTCGGTGTCGCGGGTGCACGGCTACGTGACGCCGGCGGACTTCGTGCGTGGCCGCTACGGCAGCTCGCTGCTGGCCTTCCTCGTGGCGATCACCGGGATCGTCGCCACGATGCCCTACATCGCGCTGCAGCTCGTCGGGCTCGAGGCCGTGCTGCGGACCATGGGGCTCAACGGCACCGGCATCGCCGGGCACCTGCCGCTGCTGGTCGCGTTCGTGATCCTCGCCGTCTACACGTACCAGTCGGGCCTGCGGGCGCCGGCGCTGATCGCGTTCGTCAAGGACATCCTGATCTACCTGGTCATCCTCGTCGCGGTGATCTACCTGCCCGCCAAGTTCGGTGGCTGGTCGTCGATCTTCGGCGCGGCCTCGGACAGGCTGGCCCAGATTAGCCCGGCGACCGGGAAGCCGGCGGGCTCGATCCTGCTGACCAACAACAACCAGCTGCAGTACATCACCCTCGCGCTGGGCTCGGCGCTCGCGCTGTTCCTCTACCCGCACTCGGTCACCGGCGTGCTCGCCTCGCGCGGGCGGGACGTGCTCAAGCGGAACATGGTGGCGCTGCCCGCCTACTCGCTGCTGCTCGGGCTGCTGGCGCTGCTCGGCTACGTCGCGATCGCCGCAGGCTCGAAGCCGATCACGAACAACGCCACCGGGCGCCCGGACACCAACACGATCATCCCCGTGCTGTTCGACGGTCAGTTCCCGAGCTGGTTCGCCGGCGTCGCCTACGCGGCCATCGGCATCGGGGCGCTGGTGCCGGCGGCCATCATGTCGATCGCGGCCGCCAACCTGTGGACGCGCAACATCTACAAGGAGTACATCCACCGCGGCGCCACACCACACCAGGAGGCGCGGCAGGCCAAGCTGGCCTCGCTCGTCGTCAAGTTCGGGGCGGTGGCGTTCGTGCTGTTCGTCGACCCGCAGTTCTCGATCGACCTGCAGCTCATCGGCGGCGTGATCATCCTGCAGACGCTGCCGGCCGTCGCGATCGCGCTCTACACCCGCTGGCTGCACCGCTGGGCGCTCGTGGCCGGCTGGCTCGTCGGCATGGCGTACGGGATGTACCTGCTCTACCTCATCCCCAACCCGGCGAACAAGAAGGCGCACTTCGGCGGCTCCGCGCTCACCCTGGACAAGCTGACGGTCTTCGGCTGGCACCCGTTCAACGGCTCGCAGGTGCAGATCTACGTGGGCTTCGTGGCGCTGATCCTCAACCTGGTGGTGGCCGTCGTCGTGTCCGCGGTGCTGCACGCGGTCAAGGTGGGCAACGGCGCCGATGCCACGCAGGCCCCCGACTACCACGCCGACGAGGGCTCGGAGCGGCTCCGTCCGGTCGCGGACGTGCTGACGCAGTGACCCGGTCCGTGGGGTGAACGCCCGGTGTCCGGCCGGGCGGCACCCTGCGGCCGTGCGGCCGGCGAGCACACTGTGTGACTGGATCGTCTGGTACGTGTTGCAGGACCACACGACCGGGGTGGAACATCGTGGCCGCGCGAGCGATACCCCCGGTGACCGCCGGGAACGGCGGTGGCGGGAGGTCAGTGATGGCGGAGATCCGACGCGTGGTCCGCCACCTGCCGACGGTGAGCACCGGGCGGTCGGGTGAGCCGGAGGAGGAGCCCGTGGAGGAGGGTGCCGACGGCCTCGATCCGCGCGCCGGCGACCTGCGCCCGGGCGGGGGTGGCGAGCTGGGCGACCTGGTGGAGCTGCTGGCCGAGCGGGCCGCCGACGAGACGTCGTCCGCCGTGCCCGCCCCGCGTGTCGCGGGCACTGCCGGCCCCTCCGAACCGACGTCCCCGCCCCCGGCCGATGCGGCCACCCTCGCCGCGGCCGAACAGGTCCGCGCCCGGATGGAGGCCGGCACTGCGCCGGCCGGGCTGCGCCGGCTCGCCGAGGCCCTCGCCGAGGCCGAGGCGGCGAAGGTGCGCGGTGCCTCCGACATCGCCTCCGACGTCGCCTCCGACGTCGCTGCCGACGTCGCACCCGTGGTGCCGCGGCAGCGCACCGCGAGCGAGAGCGCCGCCCCGCTCACGGATGTGGTCGCCGCCGTGCGCACCGAGTCCTTGCTGGTCCTCGAGGGGCACCACCCGGTGGAGATCGCCGCCGCGGTCGACGACCTGGCCCGGGCGGGTATGCGGGTCGCCGTGACCGCGGCCGACCTGGCCCGGCTCGACGCCGTCACCCCCACCGTGGACCGGTTGCCCGCGCTCACCGGGCCCGAGCAGCGCGAGCTGCGGCTGCTCCTCGCCACGGCCACGCCCGCCCGCCGGGACCTTGCCCGATGCGAGATCCCGCCGGCGCCCGCGTTCCCGTCGGCCGACGAGGTCCGGGCGCTGTGCTCCCACGCCGACGGGGCCGGGCGGGCGCGCGCCGGCGCACCGGACCTGCTCCGGGACGTCCTCACCACGCTCCCGGAGCCGCGGCTCGCCGCCGTCGCCGAGGTCGCCCGCGCGGTGCGTGCCGCGCTCGACGCCCTCGGGCCCGGCGAGGGCTCCTGGGCCCGGCCATTGCTCGCCGACCTCGTGCACTCCCGGCAGCGGCCGGTGTTCGACGCGCTGCGTGCGGCCGCCGCAGGGGCCCTCGGGCTCGCCGACCGCTCGCGCGACCTCCCGCTCGTCACGCTCGCGGGCGCCCTGCCCGCCCACGCGCACGAGCTGCTCGTCGACTACCGGGAGTTCCTCGACTCCGGCGGCCGGGCCCGCCGGCGCTTTCGCAACGGCGTGCAGCGCGAGGTGCAACCGGTGCTCGACCTGATCCGGGTGGGTGGGCAGGTCCCGGCCGACGCGCGGTCGGTGCACGCGGCCGTGCTGCACATCGAGCTGGCGGGCCGGCTCATCGCGGTCGACGAGGGGTGCCGCACGCTCGGCATCCCGACGCCCGACGACGTCGGGGACCTGCGCGCGCTCGTCGCCGGGCTGGACCGTGTCGACGAGGCCGCGCGCGCCGTCGGCCAGCTCCGCCACGACGTCCTGTTCCTCCACCCCACGTCGCCCGTCGCCGTGCCGGACCTCGTGGCCGCCGAGCACGTGGCCGCCGGGATCCTCGACGTGGCCGAGCACGGCACCGCGCCCGAGGCGGCCGCCCGGCTCGACGCGATCGCCGACGGGCTGGCCGGGTCGGGACCGGTCGCGGAGCTCACCGCCGGGCACCGCGCGGCCGTCGAGGCGCTGCGGGCGCGCGACCCCGAGGCCTACGAGGCCGCCCTCGCCGCCCTGGAGCCGACCCGACGGGCGGCAGCCGACCAGGCGCGCTGCGACGAGCTGCTGGCCCGGCTCCGCGCCGAGGACCCGGAGGCGGCGCGGGCGTTCGCCGACGGGCGCGGGTTCGTCTGGAGCGTGCCGCTGGAGTCGCTGCTGTCCCGGCTCCCGGCCGACGACGTGCTCGACGCGGTCGTGGTGCTCGACGCCGCGGAGCTGTCGGTCGAGCGGCTGCTGGTCGCCGCAGCGGCGCCACGGCTCCTCGCCGTCGCGGGTCCCGGCGCCCACCCTGCCCAGGCGGGCGCGACGGTGCTGGGAGCGCTGCAGCGGGCCGAGGCCCCGGTCGTCGCCCCGCCACGCCCGCCGGATCCCGGCGGCCGGGTGGTGCGGCTGCCCACCGCCCGCCGGCCCGAGGCGCCGCGGCGGGAGCAGGCGGGGGCCTGACGGCCGGTCGCTCAGCCCGCCGCGCGCAGGGCCGAGCGGATGCGGTCGAGCAGGACGAACGGATCGTCGGCCGACGGCTCCTGACGCTCCCAGCGATCGCCCGAGGTCGTCGGGATGTAGAGCGCCCAGCGCCCGCCCTCGCGCTCGCTGCGCAGCTGCGCGAGCGGGGTCGACGACCACACCGCGCCCAGCTCGGGGAACGCGGGCGGGCGGCGGTCGAGGATCGTGATGTGATCGCCCACGGTCGTGTAGGCGATCCGGCGGTGCTCGCGCTCCTCGGCGGACAGGCAGTCCGCGCACCAGTCGGACAACCGGGTACGGATCTCCTCGGGCACCCCCATGCCCGCAGATGATGGCGTTCGCGCGCCCGCCGGGGAAGGTCCGCGCCCGGGATGTTCTCCGCCGGTGACCTTGAGCCCGCTGAGCATCCGACCGTGACACGACCTGCTGAGCATCCGACCGTGAACCCGACGCCCGCCCGGAACCCCGCGGCTCGATCGGGCTGCAGCCGGGATGTGCGGGTGGCTGGGTCTCCTCCACGCCGTTGATCGCCGTCCGGGACCGGTGACGGCCGCAGGTGGCCTACAGATGTCCGGAACGGTGATCATGGAAGGACTCCGCCAGGAGCTGCAGTCTCGGCGAGCCCAGGTCGGCCGTGAAGAGCCCGGACAACCGGGTCGGCACGGCCACCGCCGACGTTCTGATGGGCCAGCAGCTCCACCCGAGACACGGCGGGATGTCCCGGCGCGGGCCGGTCGTGGCGGAGCGCGCCCGGCGGGGCAGAGCGACACATCCGTCCGGTCGTCCCACACCGACCCGAACCCTGCGACACACCCGCCCGCTCCGTCCCACAACCCGTCGACGACCCGCGCGACGCATCGCCGGGTGTGCGAGCTGGGGCCTGAGCCCGCCGGCGGCCAGTGAAGCCGATCGAACGCGCTCCTACCCAGCTCCGGCATCTGCCAGATCCGCCCCGGCTGATGTGCGAGGCGTCGCGCTGGTGTGCGAACCGAGCGGGACGGCGCAGACGGCGCGCCGGCCTGACCGGGAGAGCGGGAGCGGCACGGTGGAACGCATGACCACAGTGCGGGAGGGCGCGGTGGGACGCATGGCCGCGGGAGTGGGGAGCGCGGTGGGATGCGTGACCGCGGGAGTGGGAGGGCGCGGTGGGACGCGTGACCGCGGGAGTGGGAGGGGGCGCGGTGGGCCGCCGCCTCCACGCAGTGATCGCCGTCCGGGACCGAACGCCGCCACAGGCGGCTTGCAGATGCTTGGAACGGTGATCATGGTCGGAGTTCGCCCGGCGCACGGGCCCTCGACAGGTCGTCAGGTCGCGACAGGCCACCGAAGGCCGACCGGGCAGGCGGCGACCATGAGCGCCGCGCTCGGACCCACCTCCGTGCCTTCGCACATCTGCTGTACCTGCTGTGCGAGGCGTCGGGCCGGTGTCCTGTGAGGCCTTCGGAGGAGAGGACCGCGGGGCGTGTGCGCCCGGCGCCGGCGGAGGTACGGTCGCCCCATGGGAGATCACGCGGTGAGCCGGTTCGGGCACGTGGAGCTGGAGGACATGCCCGAGGACCTCCGGGAGCGGATCGGCGCGATCGCCGAGAAGTCCGGGTTCGTCCCCAACGTCTTCCGCGCCCTGGCCAAGCGGCCCCGGGAGCTGCGCGCCTTCCTCGACTACCACGACGCGCTCATGGACTCCGACGACGGGCTGAGCAAGGCGGAGCGCGAGCTGATCGTGGTCGCGACGTCGGGCGCCAACCACTGCACCTACTGTGTGGTGGCGCACGGCGCGATCCTGCGGATCCGCGCCAAGGACGCCGAGATCGCCGACCGGGTCGCGACGAACCCGTACGCGGTCGAGCTGAGCCGGCGCGAGCGGGCGATCGTGGACCTCGCGCTGCTGATCGCCGCCGACTCCGCCGCACTCACCGACGCCGAGCTCGACGACGCCCGCGCTGCCGGCCTCACGGACGACGAGATCTGGGACGTCGGCGCCATCACCGCGCTGTTCGCCCTCTCGAACCGCATGGCGCACCTGACCGCACTGCGGCCCAACCCGGAGTTCTTCCTGATGGGCCGCCTGCCGCGCTGACGGCGCCGCCCGGGAGCGGCCTCACTCGCAGCCGATGCCGTCCTTGTCGGCGTCGAGTCCGTAGATGTCCTTCCCGGTCACCCGCACCGGCCCGCGGACGTACGAGGGCCCGTTGCCGCTGCCGCCCGCGCAGTCCACGTCGGAGTCGATGGGCACACAGCCCGAGTAGTTCGGGTCGCAGTTCGACGCGGGACGGGCGACCGGGGTCGCGGTCCGGGCCGGCGGGTGGGTCGTCGGCGCGGCCGCGCGCACCACGGTGGTCCGCGGCGCCGGCGGACGGGTGGTGGTGCGGGCCGCGGGCGGCACCACCGCGGGGGCCACGGCGGCCACGGCGACGCGTGTGGTCGCCGGCGGGACGGTGGTGGTCGCGGCGGTGGTGGTCGTCGGAGTGGTGGTCGCGGGAGCGGTGGTGCTCGTGGCGGCCGGACGGCTCGCGACCGGCGCCGCGGCGTACGACACCGGGGTGGGCGTCGACGAGCCACACCCGGCGACGAGGAGGGCACCGGCCAGGACCGGGAGGAGGACGATGCGGGAGCGGATCACGGACCGTGGATCGTCGGACACGGCCAACGTGCAACGACAGTGGATCGATCTTCGTCAGGACTGACGAGACCGATCACCGACCCCGGCCCGGGTGGCCACGAGATCAGGACGAATCGGTCACGGATTCGTCACGTCCGCAGGGCGGCGCCGTCGACCGCGAGGTCACCGAGAAGCCAGCGGTCGAGGATGGCCGCGTACGTGCCGTCGGCGATGAGTGAGGCCAGCGCGGCCCGCACGGCCGGCGCCGCCCGGTTCTCCACGATCATCCCGGCCGTCCCCTCGCCGTACGGGGTGCCCGGGATCGCGAGCTTCCCCTTCCCGAGGACGACGGCGTGCCCGGCCGCCGGGGCGTCGGCGACGAAGGCGTCGAGGTGGTCGGCGAGCAGCCGCCGGGTGGCGTCCTCGGCCCCGCCGACCGGCACGATCTCGATCTCCGGCCGCCGGTTGTCCGTGCAGTGCAGGTTCTCCTCGGTGACCGACGCGTGCTGCGCCGATCCGGCGACGACGCCGATGCGGTGGCCGCAGAGCGTGGTCGGCTCGACGCGGTCGGGGTTCCCGGGCGGCGTGACGATCGCGGTGCGGGCCGCGAGCCAGGGCAGCACGCTGCCGCCCAGTGGGGCCTCGCGGACGGGGACGGGGAGGATCCCGACGTCGTGCCGGGCGCCGACCAGGGCCCGCGGCAGCGCGGTCGCGGACATGCCGTCGGGCAACGCCCTGAGCCCGAGCCGCGCGGCCAGGGCCTCGCCGAGCTCCTGCTCGGGACCGGTCGCCGGCCTGGCCACGCCGGGCACGGCGACCCGCAGCGTGCCGCCCTGCAGCGTGGCCGGGAGCAGGGCGACCAGCGCTGGGTCGGCCGACACCGCCGGCAGCGGCTGCTGGACGACGCCGACGGGCGGTGCGGGCGTGGTCGCACACCCGACGGCACCCACGAGCACCGCCCCGGCCGCCAGCACGGCCGCGACGAGCCGGGTCAGTCCTCGGGTGCGCATGCCCTCGATCGTGTCATCCCGCCTGGTCGTTGCCCGATTCGGGTGCTTCGCCCGCTTCCGATGACGCCCGCCACGGTCCCCGCGAGAGGACCGTCGAGCCACGGCACCGCCGAGCCAGGGCACCGGCGAGCAGGGCTCCGTCGAGCACGGCCCCGTCGAGCCACGGCGCCCTCGAGCTACAGCACCTTCGACAGGAACGACCGCGTCCGCTCGTGCTGCGGGTTGGCCAGTACCTCGCGCGGTGCCCCGTGCTCCACGATCACGCCCTCGTCCATGAACACGAGCGCGTCGCCCACCTCGCGGGCGAAGCCCATCTCGTGGGTGACCACGACCATCGTCATGCCCTCGCGCGCGAGCCCGCGCATGACGTCGAGCACCTCGCCGACGAGCTCGGGGTCCAGCGCCGAGGTCGGCTCGTCGAACAGCATGAGCCGCGGCGACATGGCCAGCGCCCGCGCGATGGCGACGCGCTGCTGCTGCCCGCCGGAGAGCTGAGCGGGGTAGTTGTCCCGGCGGTCCGCGAGGCCGACCCGGTCGAGCAGCTCGACCGCCCGCGTCCGCGCCGCGGCCTTGTCCTGGCGGCGCACGACGACGGGCGCCTCCATGACGTTCTCGATCGCCGTCTTGTGCGGGAAGAGGTTGAACCGCTGGAACACCATGCCGATGTCGCGCCGCTGGTGCGCGACCTCGGACTCGCGCATCTCGAAGAGCCTCCCGTTGCGCTCCCGGTACCCGACGAGGTGCCCGTCGACCCGCAGCCGCCCGGAGTCGATCCGCTCCAGGTGGTTGATGCAGCGCAGCAGGGTGGACTTGCCCGAGCCGGACGGCCCGATCACGCAGCTCACCTCGCCGGGCTGCACGACCAGGTCCACGCCGCGCAGCACCCGGGTGGCACCGAAGCTCTTGTGGATGCCGAGGGCCTCGACCATGGGTGTCACGGGGCGACCTCCTGCGGTGACCGGCGCAGGAACCCCAGCAGCGACGGTCCCGGCGGCCCGGTCTGCAGGCCGCGCCCGTAGCGCCGCTCGATGAAGCCCTGACCGACGGAGAGGATCGACGTCAGCGCCAGGTACCAGAGTGCCGCCACGATGAGCAGCGGGATCGTCTGGAAGTTGACCGAGTAGATCCGCTGCACGGACGTGAGCAGCTCGAAGTACCCGATCACGACGACGAGCGACGAGGTCTTCAGCATGGAGATCGTCTCGTTGCCGGTCGGCGGGATGATCACCCGCATCGCCTGCGGCAGGACGATGCGGCGCAGCGTCTGCGCCCGGGACATGCCCAGCGCGCCGGCCGCCTCGGTCTGCCCGTGCTCGACCGAGGCGATGCCGCCACGCACGATCTCGGCCATGTACGCGGCCTCGTTGAGCCCGAGGCCGAGCAGGCACGCCGCGAACTGGTTGATCAGCTGGTTGGTGTCGAACGAGACGAACTCCGGCCCGAACGGGATCCCCAGCGAGAGCCGCGGGTAGAGCGCCGAGAGGAAGTTCCAGAACAGCAGCTGGGCGATCAGCGGGGTGCCGCGGAACACCCAGATGTAGACGGCCGCGACCGAGCTGAGGATCCAGTTCGGCGACAGCCGCATCACGGCGAGCAGCACGCCGCCGACGATGCCGATCGCCATCGACAGGACCGTGAGGATCAGCGTGTTCTTCAGCCCGTTGAGCACGGGCGGGGAGAACAGGTAGTCGCCGACGACGGGCCAGCCGAAGCCGTCGTTGGTCACGATCGTGTGCACCAGCATGGCGGCCAGCACCGCCAGCACGGCGACGGCGACCCACCGCCCCGGGTGCCGGACCGGGACGGCGTTCATGGGCTCGGGACGGTCGGGCCGCACTGTCATCCGTCGCCGCTCAGGCGTTGATCTGCGAGGTGGGGATGGCCCCGTTCGCGACGTTCCACTTGTCGAGGACGGCCTTGTACGTGCCGTCGTCCATGAGCGACTGGATGGCGCCCTGGATCGCCTGCGCGTACTCGCCCTGGTTCTTCTTGATCACCACGCCGTACGGGGCGGTGTCGTAGGGCTCGCCGACGACCTCGACGGCCTTGTTCGTGGTGGTCACGGCGTACGCGGCGACCGGCGAGTCGGCGAGCATGCCGACGATCCGCGACGACGTGAGCGCGAGCGTGACGTCCGTCTGCTGCTGCAGCTCGGTGACCTGCAGCGGCGGCTGGCCCTTCGCCTGGCAGTCCTTGTTGCGGGTGGCGACCTCCTCCGCCTGCGTTGTGCCGGCCTGCACGCCGATCGCCTTGCCGCAGAGGTTGTCGGGGGTGAGCCCCTCGGGGTTGCCGGCCTTCACCGCCAGACTGGTGCCCGCGGTGAAGTAGCTGACCATGTCGACGGTCGCGGTGCGGTCCGGCGTGATCGAGAAGGACGACATGCCGGCCTCGTACCGGGCGCCGTCGATGCCCGGGATGATCCCGGAGAACTGGCTGTTCTGGAACTCGGCCTGCAGCCCGAGCTTCTGCGCAATCGCCGTGCCGAGGTCCACGTCCATCCCGATGATGGTGCTGCCGTCGGTGTCGGTGAACTCGTTCGGCGGGTACGAGGCGTCGGTGCCGAAGACGAGCTTGCCGTCGGCGGAGATCGACGCAGGCACCTTGGCGGCCAGCGCGTTGTCCTTCGTCGGCGTGGGGATCGCGGGGGCGGAGCTCGCCGCGGTGCCGCCGGCGCCGGAGCCGCCGGCGCCACAGCCCGCCAGCACGACGGCGAGCGCCGCCGCGGCCAGCGCGGCGGGGATGGTTCGGGTTCGCGCGGACACGCCGGCACCTCCTCATCGGGCCGCGCCGGGTGGCGCGGTCGTCGGGATGCTGCCATCCGGACGCCGGGAGGACATCCTGTACCGATCGTCCGTTACCCGACGTACACATGGTTATCCCCGGCGCCCCGGGGGAACCACGGCGTGTCACCGGCCGTTGTCGGTGTGGAGCGGACGGTGGACGACACCGGACACGACGGGAGGAAGCCGCATGGCGGGCATGATCAAGAAGCTCGGGGTGCTGGCGGGTGCCGCCGAGGCGGCGCGCCGCTACGCGAAGAAGAACCCGGAGCAGGCCGGCAAGTTCCTGGACCAGGCCGCCCAGTTCGTCGACAAGCAGACGAAGGGCAAGTACTCCGGGCAGATCCAGGGCGTCGCGCAGAAGGCCAAGGGCGTGGCGGGCATCCACGACCGGACCCAGGGCTACGGGCACCCCGGCCAGCCGACGGACCGGCAGGGCCCGGGGCAGCAGGGGTACGGGCAGGACCCGCCCACCTACCGAGGCGCCTGACGCCGGACGGGACCCGAGCGGCCCGGTCACCCTCGCGGGTGGCCGGGCCGTCGTCGTCCCCGGGCCCCTTGTCCGGAATTCCCGCTCCGGGATCCGAGCATCGGACGCCGAACGGAGCTGTGGCGCCACGCACGGGGCGGCAGTCGAGCCTGTGGGATCTCGCGATCCCCCTCGCGGTGCGAGCCGTGCCACTATCAGCCTCACAGGACGTCCGGCGCGGGGCGGCCACACACCCGAGTGGTCCGCCGCCGGGCGTCCGCCGGCCCGCGGGGCGGTGTGGCACAGCACGGACCCCGCGTGTCGTGAGCACGAGGAGGAACGCGTGTCCCGTCCACAGAGCTGGGTCCCGACCGATCCCCGATCCGTACCGACCCGCGAACACGTCCTGTCCGGACTGCACGGCACCGACGAGGGCGGCGCCGAGCTCGTCCAGCTGCTCACCCCGGAGGGGCAGCGGGTGTCCGACGACCGGTTCGGCTCCTACGCCGGCGACGTCGGCGCCGAGGAGCTGCAGGGCTTCTACCGCGACATGGTCCTGGTCCGCCGCATCGACCGCGAGGGCAACGCCCTGCAGCGCCAGGGCCAGCTCGGCATCTGGGTGCCGTTGCTCGGCCAGGAGGCGGCGCAGGTCGGTGCCGGCCGCGCGGCCACGCCACGCGACATGATCTTCCCGAGCTATCGGGAGCACGGCGTCGCCTGGTGCCGCGGGATCGACCCGACGGACCTGCTGGGCATCTTCCGCGGGACCGACCACGGCTCGTGGGACCCGATCGCGGCCCGCTTCCACCTGTACACGATCGTCATCGGCAACCAGTGCCTCAACGCCACCGGCTACGCGATGGGGCAGAAGTTCGAGGGCAAGGTGGGCGACGGGCCCGACACCGAGGCCACGATGTGCTTCTTCGGCGACGGCGCCACCAGTCAGGGCGACGTCCACGAGGGGTTCGTGTGGGCCGCCGCCTACGACGCCCCCGTCGTCTTCTACTGCCAGAACAACCAGTGGGCGATCTCGGTGCCGCTCGAGCGGCAGACCCGGGTGCCGCTCTTCCAGCGGGCCCGCGGCTACGGCTTCCCGGGTGTGCGGGTCGACGGCAACGACGTCCTGGCCTGCCTCGCCGTCTCGCGCTGGGCCCTGGAGGAGTGCCGCACCGGCAACGGGCCCGTGCTGATCGAGGCGTTCACCTACCGCATGGACGCGCACACGACGTCGGACGATCCCTCGCGCTACCGGCTCGCCGACGAGCTCGAGCTGTGGAAGCTCAAGGACCCGATCGAACGGGTGCGCGTGAACCTGGTGCGCGAGCACGGGGTCCAGCAGGACTTCTTCGACGAGGTGCAGGCCGAGTCGGACGAGCTCGCCGCCCGGTTCCGCGCGTTCTGCGCCGCCATGCCGGACCCGGCGCCGGATCGGATGTTCTCCGAGGTCTACGCCGAGCTGTCGCCCCAGCTGGAGGCGGAGAAGGCGGCGTATCTGGAGTACCACGCGAGTTTCGAGGGGGCGTGAGTGAGATGACGACGATGACGCTCGCCAAGGCGTTGAACTCGGGGCTGCGCGCGGCGATGGAGCTGGACCCGAAGGTCCTGGTGATGGGGGAGGACGTCGGCAAGCTCGGCGGTGTCTTCCGGGTGACGGACGGGCTGGCCAAGGACTTCGGCGAGCAGCGCGTGCTGGACACCCCGCTGTCCGAGAGCGGGATCATCGGCACCGCGGTGGGCCTCGCGATCCGCGGCTTCCGCCCCGTCTGCGAGATCCAGTTCGACGGGTTCGTCTTCCCCGGCTACGACCAGATCGTCTCCCAGCTGGCCAAGGTGCGGTTCCGGTCGCAGGGCAAGGTCCCGATGCCGGTGGTCGTGCGGATCCCGTTCGGCGGCGGGATCGGCGCGGTGGAGCACCACAGCGAGTCGCCCGAGTCGCTGTTCGCGCACGTCGCCGGGCTCAAGGTGGTCGCCTGCTCGAACCCCGACGACGCCCACTGGATGATCCGCCAGGCCATCGCCAGCGACGACCCGGTGATCTTCTTCGAGCCCAAGCGCCGGTACTGGGAGAAGGGCGAGGTCGGCGAGACCGAGCCCGCCCCGCTGTTCTCCTCGCGGATCGTGCGGTCCGGTGCCGACGTGACCGTCGCCTGCTACGGGCCGCTGGTGAAGACCTGCCTGGAGGCGGCCGCGGCCGCGGAGGCCGAGGGCACCGACATCGAGGTGATCGATCTGCGCTCGCTCTCGCCGCTGGACCTCGGTCCGGTGTTCTCCTCGGTGCGCCGCACCGGCCGGCTCGTGGTGGTGTCCGAGGCGCCGTCCGAGGCGTCGGTGACCTCCGAGGTCGCCGCCCGCGTGCAGGAGGAGTGCTTCCACTCGCTGGAGGCGCCCGTGCTGCGGGTGACCGGCTTCGACACCCCCTACCCGCCCTCCAAGTGCGAGGACGACTACCTGCCCGACCTCGACCGCGTGCTCGACGGCGTCGACCGCGCGCTGGGATGGTGAGTGTGCCCGAGATCTTCAGGCTGCCGGACGTCGGCGAGGGCCTGACCGAGGCCGAGATCGTCGGCTGGCAGGTCGCGCCCGGCGACCCGGTCGCGGTGAACCAGGTCCTGGTCGAGATCGAGACGGCCAAGGCGGTGGTCGAGCTGCCCTCGCCGTTCGCGGGGACGGTCCACGAACTGCTGGCGCAGGCGGGCGCCACTGTGCAGGTCGGCGAGCCGATCATCGCGATCCAGACGGCCGCAGGCGGTGCGCCGCCGGAGCCCGCCGGCGACGCCCCCGCCGAGGGGAAGGGCGCGCTGATCGGCGAGCCCGGCGCCGACGGCCGCATCGCCACGCTCGTCGGCTACGGGCCGCGCCAGGGCGCCGCACGACGACGTCCGCGCAAGGGAGTGCCCGGCGCGGCCGCCGCGGTCACGGAGCCGGAGGTCGCGCCGGTCGTCGCCGGGGAGGAGGCGGCGGCCCAGGTCGGTCCCGAGGCCGCTGCGGCGACCGCGCCCGGGCTCGACGAGCCGGCACCGAGCTCTGCCGGCGTGGCGACCGCGGCCGGACACGACGAGCCGGCGCGCCCGAGCTCGCTGGTGCCCCTGGCCAAGCCGCCGGTCCGCAAGCTGGCCAAGGACCTCGGCATCGATCTGCGCGCGCTCGCCGGGTCCGGCCCGGGTGGCGTGATCACCCGGGAGGACGTCCGCGCGGCCGCGTCGGCGAAGGCCGCCGCCGGCCCCGCGACCGAGCCGTCGCCCGCGCCCACGGCAGTTCCGGCCGCGCCGCCCGCGGCCGGCGCCGGGGTGCGCCGGGAGCCGATCCGCGGCGTGCGGAAGGCGACGGCGGCGGCGATGGTGCAGTCCGCCTTCACCGCCCCGCACGTCACCGAGTTCCTGTCCGTCGACGTCACGGAGACGATGGTGCTGCGGGAGCGGCTCCGGGCCTCTCGGGCGTTAGCCGACGTCAAGCTCACGCCGCTGGCGTTCGTCGCCAAGGCGGTGTGCCTGGCCGCGCGCCGCACCCCGGCGGTCAACGCGAGCTGGGACGAGCCGGCTGGCGAGATCGTCTACTACGACCACGTCCAGCTCGGGATCGCCGCCGCGACCCCGCGCGGCCTGCTCGTACCGAAGATCCGCGACGCCGACCGGCTCGACCTGCACGGCCTCGCCGTGGCGCTCGGGGAGCTCACGGAGACCGCCCGGGCGGGCAAGACGACCCCGGCGGACCTGGTCGGCGGCACGATCACGATCACCAACGTCGGGGTGTTCGGCGTCGACACCGGCACCCCCATCCTCAACCCGGGTGAGGCGGCGATCCTGGCCGTCGGGTCCATCAAACCCGCCCCGTGGGTCGTCGACGGCGAGCTCACGGTGCGCACGGTCTGCCAGTTGGCGCTGTCGTTCGACCACCGGCTCGTCGACGGTGAGCAGGGCTCGCGCTTCCTCGCCGACGTCGGCGCCCTGCTCGAGGACCCCGCCACCGCGCTGCTCTGGTGACCCGGGGGCGGCCCTCCCGGCCGGCGGGAGCGGGAGGGCCGTCCGCTCTTCATGATCGGGAGAAAAACGGCGGCTCCACGCGTTGGACGGGTATGCCGTTCGTGCTGCTGTACCTGGTGGTCGAGATCGTCGCCGTGGTCGCGCTGGGCTCCTGGATCGGCGCCCTCCCGACCCTGCTGGTGCTGCTCGCGGGCTCCGTGCTGGGCCTGTGGCTCGCCCGCCGGGAGGGGGTGCGGGCCGCGCAGGCCCTCGCCGAGGCCGCCCGGAACCGCCGCGTCGCCACCTCGGAGACCACGGACGGGATGCTGGTCGCCGTCGGCGGCCTGCTGCTCTTCGTGCCCGGCCTGGTCACGGACGTACTGGGCCTGCTGCTGGTGTTGCCGCCCACCCGGGCGCTGGTCCGGCGCCGGCTCGTCGCGTCGGCCGAGCGCCGGCACCCCGACCTGCGTACCGCGCGGATCCGCAGCGAGGGCCCGGTGATCGACGCCGAGGTCGTCGACGTGCAGCCCGGGCCGCGCACCGGGACGGGCACCGAGACGCCGCGCCGGCCCGGCGGCCCCCTGGTCATCGAGGGGACCGTGGTCGACGGCCGCTAGAGCCGTTCCCGAGTCCGGTCGCGCTACTCGGCGTCGGAGGTCAGGAAGGCGACCGTGACAGGGCCGCCGTCGTTGTGCAGGACGGCCGCGCCGCCACCGGTGAGCAGCAGGCCGACGGCCGCGGTGAGCACGGCCCGGGCGGTGGCCCGCAACCCCGCCCGGCGCGGTCGTCCCGGGCGCATCCGCAGTTCCTGCCGGGTGCGTCGCGTCAGGCGGTGCCGTCCCCCTCGAGAACCCACGCTGTCCTCCCGTCGATCACGGAGTGACTACTCCGAACGAGTGTCGGACCTGCGACGGGAAATGCGCTACCCGGACGCCTCGATTCACCCGTTGGAACACCATTTCGGCAGGGAAGGCGCCGATATCACGGGCCGATCAACGTCCAGGTCGTGGTGCACCGCGCGGTGACGCGGACCGGCTCCGGCTCCAACCCGAGATCGGCGACGTCCGGCCCGCCCTCCGCCCGCGCGGCCCGCATCGCCATCATCGGCGCCGGCCCGTGCTCGGCGGCCTCGCTCAGCCGCACCAGCCGGCCCAGGCTCCCGCCCAGCGCGGCCGCGTAGCCCTCGGCCCGGCGGCGGGCGTCGGCCACCGCGTTGCGCTGGGCCTCCGCCAGCACGGCGTCCGGGTCGGCGAGCGACCATGACGGCCCGGACAGCGATGCCGGCTCGGCGCCCAGCAGCAGCGACAACGCCTCCTCCAGCACGCCGGGGTCGTCGACGCGCACCTGGATCGCCTCGCTCGCGCGGCAGCCCGCGGGCTTCGACCCCTTGTACTCGGTGTGGACCGACACCCGCCGGCCGCGCACCGTCAGCCCGGGCAGCCCGAGCGCCTTCTCGGCGGCGGCGACCCGCCGCCCCAGCTCCTCGACGGCGGCGGTGCGGCTGCGCCCCCGCGCGTCGAACACCACGGAGAGCTCCGCCCGGTCGGCCGGGTGCTCGACCCACCCGGTGCCCTCGGTCACGATCTCCGGTGCGCTCTCGGTCACGTCCCCGAGCCTCCCAGATCGCGGTCGATCGCGGCGTATCGCCGAGTCTCGGCTGCACGCTAGACGGACGCAGACGAGGCGATGGTTACCGTGGTGCGGTGCTCGCCCCCCTCCGGCGCCTGAGCCGGTCGGTTCGCCGCGGCCGCTCCGACGCGCCCGGCCCCACCATCGACCTCCTCGGCCGCGGCGGCCTCGTCGCCTACGGCGTCGTGCACCTCATGGTCGCGTGGCTCGCGGTGCGGATCGCGATCGGCCTGCCGCAGGGTTCGGCCGACGCGCAGGGCGCGGTCGCGGAGATCGCCACCGGCGCCGGCGCCGTCGGCCTCGTGGTGGCGGTCGTGGGGCTCGTCGCGTTCGCGTTCTGGCAGCTCACGGCTGCGGCGTTCGGGTTCCGCTGGGTGTCCGGCGGCGAGCGGGTGCGCAAGCGGGTCGGGGCGCTCGCGAAGGCGGTGACCATGCTCGGGCTGGCCGGGGTCGCCCTCGCGTTCCTGCGCTCCGGGCCGCGGTCCGGCGACGCGGGCGCGCGGAACGTCGTCGCGGACCTCCTGCTGCTCCCCGGCGGCCGGCTGCTGGTGGCGGCCGCAGCGCTGGCGATCGGCGTGATGGCCGTGACCATGACCTACACCGGGATCCGCCGGACCTTCATGGGCGATCTCGACGTCCGGCGGCTCTCCCCCGCGCTGCGCCGGCTGACCGAGGTGGTCGGCATGGTCGGGCACCTCGCCCGCGCGCTCGCCCTCGCCGTGGTCGGGGTGCTGGTGTTCACGGCCGCGGTGGCGTCGGACGCGCGCCGGGCCGGCGGGCTCGACGCGGCGCTGAGGGCCCTCGGCGAGACGCCGTTGGGGATGTCCCTGCTCGTCGTCGTCGCGCTGGGGTTCGGGGCGTTCGGGCTCTACTGCGTCGCCGACGCGGCCCTCCGTCGAGCGTGAGCTGGCGGCCTCTAGATGATCGATTCCTTGAAGGTGGCGTGTCACTCAGCCAGGAAATGGAGGAGGACGTCCATGATCGACTGTGACGAACGACCTGGACGCCCTCCTGACCGC
>NZ_JAJTTE010000087.1 GCF_021343995.1 Pseudonocardia terrae | reverse complement strand
GCGCCGCGTCCGCCTCCCTGGAATTCGGCGGCCAACTCACCGCCCCCACCCTGCGGTTCATCCCACCGTCCTGGATCGACCTGAGCCGCACACCCCGCCGACGACCACCACCCCTCCTCCAGCCAGTGGGGTGACGAAGGCGGTTGCGCGACTGCAGACCACCGTCAGGTACCGCAGTCAGTGATCACCGCTCCGCGAGCTCGCCGTCATCACCACTGCGCACGCCACCATGATCACCGCTGCGGACACTTCCGGGCCGCTCATGGCCGCGATCGGTCACGTCCGGCGATCACCCGGAGGACCTCACTCCGGCGCGGTCCGCTTCCACCACACGACGGCGACCCCGGTCAGGGCGGCGCCCACGCCCACCACCCCGCCCGCGATCTTCGCGGCGTGCCGGGCCTTCTCGGCCAGCCGGGCCCGCAGCGCCTGCAGTCCGGAGTCCAGCCGCTCGAGGCTCTCGCGGAGCTCGACCCGTTCGCGGGCGAGCTCGTCGTCCCGGCCGTCGTCCTTCGCGGCGAGCTGTTCGCGGATCTCCGCGCGCAGCTGCGCCGAGGAGAGCACCGTGCCGTCCACGACCGGCCGCTTGTCGGTGATGACCAGCTCGTGCGTCCTGCCCACCGTGCCTCCTCGTCCCTCGCCCATCATTCAACGCGTCGCGCGAGCGCCCTGCCACGGCCGAACGGAGGGTGTGATCAGCGCCGGTGCCCGTTCCCGCGAGCCCACCGATGCCCGCTCCGCACGCGCCGACGTCCGCCGATTCCCGCGCCGCTGCCCACTCCGCACGCCCACTCAGCCGAACACCCGACCCAGGTACCCGCCCACCCCGGCGACGTCGGCGGCCGGGCCGCGGTGGCCGAGGTGCCCGTCCGGCCGGACGACGAACGCCTCGCCGTCCGCGGCGCGCAGGTGCGCCCGGACCTCACCGGCGCCGTCGCGCAGCACCGGCATCCGCAGAGCCGGGGCCTCGACCTCGGGGGCGAGCACCGCGAGCGCGCGGATCCGGCCGTGCGCGAGCTCGGCGGCGGTGGCAGCGACCTTGTCGAAGACCGCCGTGCCCTCGGCGCTGTCGGCGTACAGCAGCAACGTGTGGCCGGGGCCCGCGAGCTCGGGCAGCAGCCGCACCGGGAACCGCACGACGTCGCGCACCAGCCCGCGGGCGTCCGGCATGCGGTCGCCGGGCTGCGGGGCGTCGACCGGGAGGCCGGGGTCGGCCGGGGACACCGCCGGACTGCCGCGATAGCCGACCAGCAGCTGCGCCTCGCGCCGGACCGACGTCCACGGGTCGTCCCGGTCGATCTGGACGCCACCGCTCGTCGCGGCCCGGACCGTCCGGCCGACGACCTCCTCGCCCACCGGCCGCCGCTCGGCGTCGTAGGTCGCGAGCAGACCCGGCGCGGCGACCCCGTCGACGGCCAGCGCCAGCCGCCAGGCCAGCCCGATGGCGTCCTGGATCCCGGTGTTCATGCCCTGCGCGCCGGTCGGCGGGTGGATGTGCGCGGCGTCGCCGGCGACGAACGCCCGGCCGCGACCGTAGGAGTCGACGATCCGGTGGCTGATCCGGAAGACCGAGGACCACCGCAGCGTCGACGCGGTGCACGGCTCGGGCGCGAGCCGGTCGAGCACCGCCTGGATGTGGTGCAGCTCGGGGCGCCGGCCCGCCTCGAAGCCGTGCGCCACCTCGCCGCTCGCCGGGGTGGCCAGCTCGGGCGGGACCAGCATGGACATCCGGTAGCGGCGGTCGCCCGGCAGCGGAATGGCGACCAGCAGGTCGTCGCCCCGGGTCGCGCGCAGGGCGTAGCCGCGCGGGAGCGACCAGTCGACCTCGACGTCGCCGAGCATGTACTCCTCGACGAACGCCCCGCCCTCGAAGGAGAGACCCAGCCCCTTGCGGACGACGCTGTGCGCCCCGTCGGCCCCCACGAGGTACTTCGCCCGCACGCGCTCGCCGCCGGTCAGCTCGGCGGTCACGCCCTCGTCGTCCTGGGTGAACGACAGCAACTCGACGCCACGGTCGGCCCGCGTCCCGTACCCCGCCAGCGCCTCGGCCAGCAGGCGCTCGGTCTCGTACTGCGGCAGCGCCAGGAAGGCGAAGGGCACGTCCGGTGGCACCTCGAGGTCCATCCGGGCCACCTGCTCGCCGTCGCGGAGCACGATCTGGCCGCGCAGCGGGGTCCCGGCGTCGAGGGCGGCGCGCAGCACCCCGGACGCCTCCCACAGCTCCAGGGTGCGCGGCTGGATGCCGACCGCCTTCGCGTACTGCGGCGGCTCGACGAGCGTGTCGATCACCCGGCAGGCGACGCCGCGGCGGCGCAGCTCGAGCGCCGCCGTCAGGCCGACCGGGCCGGCGCCGACGACCAACACGTCGACGGAGGTCTCTTCGGGCATGGCTCCCCCTTGAGGTGTCACCGGTCACTCGGGGGAGCGGACCCGGACGCTACCGATCAACGCCCCTCTCCGGAAGAACCCGGCGGATCCGCCCGACCGGGTGATCACCGGACGCGTGTCCGGTCGTTGGGCCGAACGAGTGGTTCGGGGGGACCACGGCGGGGGGACGATGATCGAGCTGGAGCACGTGTCGAAGGTCTACGAGACCGGGGACATCGTGCTGCGGGCGCTCGACGACGTGAGCCTGCGGATCGACGACGGGGACCTCGTCGCCATCATGGGGCCCTCCGGGTCCGGCAAGTCGACGATGATGAACATCCTCGGCTGCCTCGACGTCCCGTCCTCGGGCACGTACCGCCTCGACGGCACGGACGTGGGCCGGCTGTCGGACAACCGGCTCGCCGACATCCGCAACCGCAAGATCGGCTTCGTCTTCCAGTCGTTCAACCTGCTGCCGCGGACCTCGGCGATCCGCAACGTCGAGCTGCCGATGGTCTACGCCGGCACCAAGGACCGCCGCACCCGCGCCCGCCGCGCGCTGGCCAGGGTCGGGCTCGCCGAGCGCGCGAACCACCAGCCCAACGAGCTCTCCGGCGGGCAGCAGCAACGCATCGCCGTCGCCCGCGCCCTGGTCACGGACCCGACGATGATCCTGGCCGACGAGCCGACGGGGAACCTCGACACCGCCTCGACGGTCGACGTCATGAACCTCTTCGTGGAGCTCAACGACGCGGGCCGCACAGTCGTGCTGATCACCCACGAGCCCGAGGTCGCCGAGTTCGCCAAGCGCGTGGTCACCCTGCGCGACGGCCACATCGTGGGGGACGAGCGCCGGTGAACCTCCGCGAGGCCGCCCGGATCGCGGCGCGCGGGCTGCGCACGAACAAACTGCGGTCGGTGCTGACCATGCTCGGGATCATCATCGGCGTCGCCGCGGTGATCATCCTGGTGGCGTTCGGCAACGGGCTGCAGCGCTTCGTCGCCGACGCCTTCGGACCGCTGGCCAACCAGATCCAGATCACCAAGACCCAGGGCGCCATCAGCGGCAACCGTGCCGCGCGCGACCTCACCGACGCCGACGTCGACGCCCTCTCCGACAAGGGCCGCGCCCCGGCCATCGGCTCGGTCACCCCGTCCGTCAACGGCAGCGCGCTGCTGCAGGTGGTCGGCGACGGGCA
This sequence comes from Pseudonocardia terrae, assembly GCF_021343995.1. Lineage (GTDB taxonomy): Bacteria > Actinomycetota > Actinomycetes > Mycobacteriales > Pseudonocardiaceae > Pseudonocardia > Pseudonocardia terrae. Next base: position 15,021 of record NZ_JAJTTE010000087.1, on the reverse strand, counting down.
GTACCGGTCGTCGATCCTGGGCACCCAGGCCGACTACCTCGACGTCGCCAACCGCGAGCTCGTGGTCGGCTCCTTCTTCGACGACCAGCAGACCCGCAACAAGGCCAAGGTCGTGGTGCTCGGGCCGAACCCGGTCGCCACGCTCTTCGGTGGGCAGGCCGGGGAGGCGCTCGGCAAGGACGTCCGGGTGGGGCGCACGACCTTCCGGGTGATCGGCGTGCTGAAGGGCAACGGCCAGCAGGACGACGTCGCCGTCATGCCGCTCGGGGCCGCGCGCAGCTACCTGCTCGGCGGGGGCGACGTCGTCGACTCGATCACGGTGCGCGCCGTCTCGACCGACGCGGTGACGCAAGCCGTGCAGCAGGCGTCGGCGATCCTCGACCAGCGGCACGCCATCCGGGATCCCGACGAGCGGGACTTCACCGTGACCGCGCTGCAGAGCCTGCTCGACCAGTCCTCGCAGGTGCTGTCCTTCGTCACGATCTTCGTGGCCGCCGTCGCCGGGATCTCGCTGATCGTCGGCAGCATCGGCGTCGCCAACATCATGCTGGTCACGGTCACCGAGCGCACCCGCGAGATCGGCATCCGCAAGGCCATCGGCGCGCGCCGGCGCGCGATCCTCCAGCAGTTCCTGATCGAGTCGATGATCCTCACCGGGGTCGGCGGCGTGCTGGGCATCCTGCTCGGCATCGGCCTGTCCGTGGCGGCGGGCATCGTGCTGCCCCGGCTCGTCACCGACTTCCCCGTCCCGTCCGTGTCGGTGGGCTCCGTGGTGCTCGCCTTCACCGTCAGCCTGCTCATCGGGCTGGTCGCGGGCGGCTACCCGGCCAACCGCGCGGCCCGGATGCGGCCCATCGACGCCCTCCGGCACCAATGATCCCGACGACCCGGGGAGTGATTCCCACCGTGACCGCACGGACCGCAGCGAAGAGGACCCGGATCCGCGTGCTGCGCGCCGCCGGGCTTGCCGGGCTGCTCGCCCTGGCCACGGCGTGCACCGGGGACACTCCGTCGGCACCGACGGCCGTCGTCGACCGGGGCACGGTGTCGAACGGCGTCTCGGCCTCGGGCAGCCTGGTGTCGATCACCCAGCAGAACCTCGGGTTCGCCGACCGCGGGCAGATCGCCGAGCTGTTCGTGAAGGTGGGCGACGCGGTCCAGGCCGGACAGCCGCTCGCCCGGCTCGACGCCGCCGCCGCCCGCTCCCAGCTCGCCTCCGCCCAGGCCAAGCTGGACCAGCAGCGGGCCTCGCTCGGGAAGCTGACCGGCGGGAACTCGGTCGAGGCGGCGCAGGCGGCGCTCGACTCGGCCCGCAAGATCCTCGACGCCACCCGCGGGCAGGTCGCCGCCACCGACGCGGCCGACGCCTCCGCCGTCGACCGGGCGAAGGTGCAGCTCGACTTCGACAAGAAGCAGCTGGAGCTGGCCGAGCGGCAGCTGCAGAAGGATCGGAAGGCGTGTGCGGCCTCGATGGCTGCTCCGTCGGCGAGTTCGAAGAAGACGCTGCTCGGACTCGGCGGCGCGGAGGGGACCCCGGACTCATCGACCGCGAACAGCGCGGCATCCCCTCCGGCCGCCACACCTCAGCAGGATGCCGCTACCTCTACCGACCCCTCCTGCACGGCCATCCCCACCGACCAGCAAGCCGTACAGACCGCCAAGGGCGCGGTGATCCAGTCCCAGACCGCCCTCGACGCCGCGGAGCACCAGCGCGACACCGACCGCGCGTCCGGACGGGTGAGCGTCGCCAACGCCGAGAGCACCGCCTCCGACGCCCGGAGCCAGCTCGACAGCGCGGGCAACGACGCCCCGGCCGACGTCGACGTTCAGGACGCCGTGGTCCGCGACGCCGAGAACGCCGTCGCCGACGCCCAGCAGGCCGTCGACAACACCGTGCTGCGCGCCCCGGTCGCCGGCACCGTGTCCGCGATCACCGGCGCGGTCGGGGACTTCGTCGCCGCGGCCGGCGGGGCCGCCCCGCTCGCCCCCGGGACCGACGCCCGCATCCCGGCCGCCGTCGGGATGGGCGACGCCGCGGCCACCAGCGACTCCGGCGGCGCCTTCATCACGCTGAACGACCTGCAGACCTTCCAGCTCGTCGTCCCGTTCGAGGAGAGCGACGCGGCGAAGGTGCGGCCGAACCAGCGCGTGGACGTGACCGTGGACGCGGTGCCGGGCCTGACCTCGCCGGGCACCGTGGTCGCCGTGGCACCCACGGCCGACCAGATCTCCGGCGTGGTCAGCTACTACGCGACGATCGTCCTCACCCAGGTCGACCCGCAGCTGAAGGACGGCCAGACCGCGCAGGCCGACGTCCTCACCGAGGTCGCCGACGACGTCCTGCGCGTCCCCGCCGCCGCGGTCCGCCAGGAGAACGGCAGGAGCGTCTCGGTGCCGGGACCCGACGGGCAGCCGGCCACGCGCGAGTTCACCCCCGGCCTGGTCGGCGACAGCTTCACCGAGGTCCGCTCGGGCCTCGACGAGGGTCAGCAGGTGCTCCTGCCGCAGGCCACCGTCGAGGCCTCGGCGAACGGCGGCGGAAACGGCCGCCGCGGCGGCTGACCACCAGCGCGGGGCCCGGCAGCGATCTCGGCGGACGGATCAGCGCATCGCCTTCTCGGTGCCCTTCTGCAGGAGCTGCGGGAGGTCGGTACCGCGCTTCTCCTTGCTGTAGAGGTCGAGCCGGTTGGTCGCCTCGGCGAATCGCAGGAACGTGTCCACGCTGGCCACCACCACGCGGGCGTCGATCGTGAGGATCTCGATGCCCACGAGCGACACGCGGACGAACACGTCGATCACGAGCCCCTTGTCCAGGATCAGCTCGACGACGTCGGCCAGCCCGCTGGAGCCGCCCCCGCCCGAACGCTGGACGTGGCCGCCGCCCGTCGTCGCCACCGTCACCGTGTCCTCCCTCCGTCGACGGCATCAGGTACCCGATCCGGTGACGTCGGACGCGCGGCCGCGGGAAGTTGGGCCGCGCGGGTGATCGCGGTCGGCCGTCGGGGCGAGCGGACCGGGTCGCGCGGTCGGGCGTGAGCCGGCGCTGGGCGGGCACACGGAGGGCATGCAGACTCCCCCCGACTTCCCCCGCACCGCGATCGTCACCGGTTCGGACTCCGGCATCGGCCGGGCCACCGCCGTCGCGCTGGCGAGGGCCGGCTGCGACGTGGGCATCACCTGGCACGAGGACGAGAAGGGCGCCGAGGGCACCGCGGAGGAGGTGCGCGGGCTGGGTCGCCGGGCGGAGGTGCGCCGGCTCGACCTGACCGCGCTGCCCGGCGCCGCCGCCGTCGTCGACGAGCTCGCCGACGCCCTCGGCGGGGTCGACGTGCTGGTCAACGGCTCGGGCACCGGCACCTCCACCCCGCTGCTCGAGCTGGGCTTCGACCAGTGGCGCGAGGTGATCTCCACCGACCTCGACGGCGCCTTCCTCTGCCTCCAGCGCGCCGCCCGGCGGATGGTCGCCGCGGCCCGGGGCGGGCGGATCGTGAACATCACCAGCGTGCACGAGCACGCGCCCCGGGTCGGCGCGGCGCCGTACTGCGCGGCGAAGGGCGGCCTGGGCCTGCTCACGAAGACCGCCGCGATCGAGCTCGCCGAGCACGGGATCACCGTCAACGCGGTGGCGCCCGGGGAGATCGCGACGCCGATGACCGGGCAGGAGGACGAGGACCCCACCACGACCGCCCGGTCCGGCGTCCCGCTCGGCCGGCCCGGGCACGCCCGGGAGATCGCCGACGTGATCGCGTTCCTCGCCTCGCCTGCGGCGTCGTACGTCACGGGTGCCTCGTGGGCGGTCGACGGCGGGATGCTGCAGATGGGCCCGATGGCGGGTTCCCACCTCCCGTCCGACGACTGGCGGCGCGGCTGACCGGTGGACCCGTTCGTCCTCGTGCCCGGCCTCGGCCTGTCCGGTGCGAGCTGGGGCCCGACCCTGCGCGTGCTGGGCGCCGGGGCCGACGTCGTCACCCTGCCCGGTTTCGGCCGGCCGGTCCGCCGGGGCGCCGCGCTGGACCCGCCGGCGCAGGCGGCGCGTGTCCTGGAGGCGGCGGACATCGCGGGCCGGGTCGTGCTGGGGCATTCGGCGAGCTGCCAGGTGGTGGCGGAGGCCGCGGCCCGGGCGTCGTGTCCGCCGTCGGCACTGGTGCTCGTGGGGCCGACGACCGATCCCTCCGGGTGCACCTGGCCGCGGCTCCTGGAGCGCTGGCTGCGCACCGCCGCCCACGAGTGGCCCGCGCAGGCCCCGCTGCTCGTGCGCGACTACCTGCGGACCGGGCCGGTCGGGATGGCCCGGACGCTCGACGTCGTCCGCCGCCACCGGATCGAGCCCGCGCTGGAGGCGATCCGCTGCCCCGGGCTCGTGGTCCGGGGGCGGCACCTCGCACGGACCGGGCCGGGGGGCCGCGCCTTCACGCTGCCCGCGGGCGGCCACATGGTGCCGCTGACCCACCCGGAGCTGCTGGCCCCGGTCGTCGGCCGCCTCCGCTGACCGGCGACCTCAGGCCCCGGCGCTCGCCCTCCGGAACGGGGCGAGCGCCTCCGCATAGGCCCCTTCGACGGCGTCGACCATGGCGTCGAACGAGTGCGCCGCCGCACGCCGACGGGCGCCCTCGCGCAGCCGACGGGCCAGTACCGGGCGGGTGACCACGGCGTGGAGGGCGCGGGCGAGCGACGCTGCGTCCCCGGGCGGGACGAGCAGGCCGTTGCGACCCGAGCGCACCTGCTCGGGGATCCCGCCGATCGCGGCGCCGACCACCGGAACCCCGGCGGCGAACGCCTCCAGCACCACCAGCTGGCCGGCCTCCGAGCGCGAGGTCACCGCCAGCACGTCGAGGCACGGCAGGAGCGCCCGGGCGTCGGGCCGGTAGCCCAGCCAGTGCACCTTGCCGTCGAGCCCGAGCCAATGGCCGAGGGCCCGCAGCTCGGCGGCCGCCGGACCGTCGCCCAGCACGGGGAACACGGCGGTGGGCAGCCGGGGGACCAGCAGGGACGCGGCGCGGAGGAAGACGTCGACACCTTTGTCCGGCTGCAGCCGGCACACCCTGCCGATCACCGGGCGGCCTCGCCAGGCGGGCGGCGCGGCGGCGCTGGAGGGGCCGTCGGTCACGGCCGGGCCCACCACCCGGGTGACCCCGTGGGGCACCAGGCCCTGCGCGTGCAGGGCGGCGGCGATCGGCCGGGAGCCGCTCAGCACGATCTCGGCCCGGCGCAGTGCGACCCGGGCGTGGGTCCGGTCGGAGGGGGTGCGCCAGAGCGCCTCGGTGTGCTCCGTGACGACGAAGGCGGTGCCCGGACCGACGGCCTGTGCGGCGGCCAGCGTGGCGGCGTGCCGGTGCGCGTGCACGACGTCGGGGCGCAGCCGCTCGAGCAGCTCGGCGAGGCCTTCCGCGAACTGGGGGCTCGCCCTGCGCGTCACCCGCTCCGGGGCCACCACGTGCAACCGCACGCCCGCCCGCTCCAGCTCCTGGGCCAGCGGCCCGGACGCGGAGGCGGCGACCTCGACGTGGTGGCCGCGCCGGACGAGCTCCCGCGCCAGGTCGACGACGTGCCGTTCGGCCCCGCCCGGGTCGAGGGAGTCCAGGACCTGCACGACGTCCGCCACGGCCCGCCGCGTATCCCGCGCCCGGCCGGCCAAACGGCCCGGCCGGGCGCGTCACGTGTCGTCAGGCCGGACCACCGAGGTGGTCCTTGATCTCCTTCATCACGGTGTTCGGCCCGTCGACCTGCCGCAGTCCCTTCAGCGTGTCGACCAGATCGTCGGGTGCACCGTTCTGGGTCGCCGCCTGCGCGAGCTGCGCGCCGTCGGCCGGGTAGTCGACGCCCTTGAGGTACTTCTGCACCTCGTTGACCTGGAAGGCCGGGCTCTCGACGTCCTTGTACTGCTTCTCGTCCTTCGCGTCGCCGCCCGGCGTCGAGCCACCGAGCTCACCTTTCAGCTCGGCCATCACCGCGTTGGGCCCGTCGACCTCGCGGAGCCCGCGCAGGTCCTGGACCAACGCGTCGTCGGCGCCGTTCTTCTGGGCCAGCTCGGCGAGCTGGTCGCCGTTCATGGGGTAGTCCGCGCCCTTGAGCGCCTTCTGGACCTCGGTCACCTGGAACGCCATGCCGGGGGCGTACCCGGGGCGTACGGCCTCACGCCCCGCGATCAGGGGCCGTCACGCCTACGGTGGACGCGTGCCCGATCTGCGGTTCTACTTCGACCCGGCGTGCCCGTTCGCGTGGCTGACCAGCAAGTGGGTGCGCACGGTGCAGCGCCGGCGCGCCTACGAGGTCGAGTGGCGGTTCGTCTCCCTGCGCCTGCTCAACGCACACATCGACTACGAGTCCCATTTCCCGGAGGGGTACGAGGCCGGGCACACGGCGGGGCTGCGGCTGCTGCGGCTCGCCGCCCGGGCGCGCGAGGAGCACGGCGTCGACGCGGTCGGCCCGCTGTACGAGGCCCTCGGCCGGCTCCTCTACGAGCGCGCGGAGCAACCGGACGAGGGCGGCTCGCGCACGCGCGCGATCGCCGCCGAGGCGCTCGGCGTGGTCGGGCTGCCGGCCCGCCTGGTCACCGCGCTCGACGCCGAAGAGCTCGACGCCGTCGTCCGCGCGGAGACCGACGAGGCCCTCTCGCTGACCGGCAAGGACGTCGGCACCCCGATCCTGCACTTCGCCCCGCCGGACGGGACCGCCCTGTTCGGCCCGGTGATCAGCAGGCTGCCCTCCGACGACGACGCCGTCGCGCTGTGGGACCACGTCGTGGCGCTCGCCGCCTTCCCCGGGTTCGCCGAGCTCAAGCGCAGCCTGCGCGAGCGCCCGCAGCTGCCGTCGTTCGGGGTCCGGCCCGACGAGGTCGGGCTGGTGGAGGACTGGCACGGCGGCAGCCGACGGCTCAAGCGCTGACGGCTACCGCCGCAGCGCCTCGTACACAGCAGCGGTCACCAGGCCGTACGCCAGGTGCGGGACGAGGTCCCGGACCCACGAGCTCGCCGGCCAGCTCCGCGGGTCCGTCACGCCCAGCGCCGCCATGGGCCCCGTGGAGCCGACGTTGGCCGCCAGTCCCGCGACCGCGCCGCGGACGGGCAGGGGCAGGGACCGCAACGACCGGTGCGCGAACGCGTACGCGACGCCCGTCCCCAGGCCGGCGGCGATGCCGAGCAGCGCCCCGACCCCGGACCGCCGGTTCGCGGCCGCGTCGTCGTCCTGCCCGAGGGACAGCCCGGTCAGGTCCTCGGCCTTCGCGACCGTGTCCTCGTTCGACCGGCTCCCGCTCCTGCGCGAGCTCAAGGCCCTCGCGATCGAGCGCACCCGCACCGGCCCGGGCAGCCGGGTGCTCGACGTCGGGTGCGGGTTCGGGCTGGAGACGTTGCGGCTCGCCCGGCGCGTGCAGCCCGGCGCCGCGGTGACCGGCGTCGACCTCAGCGCGGACTTCGTGGCCGAGGGCCGACGCCGCGTGGCCGCCGAGGGGGTGCAAGCGGCGCTGCTCCGCGCCGACGCGCAGCACCTGCCCTTCGCCGACGCGTCCTTCGACGTCGCCCGGATCGAGCGGGTCCTGATCTACCTCGACGACCCGTGGGCGGCCCTGCGCGAGATGGTCCGGGTGATCCGGCCCGGTGGGACGGTCGCGATCATCGCGCCGGACTTCGACACCAACACGGTCAACGTCCCGGACACCGCACTCGCCCGCGCGGTCCTCGCCCACGAGTCCGACACCGCCGTGGTGCACGGCCTGCTCGTTCGTGACCTGCGCGGACACCTGCTGGACCTGGGCGTGCGCGACGTCGAGATCGCCAGCCGCATGGTCGTGTTCGACCCGGACCTCGCGGCGCAGTACTTCACCGGGATCGGCCGATCGGCCGGGGCAGCCGGGGTGATCGACGAGGAGGCGACCGCGCGGTGGGTCGCGACGATCGCCGAGCTCCGTCGCACCGACCGGCTCTTCGCCGCGATCGGCTACTACCTGTTCACCGGCCGGGTCGGTTGAGGCCCGGCGCCGGTTGCGCCGAGCGTCTCGGAGGTGTCGACCGCGGCGCAGGTGCCTCCGAGCAACTCCGGCCGTCGACAGCGGGCCTGGCCAGTAGCCCCCTGCACCCCTGGATCAGCGGCGGCACCCCTTCACCGAGCGGCAGGCGCTGAGCCTGCTCCGCCGGAGGACTGCGCCGCGTTTCGTAGGGGGACAGTCAGATTCTCGGGCCTGCAGGGTGGGAAATCTTTGCTCAGCGCAACGAAACGCAACGACGACGACGGGGGAAGGGCCATGGGGACGCGAGAGGGCGCACAGGACGGCCGTTCGGCCGTTCGCAGGTCGACGCCAGTCGTGCGGGAGGCGGGCCGGTGACGGCGCAGACGACGTCGGGACTGGGGTTCGTCCGGTACGCGGCGTCGGGGCGCAACCGGTTCGTCACCGGGATCGCACTGCTCGCGGCGCTGGGCGGGTTCCTGTTCGGCTACGACACGGGCATCATCGGCCAGGCCCTGCCGTTCATCCAGGACGAGTTCCATCCCGGTACCCTCGCCTCCTCCTGGATCGTGGCGGCGATCCTCATCGGGGCCATGGTCGGCGCGGGCGTGTCGGGCTACCTCGCCGACCGGATCAGCCGGAAGTGGACGAAGTTCCTGTCCGGTTGCGTCTACACCGTGGCCGCGCTGGCGGCCGCGTTCGCGCGCGACGTCACGTGGCTGATCGTCGCCCGGTTCGTGCTCGGGCTGTCGGTGGGCACGGCGTCGTTCGTCGCCCCGGAGTACATCGCCGAACAAACCCCGCCGAAGATCCGCGGCGGGACGGTCACCTACAACCAGGTGATGGTCACCCTCGGCATCCTCGTCGCCTACATCATCGGCTACGCCCTCGCGGGCGTCGGGGGGAACTGGCGATGGATGCTCGGTCTCGGCGCGATCCCGGGCGCCGCTCTCGCGGTCAGCATGATCTTCGTCCCGCACAGTCCGCGGTGGCTGGCAAGCAAGGGCCGTCTCGACGAGGCACGGCGGGTGCTCGAGCGCACCCGGGCCGACTCCGACATCGACGCGGAGCTGCGCGACATCCGGGAGACGGCCCAGGCGGAGGCGTCCTGGTCGATCCGCGACCTTTTCGGCGCCCGGGTTCGCCCGCTCATGCTCGTCGGCATCGGGCTGGCGCTGTTCCAGCAGTTCGTCGGCATCAACACGGTCATCTACTTCACCTCGACGATCTTGCGCTACACGGGCGCGTCGCTGAACCAGTCGATCCTGCTGGCCGTCTACGTCGGGGTCACCAACCTCGTGGCGACCATCGTCGCCGTCCTGATCCTGGACCGGGTCGGTCGCCGCCGGCTGCTGCTGGCCGGCACCGCGCTGCTCACGGCGAGCCTGTTCGTGCTGGGCGCCTACTTCGCGCTACCCGCGCTCAACCAGGGCGCCTCGTGGGTCGGTCTGGCTTGCGTCATCGCCTACATCGTGGGTTTCGCGGTCGGGCTGGGCCCCGTGTTCTGGCTGATGATCTCCGAGATCTACCCGCTGCACTTCCGCAGCAAGGCGATGGCGGTCGCGACCATCGGAAACTGGGCCGCCAACTTCGTCGTCTCGTACTTCTTCCTGCAGGAGGTCGCGGCGATCGGCCAAGGCCCGACGTTCTGGATCTACGGCGTGATCGGTATCGGGGCGATCGCGTTCTTCTGGTTCAAGGTCCCAGAGACGAAGAACCGCTCCCTCGAGGAGATCGAACGAGAGATCGGCGGTGACCGGCTCGCCGCGGCGGTGACCGGGGACGACCCGTCCGGGCGGAGCCGACAGGGCTGACCCGGCATCGCAACATCAGTATCCGCTCGAAGATCAGGACGTGGTGCCCAGTGACAGTGGACCGACCGGCTCGACGCCGCTCACACTCCCGACCACGGCCACGCCGCCGTGCACCACGAGCCCGGACGATTGCCGCGACGGCCTGCGGCGCGCTGTTGCTGCTCGGACTCAGCGCATGCACGGGCTCGACTGCCCAATCGCCGGCTCCACCGGCCTCGACTCCGTCGGCATCGACGGCTGCGCCGGTGGCCCCGCCCAGCGGGGCGGTCGCGCTGGAGCAGGCCTACACCGCGGTCGTGCCGGCGGTCCTGCCGTCGGTCGTGCAGATCACCACCGACCGCGACCTGGGCTCCGGAGTCGTCTTCGACGACAAGGGCCACATCGTGACCAACGCGCACGTCGTCGGCGACGCCACCACGTTCCAGGTACGGCTGGCCAGCACTCCCACACCGCTGCCGGCCACGTTGGTCGCCGCCTACCGTCCCGACGACCTCGCGGTGATCAAGCTCGACGCGCCGCCGCCCGGGCTGCAGCCCGCCCGCTTCGGCGACTCCACCGCACTCAAGGTCGGCGACATCGTGCTGGCCATGGGAAACCCGCTCGGCCTGACCGGAACGGTCACCGACGGCATCGTCTCCGCCGTCGGGCGCACCGTGTCCGAACCGGCCGGCAGCGGTCGCCCCGGCGCCGTGCTGCCCGACGTCGTGCAGACCAGCGCCGCGATCAATCCCGGCAACAGCGGCGGCGCGCTGGTCAACCTCTCAGGGCAGGTCGTCGGCATCCCGACTCTCGCCGCCCTCTCGCCGTCGGCCAACGGCGCCAACAGCTCCGCCCCCGCTCCCGGACTCGGCTTCGCCATTCCCGCCAACATCGTCACCGACATCGCCGGACAGATCATCGCCCACGGCACAGTCGTCAACTCGCACCGGGCCGCACTCGGTGTCGGTGTCGTCACGGTCGTCGACGGCTCGGGTCAGCCGGGTGGCGCCGGAGTGGTCGAGGTGACCCCTGACGGGCCCGCCGCAGCAGCCGGCATCAACCCGGGCAGCATCATCACCGCGGTGAACAACACGCCCGTGCACAACACCCAGGACCTGAGCACCGTGCTGGCCCAACTCGCTCCCGGTCAACACGTGCCCGTCACTCTGACCAACCCGGGCGGAGGCAAACAGACGGTCGCCGTCACCCTCGGCGAACTGCCCGCCGCAGGCTGAGTCGTCCCTGAATCCGACCGTGTCGCACGGCGCTGCAGAAGGCCGAAATTTCTCTTTTCTCAGTATTGTGGAGAGGGTCGGAATTCGTACCGACGTGAGCGGGCGGCAAAGCCGATGTCGAGCACCTTACAGAAAGGTACCGATACCCGCACCCGAGAGGTCTTCCGGTTTCGGGGAGCCCGCACCGAGGCACGCAATGCCTTGTCAGCAATGGTGCGGGGCAGATGCCCCTCGAGGAGGCGAAGAAGCGATGCAACATCGATATGACCGAGGCACTACGAGCAGCCCGACCGCCGATACGGCCGGGGTGGGGATTCCCGAGCAGCGGACGCCCAGCGACCCGCTGGCCAACCAGTCCTCGGGTGGTGGCCTGGACGGACATTCGGGCAGTGCCGACGGACCGGCGGACCAGAACAGCCGGGAGGCCTGGTTCGAGCGCAGCCGGTTGGTGGTGACCCCGGTGGCGGCGCCGTCGATCCTGGGGCTGTTCGGGTTCGCCGGCGCGACGTTCATGGTGGCCTCACTACTGGCCGGCTGGTGGGGGTCGCCGCTCGTGGCGGCGCCGGTGCTGGCGCCGTTCGTGTTCTTCTTCGGCGGGCTGGCCCAACTGCTGGCCGGGATGTGGGCCTACAAGGCCCGTGACGGGGTGGCGACCGCGATGCACGGCACCTGGGGGGCGTTCTGGCTGGCCTGGGGTGCCCTGGTGTGGGCCGTCTCGGTAGGGGCGCTGCCGGTCACTGCGCTGGTCTCGCAGGCGTTCGGGTTCTGGTTCATCGTGCTGGCGCTGGTGACCCTGTTCGGGGCCCTGGCCTCGCTGGGCGAGAACCTGGGCATGTTCACCGTGCTCGGGCTGCTCACCGCCGGGTCGGTGCTGCTGGCGATCGGGTTCATCGGCGGGTACACCGGCGCAGTCACCGCCGGGGGCTGGGTGCTGGTGGCCTCGGCCGCGGCCGCGTTCTACACCGCCGGCGCGATGATGATGGCCGGGTCGTTCCGCGGCCGCACCATCCTGCCGCTGGGCCGCTACAGCACCGCGGCCAACATCCCCGGCCGACGTGCCATCGCGCCGATCGGCTACCCCGAAGGCCTGCCGGGAGCAAGGGTCGGGCAATGAGGTGGGAGGCATCGTCCGCGGGGCGCGTGGAGCGCGCCCCGCACGGGCTGCCGCTGCTCACCCGCGGCTCGCACCAGGGCCCGGCGAACGGGTCCTGCCTGATGGAGTACGTGTCGGTCCTGGCCGGCACCTCCTTCAGTGACCACCCGCGCTGTACGCATCCGGCCCTGGCCACCGTGGCGCGGATGGTCAACGACCAGATCGGAGACGACGAGCTGCGCAGCCGGCTCGCGCTGCTGGCCCCGGATCTCATCGAGATCGGTCCCGGTGAGCTGCGCACCACCGACGCCGTGGTCGCCTGTTGCCTCAGCGCCGCCACGGCCACCGGCCCGCTCGGGCGGGGCCCGGCCAGACGACTGAACCGCAGCTGGCGGCGCCTGCGCCTGTTGAGCGGTGACGACCCCTGGACCCGAATCTGGACGAAGGTCCGCCAGTTCCTGCACCCCCCGGGGGCCAGTGCCATCTCCGCCATGCGGTTCGCCATCGCCGGGCTCGGCGCGCTCCCGCAGCAGGAGCGGGAGGCCCGACTCTACGAACTGCTCAGCGACGCCATCACAGCCAGCCGCAGCCCGAGCCGCCACAGACCCACCAGGTGCGCACCGATGGCTCCCGGCTCCTGCTGAGCGGTACACCGACAACTGACACACGACGCCCGCCGACCCGGGTCGAGGACCCGGGTCGAGGGCCCGTGTCGAGAGCCCGCATCGGGGGCCCGCGTCGAGGACGAGGCCTCTCGGAAGGCCACGCCGGAAAAGGCGGCAGGAATGTTCGATGACGACACTCGGCATCATTTGACCGAGATCGAGAAGAATTTGATCGCCGACGATCCCGACTGGGCCGCCCAATTCGTGCACCGACCCCTCCGGGCGCGCCGGCGCACGTTCCTGCTGCCGATGCTCGTCATTCTCGCGAGCGCATGCGGCGTGATCGTCGGTGCGGGGCTGCTGTCCGGCGGTCTGATCGCCGTTTCCACGGCCGTCATGGGCACGGGATGGGTCTGGGTCTGGCTGCGACGCCGCGACACCCCGTCCACACCCAGCCGATGAAGCGGCCTGGCGCTCGGACTCAGCCCGCGAACTCCAGCACCGGCAGCCCGCGCACCCCCGGCACCACGGCGAACAGGGCGCCGGCCAGGGGCTCCGCACCCGGCGTCACGCCCTCGGCCGAGGTGGTCACGTAGAGCGTGTCGAGGCCCGGGCCGCCGAACGTGCACGCGGTGACCCGGGAGACGGGCAGCCGGACGCGGGCGTCGAGCCGGCCGTCGGGCGTGAAGCGGAGCACCGCGGAGCCCTCCCAGAGCGCGACCCACACCCCGCCCTCGGCGTCGACCGTCAGCCCGTCCGGGTGGCCGTCGCCGACCTCGGCGAACGGGCGGAGCGACGAAGGCCCGGCGTCGAGGTCGAACACCGCGACGTGCCCGGCCGGGGTGTCGTTGTAGTAGGCGCGGGTGCCGGTGGGGTCCACGCCCAGCCCGTTGGAGACCGTGACGCCGGTGAGGACCGGCGCCACGGTGAGGTCCGGGTCGAGCCGGTAGAGGGTGCCGGCGCCCGGGCGCTCGTCGTAGGCCATCGAGCCGCACCAGAAGGCGCCGTCGGGCATGCAGGCGCCCTCGTTGAACCGGATGCCGGGGTCGCTCCAGACCGGACCGAGGTCGCGTTCGCACCGCAGGTCGTCGTCGAGCAGGAGCAGGGAGCGCTCGCCGGCGAGCACCGTGCCGCCGCCCCGCCGCGGCCGGAACGCGGCCGCCACGACGGCGACGTGCGTGCGCCGGACCTCGTCACCCGCGAGCTCGAGGATGTCGCCGGCGAGCATGTCCACCCACCGGACGCCTGCGTAGGACGGGTGCCAGACCGGCCCCTCGCCGTGGTGGGCCACCGGCCCGGTCACCGGCTCCGCCGTCAGCTCCCGCATCGCAGCCCTCCCTCGGTCCCGTCCGGGGACCGTAGCGGTCAGCCGGCGAGCGCGGCGACGGTGCGGGACGGGCTGGGGCGGCCGAGCTCCTTCGCCAGCCAGACGCTGGTGTCGACCATCTTCCGCAGGTCGACGCCGGTGCGGATGCCCAGACCCTCGAGCTGCCAGAGCAGATCCTCGGTGGCGAGGTTGCCGGTGGCGCTGCCGGCGTACGGGCAGCCGCCGAGGCCACCGGCGCTGGCGTCGACGGTGGTGACTCCGCGGTGCAGGGCGGCGAGGGTGTTGGCCAGGGCTTGGCCGTAGGTGTCGTGGAAGTGCACCGCGACCCGCTCGACCGGCACACCGGCCGCGACGAGGGCGTCGAGCAGGGCCACGACCCGGCCCGGGGTGGCGACGCCGATGGTGTCGCCCAGGCTGAGCTCGGTGCAGCCCAGGGCCATCATCCGGGTCGCGACGTCGACGACCCGCGCGACCGGGACCTCGCCCTCCCACGGGTCGCCGAAGCACATCGAGAGGTACGCGCGCACGGCGAGCCCAGCCTCCCGGGCCCGGCCGACGACCGGCGCGAACATCTCCAGCGACACCGCGACGGTCCGGTTGAGGTTGCGCTTCGCAAAGGTCTCCGTGGCGCTGCCGAACACCGCGATGTCACGAACGCCCAGGTCCAGGGCCCGGTCGAGGCCGCGCTCGTTGGGGACCAGCACCGGGTGGCGGACGCCCTCGGCGGGCGTGAGCGCGCCCAGCAGGGCCTCCGCGTCGGCGAGCTGGGGCACCCACTCGGGGTGCACGAAACTCGTCGTCTCGACGACGGTGTGCCCGGCGTCGACGAGCCGCGCGACGAACTCCGCCTTGACCCCGACGGGCAGCACGGTCGACTCGTTCTGCAGCCCGTCGCGGGGCCCGACCTCGCAGATCGTGACGGCCTCGGGGAGGCCGGCGAGGGGCGTCTCCCCGTACGTCGCGGCGCTCACGCGTTGCGGACGGCGGCGCCATCGCGGAGGTCGAGGCGGCCTCGGGGAGTCCGGC
>NZ_JAJTTE010000086.1 GCF_021343995.1 Pseudonocardia terrae | reverse complement strand
CTGCCGGGCCGCGCGCCCGTCGACCTGCTGCCCGGCCTCCTGGGCCCGGCCGTGCCGAGGAACACAGCGCCGAGGTACCGGGGGTCACCGCCCGAGCGCGTCGGCCCCGAGAGAGTCGGCGCGGCCCCGTACGCGAGACCCGCCGAGGGCAGCAGAACCGCGATCCCGCGGACCGGCGAGCCGGTCACCCGACCCACCCCCGGCGAGCGCCTCCGGGGCGCCGACCCGCTCGCCGAGGCGACCCGGACCGGCCCGGGAGCGCGGACGCCGTCGGCGCAGTCGTCGCACCTCCCGTACGTGCCCGCAGGAGCAGGTGGCGGCAGGCGTGGCGAGCCGCATCCGCGGCCGGACTGGCTGGTCGAGGACGACCCCGAGGGTGTGTGGCTCGCCGACGTGCCGGCCTACGGACCGGGTGTGCTGCGCGGCGAGGACGGCGGCGCGGACGGGCGTACCGGATCGGGCATGTGAGTCTCGTCGGGCGGATGTGCTCCGGACGGACGCGTTACGTACGCTGGTGACGTGCTGGTCATCCGGAAGGATCTCCTCGACGAGATCGTCGCCCATGCCCGCCGGGACCACCCGGACGAGGCCTGTGGCGTCGTCGCCGGTCCCGAGGGCTCCGACCGGCCCGAGCGGTTCATCCCGATGCTGAACGCGGCGCGTTCGCCCACGTTCTACGAGTTCGACTCGGGTGACCTGCTCCGGCTGTACCGCGAGATGGACTCGCGCGACGAGGTGCCCGTGGTCATCTACCACTCGCACACCGCGACCGAGGCCTACCCGTCGCGCACCGACATCTCGTACGCCTCCGAGCCCGAGGCCCACTACGTCCTGGTCTCCACCCGCGACTCGGCGGAGACGAACCACACGGGCCACGAGTTCCGGTCGTTCCGGATCGTCGACGGTGTGGTGACCGAGGAAGAAGTCGAGGTCGTGGAGACTTATATGTTCGCGCACACCGGCGCGGACGACGTCCCCGACCTCGGCTGACCCGTCCTCGCCACACCCTCACCGAACGAACCCGAGCAGGAGCACCGAAGAACCATGGCCGTCACCGTCTCCATCCCGACCATCCTCCGCACCCACACCGGGGGCGAGAAGGCCGTCGAGGCCAAGGGGGGCACCGTCGCCGAGGTGATCGACGACCTCGAGTCGCGGCACGCCGGCCTGAAGGACCGCCTCATCTCGGACGGCAAGCTGCACCGCTTCGTCAACATCTACGTCGACGACGAGGACGTCCGCTTCGCCGGTGGCCTCGAGGCCCCCGTCAAGGAGACCTCGACCGTCACCATCCTGCCGGCCGTCGCCGGCGGCATGCGCTGAGCTGACGGCACCGGGCGGCGGGCCGCAGAACCCCGCCGCCCCCTGCCCGCTCTTGGAGGAGCGATGGCGCGCTACGACTCACTTCTGCAGGCCGTGGGGGACACGCCCCTGGTCGGCCTGCCGTCGTTGTCGCCCGCGGAGAACGTCCGACTCTGGGCGAAGCTCGAGGACCGCAACCCCACCGGCTCGATCAAGGACCGGCCCGCGCTGGCCATGATCGAGAAGGCGGAGGCCGACGGTCTCCTCACGCCCGGCTGCACGATCCTCGAGCCGACCTCGGGGAACACCGGCATCTCGCTGGCGATGGCCGCGAAGCTCAAGGGCTACCGCCTCGTCTGCGTGATGCCCGAGAACACCTCGGAGGAGCGGCGGCAGCTGCTCACCATGTACGGCGCCGAGATCATCTCCTCGCCGGCCGCCGGGGGCTCGAACCAGGCCGTCGCGATGGCGAAGGAGCTGGCCGCCGAGCACCCGGACTGGATCATGCTCTACCAGTACGGCAACCCGGCGAACGCCGACGCGCACTACCGGACCACCGGTCCGGAGATCCTGCGGGACTGCCCGGAGATCACGCACTTCGTCGCGGGCCTCGGCACCACCGGCACGCTGGTCGGGACCGGCCGCTACCTGCGGGAGCAGAAGCCCGACGTGCAGATCATCGCCGCCGAGCCGCGCTACGGCGAGCTCGTGTACGGCCTGCGGAACCTCGACGAGGGCTTCGTCCCCGAGCTGTACGACCCCTCGGTCCTCACGGGCCGGTACTCGGTCGGCAGCTACGACGCCCTGCGCCGCACCCGCGAGCTGGTGGAGAAGGAGGGCATCTTCGCCGGCATCTCGACCGGCGGGATCCTCCATGCCGCGCTCGCGGTCGCGGAGAAGGCCGCCGGGTCCGGCGAGACCGCCGACATCGTGATCGTGGTCTGCGACGGCGGCTGGAAGTACCTCTCCACGGGCGCCTACTCGGGTGCGCTCGACGACGCCGCGGAAGGCATCGAGGGCCACCTCTGGGCCTGAGCCGGTTCGTCAGATTCCCGTTCACGGCGGGGTGACACGGTTTCCGCGTACTCTCGGTCACATGGCTGCGCCGCAGGTACCGAGCTCACTCCCCGCCGCGCGGTCGTCGCGCGGGATCGCGCGCATCGTCCCGCCGCACCCGCTGCGGGCGGCCGTGGTCATGCTCCTGTTCACGGCGGTGCTCTACGCCGTGGAGTTCTACGACCAGATGTCGGGCCAGTACCTCGACAACGAGGGGATCATCTCCCGCAACGCCGACGGGGCCTGGGGCATCCTCTGGGCTCCGCTGCTGCACGGCGGGTGGCCGCACCTGTGGGCCAACACCCTGCCCTTCCTGGTCTTCGGATGGCTCGCGATGGCGGGCGGGATCCGGCAGTGGATCGGCGTCACGGCGCTGATCTGGCTCGGCAGCGGGGCCGCGGTGTGGCTGACCGGCCCGAGCATGGCGTCGACGATCGGGATGTCCGGCGTCATCTTCGGGTGGTTGCTGTTCCTGCTGGCCAGGGGCTTCTTCGCGCGGTCGGGGCGGCAGATCCTGCTGGCCGTGGTCCTGCTGTTCTTCGAGGGTGGGATGCTGTTCGGCGTGCTCCCCGGCAACCCCGGGATCTCGTGGCAGGCGCACCTGTTCGGGGCGTTGTTCGGGATCCTGGCCGCGTGGATCGTCGCGCGGGCCGACCGGACACCGGCGCCGATCTGAGGCTCGGCCCCGCCGGCCCCCCCCCCCCCCCGACACCGCAGGACACCCGTGACCGATCGTGACGCGCCCATCGGCATCTTCGACTCCGGCGTCGGCGGACTGACCGTCGCCCGCGCCGTCATCGACCAGCTCCCGGCCGAACGGGTCGTCTACGTCGGCGACACCGCGCACGGCCCCTACGGCCCGCTGCGCATCGCCGACATCCGCCGGCACGCGCTCGCCATCGGCGACGACCTGGTCGACCGCGGCGTGAAGCTGCTGGTCATCGCCTGCAACACCGCTTCCGCCGCCTGTCTGGCGGATGCCCGCGAGCGCTATCCCGTGCCCGTCGTCGAGGTCGTCCTGCCGGCCGTCCGGCGGGCCGTCGCGGCCACCCGCAACGGCCGCATCGGCGTCATCGGCACGAAGGCCACCATCGCCTCCGGCGCGTACACGGACGCCTTCGCCGCGGCCCGGGACGTCGAGGTCACCGCCGTCGCGTGCCCGCGGTTCGTCGACTTCGTCGAGCGCGGGATGACGAGCGGGCGACAGGTCCTGGGCCTGGCGCAGAGCTACCTGGAGCCGCTGCAGCAGGCACGCGTCGACACCGTCGTGCTGGGCTGCACGCACTACCCGCTGCTCACCGGTGTGCTGCAGATCGTGCTGGGCCCCGACGTCAGCCTGGTCTCCAGCGCCGACGAGACGGCCAAGGACGTCGTGCGCACCCTGATGGCGTCGGACCTCGCCCGCGACCCGGAGTCGGACCCGCCGCCCGGCCCGCACGAGTTCCTCGCGACCGGCGACCCGGAGCCCTTCCGGCGGCTCGGCCGGCGCTTCCTCGGCCCGGAGATCGGCCGGGTCCAGCAGGTGCCGACGGAGGCCGCGGAGGCGCTCCGGTAGCGTCGGGCCGTGATCGGCGTCCTGGAGGTCGTGGCCTACGTGGCCGCGGCGGCCGTCGCGCTGTACGGCCTGTTCACCACGATCCGCAACCGCCCGCCGGACCGCACGCACCGGATCGCGGTCGGGGTGTTCGAGGCGGTCCTGGTGGTCCAGGCGGTCATCGCCGTCGTGCGGGTGTTCACCGGCGTCCAGTTGCCCGAACAGTCGACCTTCCTCATCTACCTGCTGGTCAGCGTGTGCGTCATGCCCATCGCCCTGCAGTTCGCGACGGCCGAGCCGACCCGCTGGGGCGGCACGGTGATCGCCGTCGGCGCGATCGGGACCGGCGTGGCCGTGTGGCGACTGCACGACCTGTGGGTGGCCGGCCATGGCTGAGCCGGAGCGGGGCAGGCCGCCGGGCCGGGAGCCACGCGCGACGTCCAGCGGGCCCGGCCGGGTCCTCATCGCCGTCTACGCGATCTTCGCCCTGTCGGCGACCGCGCGGGCCGCGGTGCAGATCGCGACGAAGTTCTCCGAGGCACCCGTGGCCTACCTGCTCTCGGGCCTCGCCGGCGTGGTCTACATCCTCGCCACGATCGGTCTGGCCGGGCGCAGTCCGGGGCACCGGCGGCTCGCGTGGGGTGCCGTCGCGTTCGAACTGGTGGGGGTGCTGGTCATCGGCACGCTGACGGTGCTGGACACCGGCGACTTCCCCGACGACACGGTCTGGTCGGTCTACGGCCGCGGATACGGCTTCGTCCCGCTGGTATTGCCGTTCATCGGGCTCTGGTGGCTGCGTCGCACCTCGGCCAAGGGCTAGCCTCGCCCCATGAAGGTCGTCGTGCTCGGCTGTTCGGGCAGCGGACCGGGGCCGGGCTCGCCGGCGTCCGGCTACCTCGTCGAGGCGGGGGAGACCCGGCTGACGCTCGACCTGGGCAACGGCACGTTCGGCGCGCTGCAGCGCTCCCTCGATCCCTGGGCGCTCGACGCCGCGGCCTTCACCCACCTGCACCCGGACCACTGCGCGGACTTCTCGGCGCTCGCGGTGTGGCGGCGCTACCACCCGAGCCCGCCCTTCGACCCCACGCGCAACCGGCTGCCGGTGTTCGCGCCGGTCGAGGCGCCGGAGCGGCTCGGGGCGGCCTACGCACCGTCCGCGGCCGAGCGGGCGGAGACCGACCTCACGGACGTCTTCGCCTTCCAGGTCCTGGCCGACGGCTGCGAGGCCACCGTCGGCGGTGCCGTGCTGCGGGCCGCGGCGGTCGACCACCTGTGCGAGGCCTACGCGCTGCGGGTGGAGCACGGCGGCCGCAGCCTCGTCTACAGCGGCGACACGGGGCCCTGCCCGGGGCTCGTCGACCTGGCCCGCGGTGCGGACGTCCTGCTCTGCGAGGCGTCCTGGCCGCACACCGGCGACATGCCGGCGGGCGTCCACCTCTCCGGCCGGCAGGCGGGGGAGCACGCCGCCGCCGCGGACGTCGGACGGCTCCTGCTCACCCACGTCCCGGTCTGGACCGATCCCGACGCGATGCTGGCGGAGGCCAAGGCGGAGTTCGACGGGCCGGTCGAACTGGTCCGTCCGGAGGGCGAGTACGACGTGTGACCTCGTCCGCCCGGACGGCGAGCGAGCGGCCCGAACCCCCTTCCTACGATGTGGGGGTGACGCGAGCAGACGGCAGGACCGACGACGAGCTGCGCCCCGTGCGCATCACCCGCGGTTTCCAGAAGCACCCGGCGGGCTCCGTGCTCGTCGAGTTCGGGGACACCAAGGTGCTGTGCGCGGCCAGCGTGACCGAGGGAGTGCCGCGCTGGCGCAAGGGGTCCGGGCTGGGCTGGCTCACCGCGGAGTACGCGATGCTGCCGTCGGCCACCAACACCCGGTCGGACCGCGAGTCGGTGAAGGGCCGGGTCGGCGGCCGGACGCACGAGATCAGCCGGCTCATCGGGCGTTCCCTGCGCGCCTGCATCGACCTCAAGGCGCTCGGCGAGAACACGATCGCCCTGGACTGCGACGTCCTGCAGGCCGACGGCGGCACCCGAACCGCGGCCATCACCGGGGCGTACGTGGCGCTGGTCGACGCCGTGACGTGGCTGGGCGACCGGGGCAGGCTGGCCGACCCGAAGCCGATCTCGTGCCAGGTGGCCGCGGTGAGCGTCGGCGTCGTCGACGGGCGCGTGCGCCTGGACCTGCCCTACGAGGAGGACTCGCGCGCGGAGGTGGACACCAACGTCGTCGCGACGGACACCGGCACGCTGATCGAGGTCCAGGGCACGGGCGAGGGCGCCACCTTCACCCGCAGCACGCTCGACGCGATGCTCGACACCGCACTCGCCGGCATCACGCAGCTGACGCGCCTCCAGACGGAGGCGCTCGAGTCGTGAAGATCCTGCTCGCCACGCGCAACGCCGGGAAGCTCGTCGAGCTGCGCCGGCTGGCGGAGGGCTCGGGCATCGAGGTGCTCGGGCTCGCCGACGTCCCCGAGTTCCCCGAGGCCCCCGAGACGGGCGCGACCTTCGCCGAGAACGCCCTGGCCAAGGCGCGCGACGCCGCCGCCGCGACCGGGCTGCCGTCGGTCGCCGACGACTCCGGGCTCGCCGTCGACGCACTCAACGGCATGCCCGGCGTCCTCTCCGCCCGGTGGGCGGGCCGGCACGGCGACGACCTCGCCAACCTGAACCTGCTGCTCGGCCAGGTGGGCGACGTCCCCGACGAGCGCCGCGGCGCGGCCTTCGTGTGCGCGGCGGCCCTGGTGGTGCCGGACGGGCCCGAGGAGGTCGTACACGGGGAGTGGCGCGGGCAGGTCGTCCGGGAGCCGCGGGGGAGCAATGGCTTCGGTTACGACCCCATCTTCGTGCCGGAGGGCGGGGAGCGGACCGCCGCGGAGCTCTCTCCCGAGGAGAAGGACGCGGACAGCCACCGGGGCCGGGCCTTCCGCGCCCTCCTCCCGCACCTGGCGGCGCTGTCGGGCTGAGTGCTCTCGGCCCGCAGTATGGTTCCATAACGCTCGAAACCGCTGCTCAGAGGCGCGTTATGGAACCATGATGCGTCCTCGGGGCCGGTGCATTCGCGTTGTGGAGCCAGAGTGCGTGGCCCTGCCGGTCAGTCGGTGGGGGCGTCCTCGGCGAGGACCTTCTTGGCGCGGGCGAACGCGCTGTTGGCGGCGGGCACACCGCAGTAGATGGCGCTCTGCAGCAGCACCTCGACGATCTCCTCGCGGGTCAGCCCGTTGCGTCGGGCGGCCCGCAGGTGCAGCTCCAGCTCGTCGAGGTGCCCGTGCGCGACGAGCGCGGTGAGCGTGATCGCGCTGCGCATCCGCCGGTCGAGGCCGGGCCGGGTCCAGATCCCGCCCCAGGCGTACCGGGTGATCATCTCCTGGAACTCGCCGGTGACGTCGTCGGCCCGCTCCAGCGAGGCGTCGACGTGCGTGACGCCCAGGACCTCACGGCGGACGGCGAGGCCCGCGGGATCGAGGTCCAGCTCGCGCTTCTCGGTGCTCACGGCCGCACGGTAGCCCGGCCGCGGCTCGCGGGCCGGGCGGGTTCCGGTGATCGGAAGGCGGCGCGGTGATCGTCGTCTGCGACCGTGGACCCGTCAGATCTGTCGCTCTCCGGTCGAGAACAGCGATCATGGCGTGCGGTCGGCCTTGGGCCCGGAGTGATCGCCGATCCGGACCGACCACCGCCACATGTGGCGCTCTGTGGTCCCGTGTAGCGATCTGGACGCGCGGCAGGACACGAGTCCTCGCTGATCGTCGTTGCGGACCAGCCGCCGCCAGATGTGGCGCTGCGCGGTCCCGGACGGTGATCGTGGGCGGCGCAGTGGCGGCTCGACCTCGTGCAGGGAGTGATCATCGCTTGCGACCGTGACCGTCAGAGTCGTCGGTCTTCGTCGACAGTGGCGCTCACCGACGTGCACTGGGTGGTGCGCCAGCGGTGATCGTTGTCGGCGGCCGGTGAGCGCCTGGTGGTTCGGACGGCAGCCAGGGGTCGGGTGTGACGCGGGGTCGGGTGTGACGGGGGGTCGGGTGTGACGCGGGGTCGGGTGCGACGCGGGGGCGGCCGGCGCGGTCGGTACCGTCGGGGGAGTGAGATGGTGGCGGCCCGTACTGGCCGGGCTCGGCGTGCTGGCACTGGTCTCAGGCGTCCTCGTCGTGGCGCGGGTGTACGGGGTGCCGGGCGTCGCGGACCTGCGGCGGCTCACCGCGGAGGCCGGGCCGTGGGCGCCGCTGCTGTTCCTGGGCCTGCAGGCGGGGCTGTGCGTCGCGCCCGTCCCGCGGACGGTGTTCACGCTCGCGGCGGGGGTGCTGTTCGGGTCCGTGGTCGGGCTGGTGGTCACGCTGGCCGCGACCACCCTGGCCGGGGTGCTGGCCTACCTGCTCGTCCGGGCGACGGGCGGGGCACTGATGGAGCGGTACGTCCGCGGCTCGGCGGTGACGTGGGTGCGGCGCCGCCTCGACCACCACGGCACGCTGGCGGTCACCTCGATGCGGCTGGTGCCGCTGGTCCCCTTCGCCGCCCTCAACTACGTGTGCGGGCTGTCCAGGGTGCGGTTCGTGCCGTACCTGCTCGGGACGGTCGTGGGGATCATCCCCGGAACCGTCGCGATCGTGGTGCTCGGCGACGCGGTGAGTGGCCGGCCCTCGCCCGCCCTCGTCGCGGTGTCAGTGGTGTGCGCGCTGATCGGTTTCGCGGGGATCGTGGTGGCAGCCCGGAAGCCCCTCCCGGAGGAGGTTCCGGGAGAGGAGCGGCAGGGCGCCCGCTGAGCCTTCGGCCGCGGGGTTACGAGCGTCAATGCGCGTCAGCGGTACCGGCGGCGGGATTCGAACCCGCACTGTCAACCACCTAAAGGTCGCGCCTCCTGCCAATTGGGCTACGCCGGCTCTGTACTCGTGTTCTTTCGCCGGCACCAGGTGTCGGTGACGGCGTGGCAGTTCGGGCACAGGATACGGAGGTTCTCCAGCCGGTTGTCGGTGTGGTCCCCGTTGATGTGGTCGAGGTGCAGCGGCAGCGGAACCCCACGCCACTCGGACAGCCCGCACTCCTCGCAGTGCGCGGGCTTCAGTCCCTCCCTGATGAGTCGTCGCCGCAGGCTGGAGGTCCCGTAGAGGGACCCCCGCACGAGGACCTCTGACAACGGGCGCTTGCGGATCAGCTCGGGGCGGGTCCTCGGCCAGCGGGGACCGACGAAGTGGGCGGTGTCGAGACCCAGCCTGCGAATGTGGCCGTTGAGCAGGCGGTGGATCCCGCCGTTCGGCGTGTACCCCAGCCGCCGGCTCAGGTCGGACACCGAGTCGCTCGCCGCCACGGCGGCAGCGAGGTCCTCGTCCGTCCAGCTGCGGCGTGCGGTCCGGCCGGCGCCGACAGCGGACCTCGGGATGTGCGAGGCGTCGATTCCCAGCCGGGCGATGTGCCGGCGGATGACGTCGTACTTCCCGGGCCGCAGCCCCAGCTTCCGGCACACCTCGCTCAGCGTGCGGCCCGACGCCACCGCCTCGGTCAGCTGCTCGTCCGTCCACCTGCGGGCTCTCGGCATGATCCGAACGTAGCGAACATCCGTTCGAACCTGCTCGAGTTGCCCACAGGGTCAGAGCTTGAGGTCCCGCCGGAGCTTGGCGACGTGACCGGTGGCACGGACGTTGTACAGCGCTGCCTCGATCCTCCCCTCCTCGTCGACCAGGAAGGTCGAGCGGATCACGCCCGTGACCGTCTTGCCGTACATCGTCTTCTCGCCGAAGGCGCCCCACTCCTCGAGGACCTCCCGGTCGGGGTCCGAGAGCAGGGGGAAGGTCAGGCCCTCCTCGTCGCGGAACTTCGCGAGCTTGGCCGGCTTGTCGGGGGAGATGCCCAGGACGTCGATGCCGGCGTCGTTCAGCTCGGCGAGGTTGTCCCGGAAGTCGCACGCCTCCTTGGTGCAGCCGGGCGTGGACGCGGCCGGGTAGAAGTACACGATGACCTTGCGGCCGCGCAGGTCGGACAGGGTGACCGGCTTGTCGTCGGCGTCGGGCAGGGTGAAGTCCGGCGCGGCGTCTCCCGGCGCGAGGCGTGTCGTCATGCCCCGATCCTGTCAGTTCTCCCCGACAGCGGGACGTCGCCGGGCCACCGTCGGGGCGCTCGTCTACGGTGTGCCCGAGTCAGATCCCGAGTCAGATCCCGAAGCACCGAGGAGTGTGTCGTGGCCCGCGACCCCGAGAGCATCCAGAGCGAGATCGAGAAGACGCGGGACGCGCTCGCCGACAGCCTGGACGCGCTGACCGACCGCGCGAACCCGAAGCGGTTCGTCGACTCGGGCAAGCAGCAGATCGCGATCAAGCTCGAGGACCCGAAGATCCGTTACGCGCTGATCGGTGTCGGCGCGGTCCTCGCCCTCGCCATCCTCAAGAAGCTGTTCTCCTGAGGGGTGCACGGGGGCCCGTCGGGGCCCCCGCCCGTCCTCACCGCTGCAGCGACGCCGCGAACTCCAGCGCCTGCGCCCGATCGGCCTCGTCGAGCAGCAGCGCGCGGTAGCGCGCGATGTAGCGGGCCGCGCCGAAGCCGGCCACCGCGACCAGCCGGTCCCCCCGCAGGTACCCGACGACGGTGCCCTTCACCGCGCCGCCGGAGAGTCCCTCGCCGTGCAGCGGCAGGATCGCGTCGGCGAGGTCGGGACGCCCGATCAGCTGGATCTTGAGGCCGAACTGGTCCGACCAGAAGTAGGGGACCGTCGCGGGCGGCGCCTCGGTGCCGGTGACCGCCCGCGCCACGACCGTGGCCTGGTCGGCGGTCGAGGTCCAGTGCTCGTGCCGGTGCCGGCCGCCCTGCGCCGGGTAGTCCCAGGCGGCGGCGTCGCCCACGGCCCACACACCGTCGAGCCCGAGCACGCGGCCCTGTGCGTCGCACGGGATCCCGTCGGTGAGGTCGAGCCCGGCGTCGGCCAGCCAGTCGAGCTGCGGCCGCCCGCCGATCCCGACGAGCGCGACGTCGGCCTCGATCCGCGACCCGTCGGCCAGCTCGACGGCGACGCCCGGGCCCTCCGCGGGAACGAATCCGGTCAGCGCGACGCCCGTCCGCAGGTCGACGCCGCCCTCGCGGATCAGCCGCGCGGCGAGCCCACCGACCTCCGCCCCCAGGCCGCGGACGAGCGGCACCGGTGCGGCTTCGACCATCGTGACCTGGACGCCCTTGCCGATCGCCGTGCTGGCGACCTCGGCGCCGATGAACCCGGCGCCGACCACGAGCAGGGTCGACGCCTTGTCGAGCTCGTCGCGCAGGGCGAGGGCGTCGTCGAGGGTCCGCAGGGTGTGGACGCTCTCGGGCTGGCCCGGCAACCGCCGCGCCTCGACGCCGGGGGCGAGCACGATCGCGTCGGCGGTGAGCACCGCGCCGTCGGCCAGCTCGACCTCACCGGGCCGCAGCGCGACGGCGCGCAGCCCCAGGTACATGCGGACGCCGAGGTCCTCGAGCGCGGCCTCCTCCTTCAGCGCCAGGCGCTCGGCCTCCCAGGCGCCGGCGAGGAGCTGCTTGGACAGCGGCGGGCGGTCGTACGGCGGGTGCGTCTCGGCCCCGACGAGGCTGATCCGGCCCTCGTAGCCGGCCTGCCGCAGCTGCTCCACGGTCCGGATGCCGCCGAGTCCTGCCCCGACGACCAGCACGTGCTCCGGCCCACCGCTCAACGTCTCCACGCTCCTGTCCCCGGCGACTGCGACGCGGCCATCCTGGCCGACGGGCCCGGCCGCTGTCTCGGGGCCCGCACGGTCTGTTGTGCGGGCCACACCACGGGGTGATCAGCCCGTGCGCGTGTCCGGGTCGAGCCGGGACCGGAGCCGGTCCAGGGTCTGGGCGAGCAGCCGCGAGACGTGCATCTGGGAGATGCCCACCTGCTCGGCGATCTGGGTCTGGGTCATGTTCCCGAAGAACCGCAGCATGACGATGGTGCGCTCGCGCTCGGCCAGCTCGCCGAGCACGGGCCGCAGGGCCTGCCGGTGGTCGACGCGATCGAGCTCGGCGTCGGCCGCGCCGACCAGCTCGCCGACCGTGGCGCTGCCCTGCTCGGAGGAGAGCATCTCGTCGAGGGACGAGCTGCGGTAGGCCTCGGACGCCTCCAGACCCTCCAGGACCTCGGCGACCGGCACGCCGAGCTGCTCGGCGATCTCCGACGGCCGGGGCGCCCGCCCCAGCCGCTGGGACAGGTCCGAGACCGCGGAGTTGATGGACACGTGCATGTCCTTGAGCCGCCGGGGCACCCGCATCGACCAGCCCTGGTCGCGGAAGTGCCGCCGGACCTCGCCGCTGATGGTGGGCACGGCGAAGGAGAAGAAGTCGGTTCCTTTGTCCGGCGAGTAGCGGTCCACCGCGTTGATGAGCCCGACGGTCGCGACCTGCACCAGGTCGTCGAGCGGCTCCCCGCGGTGGGCGAAGCGGCGGGCGATGTGCTGCGCGATCGGGAGGAAGCCGGTCACCAGCCGGTCGCGGAGCGCCTCCCGGCGCGGATCGTCCTTGTCGAGCCCCGCGTACTCCGCCAGGAGCGGGGTCAGGTGACCGTACTCGGAGTCGGCCGCACTCACCGGGGGGCTGCGTCGGCGCGCTTGTGCAGGCGGATGCCCACGATGCCGCTGCCGTTCGCCTCGAGCTCCACCTGGTCGGCCAGGGTCTGCAGGACCCGCCAGCCGAAGGTGTCCGTGGACACGGGGGTGGCCGCGTCGCCGGTGTCGACCTCGGCGTGGACGCGGATGAGCTCCTCGCGCACGTCGAAGGTGCACCGGAGCGCGGACCCCGGCGCGGCGACGTCGACCAGGGTCGCGCACGCTTCGTCGACGGCCATCCGCAGGTCCGAGATGGCGTCCAGGTCGAAGTCCGCGCGGGCGGCGAGGTCCGAGGCGACGGCGCGGATGGTCGGGATCAGCGAGGCCGAGGCGCTGGTGCGCACCTCCACCACGGATCCCGGCGTCTCCACCGTCCCCGGGCCGTCTCCGGCGCCCACGGGATCCACTTCGGACACGCGACGTCTTCCCTTCGTCACGGACCCGCTCGGGCCCTCGATCCCCATCGTGCTACCCGGGGTGCGTTCTTATCAATCCGGCCGGCGTACCCGACCCGTGGGGCGGTCGCCGTCCACCCGGGCGAGGAGCTCGTCCAGACCCGGGAGCAGGGTGAACAACTGGTCGGACCCGGTGACCTCGAGCGGCCGGGTGACCGCCCGCGACCCGCCGAGCAGGTACAGCGCGCGGCCCTGCGCCTCCGCCCGGTGCGCCGCGCGGATGAGCACCGCCAGCCCGCTCGACGCCAGGAACCCGACGCCGGCGAGGTCGACCGCGGCCACGGCATCGGCCGGATCGGCCTCCAGCAGCGCACCGAGCGCCTCGCCGAGGGCGGGCGCGGTCAGCGTGTCGACCTCCCCCTCGACGACGAGCAGGAGCACGCCCGGCACGGGCCGGGTGAGGCCGGTGTCGAGCCCACCGGGACGCGACGGGCCACGCGAGGCGGGGAACGACAGGGCACTCACCTCCGGCGACGGCGTGCCCGCGCGGATCGCGGGCAGGCGGGGGCGCAGGACGGCTGCGGGCTCAACCGATCCGGGCGAACCCTACCCAGCGCGTGGAGGTCGCCGGGGCGCGGGTGGGCCGGAGGGCCATTACGCTCGGCGCGTGGAGACGACGGACCCGCGTGGCCTGGCCGAGGACCTGGCCGGGGACCTGGCCCAGGACCTCGCCCGGGGGGTGGCACGGGGTGGCCTGCCCGACGACGCTCCCGAGCTGCCCCAGGTCCTCTACGACGCGCCCGCCGCCGTCCTGATGATCGACCTCGACGAGCGGCGGGTGGTCTACGCCAACGCGGCGGCGGTGGAGCTGACGGGCGACCGCGTCTCGTTGCCGGTCGACATCGACGCCTGGGGCGACGCGGCCGGCCTGACCGACCTCGGCGGCAAGCGGATGAGCGAGACGAGCTCGCCCCTGTCGTTGGTCGCGGCGGGCATCCCGGTCGCGGGCGAACCGGTCGCGGTGCGCGACGCGGCGCGCCGCGGCTCGAGCGCCACCGAGGAGCAGCGCGAGGCCTCCGAGGGGCGGCTGCTGTGGGTCACGGGTTTCCTCCTGGGGCCGGGCGGGCTGGGCGACGCCGGGGAGCAGCTGCCGGTGCCCGAGGAGCTGCGGTCCCGGGCGTTGGTGGTGTTCCTGCAGCTCTCCGGCAGCGAGCACGGCGACCGTCGGCGCCTGGAGGTGCTGCGCGACCGGGCGGTCGTCGCCACCGACATGTCGTTCACCATCACCGACCCGCGGCGCAAGGACGGCCCGCTGATCTGGGTCAACCCGTCGTTCACCCGGCTCACCGGCTACCGGGCCGAGGACGCGGTCGGCCGGAACTGCCGGTTCCTGCAGGGCCGCAACACCGACCAGGCGGCGGTCGAGCGGATCCGCGCGGCGCTGCGCGCGCAGGAGCCGATCACCGAGGTGCTGCTGAACTACCGCAGGGACGGCACCGCCTTCTGGAACCAGGTGTCGATCTCCCCGGTGGTCGACGGCGCCGGGGACCTCGTCAACTTCGTCGGCGTGCAGAACGACGTCACCGAACGGGTGCTCGTCGAGCAGGAGCGCCGGGCGGCGCTGGCCGACGCGGAGGAGGCCCGCAGCCAGCTGCGGCTGCTCGCCGAGGCGACCACGCACATGACCGAGGCGCTCGGCGTCGACGACGCCTGCCACGGCCTGGCCCGCCTGGTCGTGCCGCAGCTCGCGGACCTCTGCGCGGTGGACCTGCTGGACCGCCCCGGCTCCGGGATGCCGCGGCGGGTCGCCGTGGCCGCGCGCGACCGCGCCGACGAGGACCGGATTTCGCGGATGGCCGACCTGCGGGACTACCGCGCCGGTCGCGACAGCACCACCGGGCAGGTGCTGGCGACCGGCGAACCGGTGCTGCTGTCGGACCTGCCCGAGCACGGCACCGACCGCTACGACGGCGACCCGGCGGCCGCCGAGCTCTACGACCGCCTGCGGATGCGGTCGGCGATCGTGGTGCCGCTGCGCGCCCGCGGGAAGGTGCTCGGCGCCCTCACCCTGATCACCCAGCACCCGTACGGCCGCCGCTACGGCCAGAAGGACCTGCACCTGGCCACGGACCTCGCCGGGCGGGTCGGGCTGACCGTCGACAACGCGCGGCTCTACGAGCGCGAGCACGCCGCCGCCGCGACGCTCCAGCACAGCCTGCTGCCGGCCGTCCCCGAGGTGGGCGGCCTGCAGCTGGCCGCGCGGTACCGGGTCGGCACGGACGGCAACCAGGTGGGCGGCGACTGGTACGACGTGCTGCCGCTGCCCGACGGGGCGGTCGGGATCGCGGTGGGCGACGTCGTCGGGCACGACCTGTCCGCGGCGGCGGCGATGGGGCAGCTGCGCGGTGTGCTCCGCTCCTACGCCTGGGACGGCGGCCGTCCCGGTTCCGTCCTCGACCGCTGCGACCAGCTCGTGCAGGGCCTGGAGATGGCCTCGATGGCGACCGCGGTCTACGCCCGGCTGGAGCCGCCGGACGCCTCGGGGGACAGGGTGCTGCGCTACGCCAACGCCGGGCATCCCGCGCCGCTGCTGCTCACCCGCGAGGGCGAGCTGCGCCGGCTCGACGAGCACCTCTCGCCGATGATCGGCGTCGTCCCGACCCTCGGCCGCGCCGGCGAGGAGGGCCGCACCGAGTCCACGCTCACCGTCCCCGCCGGTGCCCTGCTGCTGCTGTACACGGACGGGCTGACCGACGTCGCGGGGGAGGACGCCGACGAGCGCGCAGACCTGCTCGAACGCACCCTGCAGGAGATCCCCGCGGACTCGCCCGCCCAGGCCGTCGTCGACCGGGTGCTGGCGGTCTGCGAGCCGGACCACCTCCGCGACGACATCGCGGTGCTCGCCGTCCGGCTGGAGGGCTGAGGTCGGGGCGTCCCGCTCGTCCCGTGCCGGCGACCGCTGCACCCGAACGGGGGAACCGACTGCCTCCCGGTGCCGTCCGCTCACGGACCCGTGACGTCCGTTCGGCGTGCGAGGCCGCATAGCGGGACTCCGACAGGAAACGATGCCGTTGACACCGGTCGACGAGGCCGGCAGCGAGACGGTCGGCAACGGCGCCGACCGGGCAGGGGGCGAACGAGGAATGGTGGCGGTGCCGGAGATCGAGGGCATCGGCACGCCCGCGCAGCGGCGCGGCGGGCCGGCCCGCATCCCGCCCGCGCGTCGGCGGTTGGTGGCCGTCGCGGTGAGCCCCATGGAGCTGCTGCGGCCGGAGTCCGACCTCGCGCGTCTGGTGGCCGACGCCGGCCGGGTGGACCTGCTGCTCGCCCGGGCCGATGCGCCGGCCGCACCCGCGGGGCCCGTGCCCGTCTCGCCGGTGTCCGTGCCGCTCGACGGCGTGGCGAGCCTGCCGGTCCCCCTCGACCGGGTCGACATCCGCTTCGACGGGCCCGATGCGACGGGGGACGTCGACGCCTGGGACGACCTCGACGACGGCCACGACGACGACTACGACGATGACGACTGGGACGAGGACGACTGGGACGAGGACGACGACGGCGAGGACGACGACGGTGTCGCCGCCGCGGTCGAGGCCCTCGGCCTGCAGGACGTGCACGTCCACCGGCTCGGGCTGCCCGGCCGGATCGGCGTCACCGCCGAGGACGATCTGGTCGCCGCGCTGTCCGAGCTCGTCGGTTTCGACCCGGAGCCGGGCGTGTACTGCGTGGCCCCCCTGCCGTCGCCGGCCGACCCGGAGCGGACGACGGTCGTCGCGGCCGTCCAGCGGGTCGTGCGGGTCTACGGGCTGCCGCTGCTGCGCTACCGCTGCCTCGAGCTCAGCGTCGTCGGCGGCGACGCCTGACGCCGTCGTGGCGTGGATCACCTCGCCCCGAGATTGACCACAGGGAGCCCGAGGTAGCTCTCTCCTGGAGCACGTGAGGCGGGACCACACGCACGACGAAGGGGCGGTCCCGGGAAGTACCCCGGTCCCGCCCCTTCGCGGTGGATCGCTCTCCCGCGGCCCCCGACGCCGCGGGAGCACACCCCGCCCCCTCGGGTCAGCTCGCGGAGGCGAGGCGCTTCTGCTGGTCGCGGCGCTCCAGCAGCGTGCGGCGCTCGGACTCCCCGAGGCCGCCCCACACGCCGAACGGCTCGCGCGTCTCGAGCGCGAACTCGCGGCACATGTCCATCACCGGGCACCGCTGGCAGACGGCCTTGGCCTGCGCGGTCCTGCGGGCGCGCGAGGGGTTGCGCTCGCCGTCCGGGTGGAAGAAGACCGCGCTGTCCATGCCGCGGCACGCGCCCAGGCGCTGCCACTGCCAGGCGTGGTCCATGGGCCCAGGGAGGCGGGACACGTCGCTCACTCGGCTCACCTTCGCTCTCGTCGGGAGCCCGACCACGTGCCGGGCGATCTGCCGCGGCGTTCCCCAAGCCCCTCGGGGCCAAACGCCCGACGGACCGGAACACGGGAGAGAGAGCGGATTCGTCCGGATGCGGACGAGTGCGGCGGGGCCGGGCGGACGCCGACCCGGTCCGAGTCCTCGCAGCTCAGAGCGGCCGGAGAGGATCCCGCGATCGGAGCGGCGGCGCATCTCGACACGCCTTCGCAGTGACGCTCGTCACAAGCGAGGGCGCGCCGCTCAGGTGGCCTGCAGGGCCTGTTCGACCGTGTCGTGGATGTCGAACATCGGGACCAGGCCGGCGATGGACAGCGGGCGCAGCACGCGGCGACCGGTGCACGCGAGCCGGAGCTCCACCCCGGCCTGGTGCGCGGCCTCCCGGACCTCGATCAGCACGGCGAGGCCGCTGGTGCCGAGGAAGGTCACGCCGTCGAGCGCCAGCACCACCAGCTCGGCCCCGTCCGAGAGCTGACCGAGCACGACCGAACGCAGCTGCGGGGAGGTCAGCATGTCGACCTCGCCGCCGACCTCGACGACGACCTGCCCCTCGCCCGCGGGCCGCGTGGAGACGGTGATCTGGTCGTCCGACTCGCCGCGGCGGACCGCGGCGCCGGAGGCGTCGTGCGTGTGCTGCATTGGCGGAACGGTAAGGGCTGCCGGACCTCACTGCCACTCGGAGCGCGACCGCCGGGAGCGCGGCCGGCGCGGCGCGGCCAACCGCCGCCGGCACCGCCCGGCGGAGCGCTCTCAGCGCAGCTCGTGGTGGCTGTCGTCGGGCCGCCGGGTGTACCCGGTCCGGCCCAGCAGCTCGAGCAGCGGGACGGCCACGCGACGGGTCGTCCCCAGCGCCTGGCGCGCCTCGCTGAGCGTGAACACCGGCCCGATGGTCCGCAGCACCTCGACCGCCCGGTCCGGGGCGTCGGGCAGCAGCACGATGCCCCGGGCGAGCTCGACCAGCTCACCCGCCCGCACCAGCGCCGCGAGCTCCTTGGGGCCGAGGCCGAGCTGCGCGAGCCGATCGGCGTCCGGTGCCGCGAACGGGTCGCCCGAGAGATCCGTGCGCAGGGTCGCGAGGGCCTCCCGGACCTTTGCCGGGAGGGCGTGGGCCCGGTCGAGCCGGACGCGGCCGTCGCGCAGCACGAGCGGCGTGTCGGGGGTGCCCGGGGCCGCGGCGAGGACCGCGGGCAGCAGCGCCGCGTCGGGCAGGTCGGCCGCCCGCCGCGCGGCCTCGGTCGTGAGCCCGGGATCGAGCGGCTCGGCCACGTCGTGCGCCCGGACGGCCTCGGCGAGCGTGGCCACGGCTCGGGCGGCCTGCGCGGGGTCGACCAGCCAGCCGTGGGCCGCCGGCACGCGGAGGCCGGCGACGTCCGCGGGCGGCACACCCATCGCCACCAGGTCGGCGGCCCGGGCGACCCCACGCCGGCCCAGTTCACCCGCCGCGGTGCCGAAGCCGGGTGCGGCGAGCTCGTCGGCCCGGCGGCGGGCGGCCCCGCGCCGGCTCAGAGCCGGCGGCCGCACGTCGAGGACCACCGCCCCGGCGAGGACCGCGCGCCGCCCGGGATCGCGCAGGACGGCGCGGTCCCCGATGCGCAGCGGCAGCGGGTGCTCCAGACGCAGCCGCGCGTGGTGGGGGCCCAGCGGCCGCACCCGCACCCCGGTGGCCGCCGCACCGGCGTGCAGCATCAGGGTTCCGGGCAGCTCGACGGGCGCGTCGGGATCCGCCCTGCTC
>NZ_JAJTTE010000085.1 GCF_021343995.1 Pseudonocardia terrae | reverse complement strand
CCTCACCGCCTACGACCACTGAACACCAGCTTCAAGGAATCGATCATCTAGGCGGTGACGGGGTGGTTCTGGCGCAGCCGGTACCGCTGCACCTTCCCGGTCGCGGTCTTCGGCAGCTCCTCGACCACGACCACCGAGCGCGGTCGCTTGAACGAGGCCAGGCCCGCCTTGCAGAAGGCCACCACCTCGTCGGGATCGACGACCGCGCCCGGCCGCGGGACGACGTAGGCCACCGGCTTGTCGAGGCCGTCGGCGTCCGGGATCCCGACGACGACCGCCTCGGCCAGCGCCGGGTGCTCCAGCAGCCGGGACTCCACCTCGGCCGGCGCGACCCAGATCCCGCCGACCTTGAGCACGTCGTCCGTGCGGCCGAGGCAGGTGAGGCTGCCGTCGTCGTTGCGGACGTACTGGTCCCCGGTCCGCATCCACTCGCCCTGGAACACCTGCCGGTTCACGGCGGTGCGGCACCAGTAGCCGGTGCAGATCGAGTCGCCGGAGATCCACAGCATCCCGGACTCGCCGGTCCCGGTGATCACCGTGCCGTCCGTGCGGCGCAGCTCGATCCGGTAGCCGGGCACCGGGAAGCCCGAGCTGCCCGGGACGACGGCACCGGGCCGGTTGGAGACGAAGATGTGCAGCGCCTCGGTGGAGCCGATGCCGTCGAGGATCTCGACGCCGAAGCGGTCCCGGATCCCGGTGAACATCCGGGCCGGCAGCGTCTCGCCGGCCGAGACGCCCTGCCGGACGCCGGCGAACGCGTCGTCGGGCACGCCGCCGGCCAGCAGCGGGCCCCAGAAGCTGGGGACGCCGAACAGCAAGGTCGCGCCGTACTTCCGCGCGTCGTCCGCGATGAGGTCCGGCGTCGGACGGGCGGGCTCCAGGACGGCCGCCGCGCCGACCGAGAGCGGGAAGAACATCGAGTTGCCGATGCCGTAGGCGAAGAAGAGCTTCGCGACCGACAGGCAGACGTCGTCGGGGCGGATGCCGAGCACCTGGGTCCCGTAGGTCTCGGCGACGTACCGGATGTCGGCGTGCCGGTGCATGGCGCCCTTGGGCTTGCCGGTGGTGCCGGAGGTGTAGAGCCACAGGGCCGGCGACTCGTCCCAGGTGGGGTGGGCGGCCTCGAGCGGCGGACCGGCCGCGAGCATCTGGTCCCAGGTCAGGGCGCTGACGCCGGGCGCGGGCGCGACCGGGTCCGCCCCGGCGAGGACGAGCTGGCGGAGGTCGGGCGCGCTGGCGGCCGCGCTGTGCACGGCCTCGGTGAACTGGTGGCTCCCGATCAGCACGCGGGCCCGGGAGTCGACGACGAGCGTGCTCAGCTCGGCGCCGGTGAGCATCGTGGAGCACGGCACGGCGACCGCGCCGAGGTACATCGTGGCGAGGATGCCGGTGAACAGCTCGACGTCGTCGGCCATGCAGAGCACGACGCGCTCCTCGGGCCGCACGCCCATCCCGGCCAGCCCGCCGGCGACGCGGCGGACCTCCGCCACGAGCTCGGTGTAGGTGAGGGTGCCCCGCGGGTGGTGGACCGCGGTGCGGGTGCCGTCGCCCGCCGACACCCGGCTTTCGGTCAGGTACTCCGCAGCGTTGAAGAGTTCGCTCATGAACCGGGCTCCTGTGCCTGTTCGGGTGGTCGAACTCTACAGCGAGATCACACGCCGTCAACGACGCGTAGAAGATCCGCTCTCCCGTGCGTCGCGCCGATTTGCTACCAATGACCTGGGGCCCGGCGCCGGTGCCCGCCCCCTTGGAGGAGGTACGCGTGACGACTGCCCCGCCGACGCCCGTCGTCGGACTCCGTCGTGAGCGGGAGGTGCTCACGGTCGCCCTGGCGACCGGCCGGCACGTCGTGCTCGAAGGGCCGCCCGGCACGGGCAAGTCCACCCTGCTGCGGTCGATCGCGCGCGAGGCCGGCCAGCACGTCGTGTTCGTCGAGGGCAACGCCGAGCTCACGCCGGCCCGCCTGATCGGTGCGTTCGACCCGGCCCAGGTGCTCAACGAGGGCTACCTGCCCGCCAGCTTCGTGGACGGCCCGCTGCTGACCGCCATGCGCGAGGGCGGGCTGCTCTACCTCGAGGAGCTCAACCGGGTCCCCGAGGAGACGCTCAACGTCCTGATCACCGTCCTCACCGAGAGCGAGATCGCGGTGCCCCGGCTCGGGACGGTCACCGCGGGGCCGGGCTTCCGGCTGATCGCGGCGATGAACCCGTTCGACGCCATCGGCACCGCCCGGGTCAGCCAGGCCATCGCCGACCGCATGTGCCGGGTGGTGCTCGGCTACCAGTCCGAGGACGCCGAGCGGGCCATCACCACGTCGGTGAGCGGGGTGGACGGCTGGGTCAACGAGCTCTCCGTCGGCCTCACCCGGGCCACCCGCGAGCACCGTGACCTGCGCATGGGCTCGTCCGTCCGCGGCGCGATCGACCTCGCGCACCTGCTGACCGGGCTCGCGCAGCTCCGCGGGGAGGACAAGCCGGCCCGCGAGACCGCGCGCGACGCGGCGCACGCCGCCCTGTCCGGCCGGATCAAGGTCGTCGACGGGCTGGACCGCACCCCCGAGTCGGTGATCGACGAGCTGCTCGAACGGCTGTGGCCGGAGGACGCGCCGGAGCCCACCGACCGGGAGGAGTCCGACCCGGGAAAAGCTGACGGCCCCCCTCCTCCGGGATCGGGGGGCCAGTCCGGTCGGGACAAGCCCTCACCCAGCCGTGGACAGCGGACGATGGGCCGCGGCGAGCTGGGCTCGCGGCACGAGCAGTTCGAGGAGATCTCCCCGGAGGTCGGGCAGCTCGACGAGCAGGCGTTCGACGCCGCCCTCGCCGAGAACCCCGAGCAGGCCGCGGCGCTGCTCGCCGACCTCGCCGTGGCCACGGACGCGACGCTGCGGGCCCAGGCGCGCAAGCTCGCGGGCCGGGTGTTCATCCAGCTCGGCAAGGTCGGGCCGGCGAAGGCGCGAGGCACCCGGAAGATCGCCCCGGCCAAGGGCGGCGACGGCGACCTCGACCTGGACCGCACGCTCGACAACTGGCAGCCGACGGCGAGCCGGCGGCCGCGGCCGGACGAGATCGTCACCCGGGGCTGGACGGCGCATCGCCGCGCGGTGTCGCTCGTCGTCGACATCTCCGGGTCGATGCAAGGGCTGGCCGTGGCGCTGGCGGCGGTGTCCGCGGCAGGCGTCGTGCTGGCGTCGGAGTCCGGCTCGGGGAAGCTCGAACCGGGCGTGCTGGCCTTCGGCTCGCAAGTGCGCACCCTCCAGCGGCAGGGCCTGCGCCGGCCCCCGGACGAGCTGATCGGCGAGCTGGTCGCGCTGCGCGGGCACGGCACCACGGACGTGGCGGCGGCGCTGCGCGAGGCGTCGGTACAGCTGGCGGGGGCGGTGGCCGACGAGCGGATGGTCGTGCTGCTGTCGGACTGCCTGCACACCTCGGGCGACGACCCGCTCACCGCCCTCGGCGGCATCGACCGGCTGCACGTGCTCTGCCCGCTGCCGGACGACGACGCCGAGAAGGCCGCCCGCGCCCTCGCCGCGAAGGGCGGCGGGAGCTACCAGGCGGTGCGGAAGCTGGCCGACATCGCCCCGGCCCTCACGGCGGTCCTCTGCTGAGACGCGTTATGGAGCCATGATGCGCAGAACCGGCCCGAATTCCCGCGTTATGGAACCATAATGCGAGAAATGGGGCGGGAAATGCGCATTATGGTTCCGTGGTGCGGATTCTGGGGGCGCGGTAGGGTCGCCTCCCGTGGGGACCATCGTCAGTTTCCAGGCCCATCCCGACGACGAGTCGATCAGCACCGCGGGCACGCTCGCCAAGGCCGCGAAGGCCGGGCACCGCGTGGTGCTGGTCTTCGCCACGCGCGGTGAGCTGGGCGAACCCGTGCCCGGGGTGCTGGCCGAGGGCGAGCAGCTCGCCGTCCGGCGCTCCGCGGAGTGCTTCGAGTCGGCCAAGGTCCTCGGCGTCGCGCGCGTGGAGTTCCTCGGTTACGTCGACTCCGGAATGATGGGCGAGCCGAGCAACGACGCCCCGTACTGCTTCTGGCAGGCGGGCGTGGACCACGCGGCGCGCCGGCTGGCGGTGATCCTCGAGGAGGAGGAGCCGGACGTCCTCACCACCTACGACGACAACGGCGGCTACGGCCACCCCGACCACATCCAGGTCCACCGGGTGGGGAAGCGGGCGGCGGAGCTCGCCGGGGTGCCGGTCGTCGCGCAGAACACGATCAACCGGGACTGGTTGCTGCGCGGGATGCGCGGGCTGCAGGCCTCGGGCGAGATCCCCGAGGGCTGGGACACGCCGGACGAGACCATCCCGCCGCCCACCTTCGGCAAGCCCGAGGCGGAAATCACACATCGGGTCGAGGCCGTGGACTTCGCGGACCAGAAGCGCGCGTCGATGCGGGCCCACGCCAGCCAGATGGGCCCCGAGCACTTCATGCTCGCGATGCCGGACCCGATCTTCGCGATGGGGTTCGGCACGGAGTTCTACATCGTCACCGACCCGCCGAGCCCCGCCGCGGCGCCGGAGGTCTTCACGGACCTCTTCCTCCCGATGCACCCCTGACCGGAGGCGCGGCCACCCGCGGGGCGACCGGGATCACGTGCGCACGAGGCCCCGGCAGACCAGCTCGACGGTCAGGGCCACCGCGACCGTCTCCACGGCGAGCAGCAGCACCAGGACGAGCAGCTGCACCGCGCCGGCCTGGATCGGGGAGGCGCCGCCGAGGAGCATGCCGACGTAGGCGCCCGGCAGCGTGACGAGCCCGACGGTCCGGGTCTGGTCGAGCGCGGGCACCAACGCCTGCGCCGCGCTCGGCCGGGCGATCTCCACGTTCGCGTCGCGGGGGAGGAAGCCGAGGGACAGGGCCGCCTCGACCTCGCCCCGGCGCGCGATCAGCTCGTCGCGCATCCGCCTGCCCGCCAACGAGGTCGCCGTCATGGCGCCGCCGATGAGGATGCCGGCCGTCGGGATCACGGCGATCCCGGTGGCCGGCACCACTCGCCCCACCACCAGCAGCACGACGACGGGCAGCGGGCCCGCGGCGATGGGCAGCACCACCCACCACCCGCTCCGGTG
Source organism: Pseudonocardia terrae (assembly GCF_021343995.1). Classification (GTDB taxonomy): domain Bacteria; phylum Actinomycetota; class Actinomycetes; order Mycobacteriales; family Pseudonocardiaceae; genus Pseudonocardia; species Pseudonocardia terrae. The sequence goes on along the minus strand of NZ_JAJTTE010000085.1, from coordinate 14,406 downwards.
CCGGGTCAGCCGGCGCGCCGACGTGAAGGCCGCCACCGCGACCATCAGCAGCACGAACAGGGCGCTGGTGCCGAGCGAGCGCACCACGACGCCGATGAGCAGCGACACCGCGCCGAGCTGCACGACCGCCCGCGTCGCCGCCAGCACGGCCGCCCGGGCGGTCCCCAGCCTGGCGAGCAGGGCGATCGTCGCGGCGAGCAGCACCGCGAGCGCGGCGGCCACGGCGAGGCCGGGCCCGGCGTTGAGCGTCACGGGCGGATTGTCGCCGCCCCGGTCGTCGCCGACCCGGGCGCACACGCCGGTCGTGACGAGCGGCCACCCCACCGTCGGGGGAGGCGCCGATCACCGCCTGGCCCCCCGCGGTTGGGCGTTCTACCCTCCGTAGAGCACAATGCCCGTGCGAACCGTGCCCGCTCCCCCTCGGCGCAGCCCGAGAGCGTGCGGTCCGGTTGGCGGGAGATAGAGTCCGGACCTGGCCCACCCCCTTGAGCCAGCGAGGTTCAGCGAGGTCCAGTGCAGGAGGCACAGTGACAGCCGTCGCGCCCAAGCCGATCACGACGCGCCCGTATCCGGCGCGTCGGACGGGTAAGGGTTCCACGTTCCTGAAGATGATGCGGACGACGGACCCCAAGGACATCTCGATCCTGTACATGGTCACGTCGTTCGGCTTCTTCATGGTCGGCGGGGCGATGGCGCTGCTGATCCGTGGCGAGCTGGCCCGGCCGGGGCAGCAGTTCCTGTCGAGCGAGCAGTACAACCAGCTGTTCACCATGCACGGCACGATCATGCTGCTGCTGTACGCGACGCCGATCCTGTTCGGCTTCGCGAACTACATCGTCCCGCTGCAGATCGGCGCGCCCGACGTCGCGTTCCCGCGGCTGAACGCCTTCTCCTACTGGCTGTTCCTGTTCGGCGGGCTGATCGTGCTGTCCGGGTTCCTCACCCCGGGCGGCGCCGCGGACTTCGGCTGGTTCGCCTACACCCCGCTGTCCGACGCGATCCGCTCGCCGGGCGCCGGCGCGGACCTGTGGATCATGGGTCTGGCGGTCGGTGGTCTGGGCACGATCCTCGGTGGCGTCAACTTCGTGACGACGATCGTCTGCATGCGCGCCCCGGGCATGACGATGTTCCGGATGCCGATCTTCACCTGGAACATCTTCATCACCTCGCTGCTGGTCCTGATCGCGTTCCCGGTGCTGACCGCGGCCCTGTTCGGCCTCGCGGCGGACCGCCACCTCGGCGCGCACGTGTTCGACCCGGCCAACGGCGGCGTGATCCTCTGGCAGCACCTGTTCTGGTTCTTCGGCCACCCCGAGGTGTACATCGTCGCGCTGCCGTTCTTCGGCATCGTGTCCGAGATCTTCCCGGTCTTCTCGCGCAAGCCGATCTTCGGCTACAAGACGCTGGTCTACGCGACGATCGCGATCGCAGCCCTGTCCGTCGCCGTGTGGGCGCACCACATGTACGCCACCGGCGCCGTGATGCTGGCCTTCTTCTCGTTCACGACGTTCCTCATCGCGATCCCGACGGGCATCAAGTTCGTCAACTGGATCGGCACGATGTGGAAGGGCAAGCTCACGTTCGAGACGCCGATGCTCTTCTCCGTCGGCTTCCTCGCCACGTTCCTGTTCGGCGGCCTGACGGGTGTGCTGCTCGCCTCCCCGCCGATCGACTTCCACGTGTCCGACACGTACTTCGTGGTGGCGCACTTCCACTACGTGCTCTTCGGGACGATCGTGTTCGCGACCTACGCGGGCATCTACTTCTGGTTCCCGAAGATGACCGGCCGGATGCTCGACGAGACGCTGGGCAAGTTCCACTTCTGGACCACGTTCGTCGGCTTCCACCTGACCTTCCTCGTCCAGCACTGGCTGGGCAACGAGGGCATGCCGCGCCGGTACGTCGACTACCTGCCCACCGACGGCTTCACCACGCTGAACACGATCTCCTCGATCGGCGCGTTCGTCCTCGGCGCCTCCACGCTGCCGTTCATCTGGAACGTGTTCCGCAGCTACCGCTACGGCCGCGTGGTCACCGTCGACGACCCGTGGGGTCACGGCAACTCGCTCGAGTGGGCCACCAGCTGCCCGCCGCCGCGGCACAACTTCACCGAGCTGCCCCGCATCCGCTCCGAACGCCCGGCGTTCGAGCTGCACTACCCGCACCTGGTGGAGCGGGCCCGGGCCGAGGCGCACGTCGGCGGGCACGCCGCGCCGTCCGAGCACATCACGCAGATCGTCGGCCGGGAGAACCAGCCCGACGACGACCCGCGCTCCCGGTAGTAGTGCCGCAGCACGATCAGGCCCGGTCCACCGTCCTCGTGACGGTGACCGGGCCCGACCGTCCCGGCGTCAGCTCGGTGCTGTTCACGGTGCTGACCCGGTACGCCGTCGAGCTGCTGGACGTCGAGCAGGTCGTGATCCGCGGCCGGCTCACCCTGGGCGCCCTCGTCGCCGTCGCGCACGATCCCGAGGAGCTGCAGGAGGCCGTCGAGGCTGCGATGCACAGCATCGGGATGCAGGTCCACACGTCGCTCGGCACGGACGGACAGGTCCGGCGCAAGTCCACACACGCCGTCGTCGTGCTGGGCCGGCCGATCACCGCGCGCGCGTTCGGGATGGTCGCGCAGGCGCTGGCCGACGTCGGGGCGAACATCGACTCCATCCGCCGCGTCGCGGACTACCCGGTCACCGGGCTGGAGCTCGAGGTCTCGCCGAACCCGGACGACCCCGAGCAGCCGCACGGCACGTTGCGCACCAAGCTCGTCGAGGTCGCCCGCGAGGCCGGCGTCGACGTCGCGGTGGAGCGCGTCGGGCTGGCCCGGCGCAGCAAGCGGCTCATCGTCTTCGACGTCGACTCCACGCTCGTCCAGGGCGAGGTCATCGAGATGCTGGCCGCGCGCGCCGGCGCCGAGGACGAGGTCCGCCGGGTCACCGAGGCCGCGATGCGGGGTGAGCTGGACTTCGCGCAGTCCCTTCGGGCGCGCGTCGCCACGCTGAAGGGGCTTCCGGCCTCGGTCATCGACGAGGTCGCCGCCGAGCTCGAGCTCATGCCCGGCGCCCGCACCACCATCCGCACGCTCAAGCGGCTCGGGTTCCGCACCGGCGTCGTCTCCGGCGGGTTCACGCAGGTGATCGAGGGCCTGGTCACCGAGCTCGGCCTCGACTTCTGCGCGGCCAACACCCTCGAGATCACCGACGGCCGGCTCACCGGGCGCGTGGTCGGCGAGATCGTCGACCGGCCGGGCAAGGCGGAGGCGTTGCGCCGCTTCGCCGCCGAGCACCAGGTCCCGGTCGAGCAGACCGTCGCGGTGGGCGACGGCGCCAACGACATCGACATGCTCTCCGCGGCCGGGCTGGGGGTCGCGTTCAACGCCAAGCCGGCCCTCCGCGAGATCGCCGACACCGCGCTCTCGCAGCCCTACCTCGACGTCGTGCTGTTCGTCCTGGGCATCACGCGGGACGAGGTGGAGCGCGCCGACGCGGCCGAGGGCGTCCTGCGGCGGGTGCCGATCGCGTGAGCGCCGCCGAGCTCGAGGACCCTCGCGAGCCGGTGCTCGCCCCGCTCGGCGCGCGCTACTCCGGGGCGCCCGCGGTGATCCCGCCCGAGGCCGACGGCGTGGTCCGGGCGATGCCGGTCATCCTGCGGATCGAGCGGGAGCTGCCCCCGCGGACCGCGCTGCTCCAGGCGGCCGCGCAGGCCGCGCTCGCGGTGTGCGTGGACCCGCGGGCGCAGGGGGAGTGGTACGAGCCGCTGCGGGCCTGGGTGAACGGGCGCATCCGCAAGATCGCCCGGCGGGCCCGCGGGGCGCACTGGGCGGTGGTGCAGGAGCTGCCCGGCGTCACGGTCGAGGTCGACGGCGTCGAGGCCCGCGCCCTGCTGCCCGGCCCGGTCGACGCCGTCCCGAAGGCCGTGGCGCGGCTGCAGATCGGCGGCACGGACCTGCCGCCGGACGAGCCGGGCCCGGTCCCCGGGGGCACCCCGCTGATCGTGCTCAACCCGGCCGTGGACATGACGGTCGGCAAGGCCGCCGCCCAGGTCGGGCACGCCTCGATGATCCTCGCCGCGGTGCGCGGCTGGACGGAGGCGCCACGGTTCGCGGTGCGCCGCGACCCCGCGCTGTGGGAGGCCCTGCTGGCCCGCGACGACGTCGTGTGCGTGCGCGACGCGGGCTTCACCGAGGTCGACCCCGGCACCATCACCTGCGCCGCCGCCGACGCGCGCTGATCAGGCGTCCCGGAGGCGGGTGAGGGCGGCGTGGACCTTCCCGGCGTCGGTGGTCTGCCAGAACGGCGGGAGCGACGCGCGGAGGAAGCCGCCGTAGCGCGCGGTCGCGATCCTCGGGTCCAGGATGGCGACCACCCCGCGGTCCGCCGTCCCCCGCAGCAGCCGGCCGGCGCCCTGGGCGAGCAGCAGCGCGGCGTGGGTGGCGGAGACCGTGAGGAACCCGTTGCCACCCCGGGAGTCCGCGGCCTTCTGGCGCGCGGCGACCAGCGGGTCGTCGGGGCGGGGGAACGGGATCCGGTCGATGATCACGCAGGACAGCGAGGGGCCCGGCACGTCGACGCCCTGCCACAGCGACAGCGTGCCGAACAGGCAGGTCTCGGTGTCCTCGGCGAACCGCTTGACCAGCAGCATCGTGGAGTCGTCGCCCTGGCAGAGCAGCGGCACGGACAGCCGCCCGCGCAGGGCCTCGGTGGCCTGCTTGGCGGCGCGCATCGAGGAGAACAGCCCGAGGGTGCGCCCGCCGGCCGCCTCGACCAGCCCGGCGATCTCGTCGAGGTACTCCGGCGCCAGCCCGTCCCGTCCGGGCGGGGGCAGGTGCTTGGCGACGTAGAGGATCCCGCTGCGGGCGTGCGCGAACGGCGATCCGACGTCGAGCCCTTTCCAGCGCGGCGCGTCGGGGTCCCGGACCGGGTCCTCGGACTCGCCGCCCGCCGACTCGACCCCGCCCCCGGGCCGGGGCGCGACGATCTTCTCCGGCGGCAGCCCCCACTGCCGGGCCAGTGCGTCGAACGAGCCACCGAGGGCCAGGGTCGCGCTGGTCAGCACGGTGGTGCGTTGCCCGAACAGCCGCTCGCGCAGCAGCCCGCCGACGGACAGCGGCGCGGCCCGCAGCACCTTGTGCCGGGCGCCGTCCGGGCCCTGCTCGGCCAGCCAGATGACGTCGTACCGCTTGGCGGGGTCGGACTCCTCGAACGTCCCCAGCACCCGCACGACGGTCTCGGACACCTCGTCGAGCAGCGCGAGCGCGAGCTTGCGCCCGGTGGCGCCCTCGGGGTCCTCGCGGCGTTCCCCGCCCAGCGCCTGGCGGCACATGCCGGCGGCGTCGCGGATGACCGTGAGCGCGCCCGTGGCGGCCTGCGGGATCGTCTCCCAGCGCCCGGTGGGCATGTCCTCGAGCACCAAGCCGAGGCCTTCGCCGGCCTCGGCGAGCCGGTCCGCCAGCGCCTGGTCGACGAGCTTGCCGCAGCGCCGCGCGGCGGCCGCGACCGTGCCGGCGGTGAGCTCCGCGGTGGCCGCGCCGGTGACCCTGTCGACCAGCTCGTGGGCCTCGTCGACGATCACCACGTCGTGCTCCGGGAGGACGTTCGCGTCCCCCATCGCGTCGATCGCCAGCAGCGCGTGGTTGGTGACGACGACGTCCGCGCGGCCGGCCTCGGCCCGTGCCTTCTCCGCGAAGCAGTCCTCGCCGACGGGGCAGCGCGACACACCGAGACACTCCCGCGCGGTCACCGAGACCTGGCGCCAGGCGTTGTCCGGTACACCGGGAACCAGCTCGTCCCGGTCCCCGGTCTCCGTGTCCGACGCCCAGTCGTGCAGGCGTTTGACGTTGCGCCCCATGGCGGAGATCGCGAACGCGTCGAACAGCTGCTCCTCGGCTGGATCGGCCATCTCGTCGTCGCCGTGGAGCTTGTTGAGGCACAGGTAGTTCCGCCGGCCCTTGAGGATCGCGAACGTGGGCTCGCGGCCGAGGGCGGGCTCGAGCGCCTTCGCCAGGCGCGGGAGGTCCCGGTCGACCAGCTGACGCTGCAGCGCGATCGTGGCCGTGGAGATCACGACGGTGGTGTCGCGGGCCATCGCGTGCCGGATCGCGGGCACCAGGTAGGCCAGCGACTTGCCCGTGCCGGTGCCGGCCTGCACGGCGAGGTGCTCGCCGCCCGACAGGGCCTTGCGGACGGCCTGGGCCATCGCGTCCTGCCCCTCGCGCCGGGTGCCGCCCACGGCCGTGACCGCCACCTCGAGCAGCTCGGCCACGCCCGGCAGGTCCTGGGAGCGGACGGGCGGGGAGGCGGGGGCGAGGGGCACCGCCCGACGATAGCCGCCGCCACCGACAGGATCCGCCGACCGGCCCGATCGGGCGCGGGGGACCGCGCCGAGGTCGGGATGGTCACACGTGACCTCGCTCCGTTAGGGCAGCTCACGCGGGGGTAGGTGGGCATCATGAGCCGGGTGACGTCCACGCAGATCCGACCCGAGGCCGACCGGTACCCCATGGTGCTGGAGGTGACGCCGCGCTACAGCGATCTCGACCCCAGCCGCCGCGTCGGCCGGGAGGCGCTGATCCGCTGGTTCGAGGACGCGCGCGTGACCACCGAGCACCGGGCCTTTCCCGAGCGCACCTTCGGCAACCGCCCGGCCGGGACCGGTCAGCTGCTCGCCTCCATCGGCGTCGACGTGCTCGCGCCGCTGCGCATCGCCGACGACTACCGGGTCGGGATGGCGTTGAACCGGGTCGGTGGCTCCTCCTTCAGCTACAGCTACGGGGTCTTCACCGGCGACGAGCTCGTCGCCACCGGGGACTCCACCAGCGTCTGGGTGGAGGGCGGCCGGCCCGCGCCGCTGCCGCAGGAGATGCGTGCCGCGCTCGAGAGCCTCGCGTTGCCCGCGGCCACCCCGACCGAGCGCCGCGAGTTCGACGATTCGCGGCTCGTGCGCGAGAACTACCCGTTCCGCTACGACGTCCGGACCCGCTTCGGCGACCTCGACACCAACCGGCACGTCAACAACGTCGCCCTCGCGGGCTGGTACCTCGACGGCCTCGCCGAGCTGCACACCGACGTCCTCGGCTACCCGGTCGGCGGCCCCCTCGACGGGCTCTCGCCGAGCGTGCTGCGCGTGGACTACCGCAACCAGGTGCAGTACCCGGGCATCTACCAGCTGCGCGTCGGCGTCGTCGAGCTCGACGACACCGAGGTCCGCTACGCCTGCGGGCTCTTCGACGGGCACCGCTGCATCGGGCTGGCCGACGCCGCCGGTGCCGTCCGGGCGTCGGACGCCGAGGGCCGGGACGTCGACCTGCGCGCGGCGTTCGAGCCGTTCCGGATGCGTGGCTGAGCCCGGCTGAGCGACGCCGTCGCGCGGTGGGCCCGGCCACGCCGCCGCGGCGGGCCGGACTGCGTCGTCGCGCGGTGGGGCCGCGCTACGCCGCGGTGGTGGGGCCTACGCCGCCGCCCGGTAGAAGGTCAGGGTGCCGAGCCGGGTCCGCCCCCGGCTCACCGCGGTCGCCTCGGTGAACCCCGCCTGACCGAGCAGGTCGAGCACCGACGGGCCGTGCTCGTGCGCCTGACCGTGCCCGTGTCCCTGACCGTGGGCATGGCCCTGGCCGTGCCCGGCGCGCTTCCCGCGCAGCCGGAGCAGGAGCCCGTGCAGGCCGGACACCACCGCGAACGCGCCGCCGGACTCGCGCGGGTCGTGGTCGAGGTCCATCAGGTGCAGGCTCCCGCCCGGGGCGAGCACCCGGCGGACCTCCTGCAGCGCGCCCACCTTCTCGTCCTCGGGCAGGTGGTGCAGCATCAGCGAGGAGAGGACCCGGTCGACGCTCCCGTCGGCGTACGGGAGGGACTGGGCGTAGGCCTGGTCGAGCTGCAGCGTCAGCCCGGCGCGCTCGGCCTTGCGCCGGGCGAGCGCCAGCGCCTCGGGGTCGGGATCGGTCCCGATCACGCTGGCCGAGGGCACCGCGCGCTTGGCCGGCAGCAGGACGTTGCCGGTGCCGCAGCCGATCTCCAGCACAGTCGCGCCGGGCTCGATCGCGGCCTGTGCGACGAGCTGCCAGTAGGAGTCCCCGATCCCGGCGAGCTTGCCGAAGCCGTCGTAGAAGGGCAGGAACCTGGGGTTGATCATCGCGGGCAGGTAGTCCCGCGTCTCGGTGATCGGCACTGTGGCGCTCCCGGGTCGTACGAAGTTCGGTGGTTCCCTGCTAGGTTCCCTACTGTGTGAGCTGCGGACAAGGGACGATGTGTGGCTGCAGGGGGACGTTCTTCGGGTGACGGGATGCGGCGGACCGCACAGGGCGTCCCGCTGCTCGACTACGTCCGGACGGCGGGGCTCCCGGCCGTCACGGTGCAGCACTGGGCCGGGGAGCACGGCTCGTACGGCCCGCGGTTCACCAGCGCGCACGCCCACGACTTCCTGCTGCTCCTCTACGTCGCGCAGGGCACCCTCGTCGCGCGGGTCGACGGGCGCGAGCGGACGGTCGCCGCGGGCGACGCCTTCGTGATCGCGCCCGGCGCCGTCGTCACGCCTCGCGAGCGCGCGCCCGACGGGGACGTCTGGGCGGTCTTCTTCCCGCCCGACGCCGTCGACCCGGCTGCCGCCGCGCCGCTGGTCTCCTGGCGTGGGCATCCGTTGCTCGCCCCGTTCGTCGGCAACAACCGCGGCGGCGGGCAACTCCTGCGGGTCCCCGCCGAGGACCGCCCGGCCTGGCTCGCGCACCTCGCCGACCTCGACGCGGAGCTGCGCCTCCGGCGCGACGGGTACGCCGACGCCGCCCGCGCCCACCTGACCCTGCTGCTGGTCCGGCTCGGCCGGCTGGGCATCGACGTCACGGACGAGCTCGGCGTCGACCCGCTGGTCGCGCAGGTGCTGGAGTTCGTCGAGAACCACTACCACGAGGCGATCTCCCTGCGGGACGTCGCCGCCGCGGTCGGGCTGACCCCGGGGCACCTGACCACCGCCGTCGGCCGCGCGACCGGCCGCACGGTGCAGCAGTGGATCACCGAGCGGCGGATGAGGGAGGCGCGCCGGCTGCTCGTCGACACCGACCTCACCGTCGCCGACATCGCCCGGCGGATCGGCTACCGGGACGCGGGCTACTTCGTCCGCCGCTTCCGCAGCGCCCACCGGGTCACCCCCACGGCCTGGCGGCGCGGGGAACCCTGAGGCTTCTAGACGATCACCACTCCCGCCTCGCGCATCTCCACCAGCGCGAGCTCGGTGGTCACGGGCAGCACACCGGCGCACAGCTCCAGCAGGACGCCCGTGTCCAGGCCGGCGCGGCGGGCGTCGAGCGCGGTGGCCTTCACGCAGTGGTCGGTCGCGATGCCGGCGATGTCGATGGAGTCGACGTCGTGGGCCCGCAGCCACTCCTCGAGGGTGTGCTCCCGCGGCTCGCAGCCCTCGAAGCCGGAGTAGGCCGCGGCGTGCTGGCCCTTGTCGAACACCGCCTCGATCCGCGCGACGTCGAGCGCGGGGTGGAAGCTCGAGCCGGGCGTCCCGGCCACGCAGTGCACCGGCCAGGTGTCGACGAAGTCCGGGGTGTCGCTGAAGTGCCCGCCCGGCGAGACGTGCATGTCCCGGCTGGCGACGACGTGGTCGTAATCGGCCTGGCGGAGGTACTCGGAGATGGCGGCGGCGGTGGCCGCGCCGCCTTTCACGGCCAGGGAACCGCCCTCGCAGAAGTCGTTCTGGACGTCGACGACGATCAGGGCGCGCATGTCTTCTGTGCTCTTTTCTCGGTGCTTCTTTCTCGGGTCTCTTCTCGATGCTCAGTGCTCCGGGAAGACGGTGGGGATGGCGGGCTCGCCGCGGGAGAGCTTGAGGCCCTCCCAGGGCACGGAGACCAGGGCGGCACGCAGCCGCTCGCGCCCGTCGTCGAGGCCGGGCAGGTCGGCGAGGGTCTCGCCCTCGCGGACCATCGGGATCGGCAGGACGCGGTCGTGCGGCCCGCGCTCCGGACTGACGGTGACGGGGTGCACGACCTCCTCGACCGCCGTCCCCGTCGGTTTGTAGCGGCGCAGCGCGGACTTCCGCCCGCCCCGCGACTCCTTGCTGCTGGAGCGCTTCGCGACCGGGCGCCCGTCGACCTCGACCAGCTTGTAGACCATGCTCGCGGTGGGCGCGCCGGACCCGGTGACCAGGCTGGTGCCGACGCCGTAGGAGTCCACCGGCTCGGCCCGCAGCGACGCGATGGCGTACTCGTCGAGGTCGCCGGACAGGACGATCTTGGTGTCGGTGGCACCCAGGGCGTCGAGCTGCTCGCGAGCCTGCCGGGCGAGGACGCCCAGGTCGCCGGAGTCGATCCGGATCGCGCCCAGCTCGGGGCCGGCGGCCTCGATCGCGCGCTCGATGCCCTGCCGGATGTCGTAGGTGTCGACGAGCAGGGTCGTGTTCACGCCCAGGGCCTCGACCTGGCTGCGGAAGGCGGCGGCCTCGTCGTCGTGCAGGAGGACCCAGGCGTGCGCGGCGGTGCCGGCGGTCGGGACGCCGTACCGGCGCCCGGCCTCGAGGTTCGACGTGGCACCGAAGCCGGCGAGGTAGGCCGCGCGGGCCGAGGCGACCCCGGCCTCCTCGTGGGTGCGCCGCGAGCCCATCTCGATCAACGGCCGGTTGCCCGCGGCCGTCACCATGCGGGCGGCGGCGGAGGCGATGGCGCTGTCGTGGTTGAGGATCGAGAGCAGGAGGGTCTCGAGGACGACGGCGTCGGCGAACGTCCCGCTGACGGTGAGGATGGGGGAGCCGGGGAAGTAGAGCTCGCCCTCGGGGTAGCCGTCGACGTCGCCGCTGAAGCGGTAGTCCGCCAGCCACTTCAGGGTCCGCTCGTCGAGGGAGCCCTGCAGCGAGGCGAGCTCCTCGTCGCCGAAGCGGAAGTCCTGCAGCGCGTCGAGTACCCGGCCGGTACCTGCGACGACGCCGTAGCGGCGACCGTCCGGCAGGCGCCGGGCGAACAGCTCGAACACGCACTGCCGCTCGGCGGTGCCGTCGGCCAGGGCCGCGGCGACCATCGTCAGCTCGTACATGTCGGTGAGGAGCGCGGTGCTGGCGCTCGAACCCGAGGGGCCGCTCATGCGCAGAGCCTATGCGGCGTTCTGCGTGCGCGCGTGTGCGTGACACCATGGACGCATGTCCGCGCCGCTGAGCTCGCCCACCACCCAGGTGGACCCTGCCCTGGACGAGGACGTCGCGGGAGCGACCCCGTGGCAGGCCGTCGTCTGGAACGACCCGGTCAACCTCATGTCGTACGTCACGTACGTACTGCAGAAGATCTTCGGCTACCCCGAGCCGAAGGCCACCGCGCTGATGCTCGACGTCCACCACAAGGGCAAGGCGGCCGTCTCCGCCGGGGACAAGGACAAGATCGAGGGCGACGTCGCCAAACTGCACGCGGCCGGCCTCTGGGCCACCATGCAGCGCACGTGAACGGCTGGAAGCGCGCGGGGCGAGGGGCACGGGCCCGGTTCGTCGCCACCCTCGAGGAGCAGGAGTCGACCGTCCTGCGCGGGCTGGTCACCGAGGTCACCCAAATGCTCGAGGGGCGCTCCGCCGACACCCCGCAGGACGAGCTCGCCGAGCTGACCGGCATGCGCACCGGGCCCACCTCCCGGCCCGACGACCGCGTCCTCGCCCGGCTGCTGCCGGACTTCACCTCGGAGGACACCGACCTCGCCGCCGGCCTCCGCTCGCTGCACGAGCCCGAGCTCATCCAGGCGAAGAAGCACGCCGCCGAGTCCGTGCTCACCGCGCTGCCGTCCCGGGGTGGGCGCGTGGAACTGACGGTCGAGCAGGCCGACGAGTGGTTGTCCGCGCTCAACGACGTCCGGCTCGCCCTGGGGACCGCCCTGGACGTCTCGGAGGAGACGCCCGAGGAGTTCCCGGACGACGACCCCCGCGCCCCGCACCTCGGGGTGTACCACTGGCTCACCTTCGTGCAGGACTCGCTGGTCCAGGCGCGGATGCAGGTGCTGTAGGCCGCTTCCGGCAGGTGCCGCTGCTGTGTGCTGTGTGCCGGCGGCACGGTGGTGTGGTCGGTGTCGTGGTCGGTGTCGGCGCATGTCGTGCCGTCACGCAGATGCGCGGTGTCGTGCGTGGTTTCGTGGCGCCCACCAGGGCATGATCGCTCGTCGGGGACGGGGAGGGTCGGATTTCGACCGTCCTCGTTCAGGATTGGTGATCTCGGGCGCGAAGCCTCCCCTGTGGAGGCCGGCGCGGTGTCGTGGCGGTGTCGGCCGGACGGGCGTCGTGGCTGTCGGTGCGGTGTCGGCCGGACGGCGTCGTGGCTGTCGGTGCGGTGCTGCGGCAGTGCTGGAGACATGATCGCTCGTCCTGGACGAGGAGGGTCGTATATCGACCGTCCTCATCCAGGATGAATGACCTTCAGCGCGAGGTGGGTCCTGGAGGGCCGGCGCCGCGGTGTTGTGGGTGGTCTCGGCCGGCACCTGCGGTGGGGCACATGCGAGGTGCCTTGCCGCCGACGGGGGTGTGGTCGATGGTGGTGGCGGGGAGGGTTCGGGTCTTCGACCGGCCTCGTCCAGGAGTGGTGATGCCGACGTTGTGGGCCTCAGGGGACCCGATCGGGTTCACGATCGCAACGGGTTCGTCGCGGACGTGCCTGTACGGGGCGCTTCGCTGAGATCATCCCCGCATGACCGCTCCTCGGTGGGACGACCCAGGTCCCGTCGTGCCCCGCTCCGCGCAGTCCCTCAGCTACTCGCCCGTGCTCCGGGTCGACCCGGAGAGGGTGGAGGGGTTGGTGGGGAGGTTGGAGGGGGTGATTCGGGAAGTGGCAGTTGTCGAAGCGAACCTCCGAACACTCAACGCAGTACGTGCTCCGGCTGCAGATGTTGTCAGTATCAATTCGGCCGCTCAGGCAGGAAAGATGGTAGAGGCGAGCAGGGTATACCTCGCTAGTTGGCGCGAGCAACTGATTGCTGCCGCTGCAGCTATCAAGAAGCAGCGTGACGGCTATCTTGCAGCCGACCGGACAGCTTGATCATCAAATTGAGAACTCAACGATTGGTTCTCGTTTGGTTGATTACCGGCATGCTCCTCGCCTCCTGCACGACGCAGCCGTCTTCCCCGGTACCCAATGGCTCCGTTTCGGCATTTGAAGTGGCTGCGCCACTGGTCAGCTCGCCACTCGACGCCAGAGGGGTCGATGCGTGCGCCGTTCTGCAGCCTGATCGGCTCTCGGCCTTGGGAGCATCTGATGAGACCGCTCGCGATCTTGCCAGTGACAACGCGGAAAGCTGTTCGTGGACTTCACTCGATGGTTCCTTCATGCTCGATCTTGCTATCAGTGTCGAGGCCGGCCTTAGGTTTCCGTACTCTATCAAAGATTCTTTCCTGGCGTTTCAGGAAACTGAGGTCGATGGGTATCCGGCTGTCAATGTCGACCCGCCTGATGCGCCGACCTGCAGCTTCTGGGTTGGCATAGCAGAAACACAGTCATTCAGCGCTGATGCAAGCAGCTTGTCGACCAGCGCTCCACCGCTGTGCGAGAAGGCCAGAGCACTGGCGTCGGAGGTTCTGGACGCACTGCGGAAGTAGGGGGAGTTGTGGCGGAGAGGACCTATAGCGGGACCTCGGTGGCGTTCGAGTGGATGACGTTGCCGGAGATCCGGGATCCCGTGGCGACGGGACCGGGACCCGCCTCGATGCGGGCGGCGGAGCAGGCGCTGGCGGAGGTGTCGCGGAAGCTCGCGGACGTCAACGCGGAGCTCGAGGCGCTGGAGCGGGAGTACGCGGACGCCCACGAGGGGGAGGCCGCCGAGGGCACCCGCATGTACCTGCGCAAGCTGGGGGAGCCGGGGCGGGTGGGGACGGTGATGTTCCAGCTGGCGGCGCGGGCGCTGGGGGACCAGGCCGAGTACTACACGGTCGCGAACCGCGAGCTCGCGGCACTGCGGAACACGGAGGGCTTCCTCGGCCGGACCGGCAACCCGCACCAGCTCGACGAGCAGCAGCAGTCGGCGGCGCACGTCGCGAACCGCTACCAGGAGAACTCGAACGCCAACCTGTCGAGGGCGTTCCAGGCCTTCACCCCGTTGACGCTCCCGACCCCCGACACCACCGCCGTCGCGCCCGCCACGGCGGCCGGCTGGCCGGAAGGCACGGGTGCCGCGGTCCCGACCGCGCCTACGACGACGGCGACCGTTCCGCCCGGCGCGGCGGCGCCGGTGCCGTCGGCCCCGTCGGCGCCGGTCCTGAGCGCCCCCGCCGACGCAGCCCCGACGGTCGCCCCGTCTCCGGTTCCGCGGAGCGCGGCAGCGTCCTCCGTCACGAGACCGGTCGGCGGGTCGACGGCCCCGACCGCACCGAACCCCGGCACGGTCGCCCCCACGTCCGTCGCCGGGCTGAACCGCCCCGCCCACCTCCCGGTGGGCGGGGCGGGGTTCCGTCGTCCACGGG
>NZ_JAJTTE010000084.1 GCF_021343995.1 Pseudonocardia terrae | reverse complement strand
ACCCGCCGCGCCCGCACCCGCCGCGCCCGCACCCGCCGCGCCCGCGCCGGCCTTCGTCCCCACCCCGCCCTTCGTCCCCACCGCGGCCCAGGAGCCGGGGACGTTCGACGGTGCCGGTCTCGCGTCGAGCGTGGCCGACCTCGCGGACGCGGCCGGGGCGGACCGGGCCGATCCGGCCGCCCTGGCGTGGACCGCCGCGGGCGTCGGGCTCGACGCGCTCGGCTTCGTCGCGGACCCGTTCGGGGAGCTCGCGACCGCCGGGATCGGCGCGCTGATCGAGCACGTCGGGTTCCTGCGCGAGCCCCTCGACCGGCTCGCGGGCAACCCGGCCGAGATCGTCGCGCGAGCCACGGACTGGCACCGCGGGGCGCAGGCCGTGGCGGCGGAGGCGGCCGCGCGGCGTCGTCCGGAGCTCGGGGGCTGGACCGGATCGGCAGCCGACGCGGCCCGTGCCGCGGCCGCCCGTGACGCGGCGGCGCTGAGCGCCCTCGCCACCGACTGCGCGGCCGTGGCCGACCGCCTGCTGGAGGCCGGGGCGACGATCGGCGCCGAGCGTGCGCTGATCCGCGACACGGTCGCCGGGTTCCTCTGGGACCTCGCCCGCTGGGCGCTCGCGGCCGTCGCGAGCGCCGGTGCGCTCACCCCGCTCGCCGTCGCGTCCGCGGTCGGCGAGGCCGCGACCCTCGCCGCCCGGATCGCCGGGGGCGTCCGGGCCCTGCTGGCCTGGCTGGACGAGGCGCGGGCGGGCCTGGGCGCGCTGCTCGCCTCGCTCACCCAGACCGCGCGGCGCTACGCGGTGCCCGCCGCCGGCCGGGCGCTGGAACCGCTGGGCGGCGGAGGCGACGTGCTGCTCGGACTCGGCCGCGACGCCGTCGTCGAGACAGGCAAGGAGGGCGCGAAGACCGACGGGGTGCGGGCCGGCTGGGCGGCGCGGCCTCCGTGACCATCGTCCGATGTGCTGCCCCGCCCACCGTTCGGCGCCCGTCCGGCCACGTTCGACCGTCTTCCCCGGACGGGTGATCGTGGCGTTCCCGCACGTTCCGGGCTTGCGGCGCTAGGGTCGGCACGTGGGACTTCCGTCGTGGGTCTGGTTCGTGATCGCCGTGGTCGCGCTGCTCGCCGGTGCCGCGCTACTCCTCACCGACCGCCGGCGCGGCGGGGCCGGGGAGTCCGGCGTACGCGACCGGAGGCGCTGGGCCGCCCTGCACGACTGGGAGTACCTCGACAGCGATCCGGTGCTGCCGAGCCGCTGGCGCTACGGGACCGTGCAGAACGGCGGCCCCGGCATCGCCCGCAACCTGGCCAGTGGCAGCGTCCCCACCCCCGAGGGCGGCCGGCAGGGATACCTCTTCGACCACGAGCAGCAGGGCCGGGTCAACGCCGTCGTGGTGGCCGTGCAGCTGCGCGAGGCCCTGCCCGCGGCCGTCGAGCTGCGGCTGCCGTCGGCCCCGCTGCCCGAGGCGGACGGCGCGGGGCTGGACCTGCTCGAGCCGGTGGGCGAGCGCTACTCCTTCGTCTCCGACGCCGAGGCCATCCGCCCGCTGCTCACCGCGCGCGTGGCCGACGCCGCCGACGCGGTGGGCGACGACATCGAGCTGCTCTGGGCCGAGGACACCTGGGTCCTCGCCGCGGCGCCGGTCGACGTCTCGCCGGAGCGCGGGCAGGACCTGCTCGCCGACCTCGCCGAGGTCGCGACCGCCCTCGAGAACGCGCTCGACGGCACACGCCACACCACGGGCAGCTGAGTCCGGCCGCCGGGCCGACTACTGTCGCCCGCGTGCCCTCCGTCCTGATCACCGGCGCCACCTCCGGCATCGGTGCCGCGTTCGCCGACCGGCTCGCCGCCGAGGGGCGCGACCTCGTGCTCGTGGCCCGTACCGTCGAGCGCCTCGAGGAGGCGGCCGCGCGGTACCGCGAGGCGGGTGTCTCGGTGGAGGTCCTGCCCGCCGACCTGACCGGTCCCGACGAGCGCGCCCGCGTCGTCCGCCGGCTCGCCGACCCCGACCGTTCGCCGGTGGACCTGCTGGTCAACAACGCCGGGATGGGCCAGCGCGGGAGCTTCCTCGCCACCTCGGCCGAGGACCTGCAGAAGCAGCACGACCTCAACGTCACCGCGGTGCTGCAGCTGACCCGTGCGGTCGTGCCGGGGATGGTCGACCGGGGCCGCGGCGCGATCGTCAACGTCTCGAGCGTGGCGGGGTTCCTGCCGGGCAGCGGCTCGACCTACACCGCCGACAAGGCGTGGGTCACCGCGTTCACCGAGGGCGTGGCCGCGTCGCTGGCGGGCACGGGGGTGCGCGCGCTCGCGCTGTGCCCCGGGTTCGTCCGCACGGAGTTCCACGAGCGGGCCGGGATCGACGTCGGTGCGCGCACCGGGCCGCTGTGGCTCGACGCCGCCCGGGTGGTCGACGACTGCCTCGCCGACCTGGCCGACGGCCGCGTCGTGTCCGTCCCGAGCCTGCAGTACAAGGCGATCTCGTCGGTGGTGGGCGTGCTGCCGCGCCGCGTGGTCCGCCGGCTGGTCGCCACCTTCGACCGGGAACGCTGAGGAATGAGCGAGGGATGAGCACAGACACCGACCCCACCGACGACACCGACCGGCTGCGGCTGGCCGAGCTCGTGCGCGAGCACGGGGTCGTGCACGGGAAGGTCACGCTGGCATCCGGCCGCGAGGCCGACTACTACGTCGACCTGCGCCGGGTCACGCTGCACCACGAGGCCGCGCCGCTGGTCGGCCGGCTGCTGCGCACGCTGACCGCGGACTGGGGCTACAGCGCCGTCGGCGGGCTGACCCTCGGTGCCGACCCGGTGGCCGACGCCGTGCTGCACGCCGCCGCCGCGGAGCGGGCTGCCGATCCCGGGGTGCCGCCCGTCGACGCGTTCGTGGTCCGCAAGTCGACCAAGGAGCACGGGCTGCAGCGGCTGATCGAGGGCCCGGACAGCACGGGCCGGCCGGTGCTCGTCGTCGAGGACACGTCCACGACCGGGGGCTCGGTGCTGCAGGCCGTCCGTGCGGTGCGGGAGGCCGGGGCCACCGTCGTCGGCGTGGCGACCGTGGTCGACCGCGCGACCGGGGCCCGGGAAGCGATCGAGGCCGAGGGCGCGCCGTACCGCGCGCTCCTCGGCCTCGCCGACCTGGGGCTCTAGGCCTAGAGCCTCCTGGTCCCGACCCCCGCCCGCCCCGCCCCATTCCCGGCCGTCGTACCGGGTCCCCGGGCCGGACGGGGGCCGGAAGCTGGCCCCCGCCGGGGTCAGACCACCCGGATCCGGACCGAGTCGAAGGCCGGGGTCTGGTCGGCCCGCTCCATCATCGGGATGCGGTGCGAGCCGTCGCCGGCCCACGAGCTGCACTGGGCGGTGCCCTTCGGCAGGCCGGTGACGTCGATGGTCACCGTGCTCTGGCCCGCGCCGCCCTTGTTGTCCTGGGTGGCCACGAAGAAGGCCGGCTTGTCGCCCGGTGCCGGCGCCGCGTCGAGCGAGATCATCCGGCAGGCCGTGTGGAAGTGGCCGCGCTGGATGCCCTTGTCGTCGAGCAGCGAGCTCTCCAGGTAGTAGCCGCCCGCCGCGGCGCCGAGGAACCGGTCGCGCTTCAGGTTGCGGGTGGTCACGTCGATGCTGAAGGGCTGGTTCGCCTGCACCTGCTGCGGGAACTTCGTGATGAGCAGGGAGGGGTTCTGGTTCGCGTCGCCCACCTCGCCGAACGCCGTGGAGACGCAGCGGTCGCCCTTCTGGAAGCCGTCGTGCGGGGGCAGGTTGCTCTTCGAGCAGTCGCGGGCGAGGACGTCGAGGCCGTTGATCTTCTCGCCGCCGGCGGCCTGATCGTTGCCCTGGGCGGCCTGGCCGTTCGCGTTCCCGTTGCCCTGGTCGTTGCCGTTGGCCTGCCCGTTGCGCGCGTTCGCGTTCGCCTGGTCGGCGCGGTTCTGCCCGCCGCGGCCCTGCTGCTGGGTGTCGGCGGCGGTCTCGTCCGTCCCGGCGGTGTTGCCGGCGGTGCCGTCGGCGGCGGCCGTGTCCTGCTGGTCCTCCCGGTCCGCGACCGGCGCGGCGGCGTGGGCGCCGTGCCCGCCGCTGCCACCGGTGGAGATCCGGTCGGCGGCGGCGGCGTACCCGCAGGCCGTCGGGACGACGAGCATGGCGGCGGCCGCGGTCGTCAGCAGGACGCGCCGCAGCCGGGTGGACCGGGCGGTGCGCCCGACGCGGGGGGTCTCGGGGATGTCTGAGGTGTCGGTCCGGGTTGCCATCAGGGGGCCATTCCTCGGGTCGCGGATCGGGGGGCGCGGGCGGCCTGGTCGTACTCGTCGAGCCGGTGGCCGCCGGTGTCGGTCGTGCGCGGCACGCGGTGGCCGCCGGTCGTGCCGGCCCGGTCGGAACCGAGCAGGTCGTCGAAGCGGAACCCGCCGGAGTCGCCGCTGCGGCGGCGCCGGTGCGAGCCCGTGTCGGAGACGGAGGGATAGCCGCCGGAGTCGCTGACGGCCGTCGCGGTGCCGGCGACCGGGTAGCCGCCGGAGTCGGCGGCGTTCCGCACCCGGTGCCCGCCGGTGTCGGCGCGGGTCGGGCGGTAGCCGCCGGTGTCGGCGCGGCGGAAGGCGCCCGAGTCGTCGACGCGGAAGCCGCCGGAGTCGTCGACCCGCAGCCCGCCGCTGTGCGAGCCCTGGGAGCCGCGCCGCCGGGCGCGGTGGCCACCGGTCGAGGTCGCGCCCGAGGGCTGCGCGGCGCCGCCCACCGGCAGCGGGGCACGCTTGCCGCGTCTGCCCGACGACTCCTCCCGCGGGGACGGGATGGTGAGCACCGGCGCGGAGTGCAGGGCCGCGAGCTGGCTGCCCGTGGCGGGCCCGGTGGCGGCCGGCGCCTTCTTCTTCTTGCCCCGGCGCAGGGTGACCAGGAGGCCGATCGCGGCCGCGGCACAGGCGACGAAGACGATCGCCGGGACGATCATGTCGGCGGGCGACGTGGCGCCGCTCAGCAGGCCGGGCGAGGGCGCCGCGGGCAGGGCCGAGTAGTCGACGAGGCCGGTGGCCTCCAGCATCGCGATGTGCCCGGTCACGTACTGGAACGCGGTGTCGGCGAACTGGCGGACGAGCTCGTTGCGGGTGCCGACCCGCACATCCGCGATGACCGGCAGGACGATGCCGTGGGCCTGCCGGAGCAGCTGGACGGCGGTCTTGTCGTAGTCCGTGCCGGTCGTGTTCGTGATCTGGTTCATCCAGCCGATCTGCTGATCGGTGGCCCGGCTCGGCAGCTGCACACCGAGCTTGTCCGAGACGTCGCGGTCGATCTGGTCGAGCACGGCGTGCTGCTCGGCGAGGTGCTGACCGGTCTCGCGCACCTGCTGGTTCGTGGCCTGCTGGGCCATCTGCTGCCCCGTCGGCAGCTCCCACAGGCCGGCCTGCCGGACCTTGATCAGGAGGTCGCGGTCGGCGGGCCCGAGCGGGCCCCACTGGGTCTGCTGCCAGCCGCCGGTGCCGGGCGCGGCGGACGTCCAGGACTGCAGGACGGACACCGTGACGGCGCCGAGGACGGCGACGAGCAGGACCCAGCGCACGGAGCGCGGGATGCGGTGCAACATCGGGGGACCTTTCGGGGAGCGGCCCGTGGGGAGCGGGTGCGTGCCGGCCGCGAGGGGGAGCGTGACCGGGTGGAGCGGAGCGTGCGGAGCGACGGTTGGTGGGGAGCGGAGCGTGCGGAGCGGTCGTAGGCCCGGAGGGGACCGACCGCCTGCTCTGTGCGGGTGGGTCCGCCGGACGGCACCGGCCGGCGGGGATCGGGGGTCAGACCATGTCGAACTGCTCGGTGTGGATCCGGTCGTCGGCCACGCCCATGACGGTCAGTGCGCCGTGCACGTCCGACACCATCGAGGGCGGCCCGCAGAGGAAGTAGTCGTTGCGCGCGCCAAGGTCGAGGGTGCGCAGGACGCTGCTCAGCAGCGCCACGTCGATCTCGCCGGTCGCCCCCGTCCATGTCGCCGAGGGGCGGCGCAGGACCTCGGTGACCTCGAGGTCGAGGTAGCGGCGCAGCATCGCGAGCTCGTCGCGGAACAGCAGGTCACCGGTGTCCCGGGCGACGTAGATCAACCGGTGGGGCCGCTGGTCGCCGCGGTCGGCCGCGGTGCGCAGCATGCTCATCATCGGCGTGATGCCCACCCCGCCGGCGACCAGGACCAGCCCGGCCGCCGGGACGTCGTCGCAGGTGAACGAGCCGTACGGGCCGTCCACCCACACCGACTCGCCGGGCCGCAGGTCGCGCACCCCGGTGGCGAAGTCGCCCGTGCCGCGGATGGTGAACTCGGTGTACCGCGGGTCGTGGGCGCTGCTGGCGATGGTGAAGGGGTGCTCCTCCACCGCCGAGCGCTGCAGCCGCACCCAGGCGAACTGGCCGGGCGAGAACCGCAGGCCCTCGCGGCCCTCGCGCGGGGAGAGCACCAGCGTGGTCACGGTCGGGTTCTCGGCCCGCACCGCCTGCACGAGGAACTCCCCGCCGTCGAGCACCGCCCGGCCCCACCACCGCATCGCGAACACGACCACGACGAGGACGCCGAGCGCGGCGAGGATCGGGCCCATCACGGCGTCGAGGACCAGGTGCTGCAGCCACAGCACGTGCAGCGCGGTGCCGCCGAGCACGAACACCGCCAGCATGAGGTGCAGCCAGCGCCAGACCTCGTAGCGGAGGTTGACCTTGCGCTTCCACACCGCCAGTACGATCAGCAGCGCGATCGACACCGTGGCGGCGACGGCCGCGCGGGCCCGGTTCGGCGCGCTCACGAGGTTCAGGAGCGCGACCTGGGTGGGGTTGGCCGCGACGACGGCCCCCAGGTGCACCGCGATGAGGACCGCGGAGAGGATGCCGAGCTGGCGGTGCAGCCCGACGACCGTCTCGATGCCGAAGGCGCGGGTCAGCCCGCGCAGCCGGGAGGGCAGCGCGGCGGTGCAGACGAGCGCGGACAGGGCCACCAGCCCGGTGACGGACGACAGCTGCCGCCACATGCCCATGGGTTCGGAGGTCAGCAGGTGCACCAGCGCGGGGCCGGCCAGCACCGCGAGCAGTGCCGTCACCCATGCCGTGCGGGCGCCCGCCGCGGGGGCCTCCGAGACCGTCGTCCTGTCCACGGCGAAGGACGGTAGGCAAGCCTCGCCCGAGGGGTACGGAAGCTTAAGGTCCCACCGGGCGGCGGCGTCCGGGGCGGGCCCGGCGGTCGGCGACGGGCGCGAAAATGATCCGAACGCCCCGACAATTGCTCCGAACGCCGAGCAACCCCCTCAGATTCGGGCCCCGGCTGTGCCGGACGGTCGCCCACCGCCACCGCTCGCAGACCGACCGTGTCCGCACGGCGCAGGACGCGCGGCGCGCTCCGGGTGCCGGCCCCCTCACCTGCCGTTGACCCCGCCGCCCCTAGCGTGACTCCGCACGGGCGCAGAGGTCACACTGCGGTCGGCGGGAAACGCCGACGCAACTCGAACGGTGCCTGAACGGTGCAGTGTCGGGGGCGTTCCGTGCCGCATACTCGAAGGTCACGGAAGAGTCACGGTGGGGGAGGGCTTCCATGGCAGGACGAGCGGGGCGCCGGGCACGGCGTGGACCCGCGCTGCTCGCACCGATATTGCTGGCGACGGGGTTGGTGGTCGCGCTCCTCGCCGGCTGCGGGGCGCCGTCCTGGACCTACGTCACCAACTCCGCCGATCGTACCTATCTCAAGGTGCCGACGTCGTGGAAGCAGGTCGACCCGGCCGAGGTGGAGAGCCAGCTCGGCGTCGAGCCCGCGAAGGACTCCAGCCAGGGGGTGTGGATCCAGGCGTACGACTCCGACGCGAAGCCGTCGCTGAGCCACATCATCGGCCAGTCGGCCGACTCGCCGGCGATCCTGGTGACGGTCCAGGCCATCCCCGAGAAGTCGCGGGGGCAGATCTCGCTCGACACGGTCCGGGACTTCGTCTACCCGGTGTCGGACACGGCGCGGCAGACCATGCAGCTGGGTGGGCAGCAGAGCGGGCTGACCGGCTTCACCCTGCTCGGCGATCAGGTGCTCACCCCCGGCGACGGGATCCGCGGCGTGCACTCGGTGTACTCCTACCGGGTCAACGGCGGTGAGCCGCAGATCTTCGACCAGACCGGCTACCTCAACGACGACGCCAGCAAACTGTATCTCGCGCTGGCCCGCTGCTCGGCCGACTGCTTCGAGAAGCGGCAGTCCGAGATCGACGGCGTCGTCACCTCGTTCACGGTTCGGGAGGGCCCATGACCATCACCGACGACCCGGTGAACCCCCGGGAGCCGGGCCGCCCGGAGGGACCGCCGCCCGAGCAGCCCGTGCACCACGAACCGCCGCCGGAGCAGTTCGAGCCGCGGCGCCGGAAGTTGTCGCTGTGGGACCGCGGCAAGCTGCTGCTGCTGTTCGTCGTCGCCTTCCTGGTGATCGTGTGGTCGCAGGTCGCGGACAACCCGCTGATGACCTTCTCCGACGCGTTCCGCATCGAGACCGTCGAGTCGCAGTGGCTGCTGTGGCTCGCCGGGCTGGAGCTGCTGCGGCAGATCCACTACTTCCTCTCCGAGCGGTGGTCGGCCTACCACGTCTTCTGGACACGGAAGGTCTTCGGCGGCACGGACCGGGCGCTCAAGCGGCGCTTCTCGGACTGGACCCGCTTCCGGCTCTCCCGCATCATCAAGATCGCGCTGCTGGTCGTGCTGATCGCCCTGGTCGCCGGCGCGGCCCTGGGCACCTCGCCCTTCCTCGCGATCTTCCAGGCGCCGGCGCTCATCTGGCAGGCGCTACCGTTCATCTTCCAGCTGGCCTTCGCGTTCTTCTTCATCGCGTTCCAGTTCATCGGGCTGTTCTGGCTGCTCTCCCGGGGCGGCGTGGACACCTACTACCCGGACGACATCAAGACCCGGTTCACCGACGTCTGGGGCCAGGACCACGTGGTCCAGCGGATCCGCGAGAACATCATGTTCCTGGAGAAGCCGGACGAGATCGAGGCCAAGGGCGGCTACGTCCCCGGCGGCCTCCTGCTGTGGGGCCCTCCCGGCACCGGCAAGACGCTGATGGCCGAGGCCGTGGCGGGCGAGACCGGCAAGCCCTACGTCTTCGTCGACCCCGGTGCCTTCATCAACATGTTCATGGGCGTCGGCATCCTCAAGGTGAAGTCGCTGTTCCGGAAGCTGCGCAAGCTCTCGCTGCGCTACGGCGGCGTCATCGTCTTCTTCGACGAGGCCGACGCGCTGGGCAACCGCGGCTCGCTCGCCGTCACCGGCCCGGGCGGGGGCCCGCGCGGCTTCGCGCCGCCGCCCTTCCACGGCAGCGGCTGCCACGGCTTCTCCTACCTGTCCCGGGACACGCAGTCGATGCTGTTCCGCGAGTCGATGGCCTCGGGGCCGCCGGTGGAGGAGCCGCGCAGCCGGTTCGTCATGGGCGGCATGAACGGCGGCGGCGGTGGCGGCGGCATGGGCACGCTGCAGGCGCTGCTCACCGAGCTGTCCGGGCTGAAGAAGCCGCGCGGCCTGCTCAACCGGTGGGGCCGGCGGGCGCTGGGCATGCGGCCGAAGCCGCCGCCCAAGTACCGGATCCTGGTCATGATGGCCACGAACATGCCCGAGTCGCTCGACGAGGCGCTCCTGCGGCCGGGCCGCATCGACCGGATCTACCGGGTGGGCTACCCGTCGAAGGCCGGCCGGATCCGCACCTACCAGGGCTACCTGGACAAGGTGCCGCACGAGATCACGGACGAGCATCTCGACAAGCTCGCGACGATCACGCCGTACGCCACCGGCGCGACGATCAAGGACCTGGTCAACGAGGCCCTGATCACCGCGATCCGGGACGGCCGCGAGGTCATCACCTACCGCGACATGATGCGGGCCAAGCAGCTGAAGGAGCTCGGGCCACCCGAGGACGTCGAGTACATCGAGCGCGAGCGGCACGCCGTCGCCGTGCACGAGGGCTGCCACGCCGTCGTCGCCTTCCGGGTGCGCGAGCACATGGAGATCGACCTGGCGACGATCGAGAAGGGCAGCGACTACCTGGGCATGGTCGCGAGCATCCCGCCGGAGGACCAGTTCACCCGGTGGCGTTCGGAGTACGAGGCGGACATCCTCGTCTCCCTCGCCTCGCTGGCGGGCGAGCGGATGTTCTTCGACGGCGACAGCTCGTCGGGCGTCTCCGGCGACCTCGAGTCGGCGACCACGGTCGCCTCGTTCATGGAGGGCTTCTGGGGCATGGGGTCGACGGTGTCGTCGTACTCCTCGGCCCGGCGGCTCGAGGTCGGGGCCCCGGGTGGCGGCAAGGGCGCCCCGGGCAAGAACGGCAGCGCCGAGGAGGTGCTCCGCCGGGCGCTCGCCGACCGGATCGAGGACCACCTCGGCGGCCTGCTCGACCGGGCGGAGGAGATCCTCACCGAGAACCGCTCGTCGGTGCTCGCCATCGCGCACGCGCTGGAGACGCACAAGACACTGACCGGCGACGACGTCGAGGCGGTCCTGACCGGGCGCGAGGGCCCGACGGTCGACGGCCGCATCTACGCCGACCCGGACTTCCTGGCCCAGCTCGAGGAGTACCACGCCGCCGCGGCCGGGGCGCACCGCGCCCACGCGCCGATCCGGCTGGCGCTGCCCGCGGTCCGGGACCGGGAGGAAGGCAGCTCCGCGGCCGCCACGGCACCCTCGCCGACCCCGTAGCCGCACGCACCCCGCCGAACGCCGGCCCGCGGACCCCTCCCGCGGGCCGGCGTTCCTTTCGCCCGGAACTCCGTACGGCGTACTGATGCAGTTTTCCGCACGCTGTACCGGGATGTGCGGGGGTTGCGATGACGATCCTGGTGACGGGCGCGAAGGCGACCACCTTCGCGGAGTGGGCGGCACTGCCTTCCGCCCCGAACTCGAATTATGGAGCCATAATGCGAAATGAGGTCGGGCGGGAGCGCGCTATGGAACCATAATGCGAGGAATCCGGGCGGGAAACCGCATCATGGTTCCATAGTGCGGACGGTTCAGTTCAGGGGACGAGGATCGCCCGGCCGCGGACCCGGCCGGCGTCGAGGTCGTCGATCGCCTGCTGGAAGTCGTCGAGCTCGAAGCGCTGGGTGTGCAGCGTGACCAGGCCCCGCGCGGCCAGCTCCATCAGGTCGCACAGGTCGTTGTAGCTGCCGACCAGGTTGCCCACGATGTTCTTCTCGGCCGAGATCAGGTCGATGGTCGGGACGTCGACGTTCTCGCCGTACCCGACCACGTGGTAGTCGCCGGCCTGCTTGGTCATCCGGATGCCCTCGGCCGTGCTGCCGCCCTCGCCGACGAAGTCGACGACGACCTCGGCGCCCGCACCCCTGGTCAGCTCCAGCACGTGGTCGACGTGCCCGCCGTCGGCGACGACCCCGAGGTCCGCCCCGATGGACTCGGCCAGCTTCACCGCATCCGGGTTCCGGTCGACGACCACGATCCGGGCCGGGGTCGACGCCTTGAGCACCTGGATGCCGATGTGCCCCAGCCCGCCGGCGCCGATCACCACGCAGGTGTCGCGCGGGCCCAGCCGCCGGGCCGCCTTGGCCGCCGCGTGGTACGCGGTGAGGCCGGCGTCGGCGAGCGCGGCGACGTCGGCCGGCTCCAGCGCGTCGTCGAGCTTGACGACGCTGCGGGCCGACGTCCGCAGGTACTCGGCGTACCCGCCGTTCGTGTCGATGCCGGGGAACTGCGACTGCGTGCAGTGCACGTCGTCGCCGGACCGGCAGGCCCGGCAGAGGCCGCAGGTGATCAGGGGGTGCACGATCACCTTGTCGCCCTCGGCCACGTTCGTCACCGCGGAGCCGACCGCCGCCACCCAGCCCGCGTTCTCGTGGCCGATCGTGTACGGCAGCGTGACCTGCGACTTCTCGGCCCACTGCCCCTCGAGAATGTGCAGATCCGTGCGGCACACCCCGGCGCCGCCGATCTTCACGACGACGTCGTAGGGCTCGACGACGGTCGGCTCCGGGATGTCGGTCATCTCGAGGTTGCGGTGGTACCCCACCACCTGGACCGCTCTCATGACGCGCTCTCCTGAAGGTCGTAGCGGGTGGCCAGCAGGCCCCGGCAGAAGTGGGCGTTGCCCTCGATCGAGATCCGGGTGGACCGGGCCAGGCGCAGCTGCAGCGGGAGCTCCACCTCCGGGTACGGCGTGCCGGTGTGGTCGACGAACACCGGCAGGTCGTCGCCGGTCCGCAGCCCGATCGCGGCGCGCCGGCGCAGCAGGGCGCGGGTGCCGTCGTCGAGCGGGAGATCGCCGATCGTCAGGCGGCCCAGGTCCTCGACCGGGTGCCCCGCCCGCACCAGCCGGGTCAGCACCCGTTCCATGGCGGCGGTGTGCGCCTTGCGCCGGAACGTCGTCCGCAGCTCCTCGAGGTCCTGCTCGGCCTCGTGGGCGAAGGTGCCGCGGTAGCCCGCGTCGGCGGCCAGTCCGCGGTTGATGAGCTCGGAGTCGTGGTGGTCGTCGAGCTCGCCGACCACCCGGCGGGTCCACGGCAATGCCGTGAGCACGTCCTTGGCGTCCGACGCCATCAGGTACGAGAAGTTCGGCGCGCAGAAGCTGGTGGGCAGCCGCAGGTGGACCACGACGTCGTCGCCGGTCACGTCGAGGGACCGGACGAAGTTCAGGTCCGTGATCGGCTCGTCGAGCTCGGGGTCGACGACGGCGTCGAGCGCCCGCCAGGCGTCCTCCTGCCGGGAGGGGGTGGCCGGCGCCATCAGGCCACCGCCACGGCCTGCGGCTCCTCGCGCGGGAGCTGCAGCTCGGCGGGGACCGGGATGTCGTACATCGCGGCGGCGTTGAGCCCGAGGATCTTCTTCTTCTGCGCGGTGGTGAGCGGCGCGTACTCGGTCATGTCCTCCGGGATCTGGAAGTCGACGAACATCTCGACCAGCCAGCGCGGGGTCCAGAGCGCGTAGTCGCTGGAGAACTGGATGCGGTCCTCGTCGAGCCAGTAGAGGAGCTCGCCGATGATCTGCGCGAAGTACTTCGGCCGGGTGTGCATGAACGGGATCGCGACCGCGAGCCCGGCGTGCACGTTCGGCTCCTGGGTGGCGATCCAGCAGAAGTCCTCGAGCCGCGGCAGACCGCAGTGCTCGACCACGAAGTTCATCTCGGTGAAGTCCGAGGCGACCTTGTCGACGTCCGCGACGTCGAACGCGTCCCGGTCCAGCGGCCGGATCGTCGGGCCCTTGTGGATGTGGATGTTCTTGATGCCCAGCTCCTGGGCGGTCTCCAGGTACCGGCGGGACCACGGGTCGTCGAGCTTGTAGCCGCGCGACTCACCGTGCCACTCCGCGGTGTAGAGCTTGCAGCCCTTGAGGTTGAAGCGCTTCGCGTCCTCGCGGAGCCGCTTGAGGCCGGTCTCGCCGAGCCGCGGGTCCCAGTAGTGGTTGTAGGTGAGCTTGTCCGGGTTGGCCTCGGTGAGCGTGAAGGCCTCCTCGGTCTGCCCGAACCCGTTGTTGTAGAACTCGTGGAGCCCCGCGGGCTGGAAGATCGCGTGGTCGACGTAGCCGATCTCGAACAGGTCGTGCATCAGCCGGTCGCCGCCCTGGTAGAGGTACTCCTCGTAGGGCCAGACCTCGGACTGCGGGCTGAGGTTGCGGTGGTAGTCGTAGAAGCAGTCGATGAACTGCTTGCCGTGGATGTTCCGCTGGTTCTCCGGTCGGGCGTCCCACAGGGCGACGTGGGCGTCGACGATGAAGTAGTTCTCCCCGTCCTTCGAGTACATCGTTGTCCTCCTGGCTGTCCTGCGCCGTTCGTCGTCGGCGGCGTGTCCGGGTGGCGGCGACGCTAGGCAGCGGGAGGGCTCCGGTGGGGCGAATGGAGTCTCAACCTGAGACGCGGGTCGCACCGGCACCAGCGGGCGCTGTGTCAGAGTCAGGGGCAGACGGCGCTCGAGGAGGTGCGCATGGAGGAGATTCGTCGGGGCGGCGGCGTCGTGGCCCCTCGGTTGTCCGCGTCATGGCGGCGCAGCGAGGGCTACGGGATCCCGCTCGACGCGGTGAACCCGGCCTTCACCGGCGAGGTCGACGACCGGTCACTGTTCTCCGAGTGCGGCAACGAGGTGCTGCGCGGCCTGCGCGACACCCTGGCCGGTGAGCCCGTCAGCCTGATGCTCACCGACGCCGACGGCCTCGTGCTCAGCCGGGTCTGCGACGAGAGGGCGCTGGTCGACGCCCTCGACAAGACCTACCTCGCCCCCGGCTTCGCGTTCTCGGAGCGGGAGGCGGGCACCACCGGCCTCGGCCTCGCCCTGGCCGACCGCGCCCCCTCCCTCGTCCGTGGCGACGAGCACTACTGCACCGGCCTGTGGGGCTACACCTGCGCGGCCGTGCCGGTGATGGACCCGGTCTTCGGGCGGCTCGTCGGCAGCGTCAACCTCACCACCTGGTCGGACAAGTCCGACGGGCTGCTCCTCGCCCTCGCCCAGATGGCCGCCGGGCACACCACCGCGCTCATGCTCGCCCGCGGCCGCGGCGCCGAGCCCCGGCCGGCCCCGCGCGGCGAGGTCTTCCGCGTCTACTCCGCGCACCGCGGCGCCGAGGCCCCGCCCCCGCTCGGCCGGGCGTGGCGTGCGGCGTCCGACGAGGTGGTCGCCGCCCTGCGCGCGGGGCAGGTCGTCGCCGTGGTCGGCGAGGCCGGGGCGGGCAAGACCGCCCTGCTCGGCACGGCGCTGCGGACGGTGCACCGCGACCACCGGATCCTCAACGCCCGGCCGCCGGACCCGCGCGACGCCGAGGCGTGGCTGGCGCTGTGGACGCCCGAGCTGGCCAAGGAGACGACGAGCGTCATCGCGGGCGGGGTCGACGCGCTCCCCCAGTGGGCCGCCACCGAGCTGGCGGAGATCGTCGCGGCCGCGCCGCGCGCGTCGCTCGCGATGACCGCATCGGAGGCCTCGGCGATCCCGGGGTCGCTCGCCCGGCTCGTCGATCTCGTCGTCGAGGTCCCGCCGCTGCGCCGCCGCCCCGACGACGTCCTCCCCCTGGCCGAGCATCTCGGCGCCCGGGCCCGCGGGCGGGAGGTCCGGTTCACCCCGGCGGCGGTCAAGGCGATGCGGACCTTCTCCTGGCCCGGCAACGTCGAGCAGCTGCGCCGGGTGGTCCGCGAAGCCGTGACGCGCAGCGACGTCGTCGACGCTCGGCACCTCGCGCCCGAGGTGCTCTGCGGTTCCAGCCGCACGCTCACCCGGATCGAGACCCTCGAGCGCGACGAGATCGCCCGTTGCCTCGCCGAGCCCGGCGTCACGGTCACCAAGGCCGCCGAGATGCTCGGGATGAGCCGCGCCACGGTCTACCGCAAGATCGCCCAGTACGGACTGCGCAGCTCCTGACCCCGCGAGCTCTGGGCGACCGACGGTGCGAGGTCGACGGGTCGTCGCTCGACGGGGCCGCCTGCTCGGGTCGGGGGTGCGGCGCGAGACGATGGCGCGGTGAGTGAGGAGGCCGCCGGGGCGACCGAGTGGGCCGTGCCGGGGCAGGTCGGCGTGGGCCCGTGGGAGGGGCCGTGGCCCGACGACCCGCGCTACGACCCCGAGCTCCTCGAGCACGGCGACCGGCGCAACGTCGTCGACGCCTACCGGTACTGGCGGCGCGAGGCGGTGGTCGCCGAGCTGGCGACGCGGGCGCATCCCTTCCACGTGGCGATCGAGAACTTCGGCCACGACCACAACATCGGGACGGTCGTACGCACGGCCAACGCCTTCGCCGCGGCCGCGGTGCACGTCGTCGGACGACGGCGATGGAACCGGCGCGGCGCGATGGTCACCGACCGCTATCAGACGCTGCACCACCACGAGACCGTCGCCGGGCTGCTCGCGTTCGCCCGCGAGCACGGGCTGGCGGTAGTGGCCGCGGACAACACCGAGGGCGCGATGCGGCTGGAGACCGCCGCCCTGCCACGGGAGTGCGTGCTGCTGTTCGGGCAGGAGGGCCCGGGCCTCACCCCGGAGGCCCGGGCCGGCGCCGATCTCCTGGTCTCGATCGCCCAGTTCGGCTCCACCCGCTCGATCAACGCCGGCGTCGCCGCCGGGATCACCATGCACGCCTGGGTCCGTCGGCACGCGGACCTCGACCGGGCCTGGTAGCCGTCGACCATGATCGCGCCGAGCGCCACGGTGCGGTCCTGTCGGCGACGCTCCTGCCGCGCTCGTAACGATCATGGTTGGGGTCGGCAGCGCCCGTGATCGCTCCGAGTGTCACGGTGTGGTGCTGCCCGCGACGCTCGTGTTGCGCCGACGACGATCATGCCGGTCGGGCAGCGCCCGTGATCGTTGCGAGCGTGACGGTGTGGTGGGTGCGGCAGCGCTGCGGTGCCGCTGGAAGCGATCATGGTTGGGTCGGTCTCGCCCGTGATCGTTGCGAGTGTGACGGTGTGGTGTTGCCGGCGACGCGCCTGTGGCGCTGGCGACAATCCCGGTCGGCCAGCGGCGCCCTTGATCGTTCTGAGTGCGACGGTGGTGCTGTCGGCGACGCTCCTGTCATGCTGGCGACGATCATGGCTCGGGTCGGCGGCGCCGTGATCGCTGCGAGTGTCACGGTGTGGTGTGCGGCAGCGCTGTTGTGACGCTGACAACGATCATTGTTCGGTCGGCAGTACCCCGTGATCGTTGCGGCTGTGGCGGTGCGGTGCTGTGCGCGACGCTCTTGGGACGCTCGGGCTGATCTTCGAATGGGGCGGGTTTCGAGATCATCGCGAGCGCGACGGGACGGCGGTGCCGACGACCGTGGTGTGACGCTCGCGGTGATCTCGTGGTCGGCCCGCACGCTGCCGGGAACCGAGCCGGTCAGCGCGGGCCGGTCAGGGCGGCCGGCGGCCCGGCGAGCAGCTCCTTGGCCCCGCGGGTGATCGCGTCGGCCAGGACCTCCTCCTCGCCGGCGGCCAGGGCGTCGAGGATCCGGGCGGCGACCTGCGCCGGCGGGATCTTCGCCACGTCGAGGCCCGCGGTCATGTCGGTGTCCATGTAGCCCATGTGCGCCCCGACGACGAGCGTCCCCTGCCCGCGCAGCTCCGCCCGCACGGAGTTGGTCAGCGACCACGCCGCCGCCTTCGACGCCGCGTACGAGCCGGCGGCGGGCAGCGCCAGCCAGGACAGCACGGACAGGACGTCGACGACCGTGCCGCCGCCGTTGCGCGCGAGGACCGGTGCGAAAGCCCTGATCACCTGCGCCGGTCCGAGGAAGTTGGTCTCCCACTCGGCCCGCACCGCCGCGAGGTCGGCCGTGAGCAGCGAGCCCGCACCCGCCCGGCCGGCGTTGTTGACCACCAGCGAGACGTCGGCGAGCGACTCGGCGGCCCGCCGGACGGACTCCGGGTCGGTGACGTCGAGCCGCACCGCGACCAGGCGCTCGTCCGCGACGGACGCCGGGTCCCGCACCCCCGCGTACACCGTCTTGGCGCCGCGGTCGAGCAGCTGCACGGCGAGCTCGCGGCCGAGCCCGCGGTTCGCGCCGGTGACCAGCGCAACGCTGCCGGAGATGTCCATCGTTCAGAGCCTCTCGATGATGGTGGCGTTGGCGGTGCCGCCCGCCTCGCACATGGTCTGGAGGCCGTAGCGGCCGCCGGTCCGCTCGAGCACGCCGAGCAGGGTGGTCGCGAGCCGGGCCCCGCTCGCGCCGAGCGGGTGCCCGATCGCGATGGCGCCGCCGTCGACGTTGACCTTGGCCGGGTCCGCCCCGGTCTCGGCGAGCCAGGCGAGGACGACCGACGAGAACGCCTCGTTGACCTCGAAGGCGTCGATGTCCTCGATCGAGAGCCCGGCGCGGGCCAGGACCTTCGCCGTCGCCGGGATGATCCCGGACAGCATGAACACCGGGTCGTCGCCGGTGACGGTCGTCGTGTGGATCCGCGCCCGCGGCCGCCAGCCGCGCTGCGCGGCGATCTCGCTCGTGGTGACGACGAGGGCGGCGGACCCGTCGTTGATCGGCGACGAGTTGCCCGCGGTGACCTTCCAGTCGAGGTCACCGAAACGGTCGGTCCAGCGGGGGTCGGCGAACGCGGGCCACAGCCCGGCGAGCGCCTCGAGGGTCGTGCCGGGACGGACCGTCTCGTCGCGCTCGAGCTGGGTGACCGTGCCGTCGGCGTGCGTCACCTTCAGCGGCGCGACCTGGGACGCGAAGAACCCCTGCTCCCAGGCGGCGGCCGCCCGCCGGTGGCTGGTCAGCGCGAACTCGTCGAGCTGCGCGCGGGACAGGCCCCACTTGTGGGCGATCAGTTCTGCGCTCACCCCCTGCGGGATCAGCCCGCCCGGGTAGATCCGGGCGATCGACGGTCCGTGCACGTCGGCGCGCACGCCGTCGACGTTGCCGGAACTGCCGATCGGTACGTGCGACATCGACTCGACCCCCGAGGCGACGACCACGTCGTAGGCCCCGGCGATCACGCCCTGGGCTGCGAACGACAACGCCTGCTGGCTGCTGCCGCACTGCCGGTCGACGGTGGTGGCCGGCACGGACTCCGGCAGGCCCGCGACCAGCGCGGCGAACCGGGTGGTGTTGCCGCTCTGCTCGCCGACCTGGCCGACGACCCCGCCGATGACGTCGTCGATCTCGCGCGGGCGCAGGCCCGGCACCCGCTCCACGGCACTCCGGATGGCGTGCGCGTGCAGCTCCACCGGGTGCACCTCGGCGTACGCGCCGCCGGGCTTGCCCTTGCCGACCGGTGTCCGGACGGCCTCCACGATCACCGCGTCCCGCATCGGATCCTCCTCGATCTGGGTTCCTCAACGAAACTCAGTCTGCGTTCCAGAAGGGAACTCAGCAAGGGTGGGCCGTGTCACGTCCGGCGAGGTGCAGTCCGGCCTTACCTCCGACGTCGTCGACCGACGACGCCGGCCGGGCGAGGCTCGACCCAGCAATGGGACGGCCCAGCGCATCGGGACGGCCCGACAGGCCACAACGGGGCAGCAAGCCAGAACGGCTCAGCACGCCGGACCGAGGAGGAACGACCATGACCGCCTACGCCGTCGCCTACCTGCGCAGCGTCACCCCGAACGCCGAAATCGTGGAGTACCTGGAGCGGATCGACGCCACGCTCGCGCCTTACGGGGGCACCTTCGTGATCCACGGCGACCTGCCGGAGGTGCTCGAGGGCGAGTTCCCCGGCAACCTCGTGATGATCGCGTTCCCCGGACTCGAGGAGGCCCGGGCCTGGTACCGCTCGCCCGCGTACCAGGAGATCCTGCCGCTCCGGACGCGCAACGCCGACGGCGAAACGATCCTCGTGCAGGGCGTGGGGCCGGAGCACCTCGCCACCGACGTCCTGGCTGGTCTCCCGGTCGAGGCCGTGCTGTGACGAAGTGACCCGCGGGTGGCGCGGCCTGCGCATCTCGGCGTACTTCCGGAGGAACCGGCGATCGGTCACGACGGCACGCAGCTCGGCGCGGGTGCGGGGGCGGGTGGCGGTGAGCGGGACGGACCGGACGGGCATGACGTCTCCTTCGACGGTAGCCGGGGTCAGGGTCGGGGACCCTCGGGGCGGGGACGAGCGGGAACGGGCGGAGATCAGGACCGGACGCCGCGGTACTCCGCGAGCCGCGCCATGACCTCCTCGCCGACCTGGTCGGGATGGCCCGCCTTGTACGGCGGCTCCGGGTCGTACTCGACGAAGACCTGCGCCGCCTGGGCGGCGACGTCGTCGACCAGCCGGGCGACGAGCCGGATCGCCATGTCGATGCCGGACGAGACCCCGGCGGCGGTGATGATCCGCTGCTCCGGCACCTCCACCACGCGCTGTCGCACGGGCTCCGCCCCGAAGCGCGCCAGGACGTCGACCGCGCCCCAGTGCGTGGTCGCGGGCAGGCCGGTGAGCAGCCCGGCCGCGCCGAGGATCAGCGATCCGATGCAGACGGAGGTGGTTGCGCGCGTACCGGGGTGGACGCTGCGCACCAGTCGACGAGCGGGCTGCCGCCGAGGTGGTCGCGGCTGCCGATCCCGCCCGGGACGACCACGACCGCGGGGTCGGGGACCTCGGCGAACGTGGCGTCGATCGTGAGGCCGAGCATCCCGTTCTCGGTGCGGACCTCGCCGCGCTCGGCGCCGACGAACACCACCTCGAGCTCCGGCACACGCTGCAGCACCGCGTAGGGACCGATCGCGTCGAGCGCGGTCAGGCGGGGGAAGAGCGGGATCGCGACCTGCATGGCGAACTCCTTCGGGCGGGGCTGAGCAGGGCCGAGCAGGACAGAGCTGAGCAGGACAGAGCTGAGCAGGACAGAGCTGAGCAGGACA
>NZ_JAJTTE010000083.1 GCF_021343995.1 Pseudonocardia terrae | reverse complement strand
CGGTGCCAGCCGGTGCCAGCCGGTGCCAGCCGGTGCCAGCCGGTGCCAGCCGGTGCCAGCCGGTGACGTCCGACGGCCGAGACGGCCGTGACGGCACGGGGCGTTGAGCCAGGAGATGACGACCTGGCTCAACCGTTGCCTGGAGACGGGCCGGACGGGCATGAGCGATCGGCTACCAGGCCCGAGAGGCCCCGGTTCGCAGGTCGAGCGGCCGCTCTGCGCGGAGACCGAACAACTCACGCTCGCGCTGGCCGACGCCACGGTGCAGCTACGGATATGGCAGAAGGGCGCGGAACACGTCGGCGAGGTCCCTTTGCCGACCTCGAGGCCCCGAGGACGGCAGCACGGGGGCATCCGGTGTCGACCTCGACCCATCGTCGGGAGTGCGCCGACGGGGCCCGCTGCGGTCACCGGATTCCGCGCCGACCGCCGTTCCTGGACGGCGCTGCAGCGCAGGGTGTTTCACGACCCTTCCACCGTACGAACAGGATGTGGCAGATGACCTCTTCGAGTTCGAGACCCCGCTCGATGACGTTCTCGGCCCGGACGGGCAGGTCGCCCGGGGGAGGCCGACGAGACGGCACAGCCGCCCTGGTGATCTGCCGCCCGGCACAAGACTTCCGTCGCGCGAGTCATCCAGGCTCGCGCGATCGGGTACTCGCGCATGTAGCCGTAGCCCCCGTGCAGCTGCGGGCAGGCGTCCATCACCCGGCCCGGCAGCTCGGTGGTCCACCATTTGGCCCTGGTCGCGTCCACGGCGGACAGGCCGCCGCCGGCGTCTCCCGAGAGTGCTCGGCCACGCACCGGTCCACGTACTGCTGGGCGACATGGATCTCGGCCACCAACTCGGCCAGCCGGAACCGGGTGTTCTGGAGCGCCCCGATCGGCGCGCGGTGAACAGCTCGCGGAAGAACGCGGCCACCCATCCCGCCGTCGCCTCCTGTGCTGTGATCGGGGTTCCCGACGAGCAGTGGAGCGAGCGCGTGCACGCGGTCGTGGTCCGCAGGTCCGGTCAGGACGTGAGCGCCGAGGAGCTGCGCGAGCACGTCAAGGCCCGGATCGCCGGCTACGAGGCACTCCGCAGCGCCGAGTTCGTCGACGCCCTGCCGATCTCGGCCGCCGGCAACGTCCTCAAGCGCGAGCTGCGTGCGGCGCACTGGGCCGAGAGGGACCGCCAGATCCACTGAGCCGCCACGCTCCTCACGGCCGGCTGACCGGGCGCGGGTCCTGCTAGTGCGGTCATCGAGCGCCTGCAGGCCGACGGCTACAAGGTCACGGCACCCCAGTTCCCGGAGTCCTCGCTGGCCGCCGACGTCGCCCGGCTACGCCAGGTCCTGGTCCGCCAGAACGGGCCGACGCTCGTCGCGGGCCACTCCTACGGCGGACAGATCATCACGGCGTCGGGTACGGACGCGCCGAACGTCGTCGGCCTGGTCTACATCGCGGCCTTCGGGCTGGACGAGGGGAGTCCATCGGCAAGCTGCTCGCGCAGGGCCCCCCGACCCCCGCACTGGCGCACCTGGAGGTCGACGAGCAGGGCTTCGCCTGGATCCCCGAGGACGACTTCGTCAACCACTTCGCCGCCGACGTCGACCCGGCCACGGCCCGCGTCATGCACGCCGTGCAGCAGCCGCTGTCCTGGTCGGCGGTCGAGGAGGTCATGGGCGTTCCGGCCCGGCGGTCGCATCCGGCCTGGTTCCTGGTCGCCGACGGCGACCAGGTCATCCCGCCCGAGGCCCAGCGCCAGTTCGCGGCCCGCATGGGCGCCACGACCGTCGAGGTCCCGACGAACCACGTCGCAATGGTCTCCCACCCCGAGGACGTGCTGCAGCTCATCACGACCGCTGCCGGGGCGGTCCAGGGCGCGACGTGAGACGCCGACCGACGGGCGGGCCGCCTCCGGTCCGCCGGCTGCGGTTCACGACTGCGCGCCCGGTCCGTGAGAGACGCCGGGACCGCCGCGCGAGCACGATACCGGGCAGGGCGCGGCGTGAGTCGGGCAGCGGTCTACTCGGCAGGGCCCCGCCAGGCCTGATCGACGTGCTCCTGCGCCCGGTCGAGGGCTGCCTGCGCCGCGGCGCGAGGCGCGTCCGCAGCGAGGCGCTGCGCCGCCTCGGCCTTGCGATGATTGGTCAGCGCGTGAGTGACGGTGAGCCGGTGCAGCCCGAGCGCCTTCGCCATCTCGGTCGGGTCGACGCTCGCCTCGTTCAGCTCGACGAAGTAGGAGTCGCGCTCGTGCTGGGCCGCCTCCACCTCGGCGAGCGCCTTGGTGAGGCGCGCCTGGTGGGCGACCAGCTCGTCGCGCTGCTCGTCGGTGAGGGGCAGGCCAGGGGTTCGGCCTAGGTCGTCTTCGTTGTCGGCCACGTCGGGATGGTAGAGCGAGTCGTCATGCTGCACCGGCCGGAAGCGGGGTCTGCGAGCCCGTACGCGCCGTCGAGGTCGCGGTCCCCCGCATCCGTCGGCGCGAGCGACCCGCCGCGGGGGGCGGGAACGCGAGTCCGAGGTTGTGCCACAGCCATAGGCTCGACGGGTGCGGTACGACTTCACCGACTTGCGCCTGTTCCTCCACGTGGTCGCCGAGGGCTCGATCACGGCGGGCGCGGAACGGGCGAACCTGAGCCTGCCCTCGGCGAGCGCACGGATCCGCGCACTCGAACACCACGCCCGCGTCGACCTGCTCGTCCGGGGCCGACGCGGGGTGCGGCCCACGCCAGCCGGCGCCGCCCTCGCGCGACACGCCCGCGAGGTCCTGGACCACGCGATCCGGCTCGACGGCGCGATCGCGTCCTACGTCCGCCCGGTCGGGGCGCCGCTGTCGCTCCTGGCCGGCAGTTCGGCCA
Source organism: Pseudonocardia terrae (assembly GCF_021343995.1). Lineage (GTDB taxonomy): Bacteria > Actinomycetota > Actinomycetes > Mycobacteriales > Pseudonocardiaceae > Pseudonocardia > Pseudonocardia terrae. Next base: position 17,995 of record NZ_JAJTTE010000083.1, on the reverse strand, counting down.
TGCACGATCTGGTCCCGCGCGCCCTGGCTTCGTTCCTTCTGGCCCATCCCGACGTCGACGTCGACGTGGCCGAACACCGCAGCGGCGACACCGCCCGGCTGCTGCGTGACGGCCAGGCCGATCTGGGTGTCGTGCTCGGCGAGGTGGCCGCGGAGGCGGGCCTCGCAGCCGAGACGCTCTGCGACGACTCCCTGGTCGTGATCGGCGCCCCGGGCGGACCGTTGAGCGGGCGCGAGGCCGTCCCCTACGCCGAGGTCGTGGAGCACCCGATGGTCGGACTGCAGGACACCGCACCCTTGCAGGTCGCCCTGGCCGAGCACGTCGGGCCCACGGCTGCGGTCCCACGCCATCGCACCCGGGCGGCCCATCTCGGCACAGTCGTCGCACTGGCCGCGGCCGGGGCCGGCCTCGCGATCGTCCCCCGCCGGGTCGCCTCCGTCCCCGGCCCACGCGGCCGACTCGACGTCTGCGACCTCGCGGAACCGTGGGCGCTGCGCTCGCTGACCCTCTGCCGCGGCTCCCGCTCGGCCACGGTCACTCACCGGGCCGTCGACTCGCTGGCCGACCACCTTCACCGAACAGCCTCTGTGGCTGCCGAAGGCTGAGGGCGGATCGGCCGGGTCGCGGCCCCGCTCGGGGGCTCACCCGTACCGACGACCGCCGACAGGCCGCTGATCCGCTGGCCCGCGCCGGCGAGGAGCGCGGCCGCCAGCTCGACCGCGCTCGGTCGCGGCGCGCCGGTACCACCGGCCATCCCCAGCATCTGCTCGAGCGGCGCAACGGCGGGCAGGGCTCGGCGGTCGACGAGCCCGCCCGCGACCAGGGCGGTGGCCAGGGCCTCGACGTCGTCGAACAGCGACCGCATCCCGGTCCGGGAGGTCAGCACCCACCGGTCCCCGAACACGGAGAGCACGGCGCGGGGCCCGACGAAACGCTGGAGCTCCTTCAGGACGGCGGACTTCATCCCGTGCTGGTTGAGGTAGGCCGTGCCGCGTGACACCGCACGGCCGCCGGGACATCCGGCGCACATAGGCGTTCGTCCCTTCTAGAGGGCCATGACCGTTCTTCCTTCGCCGCAGCGGGGTCAAGCGGTCTTGCGGGGGTTGCGATCCGCGAAGTCGCGGGCGAGGTCCTCCATGAAGGCGAACTCGACGCCGTCATGCCCCTGGAAGTGGTCGAGGAGACGCTCGAGCATGAGCAGGTTCTGCGGGCGTCCGGAGACGTCGGGGTGGATGGTGATCGGGAAGACTGCGTAGTCCATCTCCCGGTAGACCCAGTCGAACTGGTCCTTCCACAGCTGCTCGATGTCCCGTGGGCTGACGAAGCCATGGCTGTTGGGGCTGGACTTGATGAACATCATCGGCGGCAGGTCGTCGAGGTACCACGACGCCGGTATCTCGATGAGGTCGGTCGCCTGGCCTCGGATCAGCGGCTTCATCCACTCCGCGGCGGACTCCGCCTCGTAGTCGATCTTCGTCCACGTGTCGCCGACGCGCACGTAGTACGGGGTGTGGTCGTCGTGCATCAGCGAGTGGTCGTAGAGGAACCCGCGCTCCAGCAGGATCTCATTGGTGACCGCGGAGAACTCCCACCACGGCGCCACGTAGCCGACCGGCCGCCTGCCGGAGCGCCGCTCGATGAGCTCGGTGCAGTAGTCGAGGATCTCGGTCTCCTGCTCGCGGGTCATCGCGATCGGGTTCTCGTGGCTGTAACCGTGTACCCCGATCTCGTGACCTGCGGCGACGACCTCGTCGAACTGATCCGGGAACGTCTCCACCGAGTGGCCGGGCCAGAACCAGGTCACCGGGATGTCCCGCCGCTGGGCGAGCTGGAGCAGGCGGGGCACACCGACCTCGCCCGCGAAGAGGCCGCGGGAGATGTCCCCCGGGGAGTCCTCACCGCCGTAGGAGCCGAGCCAACCGCCGACGGCGTCGACGTCGATGCCGACGGAGACGAAGATCTTCTTGGGCATGGTGCCTCCTTGCGGTGGTGGGTGGGACGGGCCCCGGAGGTGGGCCCGGAACGCTGCCGCGTCGGTGCCACGGCTCGGGGTCCCCGCTACCCGCGTCGCGCGGTGGTCCCCCCGTGCCGAGCAGGGTGTGCGCCACGCGATGCCTCCTTCCCGGCGAGCGGTCGCAGTGCACGGTGACACCGTGTGGAGCAATGTGGCAGTCGATGTGGAGCAATGTGGCAGTCGATCGCCTGGCGAGGCGGCTATCACAGTGGGGTGCCCACGGGGTGATGGGCAACACCTCTTCCTCCGTGCCCGCGCTCTCCCGAGGCGTTCCGCCGCGGTCGGCTCGCTCGCTCGGCGTCTGCATCGTCGGAGAACTCGCACAATCACGGACGAGGAATCGCTAGGCTGGCCGCCGGTTCTCGATCTCTCGCTCCGAGGGAGTCCTGATGACTCGGTCAGTCGAGGAAGCGTCCCCGCAGCGCCTCCGGAGGGCTCTACCTCCCGAGTTCACGGAGCGACGCTGTCCGTTCGACCCGCCCGCGGCGTTCGCCCGGTTGCGAGAGCAGGCGCCGGTGAGCCGGGTCGAGCTGGCGAACGGGAAAGCCGTCTGGATGATCACCGCGCTCGACGACGTCCGGCAGATCCTGGCGCATCCCGCGATGAGCAACGACCGTCGCGCCCACGCCAACGCACTGATGACGCTCTCGGAGGAGGAGAGGGCGAAGCTGTTCGACGAGAGGGCGCGGGCGGGCCAGATGCTCGCGATGGACCCTCCGGAACACACCCGCCTGCGCAGGATGGTGGTCGGGCAGTTCACCCTGCGTCGGATGCGTTCCCTCACGCCGCGGATCACCGAGATCGTGGACGAGCGCCTGGACGCCATGGAGGCGGGCGGGACCTCTGCCGACCTCGTCCCGGCGTTCTCGTTGCCGGTGCCCTCGCTGGTGATCTGCGAGCTGCTGGGTGTGCCCTACGACGCCCGGGAGACCTTCCAGCGGGTGACCTCCCAGCTCGTCCGCCTGAACACCCCGATCGACGAGCTCGTCCGTGGTCGCCGGCAGCTGCGACGGTTCATGGACGAGTTGGTCGAAACCAAGCGGACACAGCCGGACGACGACCTGATCTCGGGGCTCATCCGCGACGACAAGGACGTCGGGCTGACCCATGACGAGCTGGTCGGCATCGCGAATCTCCTGCTGGTCGCCGGCCACGAGACCACCGCGAACATGATCGCGTTGGGCACGTTCGTCCTGTTGGAGCACCCGCAGCAGCTCGCGAGGCTCCGCGACGACCCGTCGGTGACCGATGACGCGGTCGAGGAGCTCCTGCGGTACCTCTCGATCATCCATCTCGGCCCGTCGCGCGTGGCGACGAGCGACGTGGAGCTCGGCGGTGTCACCATCAAGACCGGCGAGACCGTGTTGATCGCGATACCGCAGGCGAACCGCGATCCCGCACGCTGGGACGATCCCGACCGATTGGATCTCGGCCGCGCCCGCTCGGCCCATGTGGCCTTCGGCCACGGCGTCCACCAGTGTCTGGGTCAGCAGCTCGCACGGGCGGAGATGGCGGTGGCCTTGCCGGCGCTGCTGCGCCGCTTCCCGCATCTCCGCCTCGCCGTGCCGGCGGAGGAGGTGCCGATGCGCTCGGACATGGTGGTCTACGGCGTGCACTCCCTGCCCGTGAAGTGGGACACCCCCGCGCCAGGTGGGCATCGTCGTAGTCGCGGTCGGTGACCGGCTCGGCGCGCCACGTGTAGAAGGCCAGCGTGGAAGCCCAGCACCCGGCAGGTCAAGCCGTCTAGCGTCCGGGGGCCTGAGGTGGTGGCGGCACGTGACCGCTGCTCACGTCGAGGTGCACGGTCTGGCCGACGAGGCTGTCTCCGCGGGGAGCCTCGCCCATGACGGTGTCTGCTGCAGCGAGGTTGTCGACGCGGGAGGTGTCGACGCCGAAGCCGGCCCGCCGCAGTGTGTCGGTCGCCGTGTCGAGGTCTTGCCCGACGACGTCGGGGATCCGGGCGATGGCACCCCCCGTGACGTACCGGCCGTCGGTCGCGGGAAGCGGAACCGGAGACCGGTCGCCGAGGATCCGGGTCATCGCCTGGTACCAGGTGGCGGCCGGGGTGAGCCCTCCGTAGATGTTGCCGCCCGAGCAGGTGTGCGGAGGCGATCCGACGCAGATCGGGGCGGGGGAGGGGGAGTCGTCGAAGACGATGGTGGCGCCGGCGAGCTGCGGGGTCGCGCCGACGAACGCGGCGGACTCGTAGTTCTGCGTGGTCCCGGTCTTCGCCGCGACCGGCCGGTTCCAGTCCGCGGCGCGCGCTGCCGCCGCGGACGTGCCGCCGGGCTGGTCGTCCTTGCTCAGGCCGGTGAGCAGGGTGTCGGCGAGCTGCGGGGAGACGGCCTGGTTGCACGCCGGCCCGGGGAGCGGGACGGGGGCGCCGGTGCGGTCGGTGATCGCGGCGATCGGGTCGGGCGGGCACCAGGTCCCGTGGCTGGCGAGCGTGGCGGCGACGTTGGCAAGCTCCAGTGCGCTGGTCGGGGTGTCGCCCAGGGTGAACGAGGCGTGGTTCTGGGCCTTGGTGACCGTGGCGATCGACGGCGACCCGCTCCTCGACCCGGTCGGGGTGTCGGCCAGGGACGTCATCCCCAGGCGGACCGCCATGTCGACCACGGCAGGGACGCCGGTGTACTGCTCGAGGGCGACGAAGGCGGTGTTGGGCGACTGGGCGAGCGCGTCCTGCAGGCTGAGGCGCGAGGCGTAGTTGCCCGCGTTGTGGATCGGAACCGGCACGCCGGCGTTGGCGAAGAACGGGGTGGTCCAGCCGCTGGCGGGAACGTCGAGCACGGTGTCGATCCCGAGCCCCTTCTCCAGGGCGGCGGCCGCGGTGAAGATCTTGTAGACCGAGCCCGCCCCCAGGTTCTCCGGGGTGTAGGGAAGGCCGTAGCTGCTCTGGCCGGCGGCGGCGTCGGGGCCGTAGGTCCGGTTGGCGGCCATCGCGACCACGCGGTGGTCCGTGGCGCCCGGCTCGACGATCGACAGGACGTCGGCGATGTGCGGGGTGCGCGGCGGGACCTGCGTGTCCACGGCGGACTTGGCCGCGGCCAGTGCCGCCCGGTCGAGGGTGGTACGGATGGTGTACCCGCCCCGGTCGAGCTGGCCGAGGGAGAAGCCGGCCTTGGTGAGGTAGTCGACCACGTAGGCGCAGAAGTAGCCGGCGTCCCCGGCACCCGCGCAGCCCTCCGCAGGTGGGTTCACCGCTGCGGGTACGCCGAGCGGTCCGGCGCTCGAGGCCGCGGCCTGGGCCGGCGTGACGACCCCTTGACCGGCCATGAGCTGAATGACCTCGTTGCGCCGCGCGGTCGCCGCGGCGGGGTGGCGGAGCGGGTCGTACGCGGTGGGGCTCTGCACCATCCCGGCGAGCAGGGCGGCCTGCGCCACGGTCAGCCGGTCGGGGGTGGTGTCGAAGTAGGTTCGGGCCGCGGTGCCGACGCCGTAGGCCCCGTTGCCGAAGTACACGATGTTCAGGTAGCGGGCCAGGATCTCGTCCTTGCCGAGTGCCCGGTCGACCGCCACCGCGAGGCGGGCCTCGGAGAGCTTGCGCGCGTAAGTGGGTGCGGTCGCGGCGGTCCGCTCCGCGGCGGTGGTGGCGGTGTCGAGCGTGTAGTTCTTCACGTACTGCTGGCTGAGCGTGGACCCGCCCTGTTGGGAGGTGCTCTCGCCGTTGTGCAGGAGGGCGCGGAGCACGCCCTGCGGGTCGACCCCGCTGTGCTGGTAGAAGCGGCGGTCCTCGACGGCCACGATCGCGGCCTTCATCGCCGGGGAGATGCTTGCCGACGGCGTCGGCCGCCGGTCCTGGTCGAACAGGAAGGCGATCGGCTCGCCCTTGTCGTCCGTCACGGTGGTGGTGAGGGGGACGTCCCGGTCGGCCAGGATCGCCGGGACGCTCGGCCCGCCGGCGCCGGCCTCGCCCGCGGTCAGGCCGAGGCCCGACACGACCGGGAAGACCATGCCGGCCAGCAGCACCCCGCCGACGACGCACAGGGCGCCCAACCGAATGAGGGGCCTCGCTGTACCGGGCGCGAGAGTCCGCGTCGGCGTTCTCCTTCTGCGACCAGGTCCGCCCGGTTCACGGCGGCGGAGGTCTCGGGTCGTCGCTGCCTCCGGCTTCACGCTGCGAGACGCTAACGGCGCGCCGGGAAGCGGACGGTAAACGACGCCGGGACGCGGCTCGCCCGATCGGGCGCTTCCTCGACGCCCTCCACTCGTCTGATGACCGACTCAGGGGCCGAGTCCACCGGCCCGGCCGGCGGGGCTCTGTTGCTGCGCCCGATGGTGCATGTCGCTGACATGGATGCGTCACTGCGCTTCTTCCAGGCCTCAGGCGCCGAGGTGGTCGAGGGGAGCCGGGAGGGGGACTGGGTGGGGCTGCAGCTCGGAAGAGCCCGGATCGGGTTGCCGGCCCACCCGCCGAGTTTGCCGAGGGCATGAGATGTGGGCATCTTTGGCACATGTCACGGCATTCCCGGCGCCACGGGTCCGGGCCTGGGCGCGAATCCCCCAGCGTGGCTGGGTTGTTGTCGTCCGGCCGGGCCTGGGTCGCGATCGGTGTCGGGCGGTCGACCACCTCGTTGTGCCGGGCGTTGGGTCGGGCCGGTGGGGTCCTCGGCGGACGGGTGGCCCTCGTGGTGGATCCCGGCCTGCTGGCCAGGTTGACCGGTTCGCGCTGGGTGGCGCTGGTGTCGGGGACCAACGGCAAGTCGACGACGACGGCGATGCTCGCGTCCGCCGTCGCACTCCAGACGAGGCCGGCATGGAACCGGACCGGGGCGAACATGGCCGACGGGGCACTCGCGGCGCTGCTCGACGCCCCGGAGGCGGACAGCGCGGTCCTGGAGATCGACGAGGGCTACCTGCCCGGGGTCATCTCCCAGACCCGACCGGCGTTGGTCGTGCTCCTGAATATGAGCAGGGATCAGCTGGACCGGGTCGGGGAGCTCGCCTCGGTGGTGCGGCGGATCCGGGCGGCGTTGCTGGCCAGCCCGCACACCACGGTGATCGCCAACGCCGAGGATCCGCTGGTCGTGGCCGCGGCGCAGGCGGCCCGCCGCAGGATCTGGGTGGCCCCGCCGAGGACGTGGCGCCACGACGGTGTCACCTGCCTGTTGTGCGGAAGCCATATCGACCCGGCGCGGACCAGGTGGCGGTGCAGCGGCTGTGGGCTGCGTCGTCCGGCAACCCAGTGGGCCATGACCGAGGACGGGTGGCTGAGCGGACCGGATGGATATGAGCGCCGCCTGGCCCTGCACCTGCCGGGCACCGCGAACCTGGTCAACGCGGCGTTCGCGGTGGCCGCCGCGACCGCGTACGGGGTGTCACCGGACCGGGCGGCCGAGGCGGTCGCGGGCCTGGACGAGGTGGCGGGCCGCTACCGGTCGTTCCCGCACGCCGCCGGGGAGATCCGCCTGTTGCTGGCGAAGAACCCGGCCGGTTGGTCGGAGACGCTGGCTGTGATCGAGTCGTCGCCGAGTGCGGTGGTGATCGCGGTGAACTCCCGAGAGGCCGATGGCCGCGACCCCTCCTGGCTGTGGGACGTGCCCTTCGAGCGGCTGCGCGGGCGGCGGGTGACGGCCAGTGGAGACCGCGCCGCGGACGTGGCCGTCCGACTGGCCTACGCCGAGGTCGACCACGATGTGGAGGCCGACCCGGTGGCGGCCGCGTGCCGACAACCCGGGCCCGTCGACCTGGCCGGGGACTACACCGCCTTCCTCGCCGCGCGGGCCCGCGTAGAACGCGCCGCCGCAAAACCGGCTGCCGGTCCCGTTGTCGGTCCAGCAGGCGGTCAGTGCGGGCCCGCGGCGTGAGGAAACGGGCTGACCCCGGTCTCGGACCGTCGACGGCTCGGATCCTGCTAGTGCAGCGAGCCGCTGGCCGGTAGCCGCCCCTGACGCGTTCCCACGTCTCGTTACTGCGGTCAGTTCGCTTGCCTGCCCGGTATCGGCGGCCCCAGAGCCCTGATCGTCTCCCGGGTCGTCGCGGCATTCCCCTTCCTGGCCTGCGGCTCAGGGCGTGTTCGAGCGCCCGTCTGCGACGGGGCGCGACAGGGACCGGATCGCTTTCAGGTGAGGCATCCATCAGGCCCGGTAAGGCAGCGATGAAGACGTTTGAGGGCAGACTTCGCTTCGTGGCGGGCCGTCGCGCCGAGTGTTGCACTGGAGTCGTGGAAGGCAAGGAGAACGCGTCCCTCGAGGTCGCCACCCACGAGAACGAACCGCACGCACAGGGGATGTTCGGCCGCCTGAACTGGCTGCGTGCCGGAGTTCTGGGGGCCAACGACGGCATCGTCTCCGTCGCCGGTCTGGTCGTCGGCGTCGCCGCGGCGACCGTGCAACGTGGCCCGATCTTCACTGCGGGGCTGGCGGGTCTGGTGGCCGGCGCGGTGTCGATGGCATTGGGCGAGTTCGTGTCGGTGAGCAGCCAGCGCGACGCCGAGCGGGCACTGCTGTCCAAGGAACGCTGTGAGCTGATCGACGATCCCGACAGCGAGCTCGCCGAGCTGGCCGCGCTCTATCGGGCCAAGGGGCTCAGCGAGGACACCGCGCGGAAGGTCGCCCAGGAGCTCACCGCGCACGACGCCCTGGCCGCGCACGCCGAGGTCGAGCTGGGTCTCGACCCGGAGGATCTGACCAACCCCTGGCAGGCCGCGGGTGCGTCGGCGCTCTCGTTCTGCGTGGGTGCGATCCTCCCGTTGCTGGCGATCCTGTTGCCGCCGCCGATCTGGCGGGTCCCGGTGACCGTCGTCGCCGTGCTCGTCGCTCTGGGCCTGGCGGGCGCGATCAGCGCTCGGATCGGTCGGACCGCCGCACCGCGGGCCGTGGTGCGGGTGGTCATCGGCGGCGCCATCGGCCTGGCCGTCACCTACGCCATCGGTCATCTCGCGGGCACCGCGACGCTGGGCTGAGGACGACTCGCAACCACGGGACCACCGTCGCCCTGCTCGCCGGTTCTCGCCCGACACATCCGCACCGCGGAGCGGGCGCGCGAGGTCCCACGCTCGCGCAGGGCGGGCCGGCAGGCGATGTCGAGGCAGTCCTGGCCGTAGGTCTTCAGGAGCAGTCGAGGGTTGTGCCGGCTGCGCGGGCCAAGGCCTCGACGAGGGCGATCCCGTCCTGCTCGCTGGGGTTGTGTTGGGTGAGCACGGCGAGCAGGACCCGGTGACCGTGGAGGGTGAGCATGCCGACGCTTCCGGTGGCCCAGCGGCCGTCGTCGTCGTCGATGTCGAGCCACCCGTCCTTCAACGCGGTGGGCGTGGCCGGGTCGGCGATCGCGCTGATGCCCCAGGCCTGATCGGGTTCGACCCGCGTCATCAGGCCCAGGGCGAGTCGGCGGTCGCTCGGCGTGAGCGGACCGGCATCGACCAGGTCGCTCAGCAGAGTGAGCTGGTCGTCGGCGTCGCTGGTGGACAGGCCCCAGTAGCCGTTCGGGTCCGTGGTGGTGGCGTCGGCGCCGAGCCGCTCGGTGGCCTCCTGCAGCCCGGACCCGTCGCCGCCCACGGCGTTCCACAGTGCGGTCGCGGCGTCGTTGTCGCTGTTGACGATCATCGCGGTGGCCTGATCGAGCTCGGAGCCGGCGAGGACCGTGCCGTCGTCCCGGTGGGCCAGCAGCAGCGCTTCGAGGATGTCGAGCTTGATGACGCTCGCGGTGACCACCTGCGTGTCGGCGTCGTAGCGCACGCGCGTGCCGGTGTCCAGATTCAGTCCGGCCACCGAGACGCTGCCCGGCGGCATGCCCGCGATCAGTCGGTTCATCGTTGCCGCGGACAGAGCGGCGCACTCGTCGGCCGTCGGCCCGCTCGAGCCCACGGCGACCGGGCGCAGGGCATCCCCGCCGTGGGGCATGCTCGGCGTGGTGACCCGAACCGCGCTGGGGGAGAGGGCGAGGGAGAGGGCGGCCCCGACGCTCAGCAGGGCCGCGACGCCGGTGCGCAGCCCGCGCGAACGCGTACCCGGCTTACGGGTGCACTGACGCGGCATCGCGGCTCCTGCCCGTCATGCCGCGTCTCTGGCGACGGCCCGGCGACGGGTGACGGTGTCCTGTCTCAATCCCAGAGCAGAGTTCCACAAGGGCGGCTTCGTGGTCGAGCACAGCCATCAGGACCTGCGGTGGACGCTGCTCGTGTTGCGCGAACCCGACCGTGGGCCGCGACGTTCGACGAGCTGGTCGAGAGCCTCGGTGGCCGTACGCTGCGGGCGAACGCCTCACTACCGGTCCCTCAGCGGCTACCGATCCTGCTGCCGGTCGATCACCGTCGCGGGCGTAGTCGACCGCAGCTGACGAGGACGGTCAGCGCCACCGGCCGGCGGGCCGGGCGGAGAGCGCGGTGCGCACGCCGTCGGCCTGGGTGATCAGGCCGGTGAGGTACACCGGTTGGAGGGTGAGGTCGCCGCGTAGCGGCCACGGAGCCAGCGTGGTGAGCAGTCCGGCGGTGACCGTGCCCGCTGTCGCCACGGCCGTGGCGCGACGGCTGAGGCGGCGCGCGAGCGGGACGGCGCGGAGCACGGTGAGCGCCGCTGCCGGGTCGTCGGTGATGAGGTCCGCGGCCCAGCCGACCGGCCGGCCCGGCCGATGGACGGCGAGGGCGACGTCGGCGGCGGCCAGGATGTCGTTGTCGCTGGTGGCCAGCACGAGCACTGCCTCACCGTCGGCCTGCAACCGTCGGACCTCGGTGGCGGAAAGCGGATCCGCGGGGAGTGCCTCCTCCTGGTCCGGAGGTGTCCGCCGGCGGGCCGCTGCGACGGTGAGGCCCGCGGCGGCGAGCTGTTCGAGGATCTCCGGCAGGGCGGCGGGCCAGTCGGATCCGTCGACCGGCCCGACGTCATCGCCGGGCGCGAGGCCGAGCAGGCTGTCGTCGATCAGCACCGTGGTGATCCGGTCCAGCCGCCGGAACGCGCCCGGATCCATCGGAAGCACGCCGGCGCCGGCAAGCTGCCACGCCAGGGTGGCGGCGAAGGCCTCGCGGCCCAGCCGGGCGGCCGGCGGGACGCCGATGAGCAGCAGATACGCCGTGCGGGACGCGCTGCCCGTCACGGCGAGCACGGCGCCGGCAGCGAGCAGCGACGTGGCCGCGACCCGGTCGGCGAAGGCCTCGACCGGCCCCACCGGGTAGGCGCTGGGTCGGTCAGCCTTGATCGGCGGGTGCACCGGATCGGCACCTGATGCCTCCCGCAACCGCGCTTCCTGCGCCTGCCAGGCGCTCCGCCGGGCGCGCACCTCCCCCAGCAGTAGCGCGTGGCTCAGCGCGGTCACCGCCAGCGGCCCGACCCCACCGGAGAGCCCGTTGAGCACCCCCGACCCGATCCCGACCAGCGCGTCCGCGCCGACCGGGCCCACGGCATGCTCGACCAGCCGGCGCACCCGCGGCTGTGCCTCCACGATGCCGATCAGCGCCCGCGCTCCGGTCGGCACCGGAGGGACCACGACCAGGCTCGTCATCGCCGCCGCGGCGAGCCCGGCCAGGTCGGCCGCCAGACCGATGACGGCGCCGGTGACCGCGGCCGGATCGCCCGGGTGCGGCGGCTCGGCCCGCGACCAGCCCGTGTCGTTCTGCCCGCGGGACTCCTCCACATCGTTGACGGTCTCCACCAGCGAGGCCAGGGTGACCTTCCGCTGGTCGAACAGGACCAGCGCATGGCCGGTGACCGTGTTGACCTGCGCCCAGTTCACACCCCGCACACCCCGCAACGCCGCGGCGATCGCCCGCCCCGCCGCGCCCGCGTCCGCGCCGTCAGCGGCCTCGCGTAGCTCGATCAGCCCGCGGCCGTCGCTCGCCCACGCCCGACGCCGGAACCGCAACGGCCCCAACCGCGCCGTGTCCGACAGCCCGTCGGCCGCCCTGCCCAGAGCAGCCGGCACCGCGGCCGCCGCCCTCAGCGCCGCACCGGGGACGCGGGTCAGCTGCTCGGCCCCCCGGACGGCCGCGACGACGAGCCCCGTGGCGCGCGCCGACAATGGCACTGGTCCAGTCTGCCGGTCGCCGCGCCGATCCGCAGCCGCGCCCGTCCCGTCCGGTCGTCACACGCCGGCAGCCGTTCGACCCCACCGCCACATCCACGGCTTCTGCGCGCCTCGCCCAGTCAGCACCAGACCGTCGCCTAAGTCGCCCACGCGCGGGGTGAGCCACGGCTCCAGCCGCTCGGCGATCTTCGCCACGCCGGGCACCACCCCCGCGGCCACGTCGATGACCAGGTCGAACTTGTCGTCGTCGGCGGCGACCACCAGCCAGCCGTTGAGGAAGCAGAACACCTCGGTCGCGAGCCAGCCGAGCCGCTTGTTGCCGTCGACGAGGGCGTGGTTGCGCGCCAGGGACTCCAGCAGCGCCGCCGCCTTCTCGGTCATCGACGGGTAGGCCTCTGCGCCGAAAACCGTGGTGCGCGGTCGGGCAACCGCGGACTCCAGCAGCCCGAAGTCGCACACGGTCACCTTGCCCTCGATCGCGGCCTCGGCGACCTGCAGCAGCGACTCCAACGTCAGGTACTCGGTCACGCATCGCCCAGCCGGCGCAGCAGATCCTTGTTACGCGGGCCGAGAACGGCGAGGGCCTCGGCGACCCGGTCGTGGTGGGAGTGGCGCTCGACGTACTCGCGCACGGCGGCGCGCGCGACGTCCTGCATCGACCGGTCCTCGGCGACCGCCTGGGCGCGCAGGGCCTCGGTCTCCTCGTCGGTGAACCGCACATTCATCGCCACACCCTCAACGGTACCACTTTGGCACCGCGTTTGACGTGCGGTTACTCGTCCGAGGCAGCCTTGCCCGCTGCTCGCGCAGCTCTGCCCCGGTCCTCCGCTACGCAACGCTGCCGTTGAGGTCCTCCGCTGCCCGGCGTCATGTCCGCCCGGTCAGCCTCGACCGCGTGAGCACCCGAGGCCTGTGGCGGTTGGCGAGGTTCTTCAGCGCCACCGACGCGACCTTGACATGGTCAGGGGGCAGGTGCGCGTAGGAAGATGCCCGAGCCGGGTTTGGGGGAGAAGAAGCTGCTCTTGGCCGGTACCACCTGGCCTGCGTCGGCGATCGCGGTGAGGGTTTCGAGTTGCGGCGCCGGTAGCGCGAACAGTACGCCGCCGTCGGCCTCGCATGCGGTGAGGAGATCCTCGATCGGGGCGCGGGTCTGCTCGATCTTGGTGCCGGGCGGCAGCCCGTTGAGGACCAGGTCGTGGAGCAGCGAGACGTCCAGGCCGGGCGAGCCGGGCGGTCGCTCGCCGGAGTAGCGCGCGACGTACCAGCGGCGGTCGAGGTTGACCGCGATACCCGCCGCCATCGCCTCCTGTGGGTCGGCGACCGGGCGGACGTGGAAGCTCGCTTCGAGAAGGTCGCGGACCAGCGCGGAGTCGACGGGCCCCGCGACCCGCCGGTCGAAGGAGGCCAGCCGCAGTCCGTCGAGGGGGTAGGTCACGCACAGCACGCCGCGGCGGGAGCCCCGTCCGGAGCGGGCCTGCACGTTGAGGCTGGCTGCCACGCGGTGGTGTCCGTCGGCGATGTAGTGGGTGGCGGCGCCCAGCTCGCGGCACAGCTCTTCGGTTTGCGGGCCTTGCGGGATTCGCCACACCGTGTGGCGTGAGCCGTCGGGTCCGGCGACGTCGCGGTCAGGCGGTAGCTCGGGCGCCAGCGCCAATGTCGCTCGGACCACCGGCCCGGCCCGGTGCAGGGTGCTGACCAGCTCCACCCGTTGGGGCGCTGTCGCCAGGTAGCGTGTCAGTCCATCGACCCGCTGCGGCTGCACCGACTCGTGACCCAACACCCTGCCGTCGAGGAACGCCTCCGGCATGATGTCGCAGACGATGCCGATGTGCTGGCCGTGCGGCGTGCTCTGCCGGTAGACGTAGAGCGCCGGGGGCATCGGCTCGTACGAGTCGGGGCGTACCGCGCGCGGCGCCAACCGCGAGGCGATGGCGATCTCCACCATCGGACGCACCTCCTCGGCGGCGGCTTCGGCGCGGACCAGCCAGCCCGCGAAGGTGCGTACGGCCTGCGCGCCGCAGGTCGTCGCCCCTCCGGCTGACGCGGCCGGCGTATCTGCGATGGCTTCCCGCGCGTATCCGCGGGTCATCCGAGCTCCGTGCCGGTGGGGTCGAGGGTGATCAGCGAGCTGCCCAGCACCTCGGGGAGCGCATCGAGGCCTGCCAGCAGGTCTGTGGGCACGATGCCTGCGACATCGATGGTGGCGACGGCCGCCATGCCGCCCGCGAAGATCCGGTTCTGCATGTGTTCGACGTTGAGCCGTGCCTCACGCAGCAACTCCAGCACGCCGGCCAGCACGCCGACCTTGTCGAGGTGACGCACGGTGAGGGTGGCGCTGCCCAGTCCGCGGGGTGAGAGGTTGACGCAGTTGCGCGCCTCGCCTGCCGCGAACGCGTCGACGATCTCCACGACCCCCGCGGCGATCGCGGCCTGGGCCTGTGCGGTGGAAGCGCCGATATGGTGGGTGGCCACCACCCCGGGATGTCTGGCCAGCGGCGAGTCCCACTCGGCGGTGCCCGAGCTGGGCTCGTCGGCGAATACGTCGAGACCTGCGCGGACGTGCCCAGCATCCAGCGCCGCGAGCAGCGCCGCCTCGTCGACCACCTCACCACGTGAGGTGTTGACCAGGACCGCGCATGGTTTCATGGCGGCCAGGAACTCGGCGTCCACGAGGTTCTTGGTCTCTGGCGACAGCGGTACGTGGAGGCTCACCACGTCGGAGGCGGCGAGCAGGTCCGGCAGCGAGCGGTAGCACGCGACGTCGAGCTCGGCCAGCCGGTCGCGGGTGGCCCGGCTGCGGCCGGGACGGTCCAGGCAGCCGATCCGCATCCCGAACCCGGCCGCCCGCTCGGCCACGGCGAGGCCGATCGAGCCCAGGCCGAGGATGCCCAGGGCACTGCCGAGCAGCCCGTTGGCCTCGGTGTAGGTCGATTTCGCCCAACGGCCCTGCCGCGCGTCGGCAACGTTGTCGGCGATCCTGCGGTCCAGCGCGAGGATCAACCCCATCGTGAGCTCGGCGACCGCGACCGCGTTGCGGCCGGGCACGTTGCAGACCAGAACACCGTTGCGGGCCGCGACCTCGATGTCGATGGCGTTCGTGCCGGCACCGGCCCGGATCACCAGGGCGAGCTTGTCCGCGGCCTCGAACACCGCGCGGTCGACCTTCGTGCTGCGGACCACCAGCCCGTCGACGCCTGCGATCCGACCCGGCAGGTCCGCCGTGGTCAAAGCAGGCTCCACCGCACACCGATGTCCCCGCGCCTCGAGTTCGGCAATGGTCTGGGCGGACACCGAATCGGCGAACAGCAGATACATGCGCGGACACCCTTCACGACGGGTTCGCAAACCGGGCCCCGATCGGGCCGCCATAGAGGCTGAACAGGCACCGCGCTCGACGGCCAGTCCCTCTGAATGGCGACACGAGATCCACATGAGTTTCATATAATGGAACCCACGTTCCGGGTATCGCGGTTAGGGTGACGGCGGTCGAGCACCATGTCAAGAGGAGAGGGCGCGCGCTTACCGCGCACGGCCGTGCGCTGATTCCGACTCCCGACGAGTGCCGGCAGAGGCCGGTCACGAAGATCGGAGTTGCGATTCGGCTGGGCGACGCCGGGCTTCTTTGACGGTCCGGATCGGCGGCGCGCTACGCGTGGGCGGTTGTCGTGGTCGCCGGCGTGTTGCCGGCGCGAAGGAACAGGATCCGGGCCGGCCGCCGGAGTCGCCCAGCGCGACCGGGCCCTCGATGCCGCCCGCGCCCACGCCGCCGACCACGGCCGGCTGCCGACGGTGTCGGAGTTACAGGACCGCGCCGGCGTCTTCCGGCACCGCCGCGAAGGCCCTCAAGCAGCTCCGGCGCAAACCCCAGACCCTGCGTCTGGTCCACCTTCAAGACTCCTGACGACCTCCACATGAGCCTTCCCGGCACGACCCACCAGGACCACGAGCAGAACAACCTCGAGCACTCCAGCAGCACGCTCACAGAGCTTCAAACCCGCACAAAACCACCAAGATCAAATGACTCACACCTCTGCACCACAATCCGACGGGCAAGCGCGGCTTTCGACCGCCCGGTGCGCGATGCGGCTCGGCCCAGGGCCGCGCGGCGGTGGTCGGGGCGCTGAACATCGCGTCGGGTTACAGCACCGAGTACCTGCTGCGCGAGGTCGCGACCGGGGCTGGACGAGTACTACTACACCGGCGCGGTCACCGAGGGGGAGCCGCGGGGCGCTGGTGGATCGTGGCGCCGAGCAACTCGGCCTGCGTGACCTGGTCGACGCCCAGGACATGACCGGTCTCTGTGAGCACTTCCTCGACCCGCGCGAGCTGGGCTTCCGCGACAAGTCCTGCTGGGACGAGGTGTTCACCCTCGGGCACACGGGCCGGAAGTATCAGTCCGAGGACACGCTGTACGCCGCGGCGCTGGCGCGAGCGCCGCCAGCGGCAGGGCGTGCTGCTCAGTGGGCGTGCACGCGAGCACGACCCGTGCGGCAGGAGCTCCCGGGGTGAACGGCGTGGTCCGACGTGGGTAGGTAAGCCCCGCCGCCCGGGTGGCGGCTCGGGTGAGCGGCGCGGCCGCGGCGAGCTGGGAGAGCAGGCGTTCGGCGGCCAAGCGGTGCGGTGCGGAGTGCTCAGGTGACGTCGCTATCCCGAGTAGGTGACGATTGACCGGGGCGACCGCCCGAGGCAGGTCCAGCACACACGAGCCGAGCGCCGGCTCAGGACGGGGTGCGGCATGACGTCCCCACAGGTGCAGCTGCGAGAGATCACCGACGACAACCGGAAGAGCGTGCGCGCCCTCCGGGTCCGGCGCGAGCAGCGGCGGTTCGTCGCGTCGGTGGCCGAGTCGCTCAAGGACGCGGCCGCCGAGCCGCAGGCCCGCCCCTGGGTCCGGGCTGTGTATCTCGGCGACGAGCCCGTCGGCTTCGTGATGCTGTCGTGGAACGCGCCGAGCGGGGGGCGCTACTTCCTGTGGCGGCTGCTCGTCGATCGGCGCTACCAGGGGCGTGGGATCGGCCGGGAGGTGCTCACGCAGATCGTCGACCTGGTGCGGGCGGAGGGCGCCGATGAGCTGTTGACCAGCTATGAACGGGGTCCGGGCAACCCGGGCCCGTTCTACCGGAAGTTCGGCTTCGAGCCGACCGGCGAGATGGACGACGACGGCGAGGTCGTCCTGCGGCTGCGGCTGTCCCCTCCGGGCGTGGCCTCGGACCGTCGACGCTGACATCCGGCACGCGCACCGGTGTGCTGCCTTCTCCGGAGGTCGCGGTTCCGGCCTTCGACCACCGCTCGGCCCGCGCCGCCCGACCCGCCCCCTTGAGCAGGACACGAACGCCACCTGGTCAGCGGGCAGGTCCAGAGCGCCGAAGAAGCGGATCGCCTGGAGCAAGCGAGGCAGGTCGAGGCGGCCGGGTCCCTTGACTGCGTACGGACGTGCGGTCCGCTGATTGGCCGACAGTCGGTTCCTCCTGCGTATCAAGCGCCGGGCCGACGGCGGGAGGGCCGGGATCGGCAGGAGAGTTCTCCCGTCAGAGACCACGTCAGACGCACGTGAAGGGGAATCACGATGAGCATCCCGGACGCCCTCGCCGTCCTGATCACTCCAGTTCAGGGCCTTCGCTCGGGTGGCGGTGGCGACGCCGTGCAGGGCGCTGCGGCCTCCGCGAGTGTCGGCCTGGTGGCGCGCTGGTGCAACGACCCGCGCCCGACCGCCTCCTGGAACCTCGAGCGGCGGTGACCGTGAACGGACACAGCCCGGCGTCGCTGCCGAGGTCCCGCCCGTCGACCGAGGGGCGCTTCGAGCCCCCGGGGGACCTCGTCCGGGACCTCGTCGACGGCACCCGCCCACCCACTGACGCCGACCCAGGAGTTTCACGATGAGCCCCGTCGAGCTGTCCGCCCGCTTGGATCGCCTGCCGATGGGTCGGTTCCACCGTGGGGTGTTGCTGGCTTTGGCTGTCGCGTTCGTCTTCGAGTTCGGCGATCTGAACACTTTCGCCTATGTGGCGCCGGCGCTGCGGCAGC
>NZ_JAJTTE010000082.1 GCF_021343995.1 Pseudonocardia terrae | reverse complement strand
TGGCCATGCTGCCGTTCCTCGGCTACAACGTCGGTGACTACTTCCAGCACTGGGTCGCGGCCGCGTTGAAGGTCGATCCCGAGGAGTGGAAGCAGGAGATCCCGCTCATCGAGGAGTGGTTCGCCAAGGTCGGCCACAAGCTGCCCACCTCGATGCGCGACGAGCTCGAGAACCTCAAGCAGCGCCTCGGCCTGGCAGGCACGTCAGCAGGGCCACATGCGGATCCAATGTCCCCGTGAACAGTCCGGCCGAACGAGACGGCCCTCACGGGCCGCGCGACCGTCCACCCCGAGGTCAGTGATCCTCGGACAGCGCCACAACCATGACCGGATTCGCGTAGAGGCAGCAGGGTGCAACAACGGGTTCAGCACGTGTCGATCAGCGCGGCTCGTCCCGGTCGTGTTTCGGCCAGCCAAGTAGTTTCGCGCCGAGCGCCGCGGTCTGGATGGTGAAGCGTTGCTCGGGATCTGTGGGGTCGTAGCCGGTGAGCGTTCTGATCCGGTCAAGGCGGTAGGTGACCGCGCGGACGGACAGGTGCAGACGCCGCGCGGTTTCGGTGACGACGCTGCCGGTGGCGAAGTAGGCATTGAGGGTGTCCAGGAGCGGTTCGGCTCCACCACGCGCCCGGACCAGCTCGCCCAGCACGGACAGGACCAGGTCGGTGATGGCGGGTTGATCGCGTAGGAGTACGCGGTAGATGAGCAGCTGCTCGGCACAGACCACGGGAGTGTCCAGGTGCAGCCGCACCGCCATGGTCAGGCCCTCACGAGCTTCCTCGTACGAGCGGGGGATCCCGTAGGAGCCCGGGTAGGGCCGTCCCACACTGACCCGCCACGGCCGGCCGCGGCGCGACTGGCCGAGTTCCGCGAACATGAAATCGCCGAGCTTCACTGGCGATCGGGCTCCGGGCGGAGACGGCATGTCAGCGTCGGCGGGGGCCACAACGACGATCAAGCCGTCCTTTGCGGCCACCAACACATCGCGGTCGCCGACGCGGCGCACAACTGCATGTTCCAGGGAACTGACCGCCGACTCGGCGTCCTCGAGCCGCCCCGTCGGCGCGGCCAAGGCAACCTGATGCGGGCGGGCCATGTCCAGCCCGAAAGGTTCAGCCCGTTCTACCAGCCGCCCCACATCGGCGTCTCCGCGCAGCAGGTCCTCGATGAACTCGTGACGCAGCGTCTCCTCCCAGCGCACCATCTGCCGGCGGGCCTCGGTGTAGCCCTCGACGAGGCTGGCGACCGCGGCGTCGACCACGTGTAGCACCGCCTCGGCAGCGGCCCGTACCGCCCCGCTGTCCCGCGAGCGGACCACCATCGGAAGCCCGCCCCAGACCCGTCGAGCGGCGGCGAGATAGAGCTGCACGGCGCTGCCCGCCGACACCCCGAGCTCGGCGGCTCTCCTTCCCAGCATCCCCACCGCATCGATCTCGGACGAGTGCGGCTTGCGTCCGGTGATGGCGGCCTCGGCCAACATCATCAAGTAGTCGCCGAGGAGCTCCACCGGGGCACCACGGACCTCGCGGCCGGCCGCCTGCGCTATCTCGGTCAGCCAGGTGTCGTCCACCATGGGTGGTTCGGCTCGCGCACGTGGGCGCGGCTCACCTTGGCCTGGCACGTCCGCTGCTTCGCTGGATCAAGCGACCATGGGACGGACACTGTCGTTCATGGGACCGGGAGCCGCTGTTGTTGTCTATGCCGATCATCGCCGGTTCCGTGCGGTGCAGCGGTGCGCGGCGCCCTCGTCGTGGCCGGTTGCTTGATCGCCTTCAGGGACCGGATCTGCGGCGGGCCCGGCGGGTGGTTGCGTCGTCCGCGTGCTGTCGTGGCCAAAGATCGCGGACGGGCTGCGGCCGTGGTGCAGGTCGGAGACCGAGCCGGGCCTCGTTACCGGGTCATGTCCTCGGCCTCGGGCGAGCAGGGCGGCACCGCGGGATTCGATTGCTAGCGCGGGAGCGTGATCGCCGCGCACGGGCGGCGTGCTGGGCGGAGCATCGACGAAGTCGGACCGCACGAGGTAGTCGTCCTGGTCGCGGGGTGGGGGAGTCGTGTCGTCCTCGTCCTCGCGGTCGTCCGGTACGAGGTCGCCGCGGCTGTCGACCCCCGGCAACTGCTCCAGCAACCCAACGGCAGCGGGTACGTCCGGCCCGGCGGTGATCCTCCTCCGGCGGGCGGTAATCCGGCCGCGGTCATGCGAGCGCCGGAGCTGTCTCGCCAGCTTGGCGACGGCGCAGTCCAGCGCCCCGTAGAAGTCCTGTGCGCAGGCCTCGGCGCGGACCATCGGCTCGCATCCTCTGCCCGTGATCGTTACCCGCTGACAGCTCTTGCTCTGCCGGCGGTTCGGCTCGTGGACGAGCTCGACATCCAAGCCGGTGAGCTTGTGGTCGTAGCGCTCCAGACGGCCGATCTTCTCCCCAACGCGGATCCGAAAATGCTCCGGCACCCCCACGTTCCGGCCGCTGACAACGATCTCCACTCGACTTCCCTCGCTCTCCGTGCTCAATCAGCATCGGGTAGCAGTCCCGAGGTCGCTAGGGCCGACGGGCCTTGACCGGCTGCGTTCAATCTTCATCAGCCCGCAGGTATATCGCATCACGATACAGTTGGTCGAGATGTGATCGCACGAGGGCCACGGTTGTGGTAGTGCAGCTTGCCCAGGCCCGGCAAGACCGACATCGGTGTTCGCCCATATCGGGCGTCGGCCGCCAGCAACGCGGGGGACCCGCTGGCATAGAACACGGTTGATCCACGCCGTGTCCCCGGCGCGGCCGGGGTCGGTCAGTGCCGGTATGGGTGTCCCGCTCCCGATCGCTGGTGCCCGTAGTGAGGCTGCCAGTCGTCGGCAACCTGATCAGGGGGAAGTTGGCCGACTGCCCTGGTGCCGTGGAATGGTCGGTCGGAGCAGTATTGGCATTAGCCGGACCCGACTCCGGCTGGATCGGCCGTTCTTTCGGGTCCAGCCCACCGGCCGTTGGGAACGGGATGCCGTCCATTGACGCTCCCGGCTCCGGACCGAGCGTCCTTTATGAGGAGGCGGCGTGCTCAGTGATCACGAGCGGAAGACGTTGGAGGAACTCGAACGTCAATTCATGGCCGACGACCCAGAATTACCGCGGCTGTTCGACGCTCGCGCGAAGCGTCTGGACAGCCACCCCCACTGCGGGATGTCGTTCGCGATCGCAGTCGCGATCGTGGCCGCAGCGCTGTTCTTCACAGTCATGCTGGCGACCGTGTCCTTGGCCGGCGCGCTGGCGTTCGCTGCGGTGACCGGACTGATCTGGGTGGCCTGGCGGCGCTCGGGTCCCACGCGCCGCCCAGCACAAATGACGGACCCGCACGACGAGCCTTGAGAAACGTCCCATCGAGATGGCGGCCCCACCTGTAGATCCGTCGCGAGTTCGGGTCGTCCGGTTCGGGGGCGAACGCCGGAGGCACGACATGACGATTACCGCCTACGTACTGATCGCAGTTCTGACGCTGGTTGTGGTGTTGCTCGGGCTGAGCGTGCGGGTCATCACCCAATTCGAGCGGGGGGTGGTGTTCCGGTTCGGCCGGGTGCGTCCGCAGACCCTCGGCCCGGGGCTTGCCCTGCTCGCCCCGGTCGCGGACCGTCTGCAGAAGGTCAGCTTGCAGGTGGTGACCCTGCCGGTCCCCGCCCAGGACGGGATCACCAGCGACAACGTCACCGTCCGGGTCGACGCGGTCGTCTACTACCGCGTGGTGGACCCGGTGCGGGTGGCCGTGGACGTGCAGGACTACGGCTCGGCGATCCTGCAGGTGGCGCAGGCGTCGCTGCGTTCGATCATCGGCAAGAGCGAGCTCGACGACCTGCTGTCCAACCGCGAGCGGCTCAACCAGGGCCTCGAGCTGATGATCGACAACCCGGCGGTCGGCTGGGGCGTGCACATCGACCGCGTGGAGATCAAGGACGTGGTGCTGCCGGAGTCGATGAAACGCTCGATGTCGCGCCAGGCCGAGGCCGAGCGCGAACGCCGGTCCCGGGTGATCACGGCCGAGGGCGAGCTGCAGGCCTCCAAGCAGCTCGCCGAGGCGGCCGAGGTGATGACCGCCCATCCCGCCGCGCTGCAGCTGCGGCTGCTGCAGACCGTCGTCGAGGTCGCGGCGGAGAAGAACTCCACCCTGGTCCTGCCCTTCCCCGTCGAGCTGCTGCGCTTCCTCGAACGCGCAGCACCCTCCGAGGCCACTGGGCCGGTGCCTCCCGGTGCCCCTACGCGACCGAACGGCGCTGTCCCGGCCGACCGGGCGGCACACCACGCCGCTCCGGATGCGGCAGTGGTAGCGGCCCACGCGGCGGCAGAGCGATGAGTCCGGCTGGTGCTTTCAATGCCCTGGCGCGGGCGAGGCGCTCACGCACGCCTCGCCAGGGCGGGAGCCGAGTCACCGTGCTCGCGCCCGGCCTCCGCCGTCACCCTGTGATCAAGGTTGCGACGTTGCCCGTACTCGGGGCCGTCCGCGTCAGCGGGGGCGCGTCGTGAGCGCCGGGTCGCTACGCCACGAAATCGCCGACCGCGGCGATATCACCGATCTGGTGGACGAGGTCTATCGGCGGGTGTTCAGCGACGAGGTCCTCGGGCCGATCTTCGTCGAGGTCGCCCGCGTGGACCTGTCCGCGCACCTGCCGGTGATGTGCGACTTCTGGTCCACGGTGTTGCTCCGGGACGGGACGTATCACCGCAACGCGTTGCGCCCCCACCTCGATCTGAATGCACGATGTGAGCTCGCTGAGGCGCACTTCGCGCGCTGGCGAGCGCTGTGGACGGCGACCGTCGATCAGCGGCACGCGGGGAAGCGGGCGGAGCTGGCCAAGAGCCAGGCCACCCGGATCGCCGGCGCGATCCGCCGCCGGCTACCCGGTGCGCAGGCGAGCGAGCTCCTCACCCTTTCACCGCAGCATCTGGAGCGGGGGACCCCATGACCGCCGTCGAACCGAAGCCGATCACCCCGCGCCCGTACCCGGCGCGCCGGTCGGGCAAGGGATCCACGCTCCTGAAGATGTTGCGCACGACGGACCCGAAGGACATTGCCCTTCTCTATCTGGTCACTTCCTTCGGGTTCTTCATGGTGGGCGGGGCGATGGCCCTGCTCATCCGCGCCGAGCTGGCCCGGCCGGAGCAGCAGTTCCTCTCGAGCGAGCAGTACAACCAGCTGTTCACCATGCACGGCACGATCATGCTGCTGCTCTATGCCACCCCGATCTTCATCGGGTTCGCGAACTACATCATGCCCCTGCAGATCGGTGCACCGGACGTCGCGTTCCCCCGGCTCAACGCGCTTTCCTACTGGCTGTTTCTGTTCGGTGGTCTCACCGTGATGGCCGGTTTCCTGACCCCCGGGGGCGCCGCGGACTCGGGGTGGTTTGCCTACACTCCGCTCTCCGGCGCCCTCCACTCCCCCGGCGCAGGGCAAGACCTGTGGATCTGCGGGCTGATCGTCGCCGGACTGGGCACGATCCTCGGCGCGGTGAACTTCGTGACCACGATCGTCTGCCTGCGCGCCCCCGGGATGGTCATGTTCCGCATGCCGATCTTCACGTGGAACGTGTTCGTCACGTCTCTGCTGGTCCTGATGGCGTTCCCGGTGCTCACGGCGGCCCTGTTCGGGCTGCTGGCGGACCGGCAGCTCGGCGCGCACGTGTTCGACCCAGCACACGGCGGGGGGATCCTCTGGCAGCACCTGTTCTGGTTCTTCGGCCATCCCGAGGTCTACATCGTCGCCCTGCCGTTCTTCGGCATCGTCACCGAGATCTTCCCTGTCTTCAGTCGCAAACCGCTGTTCGGCTACAAGGGCATGGTCTTCGCGACCCTCGCGATCGCGATGCTGTCGATGTCGGTGTGGGCCCACCACATGTTCGCGACCGGCGCTGTGCTGCTGGCCTTCTTCTCCCTCACGAGCTTCCTGATCGCGATCCCCACGGGGATCAAGTTCGTGAACTGGATCGGCACGATGTGGAGAGGCAAGCTGACCTTCGAGACGCCGATGCTGTTCTCGCTCGGGTTCGCCGCGACGTTCCTCTTCGGTGGGATGACCGGGGTCCTGTTGGCCTCGCCCCCGCTGAACTGGCACGTCACCGACACCTACTTCGTCGTCGCGCACTTCCACTACGTCCTGTTCGGGACGATCGTGTTCGCGACCTACGCCGGGATCTACTTCTGGTTCCCGAAGATGACCGGCCGGATGCTCGACGAGCCCCTCGGCAAGCTGCACTTCTGGCTGACCTTCCTCGGGTTCCACACCACGTTCCTGGTGCAGCACTGGCTGGGCAACGAAGGCATGCCGCGCCGCTACGCCGACTACCTGCCGACGGACGGGTTCACCACGCTCAACATGATCAGCTCGATCGGCGCGTTCGTGCTCGGGCTGTCGGTGTTGCCGTTCGTCTGGAACGTCTTCCGCAGCTACCGGTACGGGCGGATGGTCACCCTCGATGACCCGTGGGGGCACGGCAACTCGCTGGAGTGGGCCACCTCCTGCCCGCCGCCGCGGCACAACTTCACCGAGCTGCCGCGGATCCGCTCCGAGCGCCCCGCGTTCGAGCTGCACTACCCGCACCTGGTGGAGCGCCTGCGCGCCGAGCGTCACTCCGTCGGCCGTTGGAGCCACGCCGAGCCGGCGCCGTCCGAGCTCGCCGCGCGTGCGTTCCAGCCCGACATCGAGGAGGACCCCGGTGCCCAATGACCTGGCCTCGACGGACGAACTGGCCCGGGAGAGCGCAAGTGGTCGGCTCTGTCCGGCGTCACCTGACCGAAGCCGACGACGGATCCGACGACGATCCGGCGCGTCGAAACCCCGGCCCTGCCCTTGCCTGCACCAGTCGCACAGCAACGTATGCCCGGCCCACCGCCGACGGGCTCTCGATGGATTAGTCCGCCTATATAGATCCTTTTACGAGATGAGTATCCGAGATCGGCCCCGTGAAACGGGCAGGGTCGCCAGGAGGTGCCTCGTGCTCAACAACCACGACCGGGAGATTCTCTTCGAGACCGAACGCCGGCTGCTGAGAGCGTCGTCGGACCCGGGGGCCGCTGGATTCCCGGGAGCCACAACTGGTCCGGACCTGGCCCTGGACCTGGCCCTGGCGAGATGGGAGAACGAGGGCGGTCGTTGGATCCCCCGGGTGGCCGCTGGGGCTGACACCGACAGTGGCGGAAGCGGCAGTCCGAAGATGCCACGGCCACGCGTGAGGGTCGGCCGGGTCTACGACGCGCGTACAGCCGAGGACGGCACTCGGGTGTTGGTCGACCGCCTCTGGCCACGCGGTTTGACCAAGAACCGGGCCGACCTCGACGAATGGTGCAAGCAGATCGCTCCGTCCGCGGCGCTGCGGAGGTGGTATGGCCACGACCCGACCCGGTTCGCCGAGTTCGGACGCCGCTACCGGAGCGAGCTCGCCGATCCCGAGCGGGCCGCTGCGCTGCAGCACCTGCGCGAGTTGGCGCAGCAGCGGCCGATGGCCCTGCTCACCGCTACCCGAGAGGTCGAGAGCAGCGAGGCGGCCGTGCTCGTGGACCTGCTCGTCGCCGGATCGACGACCGACTGATGGCCGCCTCGTCCGGCGCGGACCTGCGAGCGCAGAGGGGTCGAATAGTGGTCGGCGTCGATGGCTCTCCCGGATCGCTGGCCGCCCTGCGCCGGGCGGTCCGGGAAGCATCCGGGCGCCGCCTTGCGGTACATGCGGTGACGGCGTGGGACTTCCCGGTTGAGTCGACCTTCGCCGACACGGCCACCGTCGGCGAGGTTCATCCGCTGGTCGCGGCTGAAGGGATCCTCGTGTCGGCCCTCGTCGATACCGGTGTCGCAGCCGACGACGAGACGGTCATGACCGCGCTCATCAAGGGGCACCCCGCCGAGGTGCTCATGCAGATCGCGGAGGGCGCCGACCTACTGGTAGTCGGCTCCCGTGGACACGGGACGATCTTCGGAGCCCTGCTCGGCTCGGTCAGCCACTATGTGGCTGCGCACGCCGCCTGCCCGGTCGTCGTCATCAAACCTGTCACCAAGGAACCGGCCGAAGATCATCCGGTTCCGGGCGCTGACGGCGCCGCGCCGTGGGTCATCCGGCACCACAGCAGATATCCCCCGTATGCCGGATGGAGGAAGTGATGACCGAGGGAATGCATCCGGCGGCGGTACCCGAGCCCGCGCGCCGCAGGGAATCGCTCCGGAGCTCAGCGAGGGTGTCGTGCCGGAGTGCATCGGGCACACCGAGCTCGCCCATCGCAACGGGGCCTGTCCCGAAGAGAGCATGAAGGCGGTCTGGGACGCCCGCGAGATGCCGGCCGGGGCGCAGCTGCCGGTTCGACATCGGCCGGGGTCGGTTCAGCTGCTCCAGCACCCAGGGCGTGCCGGCCTGCCCGGTACAGCTCGCCACAACCTGAACGGGAGGACACGGCCATGACCACTGCGCCGGAAGGCCAAGTCGCGAATGACGAGCAGCGCGCCCGCGATTCACACGATCCCGACCCGACCGAGACCGAGGAATGGCGGCAGTCACTTGACGGCGTGGTCGAGCACGCCGGGCGTAACCGAGCTCGCCACCTCATGCTCAACGTCTTGGAGCGCGCGCAGGAGCGACAGTTGGGCGTACCAGGTCTGCGCGGCAGCGACTACGTCAACACGATCCCGCCCGAGTCCGAGCCACGGTTCCCCGGGGACGAGCGGATCGAGCGGCGGATCCAGGCCTACATACGCTGGAACGCCGCGATCATGGTGCACCGAGCGCAGCGGCCCGGGATCGGCGTGGGCGGCCACATCTCGACCTATGCCTCATCCGCGTCGCTCTACGAAGTGGGGTTCAACCACTTCTTCCGCGGCCGCTGCGCGGCAGGCGGCGGCGACCAGATCTACATCCAAGGCCACGCCTCACCGGGAATCTATGCCAGAGCGTTCCTGGAGGGCCGGCTCTCGCAGGGCCAGCTCGACGGGTTCCGCCAGGAGGTCTCCCACACCACGAGGGGCGGCGGGCTGCCCTCCTACCCTCACCCCCGCCTGATGCCCGACTTCTGGGAGTTCTCGACTGTCTCGATGGGTCTGGGCGCACTCAACGCGATCTATCAGGCCCGGTTCAACCGCTACCTGCACGCCCGGGACATCGCCGACACCACCCGACAACGGGTGTGGGCCTTCGTCGGCGACGGCGAGATGGACGAGCCGGAATCCCTGGCTGCCGTCGGGTTGGCGGCCCGCGAAGAGCTGGACAACCTCACCTTCGTCGTCAACTGCAACCTGCAGCGCCTCGACGGTCCGGTCCGGGGCAACGGCAAGATCATCCAGGAGCTCGAGGAGTTCTTCCGCGGCGCGGGCTGGAACGTCATCAAGGTGATCTGGGGGCGGGAATGGGACCCGCTCCTCGCCGCCGACGACGACGGCGCGCTGGTCGAGTTGATGAACACCACCGTCGACGGCGACTATCAGACCTTCAAGGCCAACGACGGCGCGTTCGTCCGAGAACACTTCTTCAACCGCGACTCCCGGACGGCAGCCATGGTCGAGCACTTGTCCGACACCCAGATCTGGAACCTCAAGCGTGGGGGACACGATTACCGCAAGCTCTACGCCGCGTACAAGGCAGCGACCGAGCACACCGGCCGACCGACGGTGATCTTGGCCAAGACCATCAAGGGCTGGACGCTCGGCTCGCACTTCGAGGGCCGCAATTCCACCCACCAGATGAAGAAGCTGACCCACGAGGACCTGCGCGCCTTCCGCGATCGGCTCGAACTCGACATCCCGGACAAAGCCCTCGACGACACGCTGCCCCCGTACTACCCGGCGCACCGCTGGTCGGAGGAGCTGGTGTACCTGCACGAACGCCGGCATGCCCTGGGTGGGTACCTACCCGCCCGCACCGTAGCCAGCACACCACTGGTCCTGCCCGGGGACCCGGTCTACGCGGTGGCCCGCAACGGTTCGGGCACCCAGCAGGTCGCCACCACCATGGCCTTCGTCCGGTTGCTCAAGGACCTGATGAAGGACACGGAGATCGGCCCGCGGTTCGTCCCCGTCATCCCCGATGAGGCCCGGACCTTCGGACTGGACGCGCTGTTCCCGTCGAAGAAGATCTACAACCCGCACGGCCAGCGTTACCTGTCGGTGGACCGCGACCAACTCCTGAGCTACCAAGAGGACGCCGCGGGCGTCCTGCTGCACGAGGGCATCACCGAGGCCGGCTCGGTCGCGTCCTGGACCGCCGCCGGCACCTCGTATGCCACACACGGCGAACCGATGATCCCCGTCTACGTCTTCTACTCGATGTTCGGCTTCCAGCGCACCGGCGACGGCCTCTGGGCCGCCGCCGATCAGATGGCACGCGGTTTCCTGCTCGGCGCGACCGCCGGCCGCACGACCCTGAACGGGGAAGGCCTCCAACACCAGGACGGGCATTCCCTGCTGCTGGCCTCGACCAATCCGGCCTGCGTGGCCTACGACGCCGCGTACTCCTTCGAGCTCGGCCACATCGTGCGCGAGGGGCTCCGGCGAATGTACGGCGAGCCCCGCCCAGGGGAGGATCCGAACGTCTTCTACTACCTCACCCTCTACAACGAGCCGATCGTCCAACCGCCGGAGCCCGACGACGTCGACGTGCGCGGCATCCTCGCCGGCATGCACCGCTACTCCGCCGCGCCCGACGGCGAGGGACCTCGCGTGCAGATCCTCGCCTCAGGTATCGCCGTGCCCTGGGCCCTGCAGGCGCAGCGGCTGCTGCACAACCACTGGAGGGTGCGCGCCGACGTGTGGTCGGTGACGTCCTGGACCGAGCTTCGGCGCGAGGCCCTCGCGGTGGACCGGTGGAACTCCCTGCATCCCAGCCGGCCCCAGCGAGTCCCCTACGTCACCTGGCGGTTGCGGGACCGGCCGGGGCCGGTGGTGGCCGTGTCGGACTGGATGCGCGCGGTACCCGACCAGATCGCACCCTTCGTGCCGGGCCGGTGGGCCTCGCTGGGGACCGACGGGTTCGGCCGCTCCGATACCCGCACGGTCCTGCGCCGGCATCACCGCGTGGACGCGCCGTGGATTGTGCTGCGCGCACTCGAGCACCTGGTCAGCCAGGGAGAGCGGGATCGCACGGTCCTGAGCCGGGCCGCCGCGGTCTACGGCCTCGACGAGGGGCCGACCGACTGCCCAGCGCCAGCATGACGGAGAGCGACGAGCTACTCCGGTTGAACGGTCAGGGTCACGCAGCACCGGCCCGGCACCAGGTCGAGCCTGGCCTGCACTCCGAGCTCGTCGAGCATCGCCATGACGAGGCGCAGGTTCATCCCGCACACCAGCGCGGTGTGCTCGCGGGCCAGTGCGTGGAACGGGCAGTTTCCGAGCACGAGCACGCCGTGCTCGACGCGAGGTTCGTATCCGTACAGGCCGAACACGGCGGCGAGGTCCTCGAGCGGGACGGCCTGGGTGCCTGTGGCGCGCCGGCGCTGCTCGGCACCAAGTCGGTGCCCGGCGTGCGCGGCCGCGCGCTGCACCGCGCCGAGAACGGCCGCACCGTCGCGGGCGGCCTCCTCGACGGCGCCGGCCAGGATCTGCCCGGCCAAGTCGTACTGGCGCGGGGGCAGCGTGACCGCAACCTGGCGGGCCGAGCGCCGGTACAGCTTCGTCGGGCGGCCCGCGCCCGGACCACGCCCACCGGTCAGGGGCGGAACCCGGTGTCGAGCAACCCCTCCTCCACCAGCTTGTCCAGGTGGAACTTGGCGGTGTGCCGCGCCATCTCGGTACCTGCGGCGGCCTGGTCTCGGCTCACCGGCTGCGACTGCGCGACGACGTAGAGGTACAGCGCGCGCCGGACCGGGTCGGCGAGCGCACCGACCCCGCTGACCTGCGCGACGAAGTCGTCGTCCAACGGGCACACCACCTTCTAAAAGACACGAGCATTGACCTAAGAATATCCACAGTCTAGCGTTCACAGAAGTCTCCTTTAGAAGCGAGGAAGCCATGACCACCCACCGCGACGTCCCCTCCGCTACCAGCCCCGGACTGGCCGCACACCAGGCGTTTTTGCTGCTGCGCACGGTGTTCACGGTGGCGCCGGTGCTGTTCGGCCTGGACAAGTTCTTCGGGCTGCTCACAGACTGGGAGCAGTATCTGGCCCCTCAGATCGACGCCCTGATCCCCGGGACCGCGCACCAGGCGATGCTCGCGGTCGGGGCCGTGGAGATCCTCGCCGGGCTGCTGGTCGCGGTGCTGCCCCGCATCGGCGGATACGTCGTGGCCGCCTGGCTGGCCGGCATCATCGTCAACCTGCTGCTCATCGGCGGTTTCTACGACATCGCCCTGCGCGACTTCGGGCTGCTCGTGGGCGCCCTCGCGCTCGCCCGACTCGCCCCTGCGGTCAGCCTCCGCGGCCGCCGGGCACGGGCATCATGACCTCCCCGGCCCCGGTCTCGGCCCCGTTCCCACCGGCCACCCCGCTACGGGTGGTGCCCCCGTCGCCCGGGATGGACCTCACGGCCGCGGAGCGGACCGCCGCAGAATTCCTGGCCGCGCTCGGGGTGGCCACGCACACCGGCGCGCTGGCCGACACACCGCGGCGGATGGCGCGCGCCTACGCCGAGATGCTCACCCCGCACCCCTTCGACCTCACCACCTTCGCCAACGACGAGCACTACGACGAGCTGGTGCTCGCGCGCACCATCCCGGTGCACTCGATCTGCGAGCACCACATGCTGCCCTTCCTGGGGGTCGCCCACGTCGGCTACCTGCCGGGGCAGCGGATCCTCGGGCTGTCCAAACTCGCGCGCGTGGTCGAGCTGTTCGCCCGCCGCCCCCAGGTCCAGGAACGACTGACCAAGCAGATCGCGGACGGGCTGCAGACCCACCTCCAGCCACGGGGGGTCGGAGTGGTCATCGAGGCCGAGCACCTGTGCATGCGGGTGCGCGGCGTCTGCGCCGCCGGCACCAGCACGATCACCTCGACGCTGCTCGGGGCGCTGCGCGAGGATCCACGCTCGCGCGCGGAGTTCCTGGCCCTCACCACCGCCGCCTCGGCGGTCCCGGCCGGTGGCCGTCATGGCTGACCCACTCGGTGAGCTGACCCGGGCCGGGGTGGCGATCTGGCTCGACGACCTGAGCCGGGCTCGGCTGGCCGAGGGCAGCCTCGCCCGACTGATCCGCGACTGCCACGTGGTCGGTGTCACCACCAACCCCACCATCTTCGCGAAGGCGATCAACGGCAGCGACCACTACGACCGGCAGATCCGCGAACTCGCCGGCCGGGACGTCGACGTCGAGGAGGCGCTGCGTCTGATCACGGCACAGGATGTGGCCGAGGCGTGCGACCTGCTGCGCCCGGCGTACGACACCAGCGGGGGAGTAGACGGACGGGCGTCGATCGAGGTCGACCCACGCCTGGCACACGACACCGAGGGGACGGTGGCCGAGGCCCGTCGGTTGTGGTCGCTGGTGGACCGGCAGAACCTGTTCATCAAGATCCCCGCAACCCCGGCCGGGCTGCCGGCCATCACCACCTGCCTGGCCGAGGGCATCAGCATCAACGTGACCCTGATCTTCTCCCGGCCGCGCTACACCGAGGTGATGGACGCCTTCCTCGACGGTATCGAGCGGGCCCACGCCGCCGGTCGCGACCTGACCCGGCTCGCCTCGGTCGCCTCGTTCTTCGTCAGCCGCGTCGACACCGAGATCGACCGGCGTCTGGATGCCATCGGCTCCGCGGAGGCCAAGGCGGTGCGGGGCGCGGCCGCGATCGCCAACGCCCGCCTCGCGTACCGGACCTACGACGAGGTCTTCACCTCCGACCGCTGGCACGCACTCGGCCGGGCCGGGGCTCGGCCACAGCGGCCGCTATGGGCCTCCACCGGGGTGAAAGACCCGGCCTACGCCGACACCCGCTACGTCCTCGACCTGGTCACCAGCGGGGTGGTGACCACGATGCCCGAAGCGACGCTGCGCGCCGTGGCCGCCCACGGCGTCCTGCGCGGCGACACGGTCCGCCCCGCCTACGACGACGCCGCCGCGGTGATGACCGCACTGGCGAACCTCGGCATCGACTACGACGACGCGATGCACAAGCTCGAGCACGACGGCCTGACCACCTTCGAAGGGTCCTGGGCCAGGCTCGTCGACACGCTCGAGCACAAGCTCGCCGACGCCAAGCGCGACGGCGGAGAGGATGATCCCAAATGAGTGACTCGGGCACGTTCGCCATCGTCGGCGCCGGTCTGGCCGGCGCCAAGACCGCAGAAGCGCTGCGCGCCGACGGCTTCGACGGACGCATCGTCCTGCTCGGCGCCGAACCGCACCGGCCCTACGAGCGGCCACCGCTGTCCAAGGGCTACCTGCAAGGCAACGCCGAGCGCGACACGGTCTTCGTGCACTCCGCAGCCTGGTACGCCGAGCACAAGGTGGATCTCCGACTCGACACCGTGGTGACCGCGGTCGACCGCCGCGAACACGAGCTCACGACCCGTGGCGGTGAGCGGCTGCGCTACGACAAGCTGCTCCTCGCGACCGGCGCGACACCACGACGGCTACCGGTGCCGGGCTCCGATCTCGACGGCGTGCGTTGTCTCCGGACCCTCGACGACTCGGACCGGCTCAAGGCCGAACTCCGCGCCGGCGCCAGAGTGGTGATCATCGGTGGCGGCTGGATCGGCCTGGAGACCGCCGCAGCAGCCCGCACGGCCGACGCCGAGGTCACGGTCCTCGAGCATGCCGAGCTGCCCCTGCTGCGGGTTCTCGGTCCCGAGATGGCGAAGGTCTTCGCCGATCTGCACATCGAGCACGGCGTCACGCTGCGCTGCGGGATCAGCGTTTCGGCTCTGCAACCCGGCGCCGACCCGGCGCACGTCGGCGCGGTGCACCTCACCGACGGCACCGTCCTCGACGCCGACCTCGTCATCGTCGCTGTGGGGGTCACCCCGAACGTCGATCTGGCTCGCTCATGCGGCTTGAACGTCGACAACGGCATCCTCGTGAACCGGCACCTGGTCACCTCGGACG
Organism: Pseudonocardia terrae; assembly: GCF_021343995.1. Taxonomy (GTDB): domain Bacteria; phylum Actinomycetota; class Actinomycetes; order Mycobacteriales; family Pseudonocardiaceae; genus Pseudonocardia; species Pseudonocardia terrae. The sequence goes on along the minus strand of NZ_JAJTTE010000082.1, from coordinate 6,105 downwards.
ACGACATCCTCGCCGCCGGTGACGTCGCCAACGCCTACCATCCGCTGCTGGGCCGGCAGCTGCGCGTCGAGCACTGGGCCAACGCGCTGCACCAGCCGGTCGTCGCAGCTGCGACCATGCTCGGGAAGACGGCCTCCTACGACCGGCTGCCGTACTTCTTCACCGACCAGTACGACCTGGGCATGGAATACACCGGCTACACCGAGCCCGGCGGCTACGACCAGGTAGCCGTCCGAGGCGATATGAACGCCCGGGAGTTCATCGCGTTCTGGCTGCACGACGAGCGCCTGGTGGCTGCGATGAACGTCAACGTCTGGGACGTCACCGAGCCGATCCGGGAGCTGATCCGCTCCGGTGAGCGGGTCGACGCCACCGAACTGGCTGACCTCAACGTCTCCCTCGCCCAGCTCGTCGGAAATTGACCCGCTCAGTGAGCGCAGGGCTCGCCGGCCTGCCCCTGACCTGGCTCGGCCGCGCTTGGTAGCTCGGTAGCTCGAGCACGCGCTGCGACGGCCTTCCGACCGCACGCGCGGGCAGGGCATTCCGAGAAGCGAAGATCCGCGTCCTCGCGCCGGCCGGGCGGTCGCGACGCCGAGAAACTGCACGCTCCCCGCGCTCGCGCGACCACCACTCGTCGACATGCACGATGAACCGGCCTGATCAGCCGTGCTCGACGAAGTCGGTGCCAGAACTCGGTGCCATCGGATGCAGGCCAGGTTCAGCCTGGTCCCGGGCCGCTCCTGCGAAGGCTCCAGGCGAAGGTGTCGCGGCAGCATCCGATGCTGGCTCGCCGTGCCCCACGGGGATCTACCTCGCTGAAGCCAGAATGTGGCGGGTTACCAGGTCCTCGTGCATTGCCGTCATGGACTGTCCGCTTCCGGCTGCGGCTCGTCCGGCTCGTCGGAGGCGGGAACGGGCGCGGTCTCCCCCAGGGTGTGCAGGGCGAGGGTGGAGTGGGCGAAAGCCCCGCCGGCGCGCATCTCGGCCGCGACCCAGATGGCCTCCATGATCTCTTCGGAACTGGCGCCCTTGCGGTGCGCGAGACGGGTGTGCCCGGTGATGCAGTACGGGCACTGGGTCACGTGCGCGACAGCGACGGCGATGAGCTGCTTGGTCTTCTGCGGGAGCGCCCCGTCGGCGAAGACCGCGCGGCTGAAGCTGTGGAAGGCCTGGTCGATCTCGGGGGCGAGTTGGCGCCGGCGGGCCCCGATCTCGGGCGTCGCCGTCGGGTAGAGGTCATCACTGCGTCCCGAGCCGCTCATTGCTGGGCCTCCTCGATACCGGTGCGCTCCCTTGACGCGGAGATGCCCCGCTGGCGGGAGCCGACCTGGCCTTGCATGTCCTGCACGACCGCCGGGTCGACCAGCGTGGAGGTGTCTCCCAGCGGTTCGCCCTCGGCGAGGTTCTTGAGCAGCCTGCGCATGATCTTCCCGGAGCGGGTCTTGGGCAGATCGGAGCTGAAGATGATCTGCGTGGGCCTGGCGAGGTTGCCGATCTGGGTGGCCACGTGGTCGCGCAGGGCAGCGGCCAGCTCATCGGAGCCGGTGGCGTCGTCCTTCACCGCGACGAAGGCGATGATCGCCTGCCCGGTGTCGGGGTCGCGCCGGCCGGTGACTGCTGCCTCCGCGACCGCGGGATGGTCGACCAGCGCGCTCTCCACCTCGATCGTGGAGATCCGGTGCCCCGACACGTTGGTCACGTCGTCGATGCGCCCCAGCAGCCAGAAGTCCCCGTCGCCGTCGATGCGCGCGCCGTCGCCGGCGAAGTAGGCGTCGGGATACTTGGCCCAGTAGCTCTGTCGGTAACGCTCGTCGTCCCCGAACAGCCCCCGCATCATGCCCGGCCATGGCCGGCGCAGCACGAGGTTGCCGCCTTCGCCCGGCCTGACGAGCGCGCCGTTGTCGTCGTAGACCGCGGCGTCGACGCCGGGGAACGGTTTGCTCGCCGAACCCGGCTTCAGTGTGCTCACCCCGGGCAGCGGGGAGATGAGGATGTGGCCGGTCTCGGTTTGCCACCAGGTGTCCACCACTGGGCAGGCGCCGCCCCCGATGTGGGTGCGGTACCACTCCCAGGCCTCGGGGTTGATCGGCTCGCCGACGCTGCCCAGGACGCGCAGGGAGGACAGGTCGTGCGCCACTGCGTGGGACGTCCCCCATTTCATGTGGGTGCGGATGGCGGTGGGGGAGGTGTAGAGGATGTCGACGCCGTAGCGCTCGATGATCGACCACCAGACATCGCGAGCGGGATACGACGGGGTGCCCTCGTAGAGCACGCTGGTCGCGCCGTTGGCCAGTGGCCCGTAGACGATGTAGGTGTGCCCGGTGATCCAGCCGATGTCCGCGGCGCACCAGTAGACCGAGTCGTCCTTGAGGTCGAACACGTAGTGGTGGGTCGTGGCTGCGCCGAGCAGGTAGCCGGCCGTGGTGTGCACGACGCCCTTCGGCTTGCCGGTCGTGCCGCTGGTGTAGAGCAGGAACAGCAGATCTTCGGAGTCCATCGACTCACACGGACAACTCGCCGGCTCGCCGGACTGGTCGTCGACCAACTCATCCCAGTAGATGTCGCGCGAGGGCTGCATGGCGACCTCACCGCCGGTGCGCCGGACCACGACGACGTGCTCGATCTGGGTGGTGGTCCCGGCAAGCCCGGTGTCGGCGTTGGCCTTCTGAGGCCACACCCGCCCGGCCCGGACCGCCTCGTCCTGCGTGATCAGCACGGTGCAGCCCATGTCCGCGACCCGCTCGGCGACGGCCTTGCCACTGTATCCGCCGAAGATCACGGTATGCGGGGCGCCGAGGCGGGCGCAGGCGAGCATGGCGATGGGCAGCTCGGCGACCATCTGCAGGTAGATCCCGACGGGGGTGCCTTTGCCGACGCCCAGGGTTTTCAGCCCGTTGGCGAACTGCACGACCCTGCGCTGAAGTTGTGCGTAGGTCAGGTCCGTGCAGGCCGCTGAGCCGGGGCCGTCGTCGGGCACCAGGTGAAAGGCGACGCGGTCCCCGTGGCCACGTCTCACCCACCGGTCGACGCAGTTGTCGGTGGCGTTGAGCTGCCCGCCCAGGAACCACTGCGCGTAGGGCTGCTCCCAGCGCAGCACCGTGGTGTACGGGGTGAACCAGTCCAGTCGACGACCGGCCTCGCGGTCCCAGAACTCCTCGAGCCCCAGCTCGTAGAGCTCGGGGGAGGCGTTGGAGGCCTGCGTGAGCTCCGGGCCGGGCTCGTAGCGGCGCGAGCTCGTACTCAGGGCATCGATGTTCGGAGTCATGCTGTCCCTCCGCTTCCTCGGGTGGCCGGCGCAGGCCTGGCGCAGCCTGCGACACATCCGGCGAGTCGCCTGCCCCGGGTCTCGCCGGCCCGTACCCTCCTGCGCAGCGCGACACTGGCCCGCGCATCCGGGACGTTGCGGCGCCGCCCCGGCGATACCGCTCCCCGGCAGGAGGGTTCGAATTGCCCGACCGAAGCCTGCTCGATCGGACGCACGGCTGGTAGCGGCCAGGGCGATGCGAGGCGGGGCGAGCCGGTGCGGCGGCGCTCCTTGAGCTCGGTGCCCGAAAGTGGGCACGGGCCCCACAGCAGCAAGGCCGTGACCAGCACCTCCAACGCAGTCATCTGGCCACGATGGGCCGTCCTGTCCCGGTCACATGCGGAGCAGTCCTCGTGCGAGGTCCCGACCGCGGGGTCCAGAGCCATGACACGCCTCCGAAAGTGGGTGCCAGCCCGTCGGGCGAATCACTCCGACAGGAATATCGTAACACGATACAAATAGGAGGGCCAGTGTGCCTGCCTACATCCCAGGTGAAGAGGCTCAGCCGAATGAGGGTGGACCGGACCTGATCTGCAACCCGGGCCGCCGTCGGTGCACGGTGAGGTAGGCCAGGCCGTGGGCGCCGGCGGCGAGCTTGCGGGTCGATCCGCGCGGTAGCCACAGCAGTTCCCCGGCGGTCAGCGTCAGGGTGGCGCCGTCGGTCTCGACGCAGCCCGTGCCGGAGAGGACCACGACCAGGACGTCGAGGTCTGGCTCCGCGTGCGTCTCGATGATGTGGCCGGCGGCGAGGTTGAGCACGTTGGCGTCCAGCTGCCGGCCCGGCTCGGCGAGCCGCCAGCTCACGCCGGGTGCGAGGGCGGTGTGGTCGGCGAGCACATGCTGCATGTCATGGACGACGCGTGGAGTCTCCGTCATCCCCTCAGGCCTCCAGCAGCGATTTGGCGATCTGGACGCGCCACTGCGCGGGGCCGGTCTCGAGGTAGGTCCAGCCGAACTGGTCCGGGTAGGTGGCCTGGAACTGGCGGTGCAGCGGCTTGGGGTCGTGGTTGTTGATCAGGACGAACGACTCCCCGGGTGCGAGACGGGCGTAGATCCCGAAGATGCGGGGATGGCGCCGACCGTGGGGTATCTCCCGCACGTCGAGCACATCGGGCACATCGAGGTGCCCGCAAGCCAGCAGAGTGAAGACGTCCTCGGCGAGGTCCGGGAGCTCGACTCCCGGCAGCTCGGCCAGCGCCGGCAGCAGGAGAAGCCGTTCGATCTCGGCGCAGGCCCGCAGCAGCGTCAGGGTGGCATGCGCGGCTTCGTTCACCTCGTCGGCCGTGTTCGCCCGCGCAAGGCGGGCTACGCGACTCTGGATCATCTCGTGCTGTAGCCGCAGGGATCGCACGAGCAGGCGGGTCTCCTCGGCGCCCGCGGCGACCGCGTAGAGGACGCGATCCGTTGCCTCCAGGTGTCGGCGCAGACGGGACGAGCAGAACTCGACCAGCGAGTCCTGGGCCTCCTCCCGACGCACCAAGGAGAGGCCGAACCCGGTGGCCAGCTCGACCTTCGCCGCCAGGTCGGCGAGCATCTCCGTGTCCCGATCAAGCAGCAGTGCATGTGCTCGCCTCGCCGGGTCGGTTTCGGTACCCAGGATGTGGATCTCGGTTGCTGAGGACACGTCGTGCTCCTGCCTGCCGGTCTGACTGTCGGTTGCCGAAGGGGTCGGTGCGGGTCGGTGCGGGCGCCGGTGCGGTGACACATCGACGACTGCAGTCCACCAAGCTACAACTATTTGTACAAGAAATTTTCGTGTCTATTCGGGCACGTCCTGCGAGGAGGAGCCCTGTGCCCTACGTGATCGCGCTGTTTCCCTGTGGACGTCAAGTACGGGCGTGTGACTGGCGGGCATCTCGGTGGAGAGTGTGGTGGCCGAAACGGTTCACTGCGACGGCCCCCCAGGGAACCAGTGGTGATCGTTGGCATGGCGGTGAGCCGGCGGTGTCTCCTGCGTGGCGGTGTCGGCATGCCGCACGTCGGCATGGCCTACCTGATCGGGGCGCTGTGAAGGGTGGCGGCGGCCTGTTCGGCGGGGCACCACGAGGACCGGTGCTGCGACGTGTTCCAGGAGCGCGTGGGATGTCGGCCGGCGGTTCAGTGCCGGCATCCCGCGGTGGAGGTTCGAGCCGACCACGACCAGGGCGGCGTCGGCGGCTCGCCTGGTCAACGCCTCGACCGGGCCGACGGTATCGATCGAGACGATGACCGGGACGTCGGGGAAGGCGTCACGCTCGGCGCGTAGCGCGCGTTTGACACTCCGGCTAGCGGTGCTCGACCACGCCTCGGTGGAGGTCGAAGGAGCCGGTGGCCTGTAGGCGTGGACGACCAGGAGCGGGACGCCACGTTGGGCCGCAGCCTGGAAGGCGGCGTGGATCGCCGGGGTGGCCCGGCCCGAGCCGTTTACCCCCAGGACGACACGTGGGCTCGTGCGGGCACGTTGGGGGACCTGCCGGTCACGGATGACCGCAACCGGACAGGCAGCCCAGTTGGCCAGTCGCGTGCTGGCGACGTGGTGTCGGCGCTGCTCGGGTCCAGCCGCTCCGACGACGAGTAGCGCCGCGTCCCGGCTCCAGTCCAGCAGCATCTGGGCAGCGACGCCTGAGGACAGGTGTGCGGACACCGAGAGGTCCGAGGCGATGGCGCGGACGCGACGGACCGCCGCCCCCAGCACCCGCTCGCCGGCCTCGCGGGCCGCGCAGATCTCGTCGACGGGGACGACGATGCCGTAGGGGTCGGGCGGGACCGGGCAGTATCGTGCATGCACGATCCGCAGCTCGGTGCGGCGTGCCGCCGCTTCG